>CALOEA010000007.1:0-353884 GCA_942492185.1 uncultured Alphaproteobacteria bacterium
GCGCATCGATGACATCATTGATGCCCTCCAAACAATAGCTTCCTATATAGATGGTATCACTTACGACCAATGGACGAATGATAGAAAAACCATCGACGCTGTAATTAGGAATATAGAAATCATCGGTGAAGCCGCAAACCATATTCCAGAAGATATCCAAATCCGATACGCCGATATTCCTTGGGCTCAGATGCGGTGCATCAGAAACCTGCTTATTCATGAATATTTCGGTGTTGATATAGATATCATATGGCAAACAATAACGGATGATCTACCGGATCTGTTGAAAAAAATTAGTACAGTAAGATATACTGGCAACGGCGAGCCGTAAACGTGAAATGCGAAAACTGGGTAAATACAATCTCCAGCCACTCGAAAACATACCCAGCCAATTTCTTCCTTGCCCAACCGAAACCTGATCATCGTGGCCACTGCAGGTAAGGGCTTTATGTTTGGCCTGCTTCTGTTGACCTGGTTCCCATGCGCTGCATGGGAACCAAACTGAGGAGAAACCATTTCCAACCCACTAAAATCGATCAAATTTTCACTTTGTATTACGCAACATCCTACCCTGACAGCAACGGTTGTGATGATATCGATGAGCGATACATACTGGTGCCTATTACTCTAACACCCCAGTATGGTATCTTTTGTCGTCTCACAAATGCACTGGAAAAAATAATTAAGTTTCACTTGCGACAATAATCTATGATATAATTAGAAATATTCTTTTTGTCCAAAATCATATCAGATGCAGCTAAGTCTAAAAGCCCAAAATAAAAATAATCCATTGGCCTGGTTCCCATGCGCTGCATGGGAACAAAACGTAGGTCTCAGTCAAAAAAATAGAGGGGGTAAGCAAGAACCATGAAAATTAAAAAAGCAGTTTTCCCGGTGGCGGGTCTTGGTACCAGGTTTTTACCGGCCACCAAGGCCATGCCCAAAGAAATGTTGCCGGTCGTCGACAAACCAATCATCCAATACGCGGTGGAAGAGGCACTTGCCTCAGGAATCGAGCAGATAATTTTTGTGACCGGCAGCGGCAAAACAGCCCTGGAAAACCATTTTGATTGTCAGTACGAGCTGGAAGACACCCTCAAAAAACGCGGCAAGCTCGAGCTCCTTAAAACCATTGAATCCCTGGTGCCAAAATCCGGGACCATCATTTACACCCGGCAGAGCGAACCTTTAGGTCTGGGCCATGCAATCTGGTGTGCCCGGGATATCGTCGGTGACGAGCCGTTTGCCGTCCTCCTGGCCGATGACCTTATCCAAAGCGAGGTCCCGCTTCTCTACCAGATGGTAAAAGAGTTTGACCGCCTGCGTGCCACTATTGTGGCCGCAGTTGAGGTGCCCAAAGAAGACACATCCCGCTACGGCATACTCGAGACGGAACCAGGCTATAACGGCACGTCACGCATCCACTCCATGGTGGAAAAACCAAAACCCGAAGATGCACCCTCCAATCTTGCCGCAATAGGCCGGTATATTTTCACCCCCAGAATATTTTCCCTGCTGGAAGGGCAGCAAAAGGGCGCCGGTGGTGAAATCCAGGTGACTGATGCCATGGTCGAACTCCTCAAAGAACAACCGATCTTTAGCTATAAATTCAACGGAACCCGTTTTGACTGCGGCGATAAGGCCGGCTTCCAGATGGCAAACCTTGCCTTTGCCCTGGAGCATCCGGAAATTAAAGATACCCTGCGGGAGTATATAGAAAATATACTTATGAAAAAAGTCTAATCCGGGGTCAAGATCTTTATCTTTGACCCCATCCTTCTAACCATGGAGGTACTATTATGAATATTCTTAATGTAACGGAAGCCAGAGCAAAGCTGTATACCCTTATAGACGAAACGGCAGCTTCTCATCAGCCAGTCATAATCACCGGCAAAAGAGGAAATGCTGTACTCGTATCTGAAGAAGACTGGAATGCGATATCCGAAACACTCTACTTGCTTACAGTACCAGGAATGCGGGAATCCATCAAAGAGGGGATGGAACAGGATTTATCGGAATGCTCAAAGGAGCTTGATTGGTGACTTACGAAATCGTTTTCACAAAACAAGCTCAGAAAGATGCAAAAAAGCTGGCAAGTGCTGGATTAAAGCCCAAAGCACAAAATCTTCTTGAAATAATCCGAGAAAACCCTTTCCAAAAGCCACCACCGTACGAAAAGCTGATCGGTGATCTTGCCGGAGCGTATGCCCGCAGAATCAACGTCCAACACCGGCTCGTTTACCAGGTTTATCAACAAGAACGTATCATTAAAGTACTTCGATTATGGACGCACTACGAATAACCGCGAAGTAGGTGGAGTCAGGTCTTGCCCTTTGATATTCTACGCTAGAACAGCCATGCCCAGATCACTGCAAATAGAAAATACTGGAGCTTTTATCCCTGATGTCTTGGGGAAAAGCGTGTGCGTCCATTGCTGCGCAATGCGGGCTTCACTACTCAACAAATAGCAGAGTTATACAGCGAGAGGTAAGCAAGTCAAAATACAAGACCTGACCCCTTGACCCCTGATTTTCCTAATTAAGCTCTTTTTCAATACGTTCAGCTAGGAAAATTTTCATAAGAGATTGGTATGGGACATCTCTTTTGTTTGCCAGAAGTTTAAGTTCTTCGAGCATTGATTCAGGAAGGCGTAGGGATATTTTTTTCACAGAAGGTTTAAGATTTGAAAATGTCACCTTTTTTGCTCGGGCCCAATTGATAAATTCAGTTGAGTCGTGAATAGCCCAAAATTCTCTTTCTTCTTCTTCGTTTTTAAATACAGGTATTTGTTTAACCATTGCTATACACCTTCCTCTCTTTACGGCTCATGTCCCTGGCCGAAATGACGCGAATAAGATTGTTTCTTATTGTAAATACAATAAACAACGTTCTCTTCGAATCTGTTTTGCCGAGTGTGTAAAATCGTCTCTCCATTTGTGAATGTGCAAAATCGTCTTGAATTATCAAGGGACGATTGAAAAAGATTTGTTCACACTCCGTAGGGCTCACTCTGTGTTTTACCCAATTCTTATCAATATTTGAAGTGTCCCAGTCAAAGCCAATACACTCGTTAAAGATTCTTTTGTCTTTTTCATCCATACATTATGTATATGTTCATGCCATACATTTTGTCAAGTTGTGATAGAACAAAAACTCGTATAATCAGGGGATACTTTAAATCTGGGGACACAATAATATTGGTCAGAGCCTTAGGGAGAGTTGCGAAACCCAGGAGTCATGAAATCAGTATTGTGTCCCCAGATTTAAGAGAGTAAAATATTGTAAAATACATTCCGTTCCTCAGCCGCCAGAGGAAATTCGCCGTTGTTCACGGAGAGACTGATGCCCGCCATGCCCGTGCAGAGCTGCTTAACCTGGAGAGCTGATTAATTGTTTTCTCAATCTCTTAGCTCAAAATTAAATGAGTATCTGATTAAAGAATGGTGCAAATGGTTTATTGTTGTACTGTTGCTTGTTTTCCCCTTCTTTTTTATTGGAGGGTCAGATTATTACGACTCACGATCACTGAAAGAGATATGGAACCTTGGCCATTTCTTCTTTTTCGCAATGCTCATTTTTGTGCTCGACAGCTACTGGTGTGCTATAGGCCGGTCGATTCTTTTTAGAATCGTTGCAACCTGTGCAACTTTGGTGATCGTTGGTGTAGGTATCGAGTTGATTCAGTTGCGCATTGCTGATCGTTATTTTTCGTGGACTGATGTCCAGAGGGACATCTCAGGGGGCGCGGCCGGGTTTATTTGGCAGGCAATTCGCAGGTTGCCGCGCATGTCCATTCAAACGGTTCTGGCCGGTTTGGTATCGGTAATTATCGTATTGTTCAATTTTTTCTCGTTGGCAGTTGCCCTCACTGATGAATATCGCAGCTACAGAGATTTTCCATTGCTTGCCGGTTTTGAGAGTACGTCCGAGCTGAGTAGATGGGAAAGTGGTCCGGTTGATGTATGTCTGGTGATATCGCCGCGAGTGCAGGGGAAATACTCGGGGAAGATCACCTTGACCACCGATGAGTTCTCTGGGGTGTCGCTACTGCATTTCCCTGGAGATTGGAGCGGCAGGACTGGTCTCGCTTTCAACGTTTTCAATCCGGGTCTGCAGGTTGCCCTGCACTATCGTGTACATGATCAATTCCACCGCGACAGTAATCAGGATTATGCCGATCGTTTTAACGGAACTACTGTTCTGCACCAGGGGTGGAATGAAATTGTTATCCCTATGACAGATATTGTCAGTGGGCCGAAAAACCGTACAATGGATATTACAAAAATTGCTGGCTTCGGGGTGTTTGTAATGAATCAGACTGGGCGACGCGTGTTGTATTTGGATAATGTTCGTTTGTTTTGAGTCCAGGGAATGTCTGCATGTCTTCCTGCAATTTCAGATGGCATTTTATCTATTTTCTCAATGATGATAGTCTCGTAAAAAGTCATTCATCAAGACCAGATGGGGTCTGAAAAAACTTCGATATACGAGGCGTAGTGTCTCAAACGGCAATTTGGTAGTACATATGGTACAGCGAATTGACGTTTGAGACCGACAACGAAGTAGATCGGAGTTTTTACGAGCCCATCAATGATAATTTCGAGATTGCGAATTACTGCATCAATGGTTTTTCTATCTTCCCGGGAACAGAAAACTGGTTAGTCTTGGCTTATTTAAATATTTATGAGACAGTAGTAAAAAGCTGTAGCCATTAATTGACAAGTTCGTAAAAACCTCGAATTACGATGGATAAGTAAAAAGCTTCATATTAATTAATCTACCGATGATTCAAGGTCTTTTGGTCTCGAATCTTTTATTTCTACTATACACAGGGTTTATCCATGACTTTCACTCGTATTGTCGCATTGATGTTCATCGCCTTCTTTTTGACCAATCTATCCGGTTGTTCGACTCCCAGCGAAAAGAAAGAAAAATATTATCAAAGAGCCCTGGAATATATAAAGAATAACGATGAAAAAGCCGCGATTATCGAACTGAGAAATGCCATCCAGCTGGATGCCAAGTATGCCGACGCCCGCTATCAACTTGGGCTGCTTTATCTGAAGGCCGAAAACCCCAAAGCTGCTTTCGATGAACTGCAAAGAGCTGCCTCTCTTGATCCTACCAACCTTGATGCCGGGGTAAAAGTTGCGGAATTTTATCTGCTTTCCCAGAAAAACGAGGAAAGCCGTAATTTTGTTGACAAGGTCATGAGTGTCGATCCAAATTATCCGGATGGTTTGGCGCTTCTTGCCAATCTGGAGCTGATTGAAGGAAATTTTGCCAAAGCAGAAGAAGCCATAGATAAAGCCCTTGCCCAGGCACCGGAGAATGACAAATTCTACAATATCAAAGGTCGCATTCTTATTGCCCAGAACAAATGGGAGGAAAGTGAGAAGTTATTTCAAAAGGCGATCAGCCTCAACCCGGATAATTTTAACAATTACCAGACAATGCTGATGCTGTATGAGCAAAGAAAAAATGAGCCTGCCATAAAAAAACTTCTGGATGAGATGGTACCCAAATTCCCGGACAATCCTCAACTCCACCTGATGCTGGCCAGCATCTACCAGCAAAAAGGTGAGCTGGACAAAGCCGAGGGTGAGATGCTGCAAATTGTCGAAATCCAGAAAAAATCGATTCCTTCCATGCTCATGCTGGCCAATTTTTATGAAAAACATAAAAACTTTGAAAAAGCTGAAGAAACATTGCAATCGGCACTAAAAGATTATCCAGAAGACATCCAAATACAGGTCGCTTTAGCCGAACTGAGCTTTGATTTGCAGAAATTTGACCAGGCACGGTCGATAATGGATGGTATCCTGGCAACTAATCCTGACAATGGCGGCGCCAATCTGATTAAAGCCCGGTTTCTTATCAGGGACGGCAAAAACAACGAAGCGCTTCAGGTCATTACCCAGCTTACAACTGCTTATCCCAAATGGGCTGACCCTTTTTATTATTCTGCACTTGTCCAGCTGCGACTCGGCAAAATCGAGTTGGCGCAGAAGTCCATCGAATCAGCCCTGCAAAATGATGCCACTAATGACCTCTTCCACGCACTCGCAGCACAAATTTACCTGCTCCGTGGCAACAGCAGCGAGGCGGGCAAAGAGGCTATGCTTGCCCTGCGCATCAACGGACAAAATGGTATCGCAGTAAAAATTCTGGCCAAATCCCTCGTCCAGGCTAAAGAATACGATAAGGCCGTTGACTTTATTGAAAGCTTAAACCAGGAAGCAGTTTCCGGAGATGCAGAACTCCTCGGCACTCTCGGCATTGCCTATCTCGGGCAGAAGAACAAGGAAAAAGCCAGACAAACCTTTACCGACCTGCTTGTGCTTGCCCCCGACAACTCAAAAGCTTTAGCTTTTCTGACCGCATTGACTGTTGATAAAGACATCCCTCAAGCAATCAATTTCGTCAAAGCGCAGATAGCCAAAAGTGAAACAGCAGGCCACTATCTTTTGCTGGGCGATCTTTTGACCAAAAACAACCAATTGGAAGAAGCCCTTCTTACCTACCAAAAGGTTCAACGGCTGGCCCCGGAAGATCCACAGGGGTACATCCTGAGTGCCCGCATTTTAAGCCAGCTTGGCAGGATAGATGAAACGATCACGCAATACGAAGAGTTGCTTACATCAAATCCTGATTCTATTGCCGGAATCATGGGGCTGGCAACCTCCTATGAAGCTCAGGGGAAAATGGCCAAGGCCAAGGAACTCTATGTCAGGGCGCTGGAGCTCCAACCCGATCTTCCCGCCGCCTCAAATAACCTTGCCTGGCTGCTTGCCTCAGAAGAAGGATCCGATCTGGGCGAAGCCCTTCGCCTGGCTATGCAGGCCAAACAGGCTCTTCCCGATCAACCGCAAATCTCCGACACCCTCGGCTGGGTGCATTATAAGCGCAATTCATATTCTCTTGCTGTCACCCAGTTCAGGCAGGCCCTGGACGGTCGCCCGAATGATCCTGTCATCCAATATCATCTGGCCCTGGCCCTGCACGGAAATGGCGAAAAGCAGGAAGCTATTGAGTATCTTCAGAAATCTTTGGCCAGTGAAAGCCCTTTTGCAGAAAGTGAGGAGGCTGCGGCCCTGCTAATAAAGTGGCAGAACGAATAAGCACTTGCTGTTACTAACCCAGACATTTTTAAACTCATTCACTTTTCATGGCGCTGTATTTTTTCTATACACTTAATTGCCTCATTTTACTCTTGGGCCTTCTGGGTTTTCGAAAGGGGAAAGGTGCGCGGAACTTTTCCATCGTACTGGTCCAGACTCTACTGGCCCTGCCTCTGCTTGCCTGTGAATACGTCTATCTGTCTTATCATTGGGAGCGCCCGGCAGTTGAGCTGGTACTTTTCTCGGAGCTCGTGTTTTTCCTAGTCTGGTTTTCTTTAGGGCTGCGTTTAAATCAGGTAGTCAACACCGTTGTTGATGGTTTCAGACGAAACTTCTTCATTGAGGTCTTGTTCGGAGCCATGCTGTTGGCAGCGACAGCCTATTTTCTAGCGCGCCACGCAACGATTGAGCTCATCGATACGAGTCTGATTTTCAGCAAATACGGACCAGTCTATTTCTTGAGTATATTAGCCCTGATTGTCGTTTTTTTTGTCGCCTGGCGGTTGGAAGAATTTTGGCGTCCGTTGACAACAGCTGGGCGCTGGGAGTATAAATTTCTCGTGGTTGGCGGCTTGCTGGTCTGCGGAACCCAGGTCTGGTCCAGTTCTTATCGACTGACATATCTGACAATATTGCCCCAACATTTGCACCTTCTGTCAGCACTGCTGCTTTTTGCTTGGGCCATGATGTCCTATGCCGTCTTTCGCCATCGGCTGCTCAACCGCAAGATCTTTGTATCCCGAAAGGTTGTCTACGCCTTTGTTGTACCATCTTTACTTGCTGCCTATTTGCTGTGCTTTGGGGTAGTCTCGCTGATTCTGCGGACCTTTGAACTGGAGATGTCCTTTGCCCTGAAATGGTTTTTTCTGACTTTTGGCTTGGTTGCTGCTGGAATCTTTGCCTTATCCGGGAAAATGCGTCGCCGAGTCCATTTCTATATCAGCACGCACTTCTATATCAACAAATATGAATACCGGGATCAGTGGCTGGCCCTTTCGTTGCACCTCCAGGGAGCATCAAGTGAAGAGGATATTGTTGAGGCGCTGCGTGAGGTCCTGGCTGAAAGCCTCTATACTGCAGAGATATTTATCTGGCTTGGGGGAAGTGATTTGTCCCAAGGGTATAAACTGGTTTCTTCACCACAAAAATCAGTTGCCGGGGACCATGAAAATACTCTCGGATCCAATGATCCTCTGGTGTGCTATCTGCATAGTCATTTATATTTTTCTGTTCATGTGCGAGGGTCTGATCCAACCTGGCAGGAGGTAAGAGAAAACAAAAATACTTTACTGGCCTCGCTGAACCTGACCCTTGTAGCTCCTATCATTATCGGTAACCAGCTTATCGGCCTGATTGGCCTTGGACCTGAGTTAACCGGCGGGCAATATGGTTATGATGATTTTGATCTGCTTACTGCCCTTGGCAGCCAGACAGCCTCTGCTTTACTGGCGAGGCCTTCCTGGTCGACAACCGCCGCGTCCTGCACGGCCGCACCGCCTTCGAGGGCGCCGGCCAGCGCCATCTCCAGGGCTGGTACGCCGACCGCGACGGACTGCTCTCCACCATCGCCGTCCTGCAGCGGCAGGTCGCGCCATGACCGCCGCCGGCAAGGCGGCCGCGGTCGAGGCCCTGGCGGCGCTCTACGAGGCGCATGGGCTTGAGACCTACGGCGAAGGCGTGACGCAGCTCGACCACGCGCTGCAGAGCGCCGCCGTGGCCGCCAGCGAAGGTGCGCCCCCGTCGCTCGTCGCCGCCGCGCTGCTGCACGACGTCGGCCACCTGCTCGGCAAGAACGACGATGCCTACGGCTACCACAAGCACGACAAGCTGGGCGGCGACTACCTCGCCCGGCACTTCGGCCCGGCGGTCAGCGAGCCGGTGCGCCTGCATGTCACCGCCAAGCGCTATCTCTGCGCCGTGGAGCCGGGCTACAGGGAGAAGCTCTCCGCCGCCTCGACCTACACGCTCTCCAAGCAGGGCGGCCCGATGTCGCCCGAGGAGGCCCGCGCCTTCGCCGCCAATCCGCACCACGCGGCCGCCGTCCGGCTGCGCCGCTGGGACGATCTCGGCAAGGTCGAGGGACTGGCGGTGCCGCCCTTCGCGCACTACCGCGCGACGCTGCTCGCCCTGGTCAAGGAGTAGTCGCCCGATGGATGCCAAGCTGGTGCTGATCGTCATCGACGGCCTGGGCTACGAGACCGCTGTCGCCCACTGCGGTTTCCTGGAGAGCCTGGTGCAGGGCGGCAAGGCGCGGCGCTGGAAGATGCGCGCCGTGCTGCCGACGCTCTCGCTGCCGATCTACGAGACGCTGCACAGCGGCACCGATCCGCACGAGCACGGCATCACCACCAACGACCACCGCCGGCTCTCGACCAGCGTCCACACCTTCGGCGAGGTGCGCCGCGCCGGCGGCCGCACCGGGGCGGTGGCGCACATGAACTTCAGCGAGATCTACAACGGCGGCCCCTACGACCCGCTGCGCGACCACGAGTACGAGGACGAGGCCCGCGACGTTCAGTACGGCCGCTTCTACGACCCGGCCTACTACACCAAGTTCAATCTCGGCATCCTCTCCGACCGCGATCTCTTCACCAAGACGACGCTGCTGATGCGGCGCTTCCAGCCGAACTACCTGCTGGTCCATTCGCTCTGCTGCGATTCCGTCGGCCATGCCTATGGCGGCACCTCCAGCCAGTACTGCGACCAGGCCGGCATGGTGGACGACCAGATCGCGTTCTTTCACCGCCACTGGCTGGAGCAGGGCTACCGCGTGATGGTGACGGCTGATCACGGCATGTCGGCCAGCGGCAACCACGGCGGCACCACCGACGACGTGCGCTACGTCGCCTTCTACGAGTTCGGCCATCCCGATCCCGGCGAGGCCGCGGAGGTCGCCGACCAGCGCGCCGTCGCGCCGACCATCCTGTCGCGCCTGGGGCTGACGCCGCCGGCCTCGATGAAGACCGCGCCGCTCGCCTGACCGGCCGCCATGACGAAGGAGAGACCATGACCCGCAGCGCCCGCGAAGAGGGACTCATGCAGGGGCTGCCGCCGGCGCCCGGCAAGCGCCCGACGCTCGACAACTGGGACCTGCCGCCCTTCAACCGCTGGAGCTTCCAGAACGTCCGCATGGTGCTGCCGACCGCCGCGGTGGCGGCCGGGCCGGCGGCCAGCGCGCTGCCGCCCGGCCACGAGAATCTCGACGGCTTGGCGGTCGCCGCCGTCGACGGCACGCCCTCGACGCTGGCGGCGCTGCTGCGCGAGACCTGGACCGATGGCTTCCTGGTGCTGCACAAGGGCCGCCTGGTCTACGAGCGCTACCTGAACGGCATGACCGAGCGGTCGCTGCACCTCTCGCAGTCGGTCGGCAAGTCCTTCGTCTCCACCCTGCTGGGGATCCTCTGGGACCGCGGCCTGCTGGACCTGGAGAAGCCGGTCTCCCACTACCTGCCCGAGCTGAAGGACTGCGGCTATCGCGACGCGCTGCTGTGGCAGGTGCTCGACATGCGCAGCGGCGTGAAGTTCGACGAGGAGAACTACGCCGACCTCGAGGCCGAGATCGGCATGCTCGATCGCGCCGCCGGCTGGAAGCCGCATCGCGCCGGGCAGCCGGAGACCGTCATCGAGCTCATCCTGGCGCTGCGGCAGGAGCGGCCGCACGGCGGCCACTTCGTCTACCGCTCGATCGAGACCGAGGTGTTGGGCTGGCTGGTCGCCCGCGTCGCCGCCATGCCGCTGGTCGACTTCATGAGCGAGGCGCTCTGGGCGCCGATGGGGGCCGAGAGCGAGGCCAGCTTCACCGTCGACCGCGACGGCCTGCCGCTGGCCTCCGGCGGCCTCAACGCGGTGCTGCGCGACTACGGCCGCTTCGCCCAGCTCTTCCTCGACCAGGGCGGGCACAACGGCCGCCAGCTGCTCTCGCCGGACTGGATCGCGCAGTGCCGCCGGGGCGACCGCGCCGCCTTCGAGCCGCACTACGCCCAGTATTTCCCCAGCTATCCCGAGGCGGTCTACAGCCGGCAATGGTGGGTGCTCGACCCGGCGCGCGGGTTGCAGGTCGCCTCCGGCATCTTCGGCCAGACGCTCTGGATCGATCCGCGCCACCAGCTCGCGGTGGCCAAGCTCTCGACCTGGCCGGACTACCTGAACCCGGCCTACCGCGATGCCACCTACCGTGCCTGCGAAGCGATCGGGCAGGCGCTGAACGGCTAGGCGCAGGCCGCTAGGGCAGCGCCGCCCCGGTGCGGCGGCGCAGGCCGAGCGGCACCAGCAGGGCGGCGGCGACGGCATAGGCGGCCAGGGCCAGCAGCAGCGTCTCGATGCTGACGGCGGCATCGAGCAAAAGGCCCATCAGCGCCGGCGAGAGCGCCGTGGCGAAGACCGTGAGCCCGCCGATCATGCCGCGGATCGCACCGAGGTTGGCGAGGCCGTAGACCTCGGCCCAGAGCGCGCTGCTGGTCGGCGAGTAGCAGCCGCTGGTGAGCCCGCCCAGCAGCATGAAGCCGGCCGCCGCCAGCGGGTGGTCCCAGAGCGCCAGCAGCAGCAGACCGGCGATCAGCGGCAGCAGCATGAAGGGATAGAGCCGCTGCGCGCCCAGCCGGTCGACCAGCGGGCCGGCGAGCAGCGAGCTGGCCAGCGTGGCGGCGGCATAGACCGCCAGCGTGGCGGCGAAGGCGGAGAGCTCCCAGCCCTTGGCCTCGACCAGCGGCACCTGGCAGAAGATCACGCCGGTGAAGATGAAGCCCGGCGCCAGGGTGGTCGGCAGCAGGTAGCGGAAGAAGGGGTCGGCCAGCACCCGCCGGCGGTTCCAGCCGTCGCCCAGGCCCTGCGGCGTCCGCGCCAGGCTTTCCAGCAGCGCCGCGTGGCGCGCGCCGTGTCCGCGCAGCAGCCAGAGCGCCAGCAGCGGCGCCGTCAGCGCCACGGCGATGCCGAGGCCGCCCCAGGTCCAGCGCCAGCCGAGCAGCGCCACCAGCGCGACGCCGAGCAGGGGGAAGAGCGCCTCGCCGGCCGAGTGGCCGAGCGTGCCGATGGCGATCGCCTTGCCGCGCGCCCGCTCGAAATAGCGCGCCATGGCGATCACGCCGGCCTGGCTCAGCAACCCCTGGCCGAAGAAGCGCAGCAGCAGGATCACCGGGAACAGCAGCAGCGGCGAGAGCGGCGGCATCAGGGCCATCGCGGCCATCGCCAGCAGCAGGCCGCCAAGCACGAAGAGCGTGTAGCGGGGCAGCGGCCAGCGGTCGATCAGGCTGCCGGCCGGGATCAGCAGCGCGGCGCTGGTCAGGGTGGCCAGCGCATAGATCGTGCCGAAGCCGCCCTGGGTCAGGCCATAGGCGGCGCGGATCTCGGCATTGAACAGCGAGATGAAGAAGGTCTGCCCGAAGGAGGAGAGGAACGTCAGCAGGAAGCCGAAGGCGAGCAGCCGCTTGTTGCCGGCGAGGAGCGCGAGATAGGACATGGCGCCTGGATCGCACGAGTCATGCCGGGCGACCAGCGACGACGGCGGCAGGCAGACCGGCGGCGGGGGCATGGCCGCCGCAGGGCGGCCGCGTCAGCGCGCGGCCTCGCGGTCCCAGCTTCCCTCGGCGATCCCCAGCGCCTTCAGGCGGTATTTCTCCACCTTCTCCGTCGGCGTCTTCGGCAGCGCCTCGGCGAAGTGCAGGTAGCGCGGCACCATGAAGGCCGCCATGCCGCCCTCGCAGTGGCGGATCAGCGCCTTGGCCGTCAGGCTCTCGCCCTCCCGCAGCACCACCCAGAGCATCACCTCCTCCTCGGTGAGCTCCGAGGGCACCCCGACCGCGGCGCTCTCCAGCACCGCGGGGTGGAGGTTCACCACCTCCTCGATCTCGAAGGCCGAGATGTTCTGTCCGCGGCGCCGGATGGCATCCTTCTTGCGCTGCAGGAAATGCAGGTAGCCGGCCTCGTCGAGCGAGCCGAGATCGCCGGTGTGGAACCAGAGATTGCGCTGCGCGGCGAGGGTCTCGGCCGGCATCTTCAGATAGCCGTCCATGGTGATCGAAGGCCGCTTCGGCCGGATCACGATCTCGCCGACCTCGCCGGTCGCGCAGGGCTCGTCGCGCTCGTCGAAGATCCGAATCTCGTAGCTCTCGTGCGGCCTGCCGCAGGCGCCGGGCCGGCGCGGCTCGTCGAGCGGCTGGAAGACGCAGACGCCGGCGTCGGTCAGGCCATAGACCTCGGCGAGCTGCAGCCCGAAGCGCGCCTCGAAGGCGGCGGCGAACTCCGGCATCGGCACGCCCCAGGCCAGGCGCACCTTGTTGTCCCGGTCGTCGGGCCGCGGCGGCTGCTTCCAGAGGATGGTGATCGTCGCGCCCATGAAGTCGAACACCGTGACGCCGAAGCGGCGGATCTCGTCCCAGAAGCGCGAGGCGCTGAAGCGCTCGCTCAGCGCCACGCGGGCGCCCTGCAGCAGCGCTGGCAGCACGGTCAGCGAGGTGGCGTCGGCGTGGAACAGCGGGAAGGGGCAGTAGAGCGTGTCGGCCTCGGTCACGCGGAAGCACTCGGCGATGAGGCCGGCCTGGTGCAGCAGGTAGCGGTGCGAGAGCACGCAGCCCTTGGAGCGTCCGGTGGTGCCCGAGGTGAAGAGGATCATCGCCCGGTCGCGGTCGTCGATCCGCCGTGCGGGATTCGCCGCTTCCGCGGCGGGCAGGGCCTCGTAGGCGACGACGCGGCAGGGGAGCCGGCGCCGCGCCGTCTCCAGGTCGCCCCGCAGCACCACCGTCTCCAGGCTCGGCAGATCGCCGGCCACCGCCGCCACCTGGTCGAGGAAGCGCTCGTCGAGAAAGAGGACGCGGCTTTCGCAGAGACCGAGCACATGGGCCAGACCGGGGCCGCGAAAGGCGGTGTTCACCGGCGCCTCGACGGCGCCCAGCTTGAGGATGCCGAACCAGGCGTAGAGGAACTCCGGGCAGTTCGGCATCATCACCGCGACGGTCTCGCCGGCCCCGACCCCGAGCGCGCTCAGGCCGTGGGCGACGCCGTTGGCCTTGCGGTTGAAGGCGGCGAAGCTGTCGGCCGTCTCGCCCATCATGAAGAAGAGATCGTCCGGGCGGTCGCGGGCCTGACGCTCCAGCAGCGCGGCGACGTCGCGCGCCGCCTCCTCGGGGCCGCCGCTCAACGGTCGTGCCAGCGCGGCGCGCGCTTCTCGAGGAAGGCCGCGATGCCCTCCTGCGCGTCCGCCGCCTTCAGGTTCCGGACGACCACGTCGTTGCAGTAGGCATAGGCCGCCTCCAGCGGCATCTCGGCCTGCCGCCGGAAGGCCCGCTTGCCCAGCCCGACGACGTGGCTCGACTTCGATGCGATGAGCGCGGCGATCTCGCCGACGCGCCGCTCCAGCGCATCCGCCGGAACGGCCTCGTTGATCAGCCCGATGCGAACCGCCTCGGCCGCGTCGATCGGCTGCCCGGTCAGCAGCATCTTCAGGCTCTGCTTGGCGCCGACGGCGCGGCTCAGCGCCACCATCGGCGTGCTGCAGAACAGCCCGATGTTGACGCCCGGCGTGGCGAAGCGGGCATCCTCGGCGGCGAAGGCGAGGTCGGCGCTGGCGACCAGCTGGCAGCCGGCGGCGCTGGCCATGCCGTGCACCTGGGCGATCACCGGCTTCGGCAGGTGGTGGATCGTCTGCATCATCCGCGCGCAGGCCTCGAGCAGGGCGTAGTGGCCGCTCTCCGCCGCGATGCCCAGGACCTCGTCGAGATCGTGCCCGGCGCAGAAGCCGCGCCCCGCGCCGCGAATGACCAGAACCCGCACCGCGGGCTCCCGGGCGGCCTCGTCGCAGGCGTCCTGCAGCGCGCCGATCAGCGCCGAGGAGAGGCTGTTGTAGGCCTGCGGCCGGCACAGCGTCAGGACGCGCACGCCGCCCCCTCGGTCCTCGCTCTCCAGGAGCGTTTGGTCTGCCGTCATTGCGGTGTCTCCTTCCGGCCTAGGCCTGCTTGCCGCCGGCCAGGGCGGCGCGCGCCCGGGCCGCCGTCTCGGGGTCGAGGAAGCCCTCGACCGTGGCCTGCGTCTCCAGCGACATGGCGGTCTCGATGCCGGCGAAGGGGGCGAGGGCGAAGATGCGCTTCAGGTGGCGCAGCGGGCGCTGCGGCAGGCCGGCGACGCGGCGCGCCAGTTGCAGGGCGCGCGCCTCGCGCTCGGCGGCTGGCACGACGGTCCAGTCGAAGCCCATCTCCACGCCTTGCCGCGCGTCGAAGCGCTCGCCCAGCAGGATCATGCGCTTGGCCCGCTGCTGGCCGATCAGGCTGGGCAGCAGCGCGGTCACGGCGCCGGTGACGAAGACGCCGAGCTCCACCTCGGGGAAGAAGAAGCGCGTGCCCTCGGCGACCACCGCGAGGTCGCAGTTGATCACCCACTCCAGCCCGCCGCCCACGGCCCAGCCGGGGATCGAGCCGACGACGATCTTGTCGTTCAGCACCAGGGCGCGGGTGACCTCCTGGATCGACTGCACATAGGCGGTGGCCCCCGAGCGGTCGCCGGACTGGTCCTTGATCTCCTTCAGGTCGTCGCCGGCGCAGAAGGCGCGGCCCTCGCCGCGGAGCAGGATGCAGCGCACCGCCTCGTCGCCGTTGGCACTGTCGAGGGCGCTGCGCAGGTCGCGCAGCAGGGCGTGGTTGATGGCGTTCAGGCGCGCAGGGCGGTTCAGCCCGATGGTGGCGACGCCGGCCTCGACGCCGTAGGTGACGGTCTCAAGCTGCTGCATGGCGTCTCCTCGCTCCCTCTGCCCCTGTGGACTTGTTCCGTGTCTTGAGATGCGCCTCCAGCTGCGGCCGCCAGTCCGCCCAGGTGCTGCGCCAATGCTGCTCGACGAGCTTCCTGGCAGCCGCCGCGTCCCGCCGCTCGAAGGCCGCGAGCAGCGCGGCGTGCTCGCGGTGATGCTTGTCGTGCCAGTCGCCGTCGGCGCGCTGATAGAGATCCGGCAGCAGGAAGTGGCGCGTCAGGTTCAGGCGGATCGCGGTCACCAGCTGCAGCGTGTGGCGCTGCCCCGAGCGCAGCATCGGCAGCAGGTGGAAGGCGAGGTTGATCCGGTACCACTCCGCCATCGGCAGGCCCGGCGCGTCCTGCGCCCGCTGCAGGCGGTGGAGCTCATCCAGGTCCTGGTCTGTCAGCCGCGGCACGCCGAGGGCGGTCGCCCGCTTCTCCAGCAGCGCGCCCAGTTCGAACAGCTCCTGGAGCTCCTCGACGTCGAGCGAGCGCACGACGGCGGAACGGTTCGACGGCCAGTCGATCAGGCCCTCGGCGGTGAGCTGCCGCATCGCCTCGCGCAGCGGAACGCGGCTGGTGCCGAAGTGCCGCGCCAGCTCTTCCTGCCTGAGGCGCGTGCCCGGCGGCAGCTCGGCGAAGACGATCGCCTCGCGCAGCCGCTGGGTGACCGCGTCGCCCGCCGTGCCGATCTGGCCGACGGGGAAGCTGAGGGCGCTCGCGTGGAGCGGAGGCTTGGCGGCATCCTGCATTGCTCATCCTTAGTAGAATGTATACATTTTTGCAAGATGGGATGGCGGGAGCGGGAAGGAGGCTGCGATGCGCGCGTGGATCTGTTCGGCCTGGGGCGGTCCGGAGGACCTCCGCCTGGGCGTCTTGCCGGAGCCGCTCTGCGGGCCGGGCGAGGTCGCAATCGAACCGCAGGCCTGGGGGGTGAACTTCGCCGACCTGGTGCTGATCGCCGGGCGCTACCAGGCCCGCCCGGCCTTCCCCTTCGCGCCGGGCATGGAGGTGGCCGGCCGCGTGAGCGCGACCGGCGCCGGAGTGGCGGGCCTGGCGGTCGGCGACCACGTGGCGGCCTACGTCGAGTACGGCGGCTATGCGGAACGCGTCGTCGCGCCCGGCGCCAACGTCGCGCGGCTTCCCGCCGCCATCGACATGCCGGCGGCGGCCGCCTTTCCCGTCCCCTACGGCACCGCCGCGCTGGCATTGGAGCGGGCCGCGCTTGTGGCCGGCGAGACGGTGCTGGTCGGCGGAGCGGCCGGTGCCGTCGGCCTGGCCTGCGTCGCGCTGGCGAAGCTGCGCGGCGCCAGAGTGGTGGCCTGCGTCGGCAGCGACGACAAGGCCCGCGCGGTCCGCGAGCAGGGCGCCGACGCCGTGGTCTCGTCGCGCTCCGCGCGCCTGCGCGACGAACTGCGCGAGGCCGTTCCGGCGGGCTTCGACGTGGTCTTCGATCCCGTCGGCGGCGCCTTCCACGAGACGGCCCTGCGCTGCCTGCGGTTCGCCGGCCGGCTGGTCAGCCTGGGCTTCGCCTCCGGCGAGATCCCGCAGGCGCCGGTCAACCAGATCCTGGTCCGCCACCTCAGCGTCATCGGCTCTTCCTTCGGCCTCGCCTGCAAGCAGGAGCCGGCGCGCGTCGCCGCCCGCTGGCCAGGGCTGGTCGAGCTCTTGGCCGCCGGTCGAATCCGGCCGCTCATCGATCGCACCGTGTCGTTCGCCGCCTTGCCCGAAGCGCTGGGCCTGCTGCGCGACCGGCAGGTCGCGGGGCGGGTCGTGCTGCTCGGCTGAAACCGGCTGCGGCAGGAGAGTTGCCGCGCACCGACTTTGCCGTCTTGATCGCGACGCGGCACCTCTGCCATCATTCTTGAACGATCGTTCAGCAAGCAGGGAGAGTGCCATGGCCGACACTGTGCAGATCCACACCGCACGCGGCTTCCGCATCGAGGCCGAGCCCGGCCGCTCGATGACCCTGCCGGGCTGGGCCTACACCGATCCGGCGGTGCTGGAGAGCGAGAAGCGCGAGATCTTCTGGAAGAGCTGGAACTACGCCGGCGCCATCGACGAGCTGCGGGAGGCCGGCGACTACGTCACCGCCCGCATTCTCGACCAGAGCGTCATCGTCATCCGCGGCAAGGACGGCGCGCTGCGCGGCTTCTACAACGTCTGCCAGCACCGCGCCCACGAGCTGCTGCGCGGCCGCGGCCGGGCGAAGGTCGTCACCTGCCCGTACCACGCCTGGTCCTTCAGCACCGACGGATCGCTGCGCACCGCGCGCGGGGCGGAGAAGTCCGAGGGCTTCCGACCGGAGGACTTCGCCCTGAAGGAGGTGCGGGTCGAGGTCTTCGCCGACCGCTTCGTCTTCTACAACCTCGATCCCGACGCGGTGCCGCTGGCGCAGCAGGCGCCGGACCTCGAGGCCGAGCTGCGCAGCGAGATCCCCGCGTTCGACCGGCTGCAGCTGACGGACAACGCCTGGGACAGCACCGTCAAGGCAAACTGGAAGGTCGTGGTCGACAACTACCTCGAATGCTACCACTGCCGGCCCTCGCACCCGGCCTTCGCCGACCTGGTCGACATGAAGAGCTACCAGATCCATGCCACCGGCATCTGGTCGAGCCAGAAGGGTGCGCTCGGCAGGCTCGACAACAAGGCCTATCCGGTGCAGCCCGATGCCGAGGTGCAGATCTCGCGCTTCTGGTGGCTCTGGCCCACCACCTCCTTCAACGTCCTGCCGGGCGCCGCCGGCGTCGGCGTCTTCTGCATGCAGCCCGGCGCGGAGACCGGCGAGACGCGCCAGTGGGGGCAGCGCTTCGCCCTGCCGGGGGCCGGCGTCGACAAGGCCCGCCAGACCTACGGCAACGAGGTGCTGGGGCCGGAGGACATCGCGCTCTGCGAGTCGGTGCAGCGCGGCCTGGGCTCGCGGGGCTACACCGCCGGCCGCTTCGTCTACGACCCGGCCGGCGGCGAGACCAACGAGGCGGCGGTGCATCATTTTCACCGGCTGGTGGCCGACACCCTCGGCATGAACCTGGCGGAGTGATAGCCTCGGCGGCATGCCGACCTTGCCGTTCCGTCTCTACGACTCCTTCGCCGGCCATCCCGGCGCGGGCAACCCCGCGGCTGTCTTCCTGCTGGACGACTGGCTGCCGGACGAGGAACTCGCCGCCATCGCGCAGGAGCTGAACGCCTGGACGGCTTTCGCCTGCCGGGCGGGCGACATCATGGGCGAGCATTGGCGGGTGCGCGTCTTCACCATCCCGCCGATCGTCGAGACGGCGCTCTGCGGCCATGCGCTGCTGGCCACCGCGCGGGCGCTCTTCGACGGCCCGGCGGCGGGGCAGGAGCATGTCGTGCTGGAGACCCGCGACGGCACGGTGATGGCGGTGCCGCACGGCCACGGCGGCAGCGAGTGGCGCGGCCTGGGGGCGGAGATCGACTTCCCCGCCATTGCCGTCGAGCCGGCGGAGGCGCCGGCCGGGATCGCCGCCGCGCTGGGTGGCAGACCGCTCGGCTGGTGGCGCCGGATCGAGGGCTATCCGGCCTGGATCGCGCTCTACGAGACCGCGGCGGAGCTGGCGGCGCTGCCGCGCGATCCGCTGGCGCTGCGCGCCGTCGCGGCCCTGGTGCTGGCGACGGCGACCGACGAGAGCGGCGATGCCGAGATCGCCAGCCGCCTGTTCCAGCCGATGAAGTCGCTGATCGAGGATCCGGCCGGCGGCACGCAGCACGCCCTGGCGGCGCCCTTCTGGGCCGGCCGCCTCGGCCGCCACGAGGTCTTCTGCCGCTCCGCCTCGCCGCGCGGCGGCCATGCCCGCTGTCGCCTGCTCGAGGGCCGCGTCGCCATCGCCGCGCCGGTCACGCTCTCCGCCGAAGGCACGCTGCACCGCTGAGGCGGCCGCTGCCGGATGCGGCCGTCGACTTTGTGAGACAAGCGCGCCGCCGCCTCCTGAGGAGGCCGCGCGGCGGCCGTCTCGAAGGCGGGGATGCAGGCGCCTCCTCCTGGCCGGAGACCGCCCTACGCCAATGCCCGCCGCAGCGCCCCGGCCAGCGCGCCCTTGCGGCCGACCCGCACGCGCTCGAGCCCCAGCCAGCCGGCCAGCCGCCGCAGTTCCGCCGCCAGCGCGGGGACCACCTCGCCCGCGTCCTCGCCGGACTCCAGGTGGGCGGCATTGACCGCCAGGCAGCCGGCGGCGCGCTCCGCCTTCAGGCAGACGCGCGCGGCCAGGCGCTCGTCGAGCAGGAAGGGCAGCACGTAGTAGCCGAACTGCCGCTTGGCCGCCGGCGTATAGATCTCCAGACGGTAGCGGAAGCCGAAGAGGCGCTCGGTGCGGCCGCGCTCCCACACCAGTGAGTCGAAGGGCGACAGCAGCGCCTGGTGCAGGACGCGGCGCGGCAGCCGGGCCTCGCGGTGCCGGAAGGCCGGCTGGCGCTGCCCCTCGATCGCCACCGGCTCCAGGATGCCCTCCTCGAGCAACTCGGCCAGGCGCTCCTTCAGCCCGGCCACCGGCAGCCGCCAGTAGTCGCGCAGCTCCGCCTGGGTGGCGACGCCGAGCGAGCGGGCGGCGCGGGCCAGCAGGCCGCGCATCGCCTCGTCGCGCGGCGGCGTCGGGCGGGCCACGACCGCGGCCGGCAGCGCCCGCTCGCTCATCTCGTAGATGCGCTCGAAGTTGCGCCGCGTCAGCGTGGTGATGCGCCCGGCCCAGAACAGCCACTCCAGCGCCATCTTCTCCTCGCTCCACTCCCACCAGCCGGCGCGGCCCTTGCTGCCGCTCTCCAGCTCGCCGGCGGCCAGCGGCCCGCGCCGCTCGATCTCGGCGAAGACCTGCTCGATGAAGGGCCGCCGCTCGCGGGCGAAGCGGGCGAGGCTGCCGTAGGTATGCCTGCCGGCCGCCGCGTCGGCCATCCGCCAGCGCAGCAGCGGCTGCAGCTCCAGCGGGATCAGCGAGGCCTCGTGGCCCCAGTACTCGAAGAGCTTGCGCTTGCGCGGCGGCCCCCAGGCGGCCTCGTCGAGCAGGCCGGCGGGATAGTCGCCGAGCCGCGCGAAGGCCGGCAGGTAGTGCGAGCGCACCAGCACGTTGACCGAGTCGATCTGGAACAGCCCGACCCGGCCGAGCACGCGCTCCAGGTGGCGCCGGTCCGGGCGGCCGCCGGGGCGGCGGTCGGTGAAGCCCTGGGCCGCCAGCGCAAGGCGGCGGGCCTGGGCCTGCGACAGGCTCTGCGATGTCGGCATCGGGCGGCCCGGATCGCGCGCCGCGATCAGGCGACCGTGGCGGCCAGCGGCGGCAGGCCCTCGATCCGCGCCTCCAGGCGGTCGCCGCGCTGCAGCGGGCCGACGCCCGCCGGCGTGCCGGTGAAGACCAGGTCGCCGGGCTTCAGGGTGAAGAGCCTGGCCAGCTCGGTCAGGATCTCCTCCAGGGTCCAGATCATCTGGTCCAGCCGCCCGTCCTGGCGCGTCTCGCCGTTCACCGAGAGGCGGATCGCCTGGCCCTTCGGCCCGTCCCAGTCGGCCGCCGGCAGCAGCGTGCCGGCCAGCCCGGAGCCCTCGAAGGCCTTGGCCGGCTCCCAGGGCGTGCCGCCCTTCTTCGCCAGCGCCTGCAGGTCGCGCCGCGTCAGGTCGAGGCCGACTCCATAGCCCCAGGGCCGGAGGTCGGGGCCGAGGGCCGCCAGCAGCTCGACCTCGTGGTGCAGCTCCTCGGTCGCCGCGGGGTAGGGCAGGGCGACGCCGTCCGACAGCACGGCGTCGGCCGGCTTCATGAAGAAGATCGGCTGGCCGCGGTCGGGGTCGCCGCCCATCTCGCGCACGTGGTCGGCATAGTTGCGCCCGATGCAGAACACCCGGCGCAGCGGAAAGCGCTCGGCGCGGCCGGCCACCGGCAGGCTGGGCTGCGGCCAGGAGGGAAGCGCGAGGAAGGCGGTCATGGGCAGGCGACTCCGCGGGGGTGGGGCGCCAGAGTGCGACGCCACCGGGGCCGAGGGCAAGGCGCCGGCCGAGACCGGCCGGGCCGCCGAGAAGGCCTGCCGGGCGGCCCTGGCGCCGTGCCGCGCCTGCGAATGGCGGTTGCGTCGCCGCGGGCCTTCTGGCATATCCGCGCCGTTCGCGCCGCCTGCTTCGCCTCAGGGGGAGGGTCGGCGTGTGCAATTGCGTCTACTTGGAGCTTCGGCCAAACCGGTCCCGGGACCCCCACCCTGGGAAACGCCGGCCAAATGAAGCGAAGCTTCGCCAGAGAAGGGGAAGCCCGAGACAATGTCACCGATTCTCATATTTTCACTCGTCTGCGGCGTGCTTGCGCTCGTCTACGGCGTCGTCACCGCGCGCTCCGTGCTGGCCCAGTCGCCGGGCAACGCGCGCATGCAGGAAATCGCTGCGGCCATCCAGGAGGGTGCCCGCGCCTATCTCAATCGCCAGTACATGACCATCGCCGTGGTCGGCCTGGTGATCTTCGCCGGCATCTCGGTGCTGCTGGGCATCAAGGTCGGCATCGGCTTCCTGGTCGGCGCCGTGCTGTCGGGCGCCGCCGGCTACATCGGCATGAACATCTCGGTGAAGGCCAACGTGCGCACCACCGAGGCCTCCCGCAAGGGCCTGGCCGAGGGTCTCTCGGTCGCCTTCCGCTCCGGCGCCGTCACCGGCATGCTGGTGGCCGGCCTGGCGCTGCTCGGCGTCGCCGGCTACTACGCCGTGCTGCTGGCGATGGACGTCGAGGGCCGCGAGATGGTCGACGCGCTGGTCGCGCTCGGTTTCGGCGCCTCGCTGATCTCGATCTTCGCGCGTCTCGGCGGCGGCATCTTCACCAAGGGCGCCGACGTCGGCGCCGACCTGGTGGGCAAGGTCGAGGCCGGCATTCCGGAAGACGACCCGCGCAACCCGGCGGTGATCGCCGACAACGTCGGTGACAACGTCGGCGACTGCGCCGGCATGGCCGCCGACCTCTTCGAGACCTATGCCGTCACCGTGGTCGCCACCATGGTCCTGGCCTCGATCTTCTTCGCCGGCTCGGCCATCCTCGACTCGATGCTGCTCTACCCGCTGGCCATCGGCGGCGCCTGCATCATCACCTCGGTGATTGGCACCTACTTCGTCCGCCTCGGCGCCTCGGAGAACATCATGGGCGCCCTCTACAAGGGCTTCCTGGTCTCCACGGTGCTCTCGATCCCGGCCGTCCTCGGCGTCACCGCCTGGACCATCGGCCTCGGCGAGATCGAGGGCGCGGGCTTCTCCGGCCTCGACCTCTTCTGGTGCGGCCTCGTCGGCCTGGCGGTGACCGGCTTCCTGATCTGGATCACCGAGTACTACACCGGCACCAACTACCGCCCGGTGAAGTCGGTGGCCAAGGCCTCGGTCACCGGCCACGGCACCAACGTCATCCAGGGCCTCGCCGTCTCGATGGAGGCGACCGCGGTCCCGGCGCTGATCATCGTCGTCGGCATCATCGCCGCCTACGGCCTGGCCGGCCTCTTCGGCATCGCCATCGCGGTCACCACCATGCTGGCGCTGGCCGGCATGGTCGTCGCGCTGGACGCCTACGGCCCGGTGACGGACAACGCCGGCGGCATCGCCGAGATGGCCGAGCTCGACAGCTCGGTGCGCAAGACCACCGACGCGCTCGACGCGGTGGGCAACACCACCAAGGCCGTGACCAAGGGCTATGCCATCGGCTCCGCCGGCCTCGGCGCGCTGGTGCTCTTCGCCGCCTACACTTCCGACGTGAACTTCTTCGTCACCTCGGGGAACGCCTACTTCCAGGGCGTGGTGGTCGACTTCAGCCTGACCAATCCCTTCGTCGTGGTCGGGCTGCTGGTCGGCGGCATGCTGCCCTTCCTCTTCGGCTCCATGGGCATGATGGCCGTGGGCCGCGCCGGTGGCGCGGTGGTCGAGGAGGTGCGGCGCCAGTTCCGCGAGATCCCGGGCATCATGGAGGGCACGGCGAAGCCGCAGTACGGCCGCTGCGTCGACATGCTGACCAAGGCGGCGATCAAGGAGATGATCATCCCCTCGCTGCTGCCGGTGCTCTCGCCGATCGCGCTCTACTTCATCGTGCTGGCCATCGCCGACAAGTCGCAGGCGCTCTCCGCCGTGGGCGCGATGCTGCTGGGCGTCATCGTCACCGGCCTCTTCGTCGCCATCTCGATGACGGCGGGCGGCGGCTGCTGGGACAACGCCAAGAAGTACATCGAGGACGGCCACCACGGCGGCAAGGGTTCGGAAGCTCACAAGGCTGCGGTGACCGGCGACACGGTCGGCGATCCCTACAAGGACACCGCCGGCCCGGCGGTGAACCCGATGATCAAGATCACCAACATCGTGGCCCTGCTGCTGCTGGCGATCCTGGCCCACTCGACGGTCTGAGGATCGGCAGCGGCCCAGGCCGCGATGCCGGAACGCGAAGGCCCCCGACCGCACGGTCGGGGGCCTTTTCGTTTGTCTCCGTTGCCGCAGAAGGAGGCCCTTGGCAATGGCCTCCACTCACCAGACCGTAGGCTCGACCAGAGCGTCAATCATCGCCGTGCGCGGTTGCGGTTGGCCCTCAATCACCAGACCGCTAAGCTCATTGCGGCGTCGAGCAGCCGCTGGAGTGGGTTGCGGTTGGCCCTCAATCACCAGACCGCTAAGCTTGAGGCCGAGATCCCGATGGTCGCCGAGGAGTTGCGGTTGGCCCTCAATCACCAGACCGCTAAGCTCAGACGGGCAGCGTCTGCGATAGGCCCGCAGTGTTGCGGTTGGCCCTCAATCACCAGACCGCTAAGCTGCTGCTCCAATCACGGCGCGTTGGCACGTTGCGGTTGGCCCTCAATCACCAGACCGCTAAGCTCTTCGGCTTTATCTGGCCGATTTCGGGAGTGTTGCGGTTGGCCCTCAATCACCAGACCGCTAAGCTCAACCCGCAACCGCCTCGACAGGCACAACGGTTGCGGTTGGCCCTCAATCACCAGACCGCTAAGCTGTCTCGTCGACGCTGCCGCTGACCAATCTGGTTGCGGTTGGCCCTCAATCACCAGACCGCTAAGCTGTCGTCCTTCGAGTCGAAGAGGCCGGTCAGGTTGCGGTTGGCCCTCACTCACCAGACCGCTAAGATGGCGCCACCGTCTGCTCGGTTGTCGAAAGTGGTTGCGGTTGGCCCTCACTCACCAGACCGCTAAGATCGTCACGCGCTCGGGCCGGGTCTGCATCCCGTTGCGGTTGGCCCTCACTCACCAGACCGCTAAGATGATCACTGGACGCTCGGGCCGGTTCGTGTAGTTGCGGTTGGCCCTCACTCACCAGACCGCTAAGCTAGCTCGAATTGTTGTCGCGGGTTTCACAGTTGCGGTTGGCCCTCACTCACCAGACCGCTAAGCTCTCGGCGGCGAAGTGGAGGATGACAGCGGCGTTGCGGTTGGCCCTCACTCACCAGACCGCTAAGCTGAGTGGTCGCAGCCGCATTCTGTCCAGCGGCTGGTTGCGGTTGGCCCTCACTCACCAGACCGCTAAGCTCTTGCTGGCAGGCCAAGGCAACAACGGACGAGTTGCGGTTGGCCCTCACTCACCAGACCGCTAAGCTGATCTCTGCGGGCCTGGCTCAGCTCATGCTGTTGCGGTTGGCCCTCACTCACCAGACCGCTAAGCTGGCTATGATCACTATGCAAAAGATTCGTGGTCGTTGCGGTTGGCCCTCACTCACCAGACCGCTAAGCTGTCGCCGTCTGCGACCGTGCTTGCCGTCTCGTTGCGGTTGGCCCTCACTCACCAGACCGCTAAGCTAGCGCAAGGCACAGACACGAACACCGGACTGGTTGCGGTTGGCCCTCACTCACCAGACCGCTAAGCTGGCGTCGGGCTCGGCCATGCCGATGACGCCTGCCGGTTGCGGTTGGCCCTCACTCACCAGACCGCTAAGCTTTGGTGCTGAGGTCCAGCGCCAGGATGCGGGTTGCGGTTGGCCCTCAATCACCAGACCGCTAAGCTTATCGGCTGAGGTTGGTGGCAGACGGGCGCGGTTGCGGTTGGCCCTCAATCACCAGACCGCTAAGCTATCGACCCCGAGCGCGACGGCAACGACATCGTTGCGGTTGGCCCTCAATCACCAGACCGCTAAGCTTCGAGCGGCGCGATGAGGTGCGCCGCTGGCTGTTGCGGTTGGCCCTCAATCACCAGACCGCTAAGCTTACAACGCTTTCGAGGGCGACCATCAAGGCGTTGCGGTTGGCCCTCAATCACCAGACCGCTAAGCTCCAACCCACCTCAAGGCCCTGACGCGCAGGGCCTTTTTTCTGTGCGCTCTCGCGAGAAAAGCAGGGCCAACTGTCAGAAGAGCGCGAATTGATCCGGGTTCCGGCGCCCGTGTTCACGTTTTTGTCCTCTGTAGGTGCGGATGTTCTCATACTGCTTGTCGGTGATGGCGACAATGTGGACCTTGCCGGACTTCGGCATGGCGGCCTCCACGCTGCGACAGAAGGCGTTGCCCTGTTCCTTTCCGGCGCAGGAGCGAAGGTAGACTGAGAACTGCGACATCTCGAAGCCGAGATCGAGCAGTGCGTGGCGGAACTTCGTCGCCGCCTTCCGTTCGGGCTTGCTCCCGACCGGCAGGTCGAAGAGGACGATCAGCCACACGATTCGATAGGCGCTGAGCGCTGGCGCTTGGCTTCGGCTCGCCATCCCACCCTCAGGGCTCCAGCGGCTTGCGCGGCAGCGGCAGGGCGAGCTGCGTGCTCTCGCCGGCGAGCGTCCGGGCGTGCGATTGCGCCAGCCGCTCGCAGCAGACCATCAAGGGACTCAGGCCTTGTTCGGTCCTGAGGTCGATCACCATCAGCCTCGCGAGGGCCGCCTTGGCGTTGGTGTCGAGCTCCCGCTGCCCCGCCTGGACCAGCCGGAAGACCTCGCGGTCCGCGACCGGGCGAAAGGGCTCCATCAGGTCGTCGACCAGCACTAGGGCATTGCCCCGGTTGGAATGCATCAGGCCGAGACTCGGGTGTAGCCCGGCCGCCATCACGGCGCGCGCGACGGCACTGCGGAGGATCGCATAGGCGTAGTTTAGCAGCGCGTTGATGCCGTCTCCCTCCTGGTCGCGCCGAAAGGCTCTGCCGAAGAGCAGCGGCCAATAGCGCCGTGCCGCCTCGGCCTCGACGTTCTCGGGGTCGCCGGAGCGCACCTTGCGCGCGAGCAGGTAGAAGCCGCCGGCTGGCGCACCCACCGCTTCCAGCGTGGCGCCCTGCGCCAGGATCTTGGCGCGGACGATCTGCTGCCACAGCCGCTTCTTCAGCGCCGCCCCGGCCTTCGCCTGATCGCTCATTCGGCCTGCTTGCAGGTGGTGGCCCTCGACCGGCCAGACCAGCGGCCGGGCGATGGTTGGTGCCGCAGAGCACCATCGGCACGCCGCGGTCCGCTAGGGCTACCAGCAGATTGTTGGAAGTGGTCAGGCCATGCGCGTTGGCAATCACCGCCGCGAGATCGTCCAGCGGCACACGGCCGATTTCCGTGCCCGCGTGCTTGACCAGCAAGAAGCCGCGCGAGAGCGCGAGGTGCCGATCATCGCTGGCGATCTCGACGACGCGTCCGATCACGCTCTTGCCTCCCCCGCCACCCTTCAGGCCGGGGCCACGCGCCAGACAAAGCCGCTAGGGTCTACCAGAACGCGCTGAGCTCCCAACTGCCTCAGTGTCGAGTATGAAGGCATCAACCACCTGAATGGATCGTCGGAATCGGCATGCCGCTTGCTCAGGTCTCCACCTTCATTGTGCGGGGACAGACGAAAGCGGGAAGCCGATGGTTCCAAGCGGCGAACCACCATCACCTGTCGTCGCCCATCGTGCTCAAGGGCGATCAGGTCGCCCTTGTGGACGCGCATGACGAGGCGCGCATCGGGGTGCTCCCCGCGCCAGGCGACTGCCTGCCCATTCTGGTTGGCGGCGAAGACGGTGACCGCTTCGCCGTGCCACCGGCCGTCCGGCGTCTCGAAGATTTCGACGTAGAGATTCTGCCCCGCGCTCATCGCCTTGTAGGGCTTGCCGTCGCGGTCGGCGACGGTGACGAGGTACTCGGCCTTCTCCGGCTTCAGCAGGCGGACGTGGCGCAAGCCGTGCTTGAACTGCGGGTCGGGATTCCTTTCCGGGTCGGCGAAGGCAGCAAGGGCGTCCGGCAGACTTGCGCCCTCGCCCTGTCGGGCGACGACGAAGGCCTGCACCTTCTCGCGCAGCTTTTCGTCGCGGATACGGCCGATCTCTCGTTCGTTCAGACCCAGGAAGGGTTTGCGATAGACCACCAGGTTCTCGCCGGTCTGCGCTTCCTTGGCGACGAGGCCATAGGCCGTCGCCTCGTGCAGCTTGCCCTGCTTGCCATGATCCGGCTTGTGGGAAACGACAATGGCTCCCAGCGCGCGCTCCACCGCCTCGCGGAAGTTCTCCCAGGGCTCCGGCACTTCGACCCGGTCGCGCTCCTCGTCATAGGCGCGGGACATGCGGTTCAGCAGGCCCCGGTCGGTCAGCGCGGCGACGAGGGCGTCGATGGCGTGGTGTCGGTGATCCAGGCGGTTCTTGGCATCGGTGAAGTTGTGATCCGGGAGCAGCGAGTTCAGGCCCCACTTGGCGCGGATCATCGCCGTCAGTCGTCCCGGCACGACCCATGTTTCGTTCGGATTGCAGATCGCGGCGAGATAGCCCTTGGTCATCCGGGCCAGCCATCCGGTCTCGTTGAGCTGCCGGCCGAGGAATCCGCCTTGCTCGCGGAACCGCTCGAGGGCGTCGGGCGAGAAGCGCCAGCGCTTGTTGTGCGGCATGGCCGCCGCACGGGCGGAGATGGCCTCCCAATCGTAGAGGAAGCCGTTGATCCTCGGGTTACTGCCGAAGGCCTCGAAGGGCGTGCGTTGCCCCTTCGCCCGGTTGGCATGGCGCAGGCAGACGACCTTGTTGGCGCCGCTGTCGTCCCAGCACTTGGAGAAGGGAACCAGGTGCTCGATTTCGACCTCGTCCGAGAGCAGGCGGGCCAGACTGATCGTTTCGCCGGTGAAGGGGCACTTTCGGTCGAGCGGATCTTTGGGGTTCAGCTCTTCCCAGAGGCGGAGCTTCATCAAGTCGAGCGCAGTGGCCTGCCGCCCGTGGTCGGCGAGCAGCGCCTTTCGCTCGTCGTTGCGGCGCTCGTTCGCCGCCTGCTCCTTGTCCTTCTCGGCCTTCTGCTTCGGCGAAAGCTTAAGCTCGCGCGCCAATTCGACGACGATCTGCTGTGGCGGGCCGTGGCGGCGTACGACGGCGTTCACCACCTCGCGCACCTGATTGAGGCCGATGTGCACCGTGGGATTGGTAACCCGCCCGACGCGCCGCTCGCCGCTGTAGCGCGTCTCGCCTTCGCCGATGACGGAGTCCGGCAGCCATTCGCCATAGTAGGGCAGGTAGCCGGAGGGATGCAGTTCGCCGGTGGGCAATCCGGCGTGGTCGCCGTAGAGCCGGGTCGCCGCCTCGAAGTAGCGCAGCCCTTCCTCCTGCAGCAGGGGGACCACCTTGGCTAGCGCCCGCCGGCCGAGACGGCAGTGGCCATCCGGCAGCGGCGCCTCCGCCACCTTGGCCGCCGCCTGGGCGCTGAGGCCGCAGTCCTCGCGCAGCCAGGCGATCAGGTCCGCGTCGGACAGCGTTTCGTCCAGCAGCTTTTCGACGATCTGGGTCTGGCGCTCCGGCGGCAGGCTGCGCCAGCCCTTGCCGAAGCGGTCCTTGTGCGCGAGACGTTCGGCGGTCTGATCTCCCTTCAGCTCGAGGCGCCTGTCCGACTCGAGATTGAACCGCGCCTCGCCCGGCAGCTTCAGCAGGCTGCGCATCCTTTCGAACGTGAGCTTGTTTCGCTGCAGCAGGGCGAGGATCAAGGTGTCGCCCTGTTCGCGGGTCAGGTTCCGCGCCGCCTGACCCGTCTCTTGGATCTGCAGGTTGCGGACTTCCTGGGCGATGCGGAAGCGCTGCGCCAGTGGCAGGCACCAGGGCGCCCGCAGGCCGTCGCGATCGTCCCTGTCCTTCGCCGGCTCGAACTGGCACTTGCCGATCGCCGGCGCGCGCAGCGGTCGCTGATAGAAGACGATGTCGAAAAGCTCGTCGCGCGCCTCCTGGGTCATCTGTGGGTGATGTGCCGCCTGCGCCTTCCAGATCGCCGAGAACTCCTGCTCCAGAAGGTCGCGGGTCGGATAGTAGTCGTAGGCTGCCTTGGTGCCGTTGCCGACGTTGCGCGCCCGAACGGTTTCGCGCTCCCGGTGGCGGCGCCAGAGGAACTCGCCCAGCGTGCGCGCCCGCTGCTCCGCCATCGCCGTCTTCAGGCGCCCGGCGGCTTCCTTGATCGCCCCCTTGTCGTCGTCCTTCGCGTCCGACTTGCGGTTCGACTTGAAGCCGCGGCGCTGGTTGAGATGAAAGAGCGCGCGCCCGACGTGATGGAGCGGCAGGGGCGCATCCAGCGCGGTTGCGCGGAGTTCGTAGGGATCGAGACCCTCCAGGGCCTTCCGGGCCCGCTGATCGTCTGGCATCAGGTCATGGCGGATCAGGGCCGACATCAGGTCGTTCTGTCGCGAGAGACCGCGATCCCGCCGCCGCCGTGCGCCGCGCGCTACCCGTCGCTCGACTGCGTTCGAGGTTTTCGACTGCGGGTCGCGCCCGTCGGGAAAAACCCGCACGCCGCCGGGGCCGAGCCCCACCGGTGCATGCGTCTTCGGATCGAGATGGATCAGGAACCAGCCGAGGGAGTTGGTGCCGATGTCCAGACCGAGGCGATAGGGCTGTTGGGTCATGGCGATGCGCCTCCGACGTGCGTCGTGGGTCCTCACTCAATCACAGATGATCGAGGAATTCTGCCGGATCGACGCCGATGTCGCTCAGGATTTTGCGCAGCAGGGTGGGGGCGACGTCGCGGCCGCTGTGATCAGGAACCGTCGTCGTGCGTCCGTCGGCGTGCCGGAAGAAGACATGGCTGCCCCTTTGGCGAACGCGCTGGAACCCTAGCGAGCCGAGGGCTCGCTCGATGTCGCGGAAGCGGCAGACAGGCAGCCCCATGGCACTAGCCGCGGCGCCGGGACGATGGGGTCAGGCGATTTCGACCTGCTGGATGGCGACGATGCGGGGCGGCGAAGCGCGCAGTTCCGCGTCCTCTTCCAAGCAGAGCTCGAGCACTTCCCTCAGGTTGCGCTGCACCTCGTCCAGGCTGGCGCCCTGGGTGTGGCCGCCCGGTACGCCCGGGACCGAGGCAACGTAAAGCCCGGTGTCCGGATCGAGTTCGATCACTGCGGTGAAAGTCGCCATGGTCGCAAGAATCCGCCATTTGCCGCCCCGCCTGTCAAGCTGGAAGGGAAGCAAAGACTTTGTCCTTCGGCAACCGCCTTGACCATCCTGCGCATTATCTGCAGCATTCGGTTGTCCGGGACTGGGAAGCTGACCTAGCGGTCTGGTGATTGAGGGCCTCCCGTTAACAAGTCTTCAGGACAAAAAATGGGGCGGGCCTCGGCCCGCCCCATCGTCTTATCCGATGCCGCCGCTGTCGCCCGCGCTGCCGCCGGGATGCGGCTACTCCGCGCCCTCGGTCGGGAAGCGGCCGAGGTTGCCGAAGATCTGCTGCAGCACCGTCAACTCGCGGCCCTCGGTGGGGGTGGTGCGGCTGACCGGGTCGATGATCTGGCCGTCCTCCAGCGTGAACATCTTGAACTCCTCGACCGTGCCGGCGTCGTTGAAGTTCACCGCCAGCACGCTGCGCTCGAGGATGTCGGGGTCGAGGAAGGCGACCTGCGTCTGCTTCTGGCCGATGTAGTACCAGGTGTTGTCCTCGAAGTTGGAGAGCGTCGAGGGCGAGCCCAGCATCTGCGCCACGCCCTGGCGGGTGGTGGCGCCGGGCTCGATGGTGGCGACCACCTCGGGGTCGGGCATGTTGCCGCGCACCGTCACCTCGCCGCTGCAGGCGGCCAGCGCCAGCAGGGCGGTGCCGGCCCCCAGCGCCCGCAGTCGCCGGCGCCAACCCATCCCCTTCGGCAGGGCCGAAGCCTGGCTCCTGGAGCTCATGGCAGGTCTCCCCATCGCTGTTCTTCTCTCTTTCCGCCGGGGCGCCGGCCGCCGCCGCCGGGGCGGCGCGCCTGGGCGCGACCGCTTGATTAAACCTCCGGGGGAAGGCATTTCAAGGGGAGGCTGCGGCCCGGCGGCTGGCTTTGCACCATTCCGGAGGGTCCGCGGCCAGCCTTTTCGCCAGAATCGCCCGCCGGGAGACCGTTCTTGTTCGCACGCCTGTTCCGCCGCACCAAGACCAGCGACGCCGCCCTCACGCTCTACGAGGCCGCGGTGCGGCAGGGGCGCGACCCGCTCTTCTACAGCGCGCTCGGCGTGCCCGACAGCCTCGACGGGCGCTTCGAGGCCATTTCCCTGCAGGTCTGGCTGCTGCTGCGCCGCCTGGCGCGCGAAGCCTCGCCGGGCGAGGCGCCGCCGGCCCTGGCGCAGGAGCTGACCGAGGTCTTCTTCGCCGACATGGACGTCTCGCTGCGCGAGATCGGCGCCGCCGACATCGGCGTCGGGCGCCGCGTCAAGCGCATGATCGAGGGCTTCTACGGGCGCATCAAGGCCTACGACGCCGGGCTGGTGGCGCGGCTGGCCGGCGAGTCGGCGCTGCTGGACGAGGCGCTGGCGCGCAATCTCTACGGCACGGTCGAGTCGCGGGCTGACCAGCGGGCCGCGGTCGCCGCCTACCTGCTGGCCGCCGACCGGGCGCTGGCGGCGCAGCCGCTGGCGGAGGTCGCCGCCGGGCGGCCGGCCTTTCCGCCGCTGCCGCACGGCCCGCAGGCGCCGCCGGCCGCCGGGGACGCGGCATGACCGAAGCGCCCGCCCCGGAGTTCTCCCGGCCCTTCCGGCTGGAGCATCTCGGCAATGCCGCGGTCACCGAGCGCCTGTCCGCCACGCCGGCCGAGCGGGCCGCCCTGGCCCGCCGCTTCGGGCTGATCTCGCTCGACCGCCTGGAGGCCGAGCTCACCGTCGCCTGGCGCGCCGCCGGCACGCTGCTGGAGGTCAGCGGCCGCCTGTGGGCCGCCGCCGTGCAGCGCTGCGTGGTGACGCTGGAGCCGCTGCCGGTGCAGCTGGACGAAGCGGTCGCGCTGCGCTTTGCCAGCGCCGGCGCCCGTCCTTCGCCGCACGCGCCGCCGGACGAGGAGCCGGAGGAGGCCTTCGACCCCGACGCGCCCGACCCGTTGCCGCCCGAGGGCCTCGACCTCGGCGAGGAGGTGGCGCAGGCGCTGTCGCTGGCCCTCGATCCCTACCCGCGCGCCCCCGGTGCCAGCCTGCCGGAGGCGGCGGGCGACGGCGCCGACCATCCCTTCGCCAAGCTGCGCGCGCTGAAGGAGCCGCCGGGCGAGGGGCGCTGAGCAAAGGTTGTCGGGACCCTTGCTGTCATCGCGCAACGAATAGGGGCATAGTCGGCAGCGCGCGGCCCGTTCCCGGCCGGCGCGGGGCCGTCGAACCGCGGAGGGACTGATCTCATGGCCAAGACACTGCGGCGCGGCGACCGGGGCGAGGAGGTGAAGCGCCTGCAGCGCGCCCTGAAGAACCACGGCTTCAATCCCGGCCTGATCGATGGCGAGTTCGGCGGCGGCACCGAGGCGGCGCTGCTGGCGTTCCAGACCGCCAAGGGGCTGCTGGCCGATGGCGTCTGCGGCTCGCGCAGCTGGGCGGCGCTGGCGGACGAGCCCGCGGCCACGCCGGCCGCGCCGACGTCGCTGGCCTCCTTCACCGCCGCGGTGACGCTCGATGCCGTCTCGCAGATCTTCTTCGATGCCCACCTGGCGAACGTGAAGCGCCATCTGCCGGTGGTGCTGCAGGCGCTGGACGAGGCCGCGATCGGCGACCGCCCGATGGTGCTGATGGCCCTGGCGACGATCCGCGCCGAGAGCGCCGGCTTCCGCCCGATCGACGAGGGCATCTCGCGCTTCAACTCCTCGCCCAACGGTCATCCCTTCGACCTCTACGACAACCGTCACGACCTCGGCAACCAGGGGCGTCCGGATGGCGATCGCTACAAGGGGCGCGGCTTCATCCAGCTGACCGGCCGCGACAACTATCGCCGCTATGGCCCGGCGGTGGCGCTCGACCTGGAGGCGGACCCCGACCGGGCCAACGACCCCGCCATCGCCGCCGCCCTGCTGGCGCGCTTCCTGAAGGACAAGGAACTGGCGATCAAGGCCGCGCTGCTGGTCGCCGACCTGCGCGCCGCGCGTCGGCTGGTGAACGGCGGGAGCCACGGCCTCGACCGCTTCAGCGAGGCCTACCGCACCGGCGACCGGATTTTCCCGCCAGCCTAGCCCAGACGCTGGATCGGACCGTCTCCGGACCGCCCCCGGGACCGCCCCCGGGCCGACCCTGGCCCGCGGTCGGCGCGGGCACAGCTTGCCGCTTGCAATTATAGTTGACTAAGTCAACTATATCCCATGACCTCGATCGTCTCCCGGACCCGCCACGAAGAGCGCGTCGCCGCCGTCCGCCGCTTCAACCGCTTCTATACCCGGCGGATCGGCGTGCTCACCCGCTATCTGCAGCAGACGCGCTTTTCGCTCAGCGATGCCCGCGTGCTCTACGAGCTGAACAACCGCGCGGCGCCGACCGCCGCCGCGCTCAGCCAGGACCTCGCCCTCGACCCCGGCTACCTCAGCCGCATCCTGCGCCGCTTCGAGCGCGACGGGTTGCTGCGGCGCGAGCGGTCTGCCAGCGATGGCCGGCAGATGCACCTGCATGTGACCGAGCGCGGGCGCGCCGCCTTCGCTCCCCTGAACGCGCGCTCGGCGGTGGAGGTTTCCGCCCTGCTGGCGCCGCTCGACGAACCGGCGCAGGCGCGCCTGACCGCGGCGATGGCGACGATCGAGACGCTGCTGGCCGCGCCCGAGGAGGAGCCGCCGCCGCTACGCCTGCGGCCCCACCGCCCGGGCGACCTCGGCTGGGTGGTCTCGGCGCACGGCCGTCTCTATGCCGAGGAATACGGCTGGGACGGCAGCTTCGAGGGCATGGTGGCGGAGATCGTCGCCGGATTCGTCGCCAACTTCGATCCGGCGCGCGAGCATTGCTGGATCGCCGAGATCGGCGCCGATACCGTCGGCTCGGTCTTCCTGGTGCGGCAGAGCGACGAGGTCGCCAAGCTGCGGCTGCTGATCGTCGACCCCGCCGGCCGCGGGCGCGGCGTCGGCCGGCGCCTGGTCGGCGAGTGCATCGACTTCGCCCGCGCCTGCGGCTATCGCCGCCTGGTGCTCTGGACCAACTCGATCCTGCTGGCGGCGCGTGCCCTCTATGTCGACTATGGCTTCCAGCTCACCGCCAGCGAGGCGCACCACTCCTTCGGCGTGGACCTTGTGGGCGAGACCTGGGAACTCGCCCTTTGACCCTGCGCCTCGGCCTGCCGGCCACCTCGCTCGCCGCCGCCTTCGTCGGCATCCAGGTCGGCGCCTCGATGGTCGCCAGCCGCTTCGTGCTGGGGCCGCTCGGCCCGGCGGAGCTGGCCTTCTATCGCTATGGCGTCGCCTTCCTGCTGCTGCTGCCGCTGCTGCTGCGGCGGGGCATCGCCGGCCTCACGCTGCGCGAGTTCGGTGCCGTCGTGGTCCTCGGCTGCGTGCAGTTCGCGCTGCTGATGATCTGCGTGAACCGCAGCCTGGGGCTGATTCCCGCCGGGACCTCGGCCCTGGTCTTCGCCCTCATGCCGCTGGTCTCGCTGATCCTGGCCGCCTCGCTGGGGCGCGAGCGCCTGACCTGGCCCAAGGCGCTGGGGGTCGGCGTCTCGATCGTCGGAGTCGGCCTGGCGCTGGGCCGCGGCGTGGCCTTCGCCGGCACCACCGAGGCATGGCTGGGCGTCCTCTGGTCCTTCGGGGCGGCGACCTGCGGCGCCGTCTGCAGCGTCCTGGTCGGCCCGCTGGTCGGGCGTCGCGGCGCCCTGCCGGTCGGCTGCCTGGCGATGGCGGCGGCCGGAGTCGCGCTGCTGCTGCCGGCGATCGGCGAGGGCTTCCTCGGGGCGGGGCGCAGCGGCCTCCTGCCGCCGCTCGATGCCGGCGCCTGGCTGCTGGTGGTCTTCATCGGCGCCAGCTCGGCGCTGGGTTTCCTGCTGTGGGTCTGGGCGCTCGGCCGGGTCAGCCCGACCCAGGTGACGGTCTTTCTCGCCCTGGCCCCGGTCACCGCCATCCTGCTCGGCGCCTGGCTGCTGGCGGAGCCGCTGGGGCTGGCGCAGCTCGGCGGCGTCGCCTGCGTTGCCTTGGGCCTGTGGCTGGCCTATCGTCCCGATCCTGCGCCGGCTGCGGGGCAGGCCTGACCCAGGCGGTGGACCGCCGGGCGTCCGGCACGCCGCGAAGGGTTGCCGCGCGATGGCTTTTTCGTTAAAGAAGCGCGCTCTTCACGCCGGCAGCCGACAGCGCTTTCCGGCGCTCTGCTTTTTTGCACCCCTTGTCTGTCGAGAGAAGTCTCATGGCCGTTCCGAAGAAGAAAACCAGCAAGTCCCGACGCAACATGCGTCGCTCGCATCACGCCCTTCCGGCGAATGCCCACCTCGAGTGCCAGAATTGCGGCGAGCTGAAGCGCCCGCACCACGTCTGCGGCGCCTGCGGTTTCTACGACAAGCGCGAAGTCGTCAGCAGCGAGTCCCAGGCGGCCTGAGCCTGATAGCTGCTGCGAAGGTCCGCCCCCTTCTGAGTGGCCACGCGAGCGTGTAGGCTCGTGGTTCGCCAAGGGGGCGAGGGGCGCGGAAGGAACAGCGCGAACGTGACGGGCCGCTTGACCATAGCCCTCGATGCCATGGGGGGCGATCACGCTCCAGGCGTGGTCGTGAAGGGCGCAAACATCGCGCGGCAACGCTATCCCGATGTCGACTTCCTGCTGGTCGGCCGCGAGGCCGTGATCCGGCACGCAGCTCGACCGGCTGAAGAAGCTGGCAGGAGGTCGCCACCATCCTGCCGGCCGAGGACGTGGTCTCCGGCGGAGGACCGGCCCTCGACCGCCCTGCGCCAGGGGCGGGCCTCCTCGATGCGCCTGGCGATCAACGCCGTGGCCGAGGGCAAGGCCCAGGCCGTGGTCTCCGCCGGCAACACCGGCGCGCTGATGGCGCTCGCCAAGTTCGTGCTGAAGACCCTGCCGGGGGTCGACCGCCCGGCCATCGCCTCCTTCTTCCCGACCCTGCGCGGCGAGACCGTGATGCTCGACCTCGGCGCCAACGTCGACTGCGACGCGCACAACCTGGTCGACTTCGCGATCATGGGCCGCGCCTTCGCCAGCGCCGTGCTGGGCGTGCCGGCGCCGACCTACTGCGCTGCTCAACGTCGGCTCCGAGGAGCTGAAGGGCCACGAGGCGCTGAAGGAGGCGCGCGAGTTCCTCGGTGCGCTCGGCGACCCCGATTTCCTCGGCTTCGTCGAGGGCGACGACATCACCAAGGGCACGGTCGACGTGGTGGTCACCGACGGCTTCACCGGCAACATCGCGCTGAAGACCGCCGAGGGTACCGCCAAGCTGATGACCGAGTATTTCCGCCGCACCTTCCGCTCGTCGCTGATGGCCGGTCTCGGCTACCTGCTGGCCCGCGGCGCGCTGCGCAAGCTGCGCAAGCGGGTCGATCCGCGGCGCTACAACGGCGCCGTGTTCCTTGGCCTGAACGCGGTGGCGGTGAAGAGCCACGGCGGCACCGATGCGCTGGGCTTCGCGCACGCGGTCGGCGTCGCCATCGACATGGTCAAGCAGCGGCTGATCGACAAGATCCGCGCCGACTATGCCAGCTTCTCGGCGCCGTCCGAGCCGTCGCGCGCGGCGGCCAGCTGATGGGGCAGCGCGCGCGCGTCATCGCAACCGGTGCCTACCTGCCGGAGCGCATCGTCAGCAATGCCGAGCTGGCGACCCGCATCGAGACCTCCGACGTGTGGATCCGCCAGCGCACCGGCATCTGCCAGCGCCACGTCGCGGCCGAGGGCGAGTTCACCTCGGCCCTGGGCATCGCCGCGGCGCGCCAGGCACTGGAGAATGCCGGCGTCGGCGCCGACAGCGTCGACCTGATCGTCTGCGCCACCTCGACGCCGGACGAGACCTTTCCGGCCACGGCGACCCGCATCCAGTCGGCCCTCGGCATGACCCGGGGCGCCGCCTTCGACGTGCAGGCGGTCTGCTCCGGCTTCGTCTATGCCCTGGCGGTGGCCGACAACTTCGTCCGTGCCGGCCAGGTGAAGCGTGCCCTGGTGGTCGGCGCCGAGACCTTCAGCCGGATCCTCGACTGGGAGGATCGCGGCACCTGCGTGCTGTTCGGCGACGGCGCCGGCGCGGTGCTGCTGGAGGCGGTGGAGAGCGATGGCGGCAGTGGCGACGAGCGCGGCGTGCTCTCGACGCACCTCTATTCCGATGGCGAACACCACGACGCGCTCTACGTCGACGGCGGCCCCGGCTCGACGCGCACCACCGGCGTGCTCCAGATGGAGGGGCGCGAGGTCTTCAAGCATGCTGTCATCAAGATGGCGGAAGCCATTGATGATGCGCTGGAAACCAATGGCCTCACCCCCGGTGACGTGAACTGGATGGTGCCGCACCAGGCGAACCTCCGGATCATCGAGGCGATGGCCAAGCGGATGAACCTGCCGCTGGAGCGGGTGATCGTCACGGTCGACCGCCACGCCAACACCTCGGCCGCCTCGATCCCGCTGGCCTTGCATCAGGGGGTCAGCGACGGCCGCATCAAGGGCGGCGACCTGCTGCTGCTGGAGGCCATGGGCGGCGGCTTCACCTGGGGCTCGGCGCTGATCCGCTGGTAGCTTAGCCGCCTGATTCCACGCGTCCTCACAGCCCCGCCCGGCATCTCTCGGAATGAAAACGATTATTTGACCCTGGTGCGCAAGCGGCGTTGAGGCTGCTGTGTGCAGGGCTGGTCCGGCTCGTGTCTCAGGGCCGGTCGCAGGGATGGGAGGGCAAGATGGCCGAGGACACGGTCACGCGCGCCCACTTGAGCGAGGCGGTCTACCAGGAGGTGGGCCTGTCGCGGAACGAGTCGGCGACGCTGGTTGAGCAGGTACTGAACGAAATGGCGGATGCGCTGGTGCAGGGCCAGATGGTGAAGATCTCCTCCTTCGGCACCTTCTCGGTGCGACAGAAGGGGCAGCGCATCGGCCGCAATCCAAAGACCGGGCAGGAGGTGCCGATCCTGCCGCGGCGCGTGCTGGTCTTCCGTGCCAGTCACGTGCTGAAGCAGCGGATCAACGCCGAGCCGGTCACCGCGACGGACTAGAAGCGCGGCGGCGCGGCGGCGCCTGCGATACCCGGACCGAGCGCCGGCGGCGGCGCGGAGCGGACCCGGTGGGCGCGTGAGCCGCAGGACGGAGGCGCATGACCAGCAAGTCGGCGACGGCCTTCCGCACCATCAGCGAGGTCTCCGAGGAGTTGGAGATCCCGCAGCATGTGCTGCGCTTCTGGGAGACCCGCTTCGCCTACCTCAAGCCGATGAAGCGGGCCGGCGGGCGCCGCTACTATCGGCCGGAAGACGTCGATCTGCTGAAGCGGATCCGCGACCTGCTCTATCGCCAGGGCATGACGATCCGCGGCGTCCAGCAGGTGCTGCGCGCCGAGCGGCGCGGCGGCCGCGGCCAGCCGGCGGGCGACGAGGCTTCGCTGCCCGCCGCCGCGGTCCCGGCCGACCCGCTGGTGCAGGAACTCTATGCCCTGCGCGACGAGCTGGTGGCGCTGAAGCGGCTGCTGGCGCGCGGTTCGTGACGGCTTCGCCCGGCTCTGCTTGCGCCGGCCCGACCCGGTCGCTATAAGACCCGCCCAGCCGCCCTCGGCCTCAATGGCCGGCCCCCAGCAGAGGGCGGCTGATCGAAACCAGGATTCGGACAAGTCGGGCAGTAGCGCAGCCTGGTAGCGCATCAGTCTGGGGGACTGAGGGTCGTCGGTTCATCCGGCCTGCCCGACCACTCTTTTCGCACGCTCTGGAATGATAGTCGGAGGTTGCCGACGCGGGTTCCCGGCGGCACAATCAATTAATCGAATAGCTTCCCATGGCGAACATACGCTTTCGTAGTGAGACGATTCTCAGGAGGGGTGCGATGCGCAGGACTGCTTCCCAGCGTAGTAGGGGGCCGCGAGCGATGGCCCGGCCAAGGCTTCTGCGGCAGCTGGGTCTGCTGTCCGGCACGGTCATGGTGGCCGCGCTGGCCACCACGGCGAGACCGGCTTCGCGCAGGAGGCTTCGACCGGCGATCCGGCCAAGCGCAAGGCCTTCTTCGGCGAGACGCACGTCCACACCAGCTGGTCCGTCGATGCCTGGCTCTTCGGCAACCACCTGACCGGCCCCGACGCGGCCCTGGAGTATGCACGGGGCGAGCACGATCAAGCATCCGCTCGGCTACGACATCACGATCGAGCAGCCGCTCGACTTCATGGGCGTGACCGACCACTCCGAGTACGTGGGCATCACCAAGCAGGCGAACACGCCCGGCTCGGCGGTCAGCAAGATGGCGCAGGCGCAGCCGCTGATTTTGAAGGATCCGAACGATCCCGCCGATGTCCAGAAGGTGTTCCTCTACCTCGTGTCGATGATCAGCAAACCGCCGGTCAAGGCGTTCATGACGCCGGAGATCGCGGGGACGGTCTGGAAAGAAAACATCGACATCGCCAACAAGCACAACAAGCCGGGCGAGTTCACTGCCTTCTGTTCCTACGAATGGACATCGCAGTACGACTTCCGCAACCTGCACCGCAACATCTATTTCCGTGACTGCGCCGAAGGTGCCGGACCAGCCCTACTCGGCGTTGTTCTCCTGGCATCCCGAGGATCTCTGGAAGTGGATGGACGATCAGCGGAAGGCCGGCAACGAGTTGCTCGCGATCTCCCACAATGCCAATCTGTCGGACGGCTTGATGTATCCGACGGACGTGGACAGCCTCGGCCGGCCGATCGATGCGGCCTGGGCGGATGCGCGGACTGCGCAACGAGCGCCTGATCGAGATGAAGCAGATCAAGGGCCAGTCCGAGACGCACCCGCTGCTCTCGCCGAACGACGAGTTCGCGAACTACGAGCTCATGAGCTTCCTGATCGGCCTGCCGGAGGACTCCGGCCGGGTTCCCGGCATCGTCGGCTCCTATGCGCGGCAGGCGCTGAAGGACGGTCTGGCGATGGTGGATACGCAGGGCTACAACCCGTACAAGTTCGGCTTCGTCGGCGGCTCGGACTCCCACAACACCGGCGTGCCCTACCGACCAGAACAACTTCTACGCCGGCCACGGCGTCAACGACGGCCTGATCGAGACCCGCATGAGCGGCTCATCTCTTCAGCGGCCTGGATGTTCGCCTCGGAGAACCCGGCCGGGCTGACCGGCATCTGGGCGGAGGAGAACACGCGCGAGTCGCTGTGGGACGCCATGCAGCGGCGCGAGACGTTCGGCACCAGCGGTGTGCGGATCCAGGTGCGTCTGTTCGGCGGCTGGGACTACGGCAAGGAGCCTGCTCGACGATGCCGACTGGGTCGAGCCAAGGCCTATGACGGCGGCACGACCATGGGCAGCGACCTGCCGGCGGCCCCGAGCGGGGCCAAGGCGCCGTCCTTCGTCGTCTGGGCGGTGAAGGATCCGGCGTCGGGTAATCTCGACCGTGTCCAGATCGTCAAGGGCTGGACCAAGCACGGCCAGAGCTTCGAGAAGGTCCATGACGTGGTCTGGTCGGGCGACCGCGAACCCGCGGTGGGCACCGGACAGGTTCCCCCGATCGCCAGCACAGTCGACCTCAAGACCGGCACCTTCACCAACGAAAATGGAGCGACCGAGCTTTCCACCGTGTGGACCGATCCGGACTTCGACCCCGAGCCTGCGCGCCTTCTACTACGCGCGCGTCCTCGAGATCCCGACGCCGCGCTGGACCACGGTGCAGGCCGTCAAGCTCGGCGTCGACATTCCCGACGTGGTGCCGGCAACGGTTCAGGAGCGCGCCTGGAGCTCGCCGATCTGGTACGCGCCGACGACCGCCGAAACGGCTGGCCACGATGGGGTGACGGTCGCCGACCTCGAAGCGAGCGGCGCCCACGCCCTGACCGAGGACGAGCTGAAGACGCTGATCGTCGGCAAGGCGATCTGGGTCCGCAACAACGTCACCGGCGACGCGCTCAAGCTCCACTACGACAAGAGCGGCACGGCCGACATCCTGCATGTCGGCGCCAGGAACGCCGCTGCTGCCGAGCCTCTCCGGCGACCTGCCGCGGGAGGCCTACCCGGACCTCGGCACGCCCTACGCCATCACCGACGGCAAGATCGTGACCTACCTCTCCAGCACGCCGATCGCCATGGCGGTCTACAAGTCTCCGGCGCCGCAGGTCGGCAACACGCAGCGTGACCCACGAGACCTACTACGGCGCGCGCAGCAACGAGTTCGGCTACGCCAACTACGAGATCCTTCTGGAAGGCCCGAAGAACCTCGTTGTGCTGCCCAAGAAGGATGAGGGGCTGAACCAGTCCGACCTGCTGCACGTTCCCGTAGAGAAGTAAGCGGTTCTCCATGGCGGGTCCTGGCGGTTCATGGCGCCGCATCGCCTTAGGCGTGCTGCGCGAGCCTCTGCTGCACTTTCTGCTGCTGGCTGGTCTGCTGTACGGCGCCGATGCGGCCTTCGAGCAGCGGGACGTGGCGGATGCGGCGCCCAGCGAGATCAGGTTGACGGAGGACGACCTCACGCAGCTCGTCCTCGTCTTCCAATCGCAGTGGCGCCGCCTGCCGACGGATGAGGAGTTCCAGGCCCTGATCGAGAGCCGCGTGCGCGAGGAGATTCTCTACCGCGAAGCCCTGGCGCTCGGCCTCGACAAGAACGACACCATCGTGAAGCGCCGCATGGCGCAGAAGATGCAGTTCCTCGCCGAGGACCTGGCCACGGCGCGCGAGCCGACCATCGACGAGCTGCGCCAGTGGTATGCCGAGAACAGCGATCTCTTCGCCATGCCGCCGCGGCTCAGCTTCCGGCATCTCTACTTCTCGCCGGACAGCCGTGGCGGTCAGGCAGAGGCCGACGCTGGCGATGCCTTGGCCGAGCTCGATGGCCAGCCGCAGGCCACGCCGCTCGGCCGCTCGCTTGCCGATCCCTTCATGTTCCAGGACTACTACAGCGAGCTCACCCCGCAGGTGATCGCGCGGGAATTCGGCCCCGAGTTCGCCGTGGCCCTTGCCGAGGTCGAGCCGGGGCTGTGGACCGGTCCGTTACGCTCTGGCTACGGCTGGCATCTCGTCTTCGTCGACCAGGTGATCGCCGGCCGGGTGCCCGGCTTCGAGGAAGTCGAGCCGGAGGCCAAGACGGCTTGGCTGGCGGAACGGAAGGCCGAGGCCTGGCGCAAGGCCTACGATGAGATGCGGGCAAGATACACCGTCTTCCTGGCGGTGCCGGCCGAGGAGGCCATCGCCGAGCCCGCCGCGCAGGGCAGCGGCGCCGAGGAGGCGGCCGCCGGAACGACCGCTGGCGGCAGCGGGAGCTAGCGGTGTCCGGGCTCGCTGCATCCCTTTGGCGTCTGCTCGGCGGCCTCGCGCTCCTCTGCTGCGTCGCCCTGCCGTTGGCGCAGGCCCACGAGTCGCGGCCGGCCTATCTGGAGATCGAGGAGACCGCCGCCGGGCAGTACGAGATTCTCTGGCGCACGCCGGTGACGGCGGGCATGCCCCTGCCGGTGGTGCTGAGCTTGCCCGAGGGCGTCCGCAACCTGCGGCCGCCGCTCGTTGAGCAGCTGAGCGACTCGCTTCTGGAGCGGCGCTGGGTCGATGCCGGGCCGGCCGGACTCTCCGGTCAGCGGATTGGCTTTCCGGGTCTCGAGCTCACCATCACCGAGGCCATCGTCCGCACCGAGCTGCTCGACGGGCGCGGCTGGATGGCCATTGCCCGGCCGTCGCAGCCCTGGGTGGACTTCGAGGTCGCGCGAAGCTGGCTGTCGGTGGCGGGCGATTTCTTCCGGCAGGGCGTCGAGCACATCCTCTACGGCATCGACCATCTGGTGTTCGTTTTCGGACTGGTCCTGCTGGTGCGCCGCACCTGGATGCTGGTGAAGACGATCACCGCCTTCACCGTCGCCCACAGCATCACCCTCGGCGGGCATGACGCTGGGCTATCTGCGATCCGCCCGCGGCCCTGATCGAGGTCGACCATCGCGCTGTCGATCGTGTTCCTCGGGGTCGAGATCGTGCGCGCCAAACGCAGGGCGGACAAGCCTTGCCATCCGCCATCCCTGGGTCATCGCCTTCGCCTTTGGCCTGCTGCACGGCTTCGGCTTCGCCAACGCGCTGATGGAGGTGGGTCTGCCGCAGACGGACATTCCCCTCGCTCTGCTCACGTTCAATCTCGGCGTGGAAGCCGGCCAGCTGGCCTTTGTCGCCGTGGTCCTGCTCGCGATCCGCGCCGTCGCCGCCGTCCCAACGCTCCCGTTCGGATTGGCCAGGATGGCGCCGGCCTATTTGGTCGGCACGCTGGGCGCCTATTGGCTGCTGCAGCGCTTGCCCGGCCTCTAGCCGGCGCCTGCCCGGCCACGCCTCTCCTATCCGGCACCCGCTCCCTTGCGCTCCCGCGTGGTGGATCAGCCCCGGCGGGTGGCCGGTAGCTATTGGCTGGCAGTTTAGGCAGACTCCACCCGCAGCGTTCCGACCCAGGAGTTCATGGGTGGCCTCCTCCGGGTCAGTTCGAGAAGACAGAGGGGTTCCGCCTATGCCGGCACCGGACGACGCGGCCGCGGTCCGCGGCGCTGCCAAGGACTACTATCGCGCCATGGTCGCAGCCGACGCGGCCGCGCTCCGGCGACTGTTCGATCCGCGCGCTTCCATCATCGGGCACTTCGAGGGGGCCTTTCTCTGGCTCGATCTGGAGAGCTTCATTGCCGAGGCGGAGAGCCTCGTCGGCAAGCACGGGCAGGAGGAATGCCGGGTCGAGAGCGTGACGGTCGGCGGCGACATCGCGGTCGCCGTCGCGGCCGGGCGCTATGCCGGACTGTGGTTTCTCGACCACCTCTCGATGGTGAGGGTCGAGGGCGCGTGGCGGATCGTGGCCAAGACCTTCGACGTGGTGCCGGACCCCTGATCCCGCCGGTTCGCCTGGATTGCCGGCCGGCTGCCGTCGCCGCGCGCGGCGGGGGCCGCCGTCGCGGGGGCCTCTGGTGCCTTGCCAAGGACGGAGGGCTGCCGTCACTCTGCGGACGACGAGAGACGGGGCTGCAGCGGATCGCCAGCGCACATGGGGCAGAGCACAGAGGGAGAGACGGTGTCGGTGCGCCCGCCGGCCAAGCAGCGCCGCAACGCGGCCGCGACGCGCGCGCGCATCCTGGCGATGGCGCGGCAGGAGTTCGCCGACCGCGGCTTCGACGGCGCCCGCCTCGATACCGTCGCCAAGGCGGCGAAGGTCAACATCGCGCTGCTCTACCACTACTTCGGCAGCAAGGAGGGGCTCTTCGTCGCCGTCCTGGAGGACGCCTATCGCACGATGCGCGACTACGAGGGCGATGCCGTCGTGAACGACCCTGACCCGCTGGTCGCCATGACCGGCCTGGTGCGCGCCCGCTTCCGCATCTTCCTGGAGAACCCCGAGCTGATCGGCGTGCTGAACGCGGCCAACGTCCACAAGGCGGCGCACATGCAGCAGTCGGAGTTCCTGCGCACGCTCTACCAGCCGCTGGTCGGGCAGCTGCGCGAGCTGCTGCGCCGTGGCGAGGCGCAGGGCGCCTTCCGCAGCGGCGTCAATCCCACCGACCTCTTCATCACCATCAATGCCATCGGCTATTTCTACCTCTCCAACCGCTACACCCTGGGCTACGTCCTGAACGAGGACCTCAGCACGTCGGAGCGCCTGCGCCAGCGCGAGACCCACATGGTCGAGGTGCTGCTCTCCTACCTCCGGCCGCCGCCCTGATCGCCCCGCCGGCGTCGTCGCGCCACCGCCGCTTGACGGCCCTCGACAGCCATGTCTACGATCTAATTAAGCAAAAACTTAATTAGGATCTCGGGGATGGATACGCTGCGCTTCGATCGCCTGCCCGGGCGGATCGAGAACGAAGAGCATCTCGAGGAGCTGCTCTCGCTGCCCAGCGAGGCGCTGGTCGAGGAGCTGGCGACGATCGAGGGCGACATCATGGTGCTCGGCGTCGGCGGCAAGGTCGGCCCCACCCTGGCGCGCATGGCCAAGCGCGCGGCGCCGCAGAAGCGCGTGATCGGCGTGGCCCGCTTCTCCGACCCGGCGGTGCGCCAGCGCCTGGAGGGCTGGGGCGTCGAGACCATCGCCTGCGACCTGCTGGACCGCGACGCGGTCGAGGCCCTGCCGAAGGTCGAGAACATCGTCTACATGGCCGGCAAGAAGTTCGGCACCGGCCAGGACCAGTCCTTCACCTGGGCGATGAACGCCTATGTGCCGACGCTGGTGGCGCAGGCCTTCCGCGCCTCGCGAATCGTCGCCTTCTCGACCCTCTGCGTCTATCCCTACGCGCCCTTCGTGACCGAGGGCTGGGACGAGCGCGAGCCGCCGGACACCCGCGGCGAATACGCCAACTCCTGCGTCGCGCGCGAGCGGCTGTTCCAGTATTTCTCGCGGCAGTACGAGACGCCCGGCCGCCTGATGCGGCTGAACTACGCCGTCGAGACGCGCTACGGCGTGCTGGTCGACGTCGCCAATTGGGTGCTGAAGGGCGAGCCGGTGCCGATCGCCATGGCCCAGGCCAACGTCATCTGGCAGGGCGACGCCAGCAACCAGATGCTGCGCGCGCTCGGCCACTGCACCGTGCCGGCCAGCCCGCTGAACATCGGCGCGCCGCATGCCCACTCGATCCGCACGCTGGCCGAGATCTTCGGCGAGCGCTTCGGCAAGACGCCGCTCTACGAGGGCGAGGAGGCAGCCGAGGGCTGGGTGAACGACACCAGCCAGGCGCAGCGCCTCTTCGGCCTGCCGGTGGTGCCGACGACGCTGGTGATCGACTGGGTGGCCGACTGGCTGGAGCGTGGCCTGCCGCTGCACGGCAAGCCGACCCACTACGAGGAGCGGACCGGCCGCTTCTGATGCCGTTCGACTGAGACGAGGAGACTTCGCGATGACTGCCGTTACGCCGAACGCCCGCAACCACGCCGACCTGAGGCCGATGGCCTCGCGCCTGGTGGAGGTCGAGGAGCTGCCCTGGGAGGCGACCAAGTTCCCCGGCGTCGAGACCAAGACGCTGATGCTCGACAAGGAGCGGGGGCTCCTGACCGTGCTGCTGCGCATGGCGCCAGGCGCCAAGCTGCCGGACCACGAGCACGTGATGATCGAGCAGACCTATGTGCTGGAGGGGCGCCTGGTGGACCGCGAGTGCGAGGTCGGCCCGGGCCAGTTCGTCTGGCGCCCGGCCGGCAGCCGCCACGAGGCCGGCACCCCCGACGGCGGCCTCATGATCGCGATGTTCATGATGCCCAACCGCTTCTACGACGAGCCCGGCAAGGTCACCGACATGCTGGGCCAGGACTGGGACAGCTTCTGGGGCAAGGCCCTGGAAAGCGTCCGCTGATCGACCTGCGGGCCGGCCTGTGGGCCGGCTCCGCCAAGCAAGAAGACGGCGCAGAGGCCGAATGGCAACAGCCCCTTCGCAGACCGCGATGACGGGCGCAGACGGGAGGAGAAAGAGATGCGTTGGATGCTAGCACCGGCGGTCGTAGCCGGCTTGACCCTGATGGCCGGACCGGTCGCGGCCGAGGTCTGGAACCTGCCCTCGGGCTACAACGAGAACAACTACCACACCAAGAACCTGAACTGGTTCGCCGACGAGGTCCGCGCGGCGACCGGCGGCGAGATCGACATCGTCGTGCATCCGGCGGCCTCGCTGATCAAGCTGCCGGAGATCAAGCGCGCGGTGCAGTCCGGCCAGGTGCCGATCGGCGAGATCCTGCTGGCCAACTCCGGCAACGAGGACGCCTTCTTCGAGGCCGACATGGTGCCCTTCCTGGCGCGCGGCCTCGATGAGGCCTGGCGGCTCTACGAGGCGCAGAAGGCGATGCTCGAGGCGCGCTTCGAGGCGCAGAACCTGAAGATGCTCTACTCGGTCTGCTGGCCGGGCAACGGCCTCTTCTCCAAGGGCGAGCTGGTTGCGCTCAGCGACATGGACGGCATGAAGTTCCGTGCCTACAACGCCATCACCGCGCGCATCGCCGAGAAGTTCGGCGCCCAGCCGGTCACCATCCAGGTGCCGGAGCTGGCGCAGGCCTTCCTCACCGGCCTGGCCGACGTGATGATGACCTCGGCGCCGATCGTGGTGAACACCAAGGGCTGGGACTACGGCAAGTACTTCTACGACTTCAATGCCTTCCACCCGCGCAGCGCGGTGATCGTCAACCTCGCCATGTGGGGCGCCCTGCCCGAGGCCACGCGCAACCGCATCGAGGAGCTCGCCGGCGACGCCGAGGCGCGGGGCTGGGAGCTCTGCAGGGAGAACCAGGTCGCCACGCTGCAGGCCCTGGCCGACAACGGCATCATCGTCGTTGAACCGAGCCCGGAGATGATGGAGGAATTCAGCGCGGTGTCCGCTGAGATCATCGACGAGTGGTAAGAGCGCGCCGGCCCCGACGGGACGGCGCTGCGCGAAGCGCTCGGCAACTAGGCGCGGGAGCGGGCGGCGCCGGCGGGTCGCGGGCCCGCCGGCGCCGCCTGTCCATCGCGAAGGGGGAATTGCGCGCGCCATGGTCCGTCGCCTGCTCGATCGTACCTACCTGGCCGCCGGGGTGCTGGCCTGCGTCTTCCTGGCCAGCATCGCCGCGCTGGTCGTCGTCCAGGTCGTCTCCCGCCTCTTCGGCGTCCTGATCTCGGGGCTGATCGACTACGCCACCTACGCCATGGTGGCCTCGACCTTCCTCGGCCTGGCGCTGGCCCTGAAGCGCGGCACGCACATCCGCGTCACGCTGCTGCTGCACAACCTGCCGCCGCGTCCGCGCCGCCTGCTGGAGATCGTCAGCCTGCTGACCGGCGCCGCCATCCTTGGCTACTTCGCCTGGTTCGCCACCCAGCTGGCGCTCGATTCCTGGCGCTACGGCCTGCTCTCCATGGGGCTGGCGGCCACGCCGCTCTGGATTCCCCAGGCCGGCATGGCGCTGGGCGGCCTGATCGGTGCCATCTGCTTCCTCGACGAGCTGCTGCGGGTCGTCTCCGGCCGGCCGCCGAGCTATCAGGGCCTGGAGGAGAGCGCCGCCGCGGCGGCCGACGGCGCGCTGCTGACGCCGGCGCTGATGGACGCCCCGGCGCCGGCGGAGCGCCCGGCCGGCGAGCGCGAACGGCGGGGAGGGGCCTGAGCGATGGATACCGTCGGCATCGGCCTGATCCTGCTGGTCGTCCTCTTCGGCCTGCTCGGGCTCGGCGTCTGGGTCGGCGTCGCGCTCTGCGCCGTCGGGCTGGTCGGCATCGGCGTCTTCACCTCGACGCCGCCGGGCCTGACCATGGCCAACCAGATCTGGAGCAACATGGCGTCCTGGACGCTGACCGCCCTGCCGCTCTTCATCTGGATGGGCGAGATCCTCTTCCGCTCGCGCATCTCCGGCGATCTCTTCCGCGGGCTGGCGCCCTGGATGCAGCGCCTGCCCGGACAGCTGCTGCACGTGAACGTGGTCGGCAGCGGCATCTTCGCCGCCTTCTCCGGCAGCTCCTCGGCCACCTGCGCGACCATCGGCAAGGTCAGCCTGCCGGAGCTGCAGCGCCGCGGCTATCCGGAAGCCATCAGCCTGGGCTCGCTCAGCGGCTCCAGCACCCTCGGCCTGCTGATCCCGCCCTCGATCATCATGATCGTCTACGGCGTGGCCGCCGACGTCTCGATCGCCAAGCTCTTCGTCGCCGGCATCCTGCCGGGCGCGGTGCTCGATGGTGCTGTTCAGGGGCTACATCTCCTCTGGGCGCTGGCCCATCCCGGCACGCCTGCCGCGCGAGCGGGGAGACCCTCCTGCCCTTCATCGCCAGATCCGCGCTGGCCGCTGCAGGTGATCCCGGCCATCGGTCTGATTGGCGGGGTCATCGGTTCGATCTACGGCGGGCATCGCCACAGCGACCGAGGCGGCGGCCATGGGCGTCGCCGGCTCTCTCGCTGCTCTCCTGGCTCTCCGGCTCGCTCAGCTGGCGCAGCTTCTCCGACGGCCTGATGGGCGCGATGCTCACGTCGTGCATGATCGTCTTCATCCTCGCCGGCGCCGCCTTCTTGACGACTGCGATGGGCTTCACCGGCGTTCCCCGCGACCTGGTCGCCTGGATCGGCGAGATGCAGCTATCGCCCGACGTGCTGATCGTGGTCCATACGCTGTTGTTTGTGGTGCTGGGATGCTTCATCGACGGCATCTCCATCGTGGTGCTGACCACGGCGGTGCTGCTGCCGGTGGTCGAGGCGGCCGGCATCGATACCGTGTGGTTCGGCATCTACCTCGTGCTGGTGGTGGAGATGTCGCAAATCACCCCGCCGGTCGGCTTCAATCTCTTCGTGCTGCAGGGTCTGACGGGGAAGTCGATCGGCTATGTCGCCTGGGCGACACTGCCGTTCTTCCTGCTGATGATCGTGGCGATCGCGATCTTCCTGCTGTTCCCGGAGATCGTGACCTTCCTGCCCGACCGCATGTAGCGGCGGGTCCTTTCAATCGACGACGGAGGCAACGGCCGGTGGACGCGCAGGGACTCATGGCTTTCTGGCTGCAGATGGATCGCGACTACCTGCAGCGCTTCCGCGAATGGCACAACTGCGAGCATGCGGCCGAGCGCGTCTCCATCCCGGGCTTCGTCAGCGGCCAGCGCTACGCCGCTCTCGAGCGCGACGACGCCTTCCTGATCTTCTACGAGACCGAGACCACGGCGGTGCTGGAGAGCGAGGCCTACCAGGGCGCCTTGAACCGGCCGACCGACTGGACGCGCGAGTCGCTGGCCCATTTCCGCCAGCCGGCGCGCATGATCTACAGCCTCGCCGACAGCGAGGGGCAGGCCCCGAAGGTGCCGGCACCCTACGTCGCATCGTTGCGCTTCAACCTCCCGGAGGGGACGCCCGGCGCGCTGCGCGCGGCGCTCATCGAGACGCCCGCCGACGCCGATCTCGTGGCCCGCGTGCGGCTCTACGCGATGGACGAGGCCATCAGCGGCATTGTGTCCTCGGAGCGCAAGATCTACGGCAGCGGGCCCAGCAAGCAGCAGTACCTGCTGCTCTACGAGGTCCTGCGTCCCTTCGCCGAGCTGCCGGCCGACGCGCTGCCCGATCCGGCGGCGCTGGCGGCGGCCGGTCTGCAGGACCTCTATCTCGACCGCTTCTGGCTCGAGTTCGCGATGCGGGCGCCAGGGCGGTGAGCGGCGACCGGCCGCGCGGACTCTGAAGGAGAACGGAATGAAGCTGCTGCGCTACGGTCCCGTCGGCGCCGAAAGGCCGGCCCTGATGGACGCCGACGGGGGGGTGCGCGACCTCTCCGGCGTCATCCGCGACGTCGATGGCGACGCCCTTTCGGACGAGGCCCTGGGCAGGCTGCGGGCGCTCGATCCGGCGAGCCTGCCGCTGGTCGCCGCGCCGGGGCGCCTCGGCCCCTGCGTCGCCGGCGTCGGCAAGTTCATCGCCATCGGCCTGAACTACTCCGACCATGCCGCCGAGACCGGCGCCGAACCGCCGAAGGAGCCGATCGTCTTCTTCAAGGCGACCTCCTGCATCTGCGGGCCGAACGACGATGTCGCGATTCCCCGCGGCGCGCAGAAGGTGGATTGGGAGGTCGAGCTCGGCTTCGTCATCGGCAAGCGCGCCAAGTACGTCGAGGAGGCCGATGCCCTGCAGCACGTTGCCGGCTACTGCGTGGTCAACGACGTCTCGGAACGCGACTTCCAGATGCAACCGCGTACGGCCAGTGGGTCAAGGGCAAGAGCGCCGACACCTTCGGCCCGGTCGAGCCCCTGGCTGGTCACCCCCGACGAAGTGCCCGATCCGCAGACCCTGTCGACCTCTGGCTCGAGGTCAATGGCGAAGCGCTATGCAGAACGGCTGCACCAAGACGATGGTCTTCGTCATGTCGCCGGCACCTGGATCTGCTACGTCAGCCGCTTCATGAGCCTGCAGCCCGGCGACATCATCACCACCGGCACGCCGCCCGGCGTCGGTCTGGGGATGAAGCCCGAGCGCTACCTCGCGGCCGGGCAGACCATGGCGCTCGGCGTCGAGGGGCTGGGCACGCAGCGCCAGCGCGTCGTCGCCGACGCCTGACGGCGGCGCGCCTCAGCCGCGCGGCGGCGCGCCCTGCTTCACCCAGGCGAAGAAGTCGTCGCCGCCGGCCTGGCCGCCCTTGAAGACGATCTCCAGGCCGTCGAAGCGCGCCAGGTCGCTGTGCGCGCGGCAGAGCGGCGAGCCGGGGGCGCAGGGCGCCGCCACCGTCAGGGCCACGATGTCCAGCCGCGCGGCGACCCGCCCGGTGGTGTCGCCGCCGGCCACCACCACGCGGCCGACCTCGCTCTCGTCGAGCAGGCCGCGCAGCACCAGGCCCAGCAGCTCGCCGACGCGCGCCTGCAGCGCCGGGTCGCGGCGCAGGATGTCGGGGTCCTCCGGGCCGGCGGCGGAATAGACCACCAGGTCGCGCCCGGCGGCGAGCTGCCGGCGCCCCTGCTCCAGCAGCGGGCAGGGCCGCCTGGGCGAGGTCGCCGCCGCCCTGCAGGCCGCGCGCATCGAGCTTCACCAGGGCGAAGCCCGCCGCCTCGGCGTGAGCGATCTGCCGCGCCGTCGCCGGCGAACAGCTGCCGGAGACCGCGATCAGCTGGCCGACCGGCGGCAGCGCCGGCGGCCGCTGCGCCGGTCCCAGCAGCCCGGCCGCGCGCAGGTGCCCGACCAGCGCGTAGTTGAGGCCGGAGGAGGAGGCGCTGAAGAGGCCGGCGCCGCGCGCCTCCCAGAGCGTGCGGCCGGCGCGCAGCAGGCCGGCCTCGTCGACCGCGTCGAACAGCACCACCTCGGCGCCGGCCGCCAGCTTCGCCTGCAGCGCCTCGCCCGGCGCCGCACCGGCCAGCTCCACCAGGTCCATCAGCGCGATCGGCCGGTCGGTCTGCCGCGCCAGGTGGCGGCGCAGGTCGGCCTCGTCCATCGGCGTCACCGGGTGGCGCGACATGGTGGGGTGGCGGTCCAGCCGCTCGACCGTGGCGCCGCTGCCCAGGCCGCCGCCGGCGAAGAGGTTGCCGAAGGCCTGGTAGCGCCGCAGCGCCGGTGCCGCCACCAGCGTCGGCGACCAGCGCGAGGGCGCCCGCGGCAGGGCCAGGTCGATGGCCTTGCCGATGGAGCCGACCTCCGGCGCGGAGTCGAAGGTCGAGCAGACCTTGTACTGCGTGATCGGCGCGCCGAGCGCGAAGAGCCAGTCGAAGACCGCCGGCAGGTTCGCCTCCATCCAGGCCGGGTCCTGCCCGCGCGCGGTGCCGGCGATGCCGATGGCGCCGCAGTGGCGGAAGCGCTCGAACTGCGCCGGCGTCGGCGGCGCGGCGAAGAGCACGCTCTCCACCCCGGCGAAGGCCATCACCTCCAGCGCATCGGTCGAGCCGGTGAAGTCGTCGCCGTAGAAGGCGAGCAGCAGGTCGCCCGCCGGCCGCTCGCTCATTTCGCGTAGAACTCCAGCGCCCGGGCCAGCTCCGGCCGCTCGGCGGCGAAGTCGGCGGCGGGCACGCCGGCGATGGCGGCCTCCCAGGCCTGGCGCAGGCTCATGACGCCGGCCGCCGGCCCGTCGGGGTGGGCGGTGACGCCGCCGCCGGCGCAGAACAGCAGGTCGGTGGTGCCGATGGCGGCATAGGTGGCGGCGACCGAGACCGCCGACTGCGCCGAGGAGAAGACCGGCAGCACGATGCAGGGCTTCTCCGGGAACAGCGGCGTCAGGCAGGCGCGGGCCGAGGCGACGACGCTCTCGTTGCTCTCGCAGAACTTGTTGTCGAGCCCGTTGACGTGCATGTGGTCGGCACCGGCCAGGCGCCAGATCTTCTGCCAGGCGACATAGGACCAGCCGAGCGCCGGGGAGCGGTCGAACTGCCCCCAGCCGTTGCGGTGGGCATGGATCGGCAGGGCGCAGCTGCGCCGCAGCGCCAGCATGCCGGTGAGGCCGATGGCGTTCAGGCTGACCATGACGCAGGTGCCGCCCAGGCGCTTCACCAGGTCGTGGCGGCGCTGCATCTGGTCGAGCTCGCCGGTGATGTTGAGCGCGTACATCACCTTGCGGCCGCTCTTCTGGGCGTGGCGCTCGATCACCGCGAGGCAGGCGCGGGCGCGTTCCTCGAAGGGGCAGCCGGGCCCGTCCGACTGCAGCTCGTCGTCCTTGATGAAGTCGACGCCGGCGGCGCACATCTGCTCGACCAGGGCGGCCGTGTCCTCGACCGTCAGGCCGATCGAGGGCTTGATGATGGTGCCGATCAGCGGCCGGCCCTCGACGCCGGTGAGCTGGCGCGTGCCCTCGATGGCGAACTGCGGCCCCGGGTTGGCCGCGCCGAAGGCCGCCGGCAGCTCCAGGTCCAGCAGCTTCAGGCCGGTGAGCTGGCGCAGCTCGAAGCAGTTGCCCGCCACCGTCGCCATCAGGTTCGGCAGCGAGGGGCCGATGTTGTCGAGCGGCCAGGAGATCGTCACCTCGGCCTGGCGGATCTTTCCATCCCAGTTCTTCGGCCGGCCGGCGCCCGGCAGCGAGGCTTCAGCCGGCCCCTCCTGCGGCTCGATTGCCTCCACCGTCGCGCCGGCGCGCGCGCGCAGCTCGTCGGTCTCGCCGGGCAGGCGCAGGAAGGTGCCGGTGGACTGCTCGCCGGCGATCGACTCCGACGCCTCCTGCAGCTCGAAGGGGGTCTCGACGCGATAGCGGGCCTTGATGCGGTCGCTCATCGGGGGCAGCTCCTGGGGCGGTTGTTTGACGTTCTAGCGGAAGACCAGCGTCGGGATCAGCAGCGAAATCTCCGGCACGAAGGTGATGACCAGCAGGGCGACCACCAGGATCAGGCCGAAGGGCCAGATCGCCTTGAGAAACTGCGGGATCGAGATGCCGGCGATGGCGCTGACGATGAACATGTTGAGACCGATCGGCGGGGTGATCAGGCCGATCATCAGGTTCACCACCAGGATGATGCCGAAGTGCACCGGGTCGACGCCCGCCTCGGTCATCAGCGGGAACAGCAGCGGCGCGGTGAAGATCAGCGCCGCGTTGCTTTCCAGGAAGCAGCCGACCACCAGCAGGAAGAGGTTCACCAGGATCAGCAGCATCCAGCCGGTGCCGACGTTCTCCGCCAGCAGGCGGGCGAGGTCCTGCGGCACGTTCAGCCAGGTGAGCAGCCACGAGAGCACGGCGGCGCCGGCGATGACGAAGAAGATCGCGCCGACCACGATGGCGGACTCGACGATGGTGCGCAGCAGGTCGCGCAGCGTCATCGCGCGATAGACGAAGAGGGCGATGGCGATGGCATAGATCGCCGCCGCGCCGGCCGCCTCGGTCGGGGTGAAGACGCCGAAGAGGATGCCGCCGACCAGGATCAGCGGCGTGATCAGGGCCGGCAGCGCCTGCCAGAAGGAGCGCAGCACCTGGCGGCAGGGCTGCCGCTCGCTGCGCGGATAGCCGCGCTTCAGCGAGATCCACCAGGTGACGATCACCAGGCCGAGCGCCATCAGCAGGCCCGGCAGCAGGCCGGCCAGCAGCAGCTGCGAGATCGAGGTGCCGGTCACCGTGCCGTAGATCACCAGCGCGATGGAGGGCGGGATGATCGGGCCGATCGTGGCCGAGGCGGCGGTGATCGCGGCGGCGAAAGGGGCGTGGTAGCCCTGCTTCACCATCGAGCGGATCTCCACCTGGCCGAGGCCGGAGGCGTCCGCCACCGCCGAGCCCGACATGCCGCTCATCAGCAGGCTCGCCATGATGTTGACGTGGCCGAGGCCGCCGCGGATGTGGCCGACCAGGTCGTTGGCGAAGGCGAAGATGCGGTCGGTGATGCCGCCGGCGTTCATCACCTGGCCGACCAGTACGAAGAAGGGCACCGCCATCAGCGGGAAGGAGTCGACGGCCGCGAACATCTTCTGCGGCAGGATCAGCAGCGGCACCTGCGGGTCCATCAGCAGATAGAGCAGCGGCACCCCGAACAGCACGATGCCGATGGGAACGCCGAAGAGAAAGGCGAGCACGCCGCCCGAGATCGACAGACTGAGCGGCATGGATCAGTCCTTCGCCAGCGGCGCGCTTTCGAGCTCGTCGGTCGGCAGTCCGTCAAGCAGCAGCGAGAGCAGCAGGCCGAGCAGCATCAGCACGGCGGCCGCGGGAATGGCGATATAGACGTAGTCCATGGTGAGGCCGAGCGCGGTGGAGGTCTGCCGCGCCGTCTTGCCGGTAATCAGCCAGCCCTGCCAGGCGAGCACCGAGAGCCCGCTCACCGTGACCAGCGTGCCGGCGGTGGCGATGGCGCGCGCGGTGCGGCGGGAGAAGCGGAACAGGCCGGTCACGCGGATGTGCTGGTTGTGACGGATCGCCAGGGCACCGGCGAGGAAGGCGAGATAGATCATCGCGAAGCGCGCCAGCTCCTCGGACCAGACCAGTGGATCGTTGAAGAGGTAGCGCATGGCGATCTGCGCGCCGATCAGCGCCACCATCAGCATGAAGAGCAGGATGCAGGTTCCCTTCAGCAGCGCCTGGAAGGCCGCGTCGACGGCCAGCAGCAGGCGCCGCGGCGCGCTGACGCCGGCCCCGCCAGAAGCGGGGCCGGCGTGCCGCGCGGACCGATCGGATACCACCTCGAACCGGTCCCCGGGGATCAGTAGTTATCGCCGAGCGTGACGATCGACTCGTAGAGCTCGGTGAAGCCGTTGACGTCGGCGAACTCCTTGTAGACGTCCTTCGCCGCATCGCGCCAAGGCGCCATGTCGGGGTGGGTGATGGTCATCTCCTGGCCCACCTTGGCCATCAGTTCGGCCTCCGAGGTGGCGACCAGCTCGTCGTTGAAGATCGCGGCCTTGGCGGCGGCCTCCAGCACGATGGCCTGCTGCTCTTCGCTGAGCGCCTCCCAGGTGTCCTCGGCGACCAGCAGCAGCATGAAGCCATAGAGGTGCTTGGTGTCGGCGAGGTAGTCGACCGCCTCGTACATCTTCGCCGACTCGATCAGGCCGATCGGGTTCTCCTGGCCGTCGATGGTGCCGAGCTGGAGGGAGGGCACGACGTCGGGGAAGGCCATCGGCGTCGGCTTGGCGCCGAGCGCCTCCCAGATCGCCACGCGGGCCTTCATCTCCGGCACGCGGATCTTCATGCCCTGCAGGTCGGCGAGGGTCTCGATCGGGCGGTTGGTGGTCAGCAGGCGCGGGGTACGCATGAAGAGCGCGAGCTTGCGCACGCCGACGTTGTCGATCAGGCGCTGCGAGATGACGTCGCCGATCTCGCCGTTGAGCGCGGCCTTCACGTGGGCGTCGTTCTTGAACAGCAGGTCCCACTCGACGATCATCAGCGCCGGGTCGAAGTTCTGCAGGATGCCGGCGAGCACCGCGAAGTGCATGGTGCCGATCTGCATCGCCTCGGCGATCTCGCGCTCGCCGCCGGCCTGGCCGCCGGTCAGGACGTCGATCTTCAGCTCGCCGCCGCTCAGCTCCGCGACGTTCTTGGCGAACTCCATGGCGGCGACCGATTCGGGGTTGCTCGGCGGACCGCTGAGGCCGAGCTTGAAGGTCTGCTCGGCCTGCGCCGGGGCGGCGAAGGCGAGTCCCGCGGCGCAGGCAGCGGCGCAGAAAGCCCTGAGGACTGGTTTCATGATGGATAGCTCCTCCCGTGGAATGGGGCCTTTGCCCCGGCTTGTTTTCGCGGCCCGACTCAATCGCGTCATATGATGTCTGTCAAGGAGACATCCTATGTCTCAGGCACATTGTTGCTGGACGACGCGCAGGATCGCATCGAAGTCGCCTCGATCTGCGCGTGGGCGGGGTTTCTGATCGCTAGAGATATGATGTCCATCTTGCATCGGCCTCGCCTTGAGCTATAAGGGGCACGGCAATCCGGCGGCAGGAGGAGGGGCGGGGGCGATGAGCGAGGCGATGACGGGGACGACGACGGGGCCGGCCGCCGCACGGCGGGATATCTCCCGGGTCGACCATGTGATCCAGCGGATCCAGGAGGCCATCCTCTCGGGCGAGCTGCCGAGCGGCCACCGCATGCCCACCGAAGCCGACCTCGCCGAACAGCTGGCCGTCAGCCGCACGCCGCTGCGCGAGGCGGTGAAGGTGCTGGAAGCGGTCGGCGTGCTGGAGATCCGCCGCGGCGTCGGCACCTTCGTGCGCCCCGACGCGCAGCACGCCCTGGCGCAGCTCACGCTCTTCCAGGACCTGGTCAAGGGAGCCACGCCGCAGGACCTCTACGAGGCGCGCTTCATGTTCGAGCGCACCGCCGCGGAGCTGGCCGCGCGCAATCGCAGCGAGGAGGATCTGCAGCGGCTGCGCACCGCCAACGAGCGCCTGCGCGTCCTCGCCGCCGACCCCGAGGCGACGCTCGAGGAGACCACCGACGCCGATGTCGCCTTCCACTTCATCGTCTACGAGGCCTGCGGCAACGCGCTGATCGCCACGCTCGGCCGCTATGTGACGACGATGTTCAAGCCCTGGATCCAGGAGTCGCTGAGCCGCGCGGGCGGAACTGCCGCCGCCGGCACCCACGAACTGGTGCTGCAGATGATCGCCGCGCAGCACGCCGGCGGCGCGCGCGAGTGCTGGACCGAACACGCGGTCTCCGAGGGGCTCGACCACTGGCGCCGCTCGCTGGAGCAGCCGGGGCCGACGCGCTCCTGAGGCGGCGGCCGCAACCGACCACAACGACCATAAGCGAAGAGGAAAGCCGAGCATGCGACTGCAGGGCAGGGTGGCGACCGTCACGGGGGCCGGACGCGGAATGGGCGAGCAGATCGCCCGCGCCTTCGTGCGCGAGGGCGCGAAGGTCGTGGTCAGCGACATGGACCTGGCCTCGGCCGAGGCGGTGGCCGCCTCGCTCGGCGCGCAGGCGATGGCGCTGCGCGTCGACGTGCGCGAGGAGGCCGACGCCGAGGCCCTGGCACAGGCCGCGATGGATGGCTTCGGGCGCCTCGACATCCACGTCAACAACGCCGGTATCAGCCAGACCAAGACCTTCCTGGCGACCCAGAAGGTCGAGATGGAGCGCATCCTGGCGGTCAATCTCGTCGGCGCCTTTCTCTGCGCCCGCGCCGCGGCCCAGGCGATGCTGAAGAGCGGTCACGGCGGCGGCCGCATCATCAACATCACCTCGCTGTCGGGGCAGCGCGGCGGCGTCGGGCGCGTCGCCTACGGCGTCGCCAAGGCGGGCCTCGAGATGATGACCAAGATCATGTCGGTCGAGCTGGCCGGCATGGGGATCAACACCAACAGCATCGCGCCGGGCGCCATCGCGACACGGATGGCCGAGGAGAACCACGACGCCGCCACGCGCGCCGCCTACAACTACCTGATCCCGCAGCGCCGCTACGGCCGCCCCGAGGAGATCGCCGACGCCGCCGTGTTCCTCGCCTCCGACGAGGCGCGCCACATCTGCGGCCACACGCTGAACGTCGACGGCGGCTTCCTGACCGCCGGGCTGATGTTCCCGCTCGACGAGGTGGAATCGCCGCTGGTCCATCCGCCGGCGAAGGACCCGCTGCTCGGCTAGCGATGGCCGCCTTTGCTTGACCCATAAGCCTTCGAGGTGTTCTCCTGTATGCAGATTGTGGCAGGAGGCATCGCGATGCATGACAAAGCGAACACCGTCGCTGCGGCGAACGGAGACAGGTCCCCCCGCAGGCCCTACGCGGCCCCGGAGCTGCACAGGGAGTCCCTGCTTTCGCAGGTGACGGCGCTCAAGGAGATCAGCGGCGACAAGAAGAAGAAAGAGGTGATCTGCTGGGTGGCCCGCGCGGTCTACGGCGAGGACAACCCGCGCTGGCTGCTGTTCCGCGGCTGGCTGCTGCAGGATGCGCCCGGCTGGTTCCGCCGTCTCTATGTCCGCCATGGCGAGAGCTTCGCCCGCCGGATCGAGCATCGCAGCCTGGTGAAGCGGGCGATCCGCCGCTTCATGGACGCCCGCCTGGCCGCCAAGTACGGCCTCTAGCCTTCCGCCAATAGTGCTCGGCGGGCGCGCGAGCGCCCGCGCGGGATCCCATTGCCCGATCGAAACCGACAGAAGGACCAAGTCATGCCGACAGCATCGCCAAAGAATGACAGCTCCCCCGCGCCGACGGCCGATCGCAAGGGCTACGCCGCGCCGTCCGTCAGCCGGAAGGGGCAGCTGCGCGACGTGACCGCCTTGGTCGAGAAGCAGATCTCCGGCAAGGCCGAGAAGAAGACCAAATAGCGGACGGCGTTCCGCGCCCTGCCGGTTCGCGGCCTCTTGGCCGTGCGGGTCGGCGAGACCTTTCCCATGCGATTCGATGAAGGAGGAAACGATGACTCAGGAAACCACGGCCGCTTCGGCGCGCAAGCCCTATGGCGCCCCCAGCCTGCGCAAGAGCCAGGCGCTGCGTGACGTCACCGCGATCGCCAAGGAGATCAGCGGCAAGAAGAAGCTCGACAAGGTGACCTGATCGCGGCTCCCACGCCGCTGTGACCGGATCGCACGGCCGCGGGCGCGCCTGCGGCCGTTTCGATTCCGGCGTCGGTGCGGAACGGCGATTCTAGTCCAGCGGCAGCACCAGGCCGGCCTGCAGGCTCCAGCCCGCGATGCCCTCTTCCCCTGGCTGCACCGCCCGCTGGCCGTCGGCGCGCGGCAGCTTGGCGTTGACCTGGCCGACGCCCTCCAGCTCCAGCACCAGCCGGGTGTGGTCGCCGAAGTAGATCGCCTCGACCACGCGCGCGGGAAAGCCGTTGTCCCGGCCGCCGCTGCCCAGAGCGATCCGCTCCGGACGCACCGAGACCAGCACGGCGCTGCCGGCGGCGAGGCCCTCGCCGCCGCTCGCCAGCACCCGCCCGCCGGCCTTCAGCGCCACCAGCGTGCCGCCGGCCTCGCGGCCCGCCACCGTGCCCTCCAGGGCGTTGTTCTCGCCGATGAAGGAGGCGACGAAGGCGTTCGAGGGTGCGTCGTAGATCTCGCTCGGGGTGCCGATCTGCTGGATGCGGCCCTGGTGGAAGACCGCGACGCGGTCCGACATGGTCAGCGCTTCCGACTGGTCGTGCGTCACGTAGATCATGGTGATGCCGAGCCGCTCGTGGATGTGCTTGATCTCGATCTGCATCTGCTCGCGCAGCTGCTTGTCCAGCGCGCCCAGCGGCTCGTCCATCAGCACCAGCGTCGGCTCGAAGACCAGCGCGCGCGCCAGCGCGACGCGCTGCTGCTGGCCGCCGGAAAGCTGCGCCGGCTTGCGCTCGGCCAGCGCGCCGAGCTGCACGATGTCGAGCGCGCGCGCCACGCGCTCGGGTATCTCGGCCCTGGCGAAGCGATGCATGCGCAGCGGGAAGGCGAGGTTCTCCCTCACCGTCATGTGCGGGAAGAGGGCGTAGTTCTGGAACACCATGCCGAAGTGCCGCTTGTAGCTCGGCACGTCGGTGATCGGCCGCCCCTCCAGCAGGATGGAGCCGCCGCTGGGCTGTTCGAAGCCGGCCAGCATCATCAGCGTCGTGGTCTTGCCCGAGCCCGAGGGGCCGAGCAGCGTCAGGAACTCGCCGCGGCGGACCTCGAGATCGAGGTCCCGCACCACCAGCGTCTGGCCGTCGTAGCTCTTCTCCACGCCGGCGAAGACGAGCAGCGGTTGCGGGCTGTCGGAAGGCGGCTGGGTCACGGGGCGGTTCCTGTCGTTCATGCGTTGCGTCCCGCCTTGATCCGTTCCGCCCGCCGCCGGACCGCCTCCGAGAGGCCGAGCAGCAGCACCGAAAGCAGGATCATCAGCACCGCCGCGGCGGCGACGGTCGGGCTCAGGAACTCCCTCAGGCCGGCGAACATCTGCCGCGGCAGCGTGAACTCGCCGGGGCTGGTGATGAAGATCGCCACCACCAGCTCGTCGAAGGAGATGGCGAAGGCGAAGAGCGCGCCGGCGATCACGCCGGGCATGATCAGCGGCAGCACGACCTCGCGGAAGCTGGCGACCGGCCGCGCGCCGAGCGAGGCGGCGGCGCGCAGCAGCGTCATGTCGAAGGTCTGCAGCGTCGCCATCACCGTGACCACGACATAGGGCGCCGCCAGGATGGTGTGCGCCACGATCAGGCCGAGCAGCGAGTTCGCCAGCCCGACCTGCGAGAAGGCGAGGTACATCGAGGCCGCGGTGACGATCAGCGGCACCACCAGCGGCAGCGAGAGCGCCGCCATCACCAGCTTCTTGCCGCGGAAGTCGTGCAGGTGGATGCCGAAGGCGGCGAGCGTGCCGAGCGCCGTCGCCAGCACCATGGTGGCCAGGCCGACGATGAAGGAGTTCTTCGTGGCGTCGAGCCAGCGCTCGCTCAGGAAGAAGTCCTCGTACCAGCGCAGCGACCAGCCGGGCGTCGGCAGGGTGAGCAACTCGCTGGAGGAGAAGGAGAGCGGGAAGACCACGAAGAGCGGCGAGAAGAGGAAGAAGAGCACCAGGAGCCCCACGACCCTGACGGCGATCTGTGTCGGGCGGCTGGTCATGCTTCAGCCCGCCGTCCGCGTGCCGCTGCCGGGCGCCAGGCGCCGGGCCACGACGATGCAGAGCCCGGTGAAGAGCAGCAGCAGCGCCGCCAGGGCCGCCGCCATGCCGAAGTTGATCGTGCGGTTGGTGAAGAAGGCGATGTAGTAGCTGACCATCTGGTCCTGCAGGTCGCCGACCAGCGCCGGGGTGACGTAGAAGCCGACCGAGAGCATGAAGACGATGACCGCGCCGGCGGCGACGCCGGGCATGGTCATCGGCAGGTAGACGTGGAGGAACTGCCGCCAGGGCGGCGCCCCCAGCGAGGCGGCGGCGCGCAGGTACTCCGGCCGCACCCGCTTCATCACCGAATAGAGCGGCAGGATCAGGAAAGGCAGCAGCACGTGCACCATCGCGATGTAGACCGCGAAGCGCGTGAAGATCATCGTCAGCGGCTCGTCGATCAGCTGCGAGGCCTGCAGGAAGGCGTTAATCGGCCCCTCGCGCTGCAGCAGGATGAACCAGGCCGTGGTGCGCACCAGGATCGAGGTCCAGAAGGGGATCAGCACGAACAGCATGGCGATCGCCGCCTTCCGGCTGGGCAGCGTCGAGATGTAGTAGGCCGTGGGATAGCCCAGCAGGATGCAGATCAGCGTCACCCAGGCGGAGATCACGAAGGTGCGGGTGAAGAGCTCCTGGAAGATCGCCTGGTTGTCGGCGACCGCGACCACCTCGCCGCCGGGCGTCAGCGTCAGGTCGAGGGAGCGCAGCAGGAAGAGCGCCGTCAGGCCGTCGCCGTTGCGCTGCAGCAGCTGCCAGAGCGCCGTCTCGCCCCACAGCGGGTCGAGCGCGATCAGCGCCTCCCTGTAGGGCGGCGCCAGCGCGTCGCCGTGCAGCTTGGCCTTCATGAAGAGGGCGCGCAGGCCGGTCTGCTCGAAGTTCAGCCGGCGCGTCATGGCGCCGAAGGTCTGGCCGTCGTCGGCGGCCAGCAGGTCGGCCGCCAGGGCGGCAAAGACCGCCTCGTCCGGCAGGGCCTGGCCGTCCCAGGACTCCAGGGCCTCGGCGGTCCGCGGCAGGGCCTCGCGCACCTCGGGGTTCTCGACGGCGCGGAAGAGGGTGACGGCGATCGGGACGATGAAGCCCAGGACAATCAGGCCGAGAAGTGGCGCGATCAAGAGCCACGAAATGGTACCGCGCTTCCTGGGCACTGCTCGTCTCGCGGTTGCTGAGCGAAGGATACAGCGGACGGGCGCGCCTGTCGCCCGTCCGCTGGCTCCTTCGTTACTGCGCGGCCCAGTTGGTGAAGCGGGCCTCGAGGTCGTCGCCGTAGAGGATCCAGAACTCGGTGTCGAGGAACAGCCCCTCGTCGGCGTGGTTCAGCACCATGCCGGGGTTCGAGGCGCGGATCTCCGGATCCGTGTTGATCTCGGCGTTGGCCGGCGAGATCGGCCAGACGGCGGCCTGCGCGCGCAGCGGCCCCGGCTCGGTGATCCACTCCAGCATCTGCATCGCCTCCTTCGTCATCGGCGAGCCCTTCACCACGGCCCAGTAGTCGATGGAGTAGAGCAGGGTCGGCCAGACCAGGTCGTAGTCGGCACCCTCGCCGTTGGCGCGGATGATGCGGCCGGTGTAGCCGAAGGCGTAGTCGACCTCGCCGCTGCCGACGAACTGCAGCGGCTGGGCGCCCGACTTCCACCAGATGATGTCGTCCTTGATCTCGTCGAGCTTGGCGAAGGCGCGGTCGACGCCCTCGTCGGTGGCCAGCACCTCGTAGACCTGGTCGGCCGGCACGCCGTCGGCCATGAGCGCGGCCTCCAGCGTCATCTTCGGGCCGCCGCGCATGGAGCGCTTGCCGGGGAAGGTCGCGGTGTCCCAGAACTCGGCGAAGGTCTGCGGACCGGTGGCATGGCGCGCCTTGTCGTAGAACAGGGCGGCACCCCAGCCGGCGGCGCCGACGCCGCACTTGATGGTGCCGGTCGGGATGAACTTGTCTTTGTTCACGATGGTCCAGTCGATCGGCTCGAAGACGCCGTCCTCGCAGCCGCGCACCAGCTCCGGCGCCTCGACCATGATGATGTCGTAGATCACGTCGTTGGCCTGCACCATGGCGTAGACCTTCGCCATGTCGCCCTCGTAGACGTCGTCGCTGACCGCCTGGCCGCTGGCCGCCTCGTAGGCCTCGAAGAGGTGTTCGCGGGCGGTGTCCTGGAAGCCGCCGCCGAAGCCTACCACCATCAGATCACGCGCCTGAGCCGCCGGTCCGCCGCTGCCGAGCGCGAGCGCGCCGACCACCAGTCCGACTGCTGGGAGCCATCCATTCCGCATTGTTCTGCCTCCTTGTTGTTGGGTGTGCGTTCCCACGAATTGATCCGGCCTTAGCGGTCGTGTTGCTCGTAGTTGATGGGCGTGCAGTGCCAGCCTGCATCCTTGCGACGATAGTACTCGTTCAGCAGGCGCACCGCTTGCGGGCCCGGTGCGCCGTTGCCGATGATGCGGCTTTCGATGCGCGTCACCGGGAAGAGGCCGCAGGAGGTCGAAGTAATGAAGATTTCATCGGCTTGGCGCAACCGCTCCGGCGAGATCGGCTCATAGGCTGTCTCAAGGCCGAGGTCGCTGGCTAGTTCCATGATGACGCGGCAGGAGACGCCCTGCAGCACGTTGTCGTCCGGCGCGCTGATGCGGTTGCCCTCGACGATGACGACGTTGAAGCCGGGGCCCTCGGCGACGTTGCCCTCCTGGTTCAGCAGGACGGTGCTGTCGAAGCCGGCCTCGCGCGCCGGGAAGAGGGCGCGGGTGAAGTCGCCCCAGTGCGAGTTCTTCAGCCGCGGGTCGACCGAGTTGGTCGGGATGCGGCGCACGTCGGGGCTGATCGTCAGGCTCATGCCCTTGCGCATCTGCGCCGGCGAGCCGCGCAGCACCAGCGGCTGCACGTAGAGCAGGAAGTGGTTCTTGCAGGCCAGCGGGTCGCGGCTGCCCGGCGGCGGCACGCCGCGCAGGCAGGCGTAGTAGATCAGCGTGTCCCGCAGGCCGCTGCGCGCCACCCCCTCGGCCATCAGCGCCACCATCTGCGCGCGGTCGAGGCCGGGGTCGAGGTGCAGCCCCGCCAGCGAGTTGGCGAAGCGGTCCATGTGCTCGTCGAGGCAGAAGAAGCTGCCCTTCCAGCTGTGCAGCACGTCGTAGGTGTAGTCGGCATGGGTCAGGCCGAAGTCGCGCACCGAGATCTTCGCCTCGCTCAGCGGCACGAAGGCGCCCTCGACGTAGGCGATGGCCTTGGAGTAGTCGGCGTCCTCGGGGCCCAGATAGTCGGGGACGATCATCTCCTCGGATGGATTCAGGCGCACTGCCGCTGCTCTCCCGCGCTTCGCCCCGCCGAGCGGCGGGAAGCCTTCGTTGAAACGTGTTATTGATAGTACCTTAATACGTCTGTCGGTCAACTGCGAAAGCCGCGAACCGCCTCGCCAGACCGCTGGTGCCCGCCCGCGCGCCAGCTGCGGAAAATCCAGGCAGGATGCGGCTTTCCGCCTGTCGGCCAGCGCCGCCGGGGCGCTCGGGGAAACGTAGTAACGTATTACCAAGCATACCTTTATTCGAGACTCCCGGCGGCGGATGCGACCGCGTGACCGGGCCCGGGCCCGCAGCGCCGTGACGGCCACTATAGCCAAGCGGCCGGCGGCGATCACCGTCCCGGGCGAGAGTGGGGCGCGGGCGGCGGCGGGGGCGGCGCGCTGCGGCGCCCTTTGCCCTCCCCAGCGGGCGGCGGACGTCCTACCCTGCCGCCCATGCTGATCGTCTTCTCCGGTCTGCCGGGCAGCGGCAAGTCCACCCTCGCGCGCCTGCTGGCCGCGCGGCTCGCCGCGCTCTGGCTGCGCATCGACACCATCGAGCAGGCGCTGCTCGAGTCCGCGCTGGGGATCGCCTCGGCCGAGGATGCCGGCTACCGCGCCGCCTACGGCCTGGCCGAGGACAACCTGCGCCTCGGCCGCACGGTGGTCGCCGACTCGGTCAATCCCCTCGGCCTCACGCGGCGTGCCTGGCAGGCGGTGGCGTCGCAGGCCGGCGTCGCCTGCCGCGACGTCGAGGTGGTCTGCTCCGACCTGGCGCGCCATCGCGCCCGCGTCGAAGGGCGCCGCGCCGAGGTGCCGGGCCTGCGCCTGCCGACCTGGGCGGCGGTCGAGGCGCGCGTCTACGAGCCCTGGCAGGGCGAACGCATCGTCATCGACACCGCCGCCGAACGGCCGGACGCCAGCCTCACCCGCCTGCTGGCGGCGCTGGGGCGGTAAGGGGCTTCGTGGTCCATCCTTCGAGACGGCCGCGCTGCGGCCTCCTCAGGATGAGGCAGATCAACTGGCAACAAGCACCCTGGACTCATCCTGAGGAGGCCTGCCCAGCAGGCCGTCTCGAAGGATGGGCCACAAGCACAGGACCGCCCGCCCGCAGACCTCAGCTTGCCTCGACCCAGCGCGGCGGGGCGCCCTGGCCGCCCTCGCGGGACAGTGAGACGCGGTACTCGAAACGGTCGGGGCGGTAGAGGATCTCGATCAGCTCGATCACCCGCCCGGCGCGGTCGGCGACGCTGCGGCGCATCGAGATCAGCGGCGAGCCGACCGGCACCCGCAGGTGGCCGGCGATCTCGGTATCGGCCAGCACCGCGGTCAGCCGCTGGTCGGCGGCGGCGGAGGCGATGCCGCCGGCCTCCAGGCTGGCGATCACCGTGCGGCTGCCGAGCCCCTCGCGCGACAGCGCCTCGGCCTCGGGATAGGGCACCCAGCAGGTGGAGTAGGAGAAGGGCGCCCGCGCGCTGGAGCGCACCCGCACGATCTTCAGGCAGCTTGCCCCGCGGGCCAGGCCGAGCTGCTCGGCGATGCGCTCCGGCGCCGCAGTCGGCTGGAACTCCAGGATGCGCACCGTGGTGTTGAGCTCGAAGTCGCGGATGTTCTCCAGCAGGCCGCTGAAGCTGGGGTCGTCGCCCTGCGCCGCGGCGTCGTTGCGCGCGAAGGTGCCGCGGCCGCGCTGCCGCAGCACCAGGCCGGCCTCCTCCAACAGGTTCATCGCCTTGCGGATGGTGACGCGCGAGACCTTGAAGGTGGCCGAGAGCTCCTGCTCGCTGGGCATCGCCTGGTCGCTGCTCCACTCGCCGGCGCGGATGCGCTGCTGCAGCACGAGATAGATGCGGAAATAGAGCGGGATGACATCCTGCACGTCGTGATCGGCGCGTTGGCCGCCGCGCGACTTGGCCGCTTTCCTGGGCGAGCGTGTCATCTGCATCGTGGCGGATATACCCTTGCCGATTGCCGCCGTCCATGAGGATCGCCACCGCAGGGCGTGGCGGCGGGGCGGCCCGGGGTCCTTGCGTCGGGGCGGCCACTGCGTGGCCTCCTCAGGATGAGGTCGCGGCGCCTGTTTGCCATTTGCACCGCCTCATCCTGAGGAGGCCGCAAAGCGGCCGTCTCGAAGGATGGGCCACAAGCCCTCACAGCCGGCACATCATGTCAGCCCCGGGGCGCAGGCGGCGAAGGCGCTGCCCGGCGCCACGCCGGCCTGGCGCAGCAGCCACCAGGCGGCGCAGAGGTTGGACGACAGCAGCGGCGGCCCGCCGCCACCGGCCGCCACCGCGGCGGCGATCGCCGGCAGGGTGATCATGCCGGTGCCGCTCATCACCACGGCGTCGCAGTCGGCGCCCACGCCGGACAGCGCGGCGGCGACCTCGCCGCTCACCAGCTCATAGGCGCGGAAGCTCTCCGACAGCTTGATCGTCTGCACCACCGGGTGGCCGGCCGCCTCCCAGTAGGCCGCCGAGAGGGCCGTCAGCCAGTCGGGGTAGGGCGAGACCAGCGCGATGCGCTTGGCGCCCAGCGCCGCCAGCGCCTCGAGGATCGCCAGGCTGGCGGTCGCCGTCGGCAGGCCGGCCTTGGCCGTCAGGTCGGCGCAGAGCGCCCGGTCGCCGTCGGGCAGCAGGCGGTAGGAGGGCCCGGTCAGCGCCATCATCAGGCCCTTCAGCGGGATCTTGCCGAAGTCGCCCAGGTGCTCCGGGTAGAGCCCGAGGTAGGCGCGGTTGCGCTCGTCCAGCTCGGTCCCCGGCATGGTGGGGAAGCGCGCGGTGTGCAGGCCGCAGCCCGGCGGCAGCAGGTGGCGCAGCTCCGGCTCCACCGTCGGATTGGCCGGCGGCACCACGACGCCGACCGCGGCGGCCGGCCGAAGGAGGCTTTCGAGCTGCTGCATCGCGGTCCTCGTCTCCCGGTTCGCTTCATCCTCGCCCCCCTGCGGGGGAGGGATGGGGTGGGGGGCTGCGGTCCCTGTTCCGCGCCTCAGGCGCCGACCCGCTCGCCCGTTGCCGGCGCGATGTCGAGCATGGCGGTGGTGCGCAGGTAGGCGCGGGCCTGGGCCGGGTCGGCCGCGGTGGCGGCGATCTCGGCCAGCCAGGCCTCGCCGCCGGCGACGTTGCGGTCGGTGCGCGGGATCAGCGACTCCACCGCGATGCGCCGCCGCTCCTCGGAGGCCGCCAGCGTCCGCGCCAGGCCATCGCCGCCCGGCGTCTGGCCGAGGTCTTCGGCCAGCGCCACCGCCAGCGCATAGGCGTCGTGGATGCCGCAGTTCATGTTCATGCCGCCGCGCGTGTTGGTCAGGTGCGCGCTGTCGCCGATCAGGAAGACGCGGCCGGCGCGGTAGCGCTCCGCCACCATCTTGCTGGCGCCATAGACGTCCTTGCCGAGCAGCGGCAGCTCGCGCGCGCCGAGCGGCAGGAAGCGCCGCACCCGCGGCAGGTACCAGGCCGGCTCCTGCACCGCCTGGTCGCTCTCGGCCTCCGGCACCCGCACGATGATGCGCCAGCAGTCGGGCATCTTCAGCAGGCTGATCGAGCTGCCGTCGGCGGCGAAGAGGTAGGAGACCGGCGCCAGCCCCGGCAGCAGCTCCTCCAGCGCCAGGGTGGTCATCAGCCGCAGCACGCGGCCGGGGTAGTGCGAGCCCTCGTAGGCGATGCCGACAGCCTCGCGCACCGCGCTCTTGGCGCCGTCGGCCGCCAGCACGCAGGCGCCGGCGTGGCGCTGTTCCGCGCCGGCGCCGTCGCGCGCCGTCACCCAGGCGCCGGCCTCGTCGCTGCCGGCCGCCGTGACCTCGGCGTCGAAGACCAGGCGGCAGCGGCCGGAGGCCGCCAGCCGCTCGACCAGCAGCGGCGTCACCGCCGCCTGCTCCAGGTGGATGCGATAGGGGTGGTCGGTCTCGCCGGCCAGCAGCGCCAGGTCGAAGTCGGCGAAGGCGCGGCTGCCGCCGGCGGCGTCCTCGATGCGGCGGTACTGCAGCCGCGCGGCGGTCTCGCCGGCCGCCAGCACGCCCTCGATGGCGCCGAGCTCGGCCAGGATCGACAGGGTCGGGGGGTGGAAGGTGGAGGCGCGCGAGGCCCGGTTGAGCGTCGCCCGCTTTTCCAGCAGGGTGACCGCGACGCCGCGCTCGACCAGCGCCAGCGCCGCCGTCAGGCCGACCGGCCCGGCGCCGACGACGATTACCCTGCTCTCCAGCGTCATGCCTGCGCGTCCCTCGCTCGATTAGTGTCTTGTATCATACAACATACTTTTGGGCCGGGCAATCGGCGGCGGGTTGCTTTTCGCGGCTTCGGCGGCACTACTGGCCAGGCGCGCGCCCGGATGGCGCGCCCTAGGGAATGCGTCTCGGGAGGGTGCCATGTTGAAGTCTCTGCTGCTCGCCGCCAGCGTGGGTCTGGGCGGCCTGCTGCCGGCCACGGCCGCCACCGCCGCGCCGCAGATCGCCAGCGGCGATCTCTTCCTCGAGATGGATTTCGACGCTTGCCTCGCCACCGCGGGAGCCTATCTCGCGACCCTCGGCGGCCAGGCCGGCGGCGGCGAGGTCTATCGCACCGCCACCTTCGCCGACAGCGTGCTCCAGATCCTCTGCTACGAGGCCGGCGCCGCGAGTCTGGCGGTCTTCTTCGCGGCCCACGACTCCTCGCTTGAGGGCGCCCGCGGCCTGGTCCGCGGCGCCTTCGAGACCCTGGCCGCGGAGTAGGCGGCAGTTCTTCCCCTCCCTGTCGCCCCGGCCGGAGAGCCGGGGCCCAGGTCCGCGCGGGGCGCGCTCCGCGATCCTCCGGCCTCAGGCGGTGCCAGGCCAGCCCTGGATCCCGGCCTCCGGCCGGGATGACAGCGAGAGGTTTGCAGCTCCGGCCGGGAGGGCGCGGGCCGCTGGCGGCCCGCCAGGCGCGCGCCCGGCCCTTGCAGCGCTCTTCCGCCGCCCCACCTCTTCCCTTACACTTGCGCGAATGGAGACAGCCGCCCCCATGATGCACGTCGGACCTGAGTTCGTTCTCAGCCTCAAGCGCGTGCGGCTGCTGGCGGCGCCCGACGCGGCGGCGGCGCCGGCCTCGCGGGCGATCGAGCTGGTCTACCAGGCGGCCAATCCGCCGAGCGAGTCGCCGGACCGCCAGGGGCCGGAGAAGACCGTGGTCGAGCCGCTGCCCGACGAGTCCTTCCCCGGCATCTTCGCCGCCTGCGAGCGCCTGGCGAACCGCGTGCTGGCCGCCGAGTTCCGCCTGAACGGCGCCGTGGCGATGCATTTCACCCCGGTCGGCGAGCACTACATCGCGCTCTGGCACACCAAGGGGCAGGACTACCTGCGCTGTCCGCTGCAGATGAAGGTCGACTGGTCCTGCGAGTACCTGCGCCGCAATTCCTCGCGCATGTTCACCCTGGGGGTGAGCGAGGTGGCGGACGACATGAAGCTGGCCTTCGACCGCCTGCCGTTGGAGAAGACCGTCGAGGTCCTGGTCCACTCGATGTTCTCCGGCATCGAGTTCGTCGGCACCCTGATCAACACCCGCGACCGCGCCATGCGCGACCACGACAAGCTCGTGGAAGAGGGGCGGGCGGCGGGGGTAGGGGGAGCGGCGGGGCCGCATAAATGTTTGGCGGGGGCTGTCGGCAAACGCATGCGGTGTAGAAAATGGGGGGATGAAGGGGATGGCTGGAGAGGTTGACAACTTTGACGCATGGGACCCCCTTGAATCGACCGCTGGAGCTGATCCAGGAATACTGATAAGTGCTCAACGGCGAGAAATCACAAACATTCTTCGAAGCTACACGGGGTACTACGACCTGTTTTCGGAGATACTGCAGAATGCATTAGACGCAATAGAAAAAAGATTAGAGGAAGGTGCTAAAAACTACGACCCAAAAATTACTATTTCAATTGATTTGAAAGATAACACCGTTGAGATTACCGACAACGGCTGTTCAATGGATTTGGAGCAACTTAAGCAGTTTCTTAGACCTAATTTTTCATTTAAGTCCGGCGGCGCGTCGAGGGGGAGCAAAGGTGTAGGGGCGACATATCTCGGTTACGGATTCAACTATTTGCGAATTAGCACACGTTATGGTGACCAATCAAGATCTGGAGTTATCGAGAACGGCCGAAGATGGGTAGAAGATAAAACGGGGACTGTGCCCCGCCCAAAGGTTACTCCGCAAATGCTTCCCACTGGTCCGTTTTCTGATATCGATAGGGGTGTCTCTATACTGCTCCAGTTGAAAGGAGAGAATGTTCGGCCTAGAGACCTCCGTTGGTATCAAGCGACTACGGCCAATCAGTGGCTTTCACTTCTCCGCATAAATACGCCCCTCGGTGGCATATATATCAACAATTCCAAGGCGCCCAAAATTAGTATCCAAGTCACCGTAAGAGATCAGGAGGGAAATGAAACAAAAGATACTCTAGGTGAGCCGGAATATTATTATCCTAACCAAATTGTTGCAAGAAGCGGAAGCCTCGTCGAGTTTCTGAAACAACAAACCGCTAAAGTAAAAGCTGGAGTTGACCCGAGTAAAATTCCTCCAAGGTTCTCAAAGCTTAATGGCCTATGGGGGCACTGGTCGAACGAAGAACTGCTCGGAGAGCACGGCGACGCTTATTGCCCGATCAAGCCGCGGCTTTCTCCGGAGGAAAAGTCGTTGGCGGTGGACTCGGGTGTATCGATATATGTGTATCTCGCGTTCTCTACGGAACTCTGGGACAATATAAATGACAAGATTCTCAAGTTACGAAAAGGCCAACGCGTGCTGCACGGAGGGTTGCAGTTAGCTACACGCAATATGCCAAAAGGACAAACCCTAACGATACCTATGACCAACAATGTAGGATTTCAAAATCTAGCGCATATACTGATACATTTTGAGCGAGCGGAGCCTGATCTCGGGCGAAAAGGCTTCCAGCCGGAGTATGTAGCCTTGGCAGAAAAATTTGCTGTGTCCGCAGTTACAGCCTTTCGACAGAGATACAACCTTTTGCGCAAGCCGGGCGCAACAAAGGTATTTGATGATGAGGTAAAAATCGAGACCTGGATTCGTCAACAAGAAAGGCATGAAGTAGATCATTCCTTAATTATCTCTGGAAAAGGCTTATTTATGCCCACAGAAGAATTGCCAATTCGGTCAGAGCCTATAGTGGAACAAGATGTGGTGGCCCTATTTAATCAGATGCTCTCTTCTGGACTGATAAGAGGAATACAGCTTATAGCGAGTAGCCAATACAATCAGTATGACGGTCTGTACCGTGTGAGGATGGATCCTCCATTTGACAAGTACGTTCTTTCTGATAACAATCCGCTTGGGGTAGTAGAAGATTTTTTCGATCGAGACGATCCATATGTATCCACTGTCAAAGTTCTAGAATATAAATACAATCTCGATGGATTAATGGAAGAGCTTAATGGAGAAATTAAAGATACGAATGACATTGGTTTAGTTGTAGCGTGGGAAATGGGAGTTAAATGGGCTGAGCGTTACGATGTGACATGCTTGCTTGATCCTGATACTGTGCATTATCGGCAGATTCATGGTGCTACACACCTCTTTGTTCATTCTGTTTCTGGCGCGCAAGCATTCATGGCGATCATACTCAAAGATCTTGTTGCCTTCTTGAGGGACTCTAAGACGGAAGTAGCAAGGCAACGCTCTCTTTTAGACAGCGTTGACTCTGAGGAATAAATCGCCCTCAGCTCTCCCCCCACCCGCTCACCGCCTTCACCTCGCAGAACTCCTCCAGGCCCCAGACGCCGCCCTCGCGGCCGTTGCCCGAGGCCTTGACGCCGCCGAAGGGTGCGCCGGCGCCGCGCGGCTGGCCGTTCATCTCGATCATGCCGGCGTGCAGCCGCCGGGCGAGGCGGCGGCGGCGCTCGTCGCTGCCGCTCTGCACGTAGTTGGTCAGGCCATAGACCGTGTCGTTGGCGATCGCCAGGGCCTCGTCCTCGCTGTCGAAGGGGATGATCGAGAGCACCGGGCCGAAGATCTCCTCGCGCGCGATGGTCATGTCGTTGCTGACGTCGGCGAACACCGTCGGGCGGACGAAATAGCCGCGGTTGGTGCCCTCCGGCCGGCCGGGGCCGCCGGCGACCAGGCGGGCGCCCTCGTCGATGCCCTTCTGGATCAGGCCCTGGATCTTGTCGAACTGGATCTGGCTGACCACCGGGCCGATGTGCTTGCCGTCCTCGCGCGGGTTGCCGACCGGCAGGCTCTCGGCGACGCCCTTGGCGGTCTCCACCGCCTGGTCGTAGAGCGAGCGCTGCACCAGCATGCGGCTGGGCGCGTTGCAGGACTGGCCGGAGTTGTTGAAGCAGTGCAGCGCGCCGCGCTTCACCGCCTTCTCGTCGGCGTCGTCGAAGATCAGGTTGGCGCCCTTGCCGCCGAGCTCCAGGTGGACGCGCTTCAGCGTCTCGGCGGCGTTCTTCGAGATCAGGATGCCGGCGCGGCCGGAGCCGGTGAAGGAGATCATGTCGACGTCGGGGTGGCCGGAGAGCTGCGTGCCGACCCCCGGGCCGTCGCCGTTCACCAGGTTGAAGACGCCCTTGGGCACGCCGGCCTCCTCGAGAATCTCGGCGAACAGCAGCGAGGAGAGCGGCGCCACCTCGGAGGGCTTCAGCACGCAGGTGTTGCCGACCAGCAGCGCCGGGATGACCTTCAGGGTCACCTGGTTCATCGGCCAGTTCCACGGCGTGATCAGGCCGCAGACGCCGATCGGGCTGTAGAGGATGCGGTCGTTCGGCGCGTGGTCGCCCAGCTTGCGCTCGAACGCGAAGCCCTGCATCGCCTTCAGGAAGTTGCCGATGTGCCAGCTGCCGGCCGGCGCCTGGCTGTTCTTCGCCAGCGCGATCGGCGCGCCCATCTCCAGGCTGATGGCCTCGGCCATGTCGTCGTTGCGGCGCTTGTAGATCTCCAGGATGCGCTCGACCAGGGCGACGCGCTCGGCCACCGGGGTCTCGGCCCAGCCGGGGAAGGCGCGCTTGGCGGCGGCGACGGCCTTGTCGGTGTCGGCCTTGCCGCCCAGCGAGATGATGGCGCAGGGCTCCTCGGTCGAGGGGTCGATGACCTCCAGGTCGTGCTTGGCCGCGGGCGCCACCCAGGCGCCGTCGATGTAGAACTCGCGCTTCTCGAGCATGGGGTCAGGTCTCCGGGAAAGTGGTGTCGATCATGGTTGGCTTGGTAGCACAGATGTGGCCGGCGGGAGAGGGGGGCAAGGGGGGTGCGGCCATGCTGCCGCAGCGGCGCCGGCCCGGGAGCGCCGCTCCGCGATGCGCGCTTCCCGGCCCATCCTTCGAGACGCCGCCGATGGCGGCTCCTCAGGATGAGGTCGGTTGAATTGTCGCCTTTCGCAGCGACCTCATCCTGAGGAGGCCGCGACCGCGGCCGTCTCGAAGGATGGGCCAAAGGCCCCGCCGCCCCTCAGGCCTCCGCCACGCCCTCCAGGTCGAGGTAGTGCGCCTCCAGCGCCTTGACCTGCGGCTGGCCCATCAGCGCCCAGATCTCGTCGATGCCGACCAGCAGGTCGGGGCGGTCGGCGATCTCGCCGCTCTCCATCGACTGGCGCATGATCGCCAGCGCCTGGCGCATCGCCATGATCGCGGCGGCCGGCAGCATGCGCGGCAGCGTGACCCGCTTCACCCCCAGCCCCTCGAGCTGGCGGATCGAGAGCAGCGGCGTGGTCGGCCGCTGGCGGATGCCGAAGCCCATGTTGACCGACAGCGGCACCGGGATCTCCGCCACCAGCCGCTCGATCTGCTCCGCCGTCTCCACCGCGTCGGCGAAGATCAGGTCGGCGCCGGCCTTGGCATAGAGTTTCGCCCGGCGGATCGCGCCCTCGATCCCCTCCAGCGCGATGGCGTCGGTGCGCGCCAGGACCACGAAGTCGTCGTCGCGCCGCGCGTTGCAGGCGGCCTCCACCTTGCGCGCCATCTCGCGGGCGTCGACCACCGCCTTGCCCGCCATGTGGCCGCAGCGCTTCGGCGCCACCTGGTCCTCGATGTTGAGGCCGGAGAGCCCGGCCTCCTCGAAGAGCTTCACGGTGTGCAGCACCGTCACCGGGTTGCCGTAGCCGGTGTCGGCGTCGGCCATCACCGGGATCTCCACCGCGCGGGCGATGTTGCGGCAGGCGTCGAGATTGTCCGCCAGCCCCATGATGCCCATGTCGGGCACGCCGAGCCGGGCGTTCGACACGCCGGCCCCGGTGGTGCAGGCGGTCTTGTAGCCGGCCTGCTCGACCAGCCGCACGCTGTAGCCGTCGTAGACTCCCGGCGAGACCAGGATGCCGTCGCCGGCCAGCAGTTCGCGCAGCCGTCGTGCCTTCGTCGTCATGGGTGGGGGCTCCGTGGTGTTCCGGGGAAGGGCAGGGTGGCCCATCCTTCGCGACGCCGCCTCCGGCGGCTCCTCAGGATGAGGTCGTTGGGTTTGTCGCCTTTTGCACAGACATCATCCTGAGGAGGCCGCAAAGCGGCCGTCTCGAAGGATGGGCCAAGGGGCGCTAGCCTCGCCCGATGGACGGTGCCTGGCTCTACATGCTGCGTTGTGCCGACGCCAGCCTCTACGTCGGCACGACGCGCGCCAGCCTCGAACGGCGCCTGGCCGAGCACGCTGCGGGCCGTTTCGGCGGCTACACCGCGGCGCGCCGGCCGGTCGAGCTGGTCTTCGCCGAGCCCTTCCAGCGCATCGCGGACGCCATCGCCGCCGAGCGCCAGGTCAAGGGCTGGCGGCGCGAGAAGAAGCTGGCCCTGATCGAGGGGCGGCTGGAGGATCTGCCGTGGCTCAGCCGGCGGCGGGGATGAGGCGGGGCGCGTGGCCCATCCTTCGAGACGCCGCCTCCGGCGGCTCCTCAGGATGAGGGCGGTTGGTTTGTCGCCATTGGCTCCGCCCTCATCCTGAGGAGGCCGCAAAGCGGCCGTCTCGAAGGAGGGGCCAAAGAGGAGCGGTGCTTGCCTTTCTCCGCCGCGCGCACCCGCACGCCGCCGCCCGACGATGAGCTCGGTGCGAAGGGCGCCATTGGCTCCACCCTCATCCTGAGGAGGCCGCAAAGCGGCCGTCTCGAAGGATGGGCCAAAGAGGAGGGGTGCTTGCCTTTCTCCGCCGTGCGCACCTGCACGCCGCCGCCCGACGATGAGTTCGGTGCGAAGGGCGCCATTGGCTCCGCCCTCATCCTGAGGAGGCCGCAACGCGGCCGTCTCGAAGGATGGGCCAAGGGGCGCGGAGCATCGACTCCAGGCCGGCAAGGATGGGCCAAGGCCGCCGCCGGCGCTCACTCGGCCGCCCGCCCCAGCGCGCCGGCGTCGGCCAGCTGCGCGGCCAGGATGCGGGTGGCGCGGTTGATGTGCGAGCGCATCAGCGATTCCGCCAGCGCGCCGTCGCGTGCCTGCAGGGCGCGCACGATCTGCCAGTGCTCGTCGTTGGCGGCGTCGTGGCGGCCGGGCGTGGCGCCGGCACGGGCGCGGTAGATGCGGATCAGGTGATAGAGCTCCTGGCAGAGCAGCCGCTCGATCTGCCGGTTGCCGCTGCCGCGCGCCAGCGCGACGTGGAAGTCGAAGCGCTCGCCGGTCTCGGCGCCGGCCGCCGCCTGCGCCGCTGTCGACAGCTCCTCGCCCTCGACCAGCGTCAGCAGCGCCGCCAGCGCCGCCTCGTCCATCCGCTCGGCCGCCAGCCGGCAGGCCATGCCCTCGGTCGCCTCGCGCAGTTCGAAGACGTCGACCAGGTCGGCCGGCGAGAGCGAGACCACGCGCGCCCGCATGAAGGGCTCGCGCACCACCAGGCGCAGGCCCTGCAGGCGCTGCACCGCCTCGCGCACCGGCCCGCGGCTGCTCTCGAAGCGGGCGGCGAGCTGCGCCTCGTTCACCTCGGCGCCGAACGGCAGGTCGCCCTCGAGGATCAGGCCATAGAGCCGCTCGAAGATGGTATCGGCGCGGGTGCGCAGCTCGGGGTCCATGGCCGCGGGGCCTGTCGATAGTGTCAACACTTTTGCTGGAATAGGCCAAGGCGCGGGCGGGGTCAAGCGGACTCGGGCGCTGCCCACCCGGCTGGTTTCCGGCATCGCCGCGGCGGCGGCGCGCCCGGTCGGGCGGGAGTCTGCCGATCGCCCCGGGCACTGTTGACAGTTCCGCCGCTCCGGCGCAGGGTCGCCGCCATCGTTTCCCGAGCGGCAGACAGGCGTGACCCCCACCCGCAGCTTCACCTCCTCCGGCCAGGACTACCGCTGCCTGGACCTGCGCCGCCTCGCCGGCCCGGCCCTGGCGCGGCTGCCCTTCTGCCTGCGCGTGCTGCTGGAGAACCACCGCCGCAGTTTCCCGCTGCCGCAGGAGCGCGCCGACGACCCGCTGGTCGCCGAGCTGCTGGCGCTCGGCGGCGGTGCGACGCCCGAGCCGCTGACGCTGTCGCTGAAGGCGACGCGCGTGGTGCTGCCCGATTCCAGCGGCCTGCCGCTGCTGATGGATCTCGCCGCCCTGCGCGCCGCCGTCGCCCGCGTGCCCGGCGCCGACCCGGCCACGGTGCGCTCGCAGATCCCGCTCGACCTGGTGGTCGACCACTCGCTGACCGTCTCGGTCGCCGGGCGCGCCGACGCGCTGCTGCTGAACATGCGCCGCGAGTTCGAGCAGAACGCCGAGCGCTACCGCTTCTTCAAGTGGGCGCAGGGCGCCTTCCCCGAGCTCAGCGTGGTGCCGCCCGGCATGGGGATCATCCATCAGGTCCACCTGGAGCGGCTGGCCCGCGTCGTCGACCGCCAGGAGACGGACGAGGGCACGCTGGTCTTCCCGGAGTTCGTGCTGGGCTGCGACTCCCACACCCCGATGGTCAACGCGCTGGGCCTGCTGGCCTGGGGCGTCGGCGGCATCGAGGCAGAGGCGGCGATGCTGGGGCTGCCCTATGGCGTGACGGTCGAGCGCGTGGTCGGCGTGCGGCTCCTCGGCCGTCTGCGCGAGGGCGTCACCACCACCGACCTGGTGCTCACGCTGACCCGCGCGCTGCGCCGCCGCCGCGTCGTCGGCGCCTTCGTCGAGTTCTGCGGCCCCGGCCTGGAGACCCTCTCGGTGGCCGAGCGCGCGACGCTCGCCAACATGGCGCCGGAGTACGGCGCCACCGTCGGCTTCTTCCCGCTCGACGCCGCGACGCTCACCTACCTGCGCGCCACCGGGCGCGCCGCGGCGCAGGTCGCGCTGGTCGAGGACCACGGCCGCGCGAGCGGCCTCTTCCGCGAGGCCGGCGACCCCGAGCCGGCCTTCGCCGAACGGCTGGAGATCGATCTCGACGCCGTCGAGCCCTGCGTCGCCGGCCCGCGGCGGCCGCAGGACCTGGTGCCGCTGGGCGAGGTGCCGGCGCGCTTCCGCCGCGCACTGGCCGAGACGCGCGCCGCCGGCGGCTTCGCCGTCGCCGATGCCGCCGAGCGCCGCGCCGTCACGCTGGAGGCGGGCGAGCGCAGCCTGGCGCACGGCGCCATCGCGGTGGCCGCCATCACCTCCTGCACCAACACCTCCAATCCCGGCCTGATGCTGGCCGCCGGCCTGCTGGCGAGCAACGCCGTCGCCCGCGGCCTGGCCGTGCCGCCGGGGGTGAAGACCTCGCTGGCGCCGGGCTCGCGGGTGGTCAGCGCCTACCTGGAGAAGGCCGGCCTGCAGGCGGCGCTCGACGCGCTGGGCTTCAACCTCGTGGGCTACGGCTGCACCACCTGCAGCGGCAAGTCGGGGCCGCTGGCGCCGCCGGTGCAGGCGGCCCTGGAGGACGGCGAGCTGGTCGGCGTCGCGGTGCTCTCCGGCAACCGCAACTTCGAGGGCCGCATCCACCGCCTGGTGCGCGCGAACTATCTCTGCTCGCCGCCGCTGGTGGTGGCCTACGCGCTGGCCGGCCGCATCGACCACGACTTCGCCGCCGAGCCGCTCGGCCATGACGGCGAGGGCCGGCCGGTCTTCCTCGCCGATCTCTGGCCCGATCGCGCCGAGGTCGAGCGCCTGCTGTCCGAGGTGGCCGACGATCCGGCGCTCTTCGCCGCGACCTACCGCGACCTCTTCGCCGGCACCGCCGAGTGGCGCGCGCTGGAGGCGCCTCGGGGCGCGCTCTTCCCCTGGTCGGCGGACTCGACCTACATCCTCGAGCCGCCTTTCTTCGCCGGTCCGGCGGCCGGCGAGGGGGCCCTGCCGGACAGCATCGAGGGCGCGCGCGTGCTCTGCCGCTTCGGCGACGCCCTCACCACCGACCACATCACCCCGGCCGGCGAGATCGCGCCGGAGAGCGAGGCCGGCCTCTACCTGCGCGGCCTCGGCGTCGCGCCGCGCGACTTCAACGCCGTCACCCAGCGGCGCGGCAACCACGAGGTCATGGCCCGCGTCACCTTCGCCAACGGCCGCATCCGCAACCTGCTGGGCGACGAGCTGGCCGGCGGCGAGACCCTGCTGCTGCCCGAGGGCGAGCGCCTCAGCGTCCATGCCGCCGCCGAGCGCTATCGCGCGCGCGGCGAGGCGATGGTGGTGCTGGCCGGGCGCGACTACGGCATGGGCTCCAGCCGCGACTGGGCGGCGAAGGGGCCGGCGCTGCTCGGCGTGCGCGCGGTCATCGCGCTCTCCTTCGAGCGGATCCACCGCTCCAACCTGATCGGCATGGGGATCCTGCCGCTGGTGCCGGAGAGCGCCGCCGACCTGGAGCGGCTGGACGGCCGCGAGCGCTTCTCCTTCACCGGCATCCACCGCGCGCTGGCCGGCGACGGCCGCGTCGCGGTGCGGGCGGTGGCGGCGGGCGGCAAGGGCCATGCGATCCCCTGCCGCCTGGCGGTCTACGGCGCCGAGGAGCGCGACCTCCTGGCCCGCGGCGGCATCTTTCCGGCGGTCTACCGTGCGGCGCTGGCCGCCGCGACCGCCGGCCCCGACAGCGAGACGAGGAGCAGCGGTTCCCTGCCATGAAGCACGATCTCTTCCTGAAGAATGCGCTGCTGGTCTTCCCCGGCAGCGGCACCGCGCCGGGCGGCATCGCGATCCGCGACGGCCGCATCGCCGCCGTCGCCGCGCCGGGCGAGCGCTTCGAGGCGGCGCGCGAGATCGACTGCGGCGGGCGGCTGCTGATGCCGGGCCTGATCGACCCGCACGTCCACTTCGGCTTCGGCGATCCGGAGACCGACTTCCGCAGCGAATCGCGCTCCGCCGTGCTGGGCGGCGTCACCTCGGTGCTCTCCTTCTACCGCACCAAGGATTTCCTCGAGTCCTTCGAGGGCGAGCGCGCGCGTGCCGGCAACCAGAGCGTGATCGACTTCGGCTACCACCTCGGCCTCACCAGCGACGCGCACGTGAAGTCGCTGCCCGAGTGCTACCGCCGCTTCGGCATCAGCTCCTACAAGATGTACCTGATGTACAAGGGCGCCGCCGGGCTCTCCAAGGGCTTCACCGACATCGACGACGGCCTGCTCTACGCCGCCATGCGGCAGTGCGCGGCGCTGCCGGGCGCGGTGCTCGGCGTGCACTGCGAGAACGTCGAGGTGATCCCCTACCTGCGCGATGCGCTGCGCGCCGCCGGGCGCGCCGACCTCGCCGCCTGGGACGAGCAGAGCCCCGACTTCCTCGAGGCCGAGAACGTCCACCGCACCTGCTACTTCGCCGCCAAGACCGGCGCGACGGTGAACATCGTCCACCTGAGCTCGGAGGAGGCGCTCAACGAGGTGCGCCGCCATCGCACGCCCGGCCGGCCGCCGATCCTGGTGGAGACCTGCCCGCACTTCCTCTTCATCGACCGCGACGATCCCAGCGGCAACCTCGGCAAGGTCAACCCGCCGCTGCGCAGCCGCCGCGACATCGACGCGCTCTGGCAGGGCGTGCTGGACGGCAGCGTGACCACGCTCGGCACCGACCACGTCTCGCGCAAGCGCCAGACCAAGGAGGGCACCATCTGGGCCTCGAGCAACGGCTTCCCGGGGGTCGCCACCATGCTGCCGATCCTGATGCACGAGGGCTATCACGCCCGCGGCGTGCCGATCGAGCGCCTGGCCGAGCTGGCCAGCGGCGCCGCGGCGCGGCTCTACCACATGGCCGGCAAGGGCCGCCTGCACCCCGGCGCCGATGCCGACCTGGTGCTCGTCGACCCCGACCTGGAGCGCACGGTCGACTGGCGCGAGCTCAATACCCACGCCGACTACTCGCCCTTCGAGGGACGCCGGCTCAAGGGCTGGCCGGTGCTGACGCTGTCGCGCGGCCGCGTGATGATGCAGGACGGCGCGCTGGGCGAGGCGGCGGTCGACGGCGCCGGCCGCTACCTGTCGCGCCTGCCCGCCCGCAGCGACCGATTCGAGGAGAACCCTGCGTCATGACCGACCGTATCTGGGACCGCTTCCTGACCGAGGACGACAAGCGCATCTACCAGCTCGCCGGCTACGGCAAGCGCGGCGGCTTCGGCAAGCGGCCGGCGCTCTTCATCATCGACGTGCAGTACAACTTCTGCGGCGACGCGCCGGGCGAGAGTCACGAGGAGGGCCTGAAGCAGTACCGCACGCACTGCGGCCCGGCCGGCTGGCAGGCGGTGCCGCACATCGAGCGGCTGATGACGATCGCGCGCGCGAAGGACTTCCCGATCTTCTATACCCAGAGCGAGCGCCGCCCCGACATGGTCGACAGCGGCGTGCAGGTCGGCAAGAACCGCCGCGGCGGCGAGAAGACCGTGCTGGAGGGGACCCACGCCACCCAGACCGTGGCGGCGCTGGCGCCGCGGCCGCAGGACATCCTGATCGGCAAGCGCAAGCCCTCGGCCTTCTTCGGCACGATCTTCATGAGCCACCTCAACTTCCTCGACGTCGACACGCTGATCATGACCGGCTGCACCACCTCGGGCTGCCTGCGCGCCTCGACGGTCGATGCCTACTCCTTCAACTTCAAGGTCGTGATCCCGGAGGAGACCGCCTTCGACCGCTTCGAGGCGAGCCACGCGATGAACCTCTTCGACCTCAACTGCAAGTACGCCGACGTGGTGCCGACCGAGGAGGTGGCGCACTATCTTGAGGGCCTGCCGCCGAAGGCGGAGCGCTGGAACTGACCGCCGGAGGTGCGATGGTGGAGAGCGAGAGCCGCACGCCGCTCTATCTGCTGACCGGCTTCCTCGGCAGCGGCAAGACCACGCTGCTGAAGCGCCTGCTGGCGCACCCAGGGCTCGCCGACACCGCGGTGATCGTCAACGAGTTCGGCGAGGTCGGCCTCGACCACCTGCTGCTGGAGCAGGGGCGGGAGAACGCCGTGCTGCTCGACTCCGGCTGCCTCTGCTGCGCGCTGGACGACAGCCTGGCCGAGACGCTGGACGCGCTCTATCACCGCCGCGCGCGTGGCGAGATCCCGCCCTTCCGCCGCGTGGTGGTGGAGACCAGCGGCCTGGCCGACCCGGCGCCGTCCCTCCACACCCTGATGACCAACCGCCTGCTGGCCGCGCGCTATGACATCGGCGCCGTGCTGGCCACCGTCGAGGCGCCGGGGCTGGCGGCGGGACTGGAGCGCTTCGTCGAGCTGCGCCGGCAGATCGCCCTGGCCGACCGCCTGCTGCTGACCAAGGGCGACCTCGTCGGGCCGGCGGCCAGCGCCGCGGCGCTGGCGCTGCTCGCCGGGCTCAATCCCGCGGCCGAGCGCCTGGAGGTCGCGCATGGCGCGGTCGACCCGGCCGCCCTGCTGCGGCCGGTGGAGATCGCCCGCGCCGATCCCCTGCCGGTGCTCTCGCACGGCGACCATCACCACGGCGAGCACACCCACGGCATCGTCTCCTTCCACCGGCCGCACGCCGCCGCGGTGCCCTGGGAGCGCTATGCCGACGCGATCCACGCCATGCAGCGCACGCTGGGCGAGCGGCTGTTGCGGGTGAAGGGCGTCCTGCGCCTCGGCCCCGCCGCGGCGCCGCACGTCCTGCAGGGCGTGCAGCATGTCTTCGCCCCGCCGCTGGAGCTGCCGCCGCGGAGCGATCTGCCGCTCGGCCTGACCTTCATCGGCCTGGAGATCGCGGCGGCCGAGATCGACGCCGTCGTGCGCTGCCTGGAGCCCCGCTAGCGCGGCCTCAACGGCCGATCGCGTAGCCCTGCATGAAGCGCGGGTTGGCCGCCGCCTTCAGCAGCGCGCCGTCGCGGGCCGCCGCGGTCATGCGCCCGAGGCTCCAGTCGTCGCACACCTCCAGGCGGTGACCGCGGCGCCGCAGCTCGGCGAGCTCCTGCGGCCGCACGCGGCCCTCGACCGCCAAGTGTCCGGGGTCGCTCTCGCGCGGGTAGAAGGAGCTGGGGAAGTGCGCGGTGTTGAAGCCCGGCGCCTCGATGGCGGCCTGCAGGTTCATGCCGTGGTGCAGGTGGCGCAGCAGGAAGTGCAGTGCCCACTGGTCCTGCTGGTCGCCGCCCGGCGTGCCGAAGGCCAGGCAGGGCTGGCCGTCGCGCAGCGCCAGGCCGGGCGAGAGCGTGGTGCGCGGCCGCCGGCCCGGGCCCAGCGTCGTCGGCGTGCCGGGCTGCAGCGTGAACATCTGGCCGCGGTTGCCCAGGCAGCAGCCGAGTGCCGGGATCGCCGGCGAGGACTGCAGCCAGCCGCCGCTGGGGGTGGCGGAGACCGTGTTGCCCCAGCGGTCGATGATGTCGAGGTGGCAGGTGTCGCCGCGGGTCGCGCCGCCCGGTGCCGGTCGCGGCTCGTCGAAGCGCGCCACCGTCGGCTCGCCCAGCCCGAGGCTGCGGTTGTCCGCTGCCTGCCGATCGCGGAGGCGCTGGATCGGCGCCGCGCCGAAGCCGGGCAGGTGGCCGGGCCTGAGCTCCAGCGAGGCGCGCTCGCTGACCAGCGCGCGGCGGCGGTCGTTGTAGTCGTCCGACAGCAGCGTCTCGATCGGCACCGCGGTGACGTCGGGATCGCCGTAGAAGGCCTCGCGGTCGGCGAAGGCCAGCTTCGCGCACTCGGTGACCAGATGGATGAAGTCGGCGCCGGCGGGATCGAGGGCCGCCAGGTCGAAGCCCTTGAGCAGTGCCAGCTGCTGCAGCAGCACCGGACCCTGGCTCCAGACCCCGGCCTTGCAGACCGTGACGCCGCCGTAGTCGTAGGTCAGCGGCGCCTCCAGCGTCGCCTGCCAGCGCGCCATGTCGTCGCCGTTCAGCAGGCCGCGGTGCTCCCGCCCGCTGCTGTCGAAGGCCGTGGTGTCGCGGCAGAAATCCTCGATCGCCTGGGCGACGAAGCCGCCCTGGAAGGTGGCGCGCGCCGCCTCGATCTGGCGGTCGCGGTCGCCGCCGGCGGCCTCGGCCTGCTGCAGGATGCGGCGGTAGGTGGCGGCCAGCGCGGGACTGCGGAACAGGCTGCCCGGCTGCGGCACGCGGCCGCCCGGCAGCCAGATCGCGGCCGAGCTCGGCCAGTGCGTCTCGAAGAGCTCCTGCACCGCGGCGATGGTGTGGCTGATGTTCGGCACCAGCGGAAAGCCGTGCTCGGCAAAGGCGATGGCCGGCCCTAGCACGCGGCTGAGCGGCAGCGTGCCGAAGTCGCGCAGCAGCAGCATCCAGGCGTCGAAGGCGCCGGGCACCACGGCGGCCAGCAGCCCGGAGCCCGGCACCAGGTCCAGCCCCAGCCCGCGGTAGTGCTCCAGGGTCGCCGCCGCCGGCGCGACGCCCTGGCCGCAGAGCACCTGCGCCCGCCCTTCCTCGCCGCGTGCCAGCAGGACGGTCAGATCGCCGCCGCAGCCCGTTCTGGTGCGGCTCCACCACCTGCAGCGCGAAGCCGGTCGCCACCGCGGCGTCGAAGGCGTTGCCGCCGTCCTCCAGCACCGCCATGCCGGTCGCCGTCGCCAGCCAGTGCGTGGTGGTGACGACGCCGAAGGTGCCGAGAATCTCCGGCCGCGTGGTGAAACCGTCCATGAGCTGTCCTCAGATGATCGTGAGCTGTCGCGGGCCAGGGTAGGAGGCGAGACGGGATTCCTAAAGACCGCAATCGAACGCGGCGCCTGCCAGGGGCCTCGATCGACTCGGGGCAGCCTGGCGCCCCGGATCTCGCCCGCTTCAGCCCGCTTCAGCCCGCCGCTGGCCGCCGTTCAGCTTGCGGTTGACGCGGGCGGGCGCAGAGTGCTGGATTGGCGCATCACACATCGGGAGGACTGCTCAATGAATGCTAAATCTTCGAAGCGCCCCTATTCCAAGCCGGTCCTGGCCAAGTCTGCCGTGCTGCAGCAGGTGACCGCGACCAAGAAGGTCAGCGGCGACTACAAGATCGAGAACTAGACGCGGTCCACGACGACCGTCGACGGCGCCGCCGGGCAGGACCCGGCGGCGCTTTTCGTTTCCTCTTCGCCTGCCACAGCGCGGGGAGCGCCCGGGCTCAGGACTCCGGCAGCGGGATGAACTCCGTCTCCCCCGGCACCGGCGGGAAGCGGCCTTCCTTCCAGTCGGCCTTGGCCTGCTCGATCCGCTCCGGCCGGCTGGAGACCAGGTTCCACCAAATCGTGCGCGGGCCCTCGAGCGGCGCGCCGCCGATCACCACCAGGTGGGTCGGCTCGGCCGCCTGCACCGCCGCCGCGCCCTCGCTCACGACGGCGAGCTGCGCCAGCGCCAGCCGCTGGTTGCTCAGCATCGCCGAGCCCGACAGCAGGTAGATCGCGCGCTCCGCATGCTCCTCCGGCAGCTCGAGGGTCGCGCCGGTCTCCAGCTTCGCCTCGAGGAACAGCAGCGGCGAGAAGACCTTCGCCGGCGCCTCCCGGCCATAGGCGCTGCCGGCCACCAGCCGCAGGTCGACGCCGTCCTGCTGCCAGCTCGGCAGGCTCTCGGCGCCGTGGTGGTGGAAGGCCGGCGCGGTCTCCTCGTCGGCCGCCGGCAGCGCGACCCAGGACTGCAGCCCGTGCAGCCGGTGGCCGGCGGCCCGCGTCTCGTCGCCGGTGCGCTCGGAATGCACGATGCCGCGCCCGGCGGTCATCCAGTTGACCGCGCCGGGGCGGATCGCCTGCGCCGAGCCGAGCGAGTCGCGATGCATGATCTCGCCGTCGAAGAGGTAGGTGACGGTGGCCAGGCCGATGTGCGGATGCGGCCGCACGTCGATGCCCTGGCCCGGCGCGAAATCGCTCGGTCCCATGTGGTCGAGAAAGACGAAGGGGCCGACCGAGCGCCGCTTGGCGTAAGGCAGGATGCGCCGGACGGTGAACCCGCCGAGGTCGCGTTCCCGGGGCGCGATGATCTGCTCCAACGTTGCTGCCATGCCTTCGACTCCTCCTGAATGTTTCCTGCCGGCGGCGAACCCCTGCCGCCGTCGCTGTGATGCCCTTCACAGCACGCCGCGGCGCATTAGGCCAGACAGGGCTCCTGAAATCCCTGTTCCCAGGAGTCACTTATGTCACATCGAGCCTCTGATATCCTCTGCCAGCCTGGCCGGCATGTCGTCCCGCTGCCGCGCCGCGGCGGCGCCTCCACCGCCGTTGCTCGCGCCAGGGCGCTCTGGCGCCACTGGCACGGCAGGCTTCTGCTCTGGCAGCGGCGCGCGGCGACCCGGCGCACCATGCTACTCATGTCCGACCACATCTTGAAGGACGTCGGCCTCAGTCGGCTGGACGCGCTGCGCGAGGCGGAGAAGCCCTTCTGGCGCAGCTAGCGCGTCGCGGTCCTGCGGTTGATGCCCCCGCCGCTCTATGGGATCCTGACCCGCTCTGGCAGCGCGCGGCGATTGTGCCGCCCCGGGCTGCGCAATCTTTTCGGCGGTTCCCATGACCCGGCTGGTCGCGCTCTCGCTCTGGTTCCTGCTGGCCTGTCTGCTCCCGCTCCCGGCGGCGGCGCAGGAGACACCGCCGGCGCGCCTCTCGCCCGAGGTCGTGCCGACGCACTACTGGCTCGACCTGGCGGTTTCGCCGGCGGCCGAGCGCTTCTCCGGCGAGGCGCGCATCGCCGTCAGCCTGCCGGAGGCGACGGCGCTGATCTGGATGCACGGCCGCGGTCTGGCGGTGGCCGAGGCCTTCGTGCTCGCCGCCGACGGCGCGCGGGTCGAGGCCAGCTTCGCCGAGTTCGAGGAGAGCGGCTTCGCCGCCTTCCGTACCGCCCGCGCCGTCGGACCCGGCGCGGTGACCTTGGTGCTGCGCTACGACGCGCCCTTCGACCAGTCGCTGGAGGGGCTCTACCAGGTCCGCTTCGGCGGCGAGGCCTATGCCTATACGCAGTTCGAGGCGACCTCGGCGCGGCTTGCCTTCCCCGCCTTCGACGAGCCGGGCTTCAAGACGCCCTTCGATATCGCGCTCACCGTCGGCGGCGCCGACATCGCGGTCTCCAACGGGCCGCAGCAGGAGGTGCAGGCGCTGGCCGACGGCCGCCGCCGCGTGGTCTTCGCCACCACCGCGCCGCTGCCGACCTACCTCGTCGCGCTCGCGGTCGGCCCCTTCGACGTCGTCGAGTGGCCGGCAATCCCGCCGAACGCCGTGCGGTCGCGTCCCTTGCCGCTGCGCGGCATCGCGCCGAAGGGCGAGGGCGCCCTCTTCGCCTATGCGCTGGAGCACACGGCGCCGCTCCTGGCGGTGCTGGAGGACTACTTCGGCAGCCCCTATCCCTTCGCCAAGCTGGACCTGGTCGCCGTCGCCTCCTTCGGGCCTAGCGGCATGGAGAACGCCGGCGCCATCTTCTATCGCCGCGACCGCGTGCTGCTGGGCGCGACTCCCTCGCTCTTCGAGCGGCGCGGCTACGTCTTCCTCCACGCCCACGAACTGGCGCACAGCTGGTTCGGCAACCTGGTCACGCCGCGCTGGTGGGACGACCTCTGGCTGAACGAGGCCTTCGCCACCTGGATGGCGGAGCGCGCCGCCCATCTCTGGCAGCCCGCGGTCTTCGACGACCGCGGCGCGATCCGCACCGCCCGGGACGCCATGTGGGACGACCGCCTGGCCGGCGCGCGCATGATCCGCCAGCCGATCCTCAGCCAGCAGGACATCTCCAGCGCCTTCGACGGCATCACCTGTTCAAGGGTGCCGCCGTGCTGGCGATGATCGAGAGCGCTACATGGGCGCCGAGGCGTTCCAGCCCGGCATCCGCCGCTTCATGACGGCGCATGCCGAGGGGGTCGCCAGCGGCGACTTCATCGCCGCCCTGGCCGAGGCGCCAGCGACCCGCGCATCGTCGCCGCCTTCCGCTCCTTCATGGAGCAGCGGGCCGGCATCCGCAGCGGCACACTCGACTGGAGGTGCGGCCCGGACGGTGCGGCCGAGGTGGGGATCGAACAGTCCCGCGGCGTGCCGCTGGGCTCGGCCGGCGGGGAGGGACAGCTCTGGTCGGTACCGCTCTGCCTGTCCTACGAGGAGGCCGGCACGCTGGCCGATCAGTGCGTCATGGTGACCGAGCGGCGGCAGAGCGTGGCGCTGGCGACGACGCACTGCCCGGCCTGGGTCCACCCCAACGGCGGCGGCCTCGCCTATCTCGACTTCGCCCTGCCGGACGCCGGCTGGGCGGCGCTGATCGCCGACCTCGATCGCCTGCCGCCCGGCGAGGCGCTGGCCGTGATCGGCAGCATCGATGCCGCCTACGATGCCGGCCTGACCGGTACGCCGCCTGCTGGAGGCCGCCGCGGCGGCCGCGCGCTCGCCCTACTGGGACGTCGCGCAGGCGCCGATCCAGGCGCTGCGCGACCTGAAGAACTTCGTGCTGCCGCCCTCGGCGCGGGCGGCGGTGCTGGCGCGCATGCAGGACCTCTACCGCCCGGCGCTGGCCCGCTTCGACCTCGACCCGGCGGCGCTGGCGCGGGAGGTGGCGGACAGCAACCTGGCGCTGCTGCGCGCCGATCTCCTCTGGTTCATGGCGCTCGATGCCGAGGACCCCGAGACCCGGGCCGTCCTGAGCCGGCTGGGGCAGGCCTACCTCGGCTTCGGCGGCGATGGCGCGCTGCATCCCGAGGTGCTGCATCCCAACCTGGTGCGCGTGGCGCTGCTCACCGCCGCCGGCGACGCCGGCGAGGACTTCGTCGCCGCCCTGGTGGAGCGGCTGCGCGGCGAGGAGGACCCGGCGCTGCGCGAGCATCTGATGCGCGCCCTGGCCTTCCAGACCGATCCGGCGACGCTGCGCCGCGTCTGGGCGCTGATCCTCGATCCCGCGTTCCCCAAGCGCGACGCCTCCGAGCTGCTGCGCCGCCAGTCGCACCGCGCCGACAACCAGGCCGCCATCTTCGACTGGATCGTGGCGCACTACGATGAGCTGGCCGAGCGTCTGCCGCGCTCGCACAGGGCATGGCTGCCGTGGCGCTCCTCCGGCTTCTGCAGCCTCGCCGACCGCGACCGCGTCGAGGCCTTCTACCGCCCGTTCGCCGAGGGCCCCGACGGCAACCTCCGCACCCTGGAGAACGTCATCGAGGGCATCGAGCTCTGTGCCGCGATCGCCGACGCGCAGCGCGCCGACGCGCTGGCGACCCTGATGGCGGAATAGCGCCGGCTAGTCGCCGGCCGCCTGCAGCGCGAGCGCGTAGAGCTTCCCCAGCATCGGCACCAGCTGGTCCTCGCCGCCCGGCGGCTGGCTGTTGGTGGCGGCGGCGACCAGGATGTCGGTCTCCGGCGCGTAGAGGAAGGCCGAGCGGTAGCCCAGCGTCTCGCCCTCGTAGAACCACAGCGCGCCGAGCTCGGGATGCAGCACGCGCACCAGGCCCAGGCTGAAGCCGCGTGGCTCCTCCGGGGTGACCGCGGCGAGCGGCTGGCCGGTCGCGGTCGAGACCAGCGAGAGGAAGGCCGCCAGCTGCGGCGGCGGCAGGACGCGCCCGGCGAAGAGGGCGCGGATCCAGCGCGCGAGCTCGCGCGGGCTGGAGACGATGCCGCCGGCCGGGCCGGCCCAGCTGAGGTCGGCGCTGCGCATGTCCTGGCCGAGCAGCGGGGCGAGGGCCGACTCGCTGCAGTCGGGCTGGTAGAGGCCGCAGTCCGGATTGTGGAAATAGCCGCTCGCCAGCCGCTCCAGCACCGCCGGCGGATAGGCCACCGGCGCGTAGAAGCTGTCGGTCAGCCCGGCCGGCGCGAACAGCAGCTGCTCCAGCGCCTGCTGGTAGGAGAGGCCGGAGGCCCGCTCGGCGATCATGCCGGCGAGGATGTAGTTGGTGTTGGAGTAGAACCAGCCCTCGGTGGCCGGCAGCGCGACCCGCTCGCTGGGGTAGGCGTAGTCGACCAGCTCCTCCAGCGAGTAGTGGCGCTGCGGGTCGCGCGCCCAGAGCCGGTTCAGCGCGACGCTCTCCGAATAGGTCGGGATGCCGCTGGTCATGTTCAGCAGGCTGCGGATCGTGACCGCCTGCCAGGCCGGGTAGAGCGGCAGCCAGTCGCCGACCGTCTGGTCGATGTCGAGTTTGCCCTGCGCTTCAAGCGCCAGGATAAGAGCGCCGGTGAAACCCTTGGTATTGCTACCGATCTGGAACAGAGTCTCGCCGGAAACCGGCTCCCCGCCGCCGATCGCGGTGGTACCGGCGAAGAGCTCCAGCGCCGGCCCGGGGTCGCCCAGGCTGACGTAGGCCGCCACCCCCGAGATCCGCTCGATCTCGCCGCGGGCGGCGAGATAGTCCGCGACCACGGCCTGGAAGGCGGCGGGCGCCGGGGCTTCGGCGGCGGCGGGCGGCGGCGCCAGCAGGGCAAGGGCGAGCAGCAGGCCGGCGGTGAGGCCGCGCGCGGCCGTCGGTTTCGCGTGCATGGCGCACTCCCTGGAAGCATGGCGGCGCCTGGCGGCGCGGCGTCAATCGCTTGAATTCGATAGCATATCTTCCGCGCCGGCGCAGCGGGCCGCGGCGCGGCTAGCGGCTCGCCTCCAGGATGGCGCGATAGTCGGCCTCGCTCGGCGGGCGCGGGTTGGTGGCGTGGCAGTGGTCCTTGGTCGCCGCCGCGGCGATCGCCGGGAAGAGCGCCGGCGCGACGCCCATGTCGTCCAGCCCGGCGGGCAGGCCGATCCGGGCATTCCAGGCGACAATGGCCTGCGGCACCATCTCGCCGCTGACGCCGAGGATGGCGCCGATGCGCTCCAGCTTGTCGCCGACATAGGGGGCGTTGAAGCGCAGCACCGCCGGCAGCAGCACGGCGTTCAGCGTGCCGTGGTGCAGCTTCTCCGGCAGCGCGCCCAGCGGGTGCGAGAGGGCATGCACCGCTCCCAGGCCCTTCTGGAAGGCCATCGCCCCCTCCATCGAGGCCATCATCATGTTCCAGCGCGCCTCGGCGTCGTGGCCCTCGTCGATGGCACGCTCCAGGTGCTCGACCGCCCGCGTCAGGCCATCCAGCGCGATCGCCTCGGCCGGCGGGTTGCGCGCCGGCGCCAGGAAGGTCTCGATGCAGTGCGCCACCGCGTCCATGCCGGTGGCCGCCGTCAGGCCCGGCGGCAGGCCGTAGGTCAGCTCCGGATCGCAGAGCGCCAGCGAGGGGATGAGGTGCGGGCTGACCAGGCCGAGCTTGCGCCCGTCGGCCAGCACGATGACCGCGCCGCGGCCGACCTCGCTGCCGGTGCCCGCCGTGGTCGGCACGGCGATCAGCGGCGGCATGCGGGCGGTGATGCGCGGTCCGCCGCCCTCGACCAGGGCATAGCCCGCCAGCGGCGGCGCGTGGGTCGCCAGCAGGCGCACCGCCTTGGCCAGGTCGATGGCCGACCCGCCGCCCAGCGCGATCAGCCCGTCGGCGCCGCTCTCCTTGTAGAGCGCCACGGCCTGCAGCGTCGCCGCCTCGGTCGGGTTCGCCGGCGTCTGGTCGAAGACCGCGGCGGCCGGGCCGGGCAGGGCGCCCGTCAGGCGCTCGAGCAGGCCGGCGGCGACGATGCCGGGGTCGGTGACCAGCAGCGGCCGCGTCAGGCCGAGGCTCTGCATCTCCTCCGCCAGGGCGGCGAGAGCGCCGGCCTCGAAGCGGATCCGCGTCAGATAGCTGATGATGGTCATGGGAACGATCCTGCGCGGGGCTCTCGGGGGCGGCGATTCGGCAGCACTTTGACGGCCGTTGCAATCAAGCGGCAAGGGGTCCGTTTGTCGGTGCGGCTATCCCGCGGCTGCGCGCCGCCGTGCCGGCACCGGGACGGCCGCCAGCCTTGTCGTCACGCGGCGCCGCGCTCTTCCTCGTCGTCGCTGGCCTCGTCGTCGCTGGCCTCGTCGTCGCTGGACTCGTCGTCGCTGGACTCGTCGTCCGGCGCGGCCTTGCCGGCGAGCAGCGCGCGGCCCTCGTCGGTCAGCTTGCAGACCAGCCAGTTGGGCTTCAGGGGATTGACGAACCAGGGCTCGGCCCAGCCCTGCTCCATGCAGGCGCGGATCGTGCGCTCCGGATAGCGCTGCCCGCGCTGGTCGAACAGCGGCAGCTTGCCGCCGGGCTGATTGAGCCCGCGGCTGAGATAGGCGCGCTGGACCGGAGTCGGCCGCGCACGCCGCCAAGCGGCCGGAATGGCCGCTACCATCGCATCTCCCATCGTCCTCTTCCCGACTGCTGTTTGTTTTGTAGAGTGACGATCTTATGGCGAGCTTACCGGCTGCCGGCGGGCCTGCCAACCGGCACCTTTGCGGAACACCTCTGGACGCCGCCGGTGAAGAACGCTCGCGAAAGCGATGATTTTCGGCGTCTTTCGCAATTGCTGCCCGGGGCGCTGTCGCGGCACCATTTGGGGCGCCCGGAGGGGGCGGCGGGCGGCGGGGCGTCCGGGCGGACGGCCAGGGCCACTCTGGCATCTGCTGCAAGTCAGCCTTGCCGGCTCGTGGCTTGTCAGGCGCCGCCGCCGGTCGCCACCTTCTCGCCGCCGTCAGCTGACCAGCAGCCTTGCCCGCCGCCGCTCCGCCGCCGATCCCGCCTCGCGCCTCTCGCTGGTCTTCGCCAGTGTCGGCCACGTCTTCATCCACCTCTTCACCGCGATGTACTTCATCATCGCGCTGGCAATGGAGAAGCAGGGCTTCCTGCAGTTGACCTATGCCGACCTGGTGCCGCTGTGGAGCGTCGGCGCCCTGATGGTGGGGCTGGCCGCCGTGCCGGCCGGCTGGTTCTCCGACCGCTGGTCCTCGACCGGCATGATGGTGGTCTTCTTCCTCGGGCTGGGCAGCGCCGGCATCGCCTGCGCCTTCGCCGAGGGCACCACGCTGCTGTGGCTCGGGCTGACCGCCGTCGGCCTCTTCTCCGCCATCTATCACCCGGTCGGCATCCCCTGGGTGGTGAAGAACGCCAAGTCGCGCGGCAAGGCGCTCGGCATCAACGGCATCTTCGGCGTCATCGGCGTCGCCATCGCCGGCGGCGTCGCCGGCACGCTCTCCGACCTGATCTCCTGGCGTGCCGCCTTCGCGGTGCCCGGCGTGCTCTGCCTGCTCTCGGGCCTGGTGCTGCTGGTCCTGTGGCGCCGCGGCCTGGTCAGCGAGGGCGATGGCGAGCGCATGTCGCACAAGGGCACCACCAGCCGCGGCGACCGCACGCGGGCCTTCATCGCGCTGGCCATCTGCATGACCGCCATGGGCCTGATCTTCCAGGCGATGCAGACCGCCATGCCGAAGCTCTTCGAGATCCGCCTCGGCGGCTCGCTCTCGCAGGTCTTCGGCGACGGCGCCACCGGCCCCGGCATCGCGGTGCTGATCGCCTATTCGGCGGGCGGCGTCATGCAGCTGGTCGGCGGCCACCTGGCCGACCGCTATCCGCTGAAGCCGATCTACGTCCTCTCCTTCCTGCTGCAGCTCTGCGTGCTGCTGCTGGTGGCCTCGACCGGCAGCCTGGTGCTGGTGGTCTTCGCCGCCTTCTCCGCCGCGCTCTCCACCGGCGCGCTGCCGGCCGAGAACATGCTGCTGGCGCGCTACGCCCCGGCCAAGCACCGCGGCCTGGCCTTCGGCGTGAAGTACGTGCTGGCCTTCGGCACCGCGCCGCTGGCCATCGGCGCCGCCTCCTGGGTGCTGAAGGACACCGGCGAGTTCACCTGGCTGCTCTACGGCATGGCCGGCCTGGCGGCGATCGCCGTCGCCTTCGGCATCCTGCTGCCCGGCGAGCGCCCCGCCGTGGACGACACCCCGGCCGCTCCCGCCGGCCCCGCCGCGCAGCCGGCCGAGTAGGGCACAGACGCGCCGTGCCGATCGCCGTCGCCAGCCTCGATCACCTGGTGCTGACCTGCCGCGACGTCGCGGCGACCCTGGCCTTCTATTGCGACCTGCTGGGCATGGAGCGGCAGGACTTCGGCGAGGGCCGCCTGGCGGTGCGCTTCGGCCAGCAGAAGATGAACCTGCACCGCCACCCGACGCCGCATGCGCCGCTGGTCGCCCGCGTGGCGGAGCCCGGTACCGCCGACCTCTGCTTCATCGTCTCGACGCCACTCGCCGAGGTCGAGGCCGCGCTGCGCGCCGCCGGCGTCGCCATCGAGCTCGGCCCGGTGGAGCGCGCCGGCGCCATCGGCCCGATCCGCTCGCTCTACTGCCGCGATCCCGACGGCAACCTCATCGAGTTGTCGGTCCGGATCTAGGGCGGGCTGGTTCGCGTCGCATCGATGCCGACGGGGGCAGCCTGCGTCCCATCCTCCGAGGCGGCCGCCTTGCGGGCTCCTCGGGACGAGGCGGTGTGTTCGTTCCAAGCAATCGAAGACCTCATCCTGAGGAGCCGCCGGAGGCGGCGTCTCGAAGGATGGGCCGAGAGGCGGGATCGATCCGATAGACCAGCCGCTCTAGGACGACCCTTCTCCCGTCACCCCTCCGACTTCGCGTGCGCCAAGGCTTCCACGTCCCAGGACGCCAGGCCCGCCGCCGCGCGGTAGACGCTCTCGAGGAAGGCCAGCACCGCGGCCTCGGGGTCGGCGCTCTCCCTGACGTCGTTCCAGCGCAGGATCGCCAGCGCGCCGCCGTTCTTCTCCACCCACTGCGCCGCCGCCGGCTCCAGCGGACAGTCGCGCAGGCCCTTCGGCTCGGGGTAGGCGTAGGCATAGAGCGCGGCCTCGGGGAAGGTCTCGTCGCCCGGCCAGAAGCCGAAGGAGGCGACCTCGTGCGAGTAGGCCTCGCGGTCGGAGTTGGTGCCGCCCTGCAGCGGCGCCGCCCGGCCCGAGAAGCGCGTCACCACCAGGTCGAAGGAGTGCCAGAAGAGCTGGACCGGCGTCTGCTTGCCGGCGAAGCGTCCGCGAAAGCGCTCGAAGACGCCGGCCAGCCAGCCGATGGCCTGGCGGTAGCGCTCGACGGCCGCCCGGTCATAGGCGCGTGGCGCGCGGTCCTCGGCGAAGGGGATGGTGCTCTTGTTCATGTAGGGCCGCGCCAGGATCTGCACGCCGACATCCAGCCGTCGCAGGGCGGCGAAGAGCGCGTCGTGGAAGGCGGCCACGCTGCGGCCCGGCAGCTCGACGGTCTCGACGCGCCCGTCGTGGCGGGCGATGTGCAGCGCGTGGTCGAGCAGGTCGACCGACATCTCGAAGCCGCCGCCCTGCCAGGGGATGCGCCCGCTGGTGAGGCCGCGCGCCGTCGGGTAGAGCGTCACGTGCCACCAGTGGTTCAGCTTCGGCTGCGCCTTGAGGCGCACCTTGCCGACGATCTGCAGGAAGAGGTGCAGCGTGTCCTTGCTGTCGCACCAGTCGGCGTAGGGCAGGGCAGGCAGGTCGCTCGGCATGGGTCACCTCTGCGGGGTGGGGACGGGCCACGCTAGAGCACTATCGGGTCCGATGGAATCGGCGAGGCATCCGGCAGGGGCCGAAGGGTCCGCCCGCTCAGCGCGCTCTAGCTGGCCGCCCCCTCCAGCGCCTGCCGCAGGTCCTCGATCAGGTCCTCGGCGGTCTCGATGCCGACCGAGAGGCGGACCACCTCGTCGCCGGCGCCGGCCGCCTGGCGCTGCTCCTCGGTGAGCTGGCGGTGCGTCGTCGAGGCCGGGTGCAGGACCAGGCTCTTGGCGTCGCCCAGGTTGGCCAGGTGGCTCCAGAGGTTCACCCGCTCGACCAGCGCCGTGCCGGCGGCATAGCCGCCCTTCAGGCCGCAGGTGAAGACCGCGCCGGCGCCCTTCGGCAGGTACTTCGCCGCCAGCGCGTGGTAGGGCGAGGAGGCCAGCGAGGGGTGCGAGACCCAGGCCACGGCCGGGTGACCCTCGAGGAAGGCCGCGACCTTGGCGGCGTTCTCGCAGTGGCGCTCCATGCGCAGTGCCAGCGTCTCGATGCCCAGCAGCGTCAGGAAGGCGTTCTGCGGCGCCAGCGTGGTGCCGAGGTCGCGCAGGCTGACGGCGTGGCTGTAGGTGGTGAAGGCGAGGTCGCCGAAGCTCTCCTGGAACGAGAGACCGTGGTAGGCCGGCTCCGGCGCCGCCAGCGACTTGAAGCGCTCGCTCCCCGACCAGTCGAAGGTGCCGCTGTCGACCACCGCGCCGCCGATCACCGTGCCGTTGCCGGTGAGGAACTTGGTGGTGGAGTGCACCACCAGGTCGGCTCCCCACTCGAAGGGCCGGCAGAGCCAGGGGGTCGCCAGGGTGTTGTCGACGATCAGCGGGCAGCCGGCCGCCTCGGCGATGCGCGCCAGCGCCTCGATGTCGCTGACCGCGCCGCCGGGGTTGGCCAGGCTTTCGCAGAAGAGCGCGCGGCTCTCTTCGTTCACCGCGCGCTTCACCGCTTCGAGGTCGTCGACGTCGACGAAGTCGCAGTGCCAGTCGAACTTCTGGAAGGTCTTGCCGAACTGCGTCATCGAGCCGCCGTAGAGCCGGTTCGAGGCGACGAAGCGCGCGCCCGGCTCCATCAGCGGGAAGAGCGCCAGGATCTGCGCCGCGTGGCCGGAGGAGACGCAGGTGGTGCCGCGCCCGCCCTCCAGGCTGGCGATCCGCTCCTCAAGCACCGCCACCGTCGGATTGGTCAGGCGCGAATAGATGAAGCCGAAGGTCTGCAGGTTGAACAGCGAGGCGGCGTGGTCGGCGTCGTGGAAGACGTAGCCGGAGGTCTGGTAGATCGGCGTCTGCCGCGCCCCGGTCACCGGATCGGGCTGCGCGCCGGCATGGAGCATCCGCGTCTCGAAGCCATAGCCGTGGCGTTTCTCGCTCATCGAAGCCTTCTCTCCTCCGCTCGAAAGCCCTCCCCCTTCACGGGGGGGAGGGTTGGGTGGGGGTGGTTGGTACCGTTCCGCCCCCTGCAGTCCGAGGCAGCCGCACCGCCCCCACCCCGACCCTCCCCCGCAAGGAGGGAGGGAGAAGCCTACACCTTCATCTTGCGCCGCTTCGCGGTGATCACGCCGCTGTCGAAGCCGCCCCAGGAGAGCTCGGCATTCAGCCGGCCGAACTCGATCTTCGGGCAGCGGTTCATCACCACCTTCAGGCCGGCGGCCTCGGCCCGCGCGGCGGCGGCGTCGTCGCGCACGCCGAGCTGCATCCAGAGCACCGCGATGCCCTTCTCGTCCTTCAGCGCGATGGCCTCGTCGGCGATCGGCCCGGCGGCGGCGCTGTTGCGGAAGACGTCGACCATCTCGAAGCGGCCGGGGATCTCGGCCAGGCTGCCATAGGCCGGCTCGCCCAGCAGCGTCTGGCCGGCCAGCCCCGGGTTCACCGGGATCACGCGATAGCCCTTCTCCTGCAGGTACTTCATCGCGAAGTAGCTGGGCCGGTTCCAGTTCGCGCTGGCGCCGACCATGGCGATGGTCTTCACCTGCCGCAGGATGCCGAGGATGTAGGCGTTGTCGTAGCGGTCGTGGTTCATGCTCGCTCGCTTCTCATGGCGGCGGCGAGCCTAGAGGCGGGCGCGGGGGGCGGCAAGCGCCGCCGTGGCACGGGTGATGGTCCGGCCCGGGCGGCGATGGAGCGCCGGGCGCCTGGTCCAGGGAGCCTGCACCGCTGCATGAAGCGCTCGAAGGGACCTTCGCCATGGCCTTGCCGCAGGGCATCGGCCCGCGTGAGCCGGTGGCTTCAGCCGCTCTTCAGCACCCGCGCCAGGTCCATCACGTCGAGCAGCCGCGCGGCATAGTGGTCGCGCACCGCGAAGCGCTGGTTGCTGCCCTCCAGCAGCTCGCGCTCCAGCGCGTCGATCAGCCGGCGCAGGCGGCGCTGGTGCAGGCCGAGGCGGCGCTGCAGCGGGTCGGTCACGACGCCGGAGATCGAGGCCAGGATGGCGGCCAGGCCGATCAGCCCGCCGGTGACCCCGACCGTCAGCAGCAGCGGCGCGCCGGCCGGGAAGGCGCCGTAGAAGAGGCCGCCGATGCCGGCGCCGAGCGGGAAGGCGCCGGCCGCCAGCTTGCTGGCGATCGCCTGCGCCAGCAGCGGCCCGAGCGACAGCGCGCCGGGGGTGAACTGCTGGAAGGCCAGCGCGCCGGCCGAGGTGGCGAGCAGGGCGTTCGCCAGGTCGGCGGCGGCGGTGCGGCTGCTGCCGTAGCTGGCCAGCGTCTCGCTCAGCCAATGACGGAAGGCCGGATCGTCCTGGCGGGCCGCCAGGTGGTGGGCGAGGCTGTCAAGCTGCGGCATCACCAGCGGGTCGGCGAGCAGGGTCTCCGCCAGCGCGTCGCGGTGCGAAAGGCGGCGCTGGCCGCCGTGCTCCTGCGCGTAGGGCAGGGCGAGGAACTCGGTCATGGTGCGCCACTCGACCTCGCGGCCGATGTCGGTCTGGAAGAAGATCCGCTGCCGCCGCAGCCAGGCGGCGCTCTCCGCCCAGCCCAGCCGCTGCGCCGCCGCGGCGCCGCCGCGCGCCGCCAGGAAGGGGACCGCCAGCGCCAGGTTGGCCGGCGCCCGCCAGAGGTCGTGGCCGAAGGCGCGGCGATGCAGCTCCAGCGAGCCGCGCAACCCATAGGTCGCCGCCGCGAAGGCCTCGACCCCCGCGCGCCGGCTGTCGGCATAGCGCCGGATCGCCCGCGCGCTGGCCAGCCGCGCCGCGGTCAGGTCGAGCGGCAGGCCGCCGGCACCGGCCGGCGCGGCGGCCGGCACACCTTCGCCCGGCGCCGGCGCGATCCAGGGCGCGGGGCTTTGCTCCATGCACAAAAAAGTGGGGCGCCGGGGCCCTCCCTTTCAAGGGGAGCGCACGCTGGCCGGCTGGAGAGGCTAGACTGCTGCCCCATCGCCACCGCGAGAGGAGCCCGCCATGCGACGCCTGCTGCTAGCCCTACCGCTCGTCCTGACGCTGCCGGCCACCGCCGCCGTCGCCGACATGGACGGCGACCCGGAGATAACGCTCGGCGCCTACCAGGCGCTGCCCGAGGGCGAACGCACGCTCTACATCGCCGGCCTGGCCGATGCGCTCGACGCCAGCGCGGCGATGACCGGGAACCAGCGCCTGACGATCATCGCCACCTGCACCCACGGCTTCGACCGAACCACGCTGCGCGAGACGGTCGAGGCCGGTGCCCCCGACATCAAGATGAAGTGGTCCGAGGACGCCCCGGCGGCGAGCTGGTTCATCACCACCATGATCTACGTCTGCCAGCTGCAGCTGCCGCCGGAGTAGGTCTGGCCCGCCCGCCAGCCGCGCTCACGGCTCCGCCACCACCCCCGCCTCGAGCAGCGCCGCGATCTCCTCGTCGTCGTAGCCCGCCGCCGTCAGCACCGCGCGCCCGTCGGCGCCGGGCGGGCGCACCGGGAGCCCGGGACCGGCGGCGAGGGCTGCACCCTGGCCGAGGGACCGATGGCGGTGACCCGCCCGACGCCCTCGTGCGCGCGGGTGATGGAGAGTCCCTGCGCCACCACCCAGGGGTCGCGCATCAGCGCGTCGATCGTCGGGCAGCCCTGCAGGCCGATGTCGAGCGCCGCCAGCCCCGCCTGCCAGTCGGCCAGCGGGCGGGCGGCGAGGGCGCCTTCCAGCGCCCGCTCCAGCGCCCCGTCGACAAGCTCGCCGTCCAGCCCCATCGCCGCCGCCGAGGATCGGTGCCAGCTGGTCGTCGCTGCGCAGCGAGGAAGAACCAGCCGTCGGCCGCGCGGTAGAAGCGTTGCAGCGGGCCGTCGCCGCGCGCCTCCTGGCCGCTGGGCTCGTCCCAGGCCTTGCCCGCGTAGAGCTGCAGGAAGGGTGTCTGCAGGTAGGTTCCCGTGTGTGCCAGCGAGGCCTCGACCGCCTGGCCTTCGCCAGTCCGCTGGCGATGATAGAGCGCAAGCCCCAGCGCGAAACCCATCAGCAGGCCGCTGCCGTAGTCGCAGACCGCCAGCGGCTCCATCAGCGGCGAGTCGGCGCCGCCGAAGCGCCACTGCATCCCGGTCATCGCCTGGCCCAGCGGCTCGTAGCCGCGCCGCCCGCCCCAGGGGCCGGCCTGGCCATAGGCGCTGACCGTGCCGTGGATCAGGTCGGGCTGCACGCTGCGCAGCACGGCCTCGCCGATGCCCAGCCGCTCCGGCACGCCGGCGGCGAAGTTCTGCACCAGCAGGTCGGCGCCGGCGACCAGCCGCAGCAACAGCTGGCGCCCCTCCGGCCGCTTCAGGTCGAGCAGCAGCGTGCGCTTCCCGCGATTGACGTCGAGGTGATAGCGATAGCCCTGCGGCGGGTTGGCCGGGTCGTTGATCTTGACCACCGCGGCGCCGAACTCGGCCAGCAGGCGCGCCGCGGTGGGGCCCGCCAGCACCTGCGTCAGGTCGACGACGGTGATGCCTTCGAGCAGCTTCGCGCTTGGCGGTCCCGGTGGCGGCAGCCGGCGGCGCCGGCTCGGCCAGCAGCAGCGCGCGGTCGGCGTCGAGCGGACGGCGCGGCCCTGCGCGGCCGGCGGCGTGGCCGAGAGCCAGACGGGATAGCCGGGCTGCCACAGTGGGCCGAGTGCGCGATCCTGCGCCGCCACGATGGCGCCGCTGGCCTGCGCCTGCGCGCTCTCCATCCACTCCTGCGGCGAGCGCACCAGGGCCAGCGGCGCGCCGGCGTCGGACAGCAGCTGCTCCCACGCCGCCGCCGGGCGCGTGGCGAAGAGCCGGGCGACGCGGCGGCGCAGCTCGGCCAGCAGCGCCTTGTCGGCGGCCAGGCGCGGGCGGTCGAGCAGGCCGAGATCGCGCCACTCCGGCACGCCGCCGACGCGCACCAGCGCCTCCATGAAGCGCGGGTTGTGGGTCGCCCACATGACCCAGCGGTCGTCGGAACAGCGGTAGCAGCCGGCGCCCCAGATGTCGGAGGAGAAGGCCGGCTGGCCGGCGTCGTCGCCGCTCATGGCGTAGGCGCCGAAGGCCTGGAACAGCGCGTCGAACAGCGGCACCTCGATGCGCCGGCCGTGGCCGTCCTTCTCGCGGGCGTAGAGCGCGAAGGTCACGCAGGCCGCCGCCAGGAAGGCGGCGTAGCTCGAGGCCAGCGGCAGGGCAGTGTAGAGCGGCTGCGCTCGTGCAGGCCGCTCCAGGGCGGCTGGTAGCCGTTGCCGGCCGCCATCACCACGCCCTCCCAGGCCGCCAGGCCGGCGCGCGGATCGTTCGAGGCGAAGCCGGGCAGGGAGCAGTAGACGAGGCGCGGGTTGGCCGCCATCGCCGCCGCCGGCGCCGAGCCCCAGGCGGTCCATGACGCCGGGCCGGAAGTTCTCCACCAGCACGTCGGCCGAGCGCGCCAGGCGCAGCGCCACGTCGCGGTCATCGTCGCGCGACAGGTCCAGCACCAGGCTCTGCTTGCCGCGCTGGTAGAAGGCGTTGGCCGGATGGTCCCAGCGCGGTCCGCCGGGCGGCTCGATGCGGATCACCTCGGCGCCCTGGTCGGCCAGCATCAGGGCGGTCAGCGGCCCGGCGACGTACTGCCCGAAGTCGAGGACGTAGCGCAGGCCGGAGAGGGCGCGGCGCGCTCGGGCCCGGCGTTCACGCCCGGCCTGTCCGGCAAGGTCGCCGCGCGGGCCTTACCGCGGGCCGCAAGGGCTCGGGCCGTCGAACAGGCCGCTGAGGACCGGGCCGCCGTCGCCGGCGGCGTAGCTCCAGTCGACCCGCGAGCCGTCGTCCCACTGGATCGCCAGCGTGCCGCCGCCGGCATCGATCAGACCGGCGCGGTAGCCGCCGTCGATCACCTCGATGCTGCCGAGCTTGGTGATGTAGACGCGCGCCGTGCCGCACTGCCAGTCGCCGATCAGCAGCGGATCGACCGCGCCGGGGAAGCCGGCCAGCGCGGCGTCCGGCAGGGCGAGGGCTGCGGCGGCGAGGCCGCTGGCGAGGAGGGCGGCGCGGGCGGTCTTGCGCATCGTGGGGCTCCTCCGGTCGGGGGCTGCACGGGGGGCGGGCGCTGCGGCGGGCCGGGCGTCGCGAGGGAACCCCGTCATCGCGCAAAGCGCGGCCCGAATCAAGCTCTTGGCCAAGGGCGCCCGGTGCGCGCCTAGCGGTGCTTCCAGCTTGGCGGGCGCTTCTCGATGAAGGCGTCGATGCCCTCGGTCACGTCCTCCGCCATCATGTTGGTCGCCATGACGTGGGCGGCGTAGTCGTAGGCCTCGCTCATCCCCTTCTCCAGCTGGGCATAGACCATGCGCTTGCCGGTGGCGATCGCCACCGCCGACTTGCCGACCACCTTGGCGGCCAGCGCCGCCACCGCGGCGTCGAGCGCCTCGGCCGGCACCACTTGGTTGACCAGCCCCCAGGGGCCGCCGTCTCGGCGTCGATGAAGTCGCCGGTCACCAGCATCTCGAAGGCGCGCTTGCGCGGCAGGTTGCGCGACAGCGGCACTGCCGGCGTCGAGCAGAAGAGGCCGGCGTTGATGCCGGAGGTGGCGAAGCGCGCCTCCTCGGCCGCCACCGCCAGGTCGCACTGCGCCACCAGCTGGCAGCCGGCCGCCGTGGCGATGCCGTGGATGCGGGCGATCACCGGCTGCGGGATGCGCGTGACGGTCTGCATCATGCGCCCGCAGAGGCGGAACAGCCGCTCGTAGTAGCCCTGCTCCGGGGTCTGGCGCATCTCCTTCAGGTCGTGCCCGGCGCAGAAGGCCTTGCCGCTGGCCGCCAGCACCACGACCCGCGCCGCCGGGTCGGCGCCGACCGCCTCGAGCTGCGCGATCAGCGCCTCGAGCATGGCCTCGGAGAGGGCGTTGAACTGCTTCGGCCGGTTCAGCGTCAGCGTGACCACGCCGCCGGCTTCGTGGCGCAGCACCAGCGGCTCGTTGACCAGCGTCTGGGTCTCGGCGGCAGCCTCGGGCATCGGTCGCGTCCTTCGGTGTCGAATGGCCGGGCAGTCTAGCCTATCGAAGTCGGGCGGTCTGCCCTCGGCGGCCGCGGGACGGAGCCGCCGGCGCCGGCGCCGGCCGCTTCAGGCGCCGAGGCGATCGCGCGGGACCGAGAGCACGATGCTGAGGCCCTCGGGCGCCCAGTCGCGCCGGATCTCGCCGCCCAGATGGCCCTTCACCGTCGCCTCCGCCAGCAGGCTGCCGAAGCCCTGCGCCCGCTCCACCGGCACGACCGGCGGACCGCCGCGCTCGCGCCAATGCAGCAGGAAGCGCTCGCCCTCCTCGGCGCAGGCGATCTCGATCCGCCCGTCGGGGCTGGCCAGCGCGCCGTACTTGGCGGCGTTGGTGGTGAACTCGTGCAGCAGCAGGGCGAGGCTGGTGACCGTGCTGCCGCTGAGCGCCAGGTCCGCCCCGCTGATCTGTACGCGCGTCTCGCTGGTCTCGTCCACCTGTTCGTAGGGTGCGACGATGGTGGCGAGCAGGGCGTGCAGCGTGGTCGCCTGCTCCGCTCCGGCGCGCTTGATCGAGTCCGGCAGCGTCAGCGCGTGGGCGCGGGCGAGGGCGCCCAGCCGCTCCTGCACGCTGCGCGCCAGCTCGGCCGGGGTGCCGGCGGAGCGCGCGCTCAGCGTCACCACGTTGCCGGCCAGCATGAAGAGGTTCTTGATCCGGTGATTCATCTCGCGCAGCAGCAGCTGCTGCCGCTCCTCGGCGCGCCGCTGCTCGGAGATGTCGCGGGCGATGGTCGAGGCGCCGACCGTCTGCCCCAGGGCGTTGCGGATCGGCGAGACCGTCAGCGACACGTCGATCATGCCGCCGTCCTTGCGCCGGCGGATCGTTTCGTAATGCTCGATGCGTTCGCCGCGATGGATGCGGGCCAGGATCGCCGGCTCCTCGTCCGGCCGCTCGGCCGGCACCAGCAGGGTCACCGGCCGGCCGATCACCTCCCCGGCGCTGTAGCCGAGCAGCCGTTCGGCCCCGGCGTTCCAACTCATGATCGTGCCGTCGAGGTCCTTCGCCCAGATCGCGTCGTCGCTCGACTCCACGATCGCCGCCAGCCTTTGCGCCGCCAGGTCGCTCTCCTTGCGGCCGTCCACCTCGAGCAGCATGTTGACTGCCCCGGTCAGCAGGCCGGCGCCATCGAACAGCGGTGTCGGAAAGGCGAGGAACGTGACGCGCGAACCGTCGGGCCGCTCCGCCACGGCTTCGCGGCCGCGGATCGGGCGCCCTTCCTTCAGCGCCACCGCCATCGGGCATTCGTCGTGGCGCATCGGCGCGCCGTCGGTGCAGTAGAGCTTCCAGGAGCCGCAGAAGCTGGCCTCCCCGAGGGTTGGCCGGCAGCCCCAGAGAGCGGCGGCGGCCTCGTTGTAGAAGGTCAGGCGGCCCTCGGCGTCGGTGGTGTAGACCGCCGCCGGCAGGGCCTGCAGAAGATTGTCGGTCGCCCCTTGCCGCGCCTCGTGGCGCTGCTGCCGCCGGCGTTCCTCGGTGACGTCGCGAAAGAGGTTCACCGCGCCGACCACCCGCCCGGCCTCGTCCTTGATGACCTCGATGTTGGCGACGACGATGATGCGGCTGCCGTCCGGCCGTTCGACGATGATCTCCTGGTCGGAGACCCCGCGGCCGCTCTCCAGGGCGCGCGCCATCGGCGAGTTCGCGTGCAGCAGGGGGCGGCCGTCGAGCCGCCGCAGGCGATAGGCGCCGCAGAAGCAGCTCGAGGGGTCGCCGCGCTCCGGCGCCCGGCCCCAGAGCTGGGCGGCGGCACGGTTGTAGCGCACCACCCGTCCCTGGCCGTCGCAGATGTAGACCCCGAGCGGCAGGAGATCCAGAAGGCGGTCGGAGAGGACCAGGACTTGCTCGCTGAGCAGCCCCTCGAGGGCGGTCGGCAACGGACCCGAGCCTGCCGAAAAGCTTTTCATGAAAGCGTCCCCGGTAGAAGGGTTGCGATTGTCGATAGTTCGAAGCCTGCGACCGGCCCCTCGGCCGCCTGCCTAGTTGGGAAAGGTTAGCATCGGCAACGGCCTCTGCCCAGACTGAGAATCGTCCTTGAGGCCGGCGTCGGTCATGGCGGGGCCATGCCCTTTTCGCGCAGCTCTTCCAAGGCCTTGGCGCTTTTGCCGAGACCCTCCAGCCGCATCCCGCGCAGCACGTTCGCGGCCTTGGTGAACTGGATATTCTCGTAGCCGACGATCTCGATCCGGTTGCCCCAGGGGTCGAGGAAATCGAGGAAGGGGCCGGGCAGGGGGGCGACGCCGGCGGCCTCCAGGGCGGCCTTCACCGCCGCCTTGTCGTCGACCACCAGGCCGACGTGGCGCCCCTCGTCGGGTCCCTGCCGCCGGCCCTTCTGCAGCGCCAGGAACTGGTCGCCGAGATCGATGAAGGCCATCTCCGCGCTCTTGCTGCGCAGCGTGAAGTCGAGGATGCGGCCATAGAAGGCCAGCGCCTCCTCGATGTCGCCGACCTCCAGTGCCACGTGGTTGAACCCGACGGCGCGCGCCTTTTTCTGCTGGGTCATGGGAACTCCTCGCTGGTCCGTGGCTCCGACGTGGTGATGGCGGCGGCGGATTTGAAGCCTCCGCGGCCCGGGCGGCGCCCGAGGGACCCTCCACCCCCTTTCCCCCATTGCGTCCCTGCGCTACCACCATGGGTGTCACCGCAGGGGAGCGTCGCCACGCATGGACCAGCCCGAGCCCGTCCGCATGACCCCGGAGGCCTTCAATCGCCTGACCGAGGAGCGGACGCCCTTCAAGCAGATTTTCGGCTTCATCGCCGAGGAGATCGGCGTCGGCCATGCGCGCTGCCGCCTGCCGGCCAGCCTGTCGGCGCTGCGCCCCGGCGGCACCATCTCCGGCCCGGCGCAGATGGCCCTGGCCGACTATGCGCTCTATGCCGCCATCCTCGGTGCGCTCGGCGAGGCGGCGGAGGCCGTCACCACCAATCTCACGATCAATTTCCTGGTCCGGCCGCAGCCGGGCGACCTGGTGGCCGAGTGCAAGCTGCTGAAGCTCGGCCGCCGCCTGGCGGTCGGCGAGGTCGACGTCTTCGACGCCGGCGGCACGCTGGTCAGCCACGCCACCGCGACCTACTCGATCCCGCCGGCCGTCGGCGCCGCCGCCAAGGGCTAGCGCCATGGCCGCGGATCGCGCGACGAGCCCAGCGGCGCCGCGCCAGAGCGGCAAGCTCGGCACCTTCGCCGGGGTCTTCACCCCCTCGATCCTGACCATCCTCGGGCTGATCCTCTTTCTCAGGCTGGGGTACATCGTCGGCGCCGCTGGCCTGCCTCGCGCCCTGATCGTGATCGCCCTGGCCAATGGGATCTCGATCCTCACCAGCATCTCCCTGACGGTGACGGCCACCAACCTGCGCATCAAGGGCGGGGGCAACTACTACCTGATCTCGCGCACGTTGGGGGTCGGATTCGGTGGCTCGATCGGACTGGTCCTGTTCCTCGCCCAGGCCGTCTCGGTGGCCTTCTATTGCATCGGCTTTGCCGAGGTCGTCACCTCCATGGCCGGCCACACAGAGGCCTGGTTTCCGCCTGCCCTGGCCGGAGTCACGATTCTCGTTCTCTCCATCTTCGCCTGGCTGGGCACCGATTGGGCCACCCGCTTCCAGTACGTCGTGATGGCCGTGCTGTGCGCTTCGCTCGTCTCCTTCTTCCTGGGGGGGATCGAGGGCTGGGATTCCGCACTCCTGCGGCGTAGCGTCGAGCCATCGGCCGACGTCCCCTTCTGGGTCCTCTTCGCCCTGTTCTTTCCGGCCGTCACGGGCTTCACGCAGGGCGTGAACATGTCCGGCGACCTCGAGGACCCGGGGCGCAGTATCCCTCGCGGCACCTTCGCAGCCGTGGGGCTATCGGCCCTGATCTACTTCGCAGTGGCTCTCGTCTTGGCCGCCTCGATATCGGGTGCGGCTCTGGTCCTGGCGACTACCACATCGATGCGCGACATCTCGGCCTTGCGCCGCCGCTGATCGACGCCGGCATCGTCGCCGCCACCCTCTCCTCGGCGCTGGCCTCCTTCCTGGGCGCCCCGCGTATCCTGCAGGCCCTGGCAGGCAGACCGGCGTCTTCCCCTTCCTGAACCCTTCGCCAGGGGCGAGGGCCGCGGCCAACAACCCGCGCCGCGCGGTGCTGCTGACCGGCGCCATCGCGCTCAGCGTCGTCGCCCTGGGCGATCTCAATCTCGTCGCCGTGGTGGTGACGATGTTCTTCCTGATCTCCTACGGGCTGCTGAACTACGCGACCTTCTTCGAGGCGCGGGCCGCCAGCCCCTCCTTCCGGCCGACCCTCAAGCTCTATCATCCGATCATCAGCCTGCTGGGCTTCCTCGGCTGCCTCGGCTGCATCCTGGCGATCGATGCCACCGCCGGGGCGGTGGCGGTGGCGCTGGTGCTGGCGATCCAGTGGCTGGTGAAGCACAGCGGCCTGCCGCCGCGCTGGAGCGACAGCAGCCGCGCGCACGACCTGAAGCGCGCGCGCGAGCACCTGCTTTCGGCCGGCGCCGAGGCGGAGCATCCGCGCGACTGGCGGCCGCAGCTGCTGGTCTTCTCCGACGACAGCGAGCGGCGTCTCTGCCTGGTGCGCTTCGCCGCCTGGATCGAGGGCGGCAGCGGGCTGTCGACCGTGGTGCGCATCCTCGAGGGCGAGGGGGCGGCCAAGATGAAGGAGCGCGAGGAAGCCCTGGCGATGCTGAGGGCCGAGCTCTCCGAGGCCAAGGCCGCCGCCTTCCCGCTGGTGGTGCTGGCCCCCGAGATCGACGCCGCGGTCTCCACCCTGGTGCAGTCGATCGGCAGCGGCCCGCTGCGCGTCAATACCGTGGTGGTGAACTGGCAGAAGGAGGCGCCGGCCTACATGGGCGGCCTCGCCGAGGGGCACTACGCCGAGAACCTGCGGGCCGCCTTCCGCCTCGGCTGCAACCTCGTGGTGCTCGACTTCACGCCGGAGGAGTGGCGTCACCTCGAGGAGACGGAGCCGAAGCAGCAGCGCATCGACCTCTGGTGGTCGGACAGCGCCACCAGCCGCCTGATGCTGATCCTGGCGCACCTGACCCGCCGCCACGGCGACTGGCAGGGCGCGCATCTGCGCCTGCTGGCGAGCGCGGACGGCGAGGAGGCGGCGGCGCAGCGGCGCAAGGACATCGAGGCCCGCCTGGGCGAGGTGCGCATCGAGGCCGACGTCGATGTCCTGGCGGACGGCGGTCTGGAGGGCCTGATCGCCGCCTCGTCGGACGCCGACCTGGTCTTCCTGCCGTTCCAGCTTCATCGCGGCGAGTTCCGCCATCCCTGGGGCACGCCGCTGTCGCAGATCCTGCCGAAGCTGCCGATCTGCGCCCTCTGCCTCGCCGCCGAGGACGTGTCGCTCGATCCCGACCCCGACGAGCCGGCGGCCGAGGAGGAGCCCGCGGCGCCGCCCGCCGGGCAGCCGGCCGGCGAGGCCATGGACGAGACCGAGAAGCCGGGACCGAGCGAGCGTTAGAGCAGGTTCGTTTCAGATCGAGCCGACGTGCGGCCGCGCCGGCGTCCCATCCTTCGAGACGATCGCTTCGCGACCTCTTCAGGATGAGGGCATTGATTTCGTTCGGCAAACATGCCGCCTCATCCTGAGGAGCCCTGCGCGGCGGGCGTCTCGAAGGATGGGCCGAGAAGCGTGGTCAGCCTAAAGAGAAACTGCTCCAGAGCGCTCCGCTATCGCATCGAACGGCCGGCGCGCTGCGGTCGAGCCGCGCGCTTCTCAGGCCCGGAAAGGCAGAAGGCCCCGCGTCGCCGCGGGGCCTTCCGTCATCGGGCTCGAAGGAGATCGAGGCCCTCAGCCACCTGCGACCGGCTCGATCTCGCCGGGCCGCCAGGCCTTGCTGAACCAGGGCTCCAGGGGGCCGTAGAGGCGCAGGATCATGAACCCGCCCTTGCCGGGGATGGCTTGCCGTCCGTCAGGTTTCGCCGTGACTGCAGGCCCCATTCGCGATTGAGAGCGTGGACCCATCCCAGACGGAATCGGCCCACCCTGTTGAAGATCGGAAAGCGACTACTTCACCAACTCGACCTCACTTGGACGCCAGGTCTTGGCGAAGAAGGGCTCAAGCGGGCTGTAGAGGCGGAGGCAGGGGATGAAGCCCTTGCCGGGTACCGTCTGGACCCAGTTTCCTCGCTTAACGCCATCCGGCTGCTGCGGCGCAAAATAGATCGTCGTCGTCCCGTCAGCGTTTGCCTCCGCAGCCGGAGATGGGAAGCTCTGGCTGCCAGCGCGCGGATAGCGTTGCGGCGTGTCGAGCATCGAGCGGGTCATGGTGTCGTAGACCGTGAACGACCAGAACTTTTCGGCCGGGATATCCTTCGGCAAGGTGACCTTGTAGGTCTCGGCACCATCGAAGTAGTTGTTCTCGGAGTCGACCATCGTCCACAGATAGGTGGAGCCGATACCGGGCAGTCGCATGGCCATGGCGGGTGTGATGCCGGTGACGCCGTAAAAGAAGGCTCGGCGCGCGTCCAGTTTGCGATAGCCGGTCGTGGGGAAGGGTTCGACGCCTTCCTTGGTGATCATCGGGATGGGGGTCTCGAACTCGTAGCCGGTCTCGAACAGCATGTTTTGCCAGTTTGAATCGGCGTAGTAGTACCATGACCTGTCGCGAGGGCTCATGAAGAGACTGCGTGAAGTCGCGTTGGCCACCACCAGCGCTTCTGTGAGGATCTTCTTCATGCGCGCATCAGGCGCAAAGGGCTTACCCTTGACGATGCCGATGGCGGCGATTGGCCCCATCAGCTCGGGGTCGAGGCTGGTGGCCGGTTCCTGCTGCACGACCTCGTTCAGCATTTCGAAGTAGGAAAAGTCGTTCGGCGGAAGGGTGTTCATCACCTTGCCGCTGCCTTCATGGAACACGGTCGGCGGCGGCGGGACGATCGGGCTAAGTTTGGCCTTGCCAGCCAGAAACTCGGCGATTGCTGTGCCGACACCGCCAGCATTGTAGGGATAGACCTTGGTGGCTTTCTTGATCAGTTCGACCACCGGCTTGGGGTCGTCGCCGTTCTCGATGAAGGCGCGGGCGAACCAAACGCCGTGGATGGTCTTGGAGTGGGCGACGTTGAACTCCCCCTCCGGCAAGGGGCCCTCATAATCCGGCGGCACGATCAGGTATTTTCCCCCTTCGCCGCGGTCGGGCCCGGGCAGGCCCATGTCGATGACCCAGCGGAACCAGGCATCCTGAACCGTGCCGAGGACTCCTGGCGGCACTTCCACAACCAGCGGCCCTTTGGAGAGATCGAAGCTACTGATGACGTAGATCGTGTCGGCGTTGGCCGTCAGGAACAGCGACCTGGAATCCATCAGCTCCGAGAAAACGACGACCTCGTTGTCCTTCACGCCGATGTCTTGGAGACCCTTGCGAATGGCGTGGATGCTGACGCCTTGCAAGGTGTCCGCAAACGCGCGGGTCGCGTACGAGAAGTCCAAATGATCATAGACCTTGTCGAGGGTCTCTTGGTTCGGCTGGCCGTCCTTGAACTCGAGCGTGCCGAGGAGAGATTCGACCTTGTCGGGCGTCGTGACCGATTCCGGGATCGGGCTCGTATCTGCCCATGCACTTGAAGTGAACAGCAGGCCTGCAATGGCAGTGCTGACCAGAGTGCTGGCGGTGCAAAGTTTTTTTGTCACAAGGATTTCTCCACGTTTGTGCTCTTGCTTGTCGGTGCGTATGCGCTGCCTCGGATAGCGCTCAATCCGGGGCAGCATCAACGCACGGGAGCGATCTTTGCAGCAAGCGGCGGCAGCCTTCCTTGCGATCCCCCCGATGTCTGCCGCTGGTTAGCCTATCTCCCCAGATCTGAAACGTCTTAGCTCGGCGCGCCACTTTCGAAGCCATCGAGGAAGGCTGTCCTGTGGAACGCAGTAAGCATTGAAGGACTGCTTCAGCCCCTTCCTTTATCGCGGGCGAAACGCCACCGAGGTCACGTCCCACCGAGTGGTGTAGCAGCGCTGGTGCCGGGACCGTCGCGTAGGCCGGCGTAGCCGGCTGGAGCGGCGGTCCCGGCGGCGGCCATCGTGGCTCTCCGGTAGGGTTTGGTCACCACAACCTCAATCCCATGGAGGGTGACCACGATGACCGACGAGATGATGGCCCTGCGCAGCATGCTTGAGAAGGGCACCGATGCCGAGCTGTTGCGCGAAATGATCGGCTTTGCCGCCGAGCGTCTGATGGAGCTGGAGGTTGCGGCGCTGACCGGTGCCGGCCATGGCGAGCGCTCGCCGGACCGCCTGGCACAGCGCAACGGCTACCGCGACCGCGACTGGCAGACCCGCGCCGGCGCGGTCGAGCTGCGCATCCCCAAGCTGCGCAAGGGCAGCTACTTCCCCGGCTTCCTGGAGCCGCGGCGCATGGCGGAGAAGGCGCTGACCGCGGTGATCCAGGAGGCCTACATCCAAGGCATCTCGACCCGCTCGGTCGACGACCTGGTGAAGGCGCTCGGCATGAGCGGCATCTCCAAGAGCCAGGTCAGCCGGCTGTGCGAGGAGATCGACGAGCGGGTGACGACCTTTCTGGAGCGGCCGATCGAGGGCGATTGGCCCTATCTCTGGATCGACGCCACCTACGTCAAGGTGCGCCAGAACGGCCGCATCGTCTCGGTGGCGGTGACCATCGCGGTGGCGGTCAACGCCGACGGCCGGCGCGAGGTCCTGGGCATGGACATCGGCGCCTCCGAGGCCGAGACCTTCTGGCTGGAGTTCCTGCGCAAGCTCAAGCGCCGCGGCCTGGCCGGGGTCAAGCTGGTGATCTCCGACGCCCACGAAGGCATCAAGACGGCCGTCGCCAAGGTATTCCGCGCCACCTGGCAGCGCTGCCGGGTGCACTTCATGCGCAACGCCCTGGCGCATGCCGGCAAGAGCGGCCGGCGCGTCGTCTCCGCCTTCATCGCCACCGCCTTCGCCCAGGACAGCGCCACCGCCGCCAGCACGCAGTGGCGCCAGGTCGCCGACCAAGTCCGCCCGAAGCTGCCCAAGCTCGCCACTCTGCTCGACCAGGCCGAGGAGGACGTGCTGGCCTACATGAGCTTCCCGCGCGAGCACCGCGCCAAGGTCCACTCCACCAACCCGCTGGAGCGGCTCAATGGCGAGATCAAGCGGCGCACCGACGTCGTCGGCATCTTCCCCAACGAGGCCGCCATCACCCGCCTGGTCGGCGCCATCCTGCTAGAACAGAACGACGAGTGGGCCGTCCAGCGGGCCCGCTACATGACCCTGGAAACCATCGCACCGCTGCGCGATGATCTCACCATCATGCTGCCAACCCCGGTGGCATGACCGCTCCGGCCAAACCCACCGGAGACCGCGACGGCACAGCCGCTGTTACACCACGCCCGGGGACACGACCGCCACCGAGCGCATGGTCTGCCGCCTCAAGGATTTCCGACGGGTTGCCACCAGGTACGACAAGCCCGCAGCAAACTTCCTTGCCGCCGTACAGATCGCAGCCATCCCCGCATACTGGTTATGAGCCCTGACCCTGGCGCGCGCTGTCGGGGGCGGCCGGCGGCGATGGACGCCGGCCTGGCCTTCAGCGACCGCCGGCCGCCGCCGCGAGCGGTCCGACGTAGTCGGCGCGGGGGCGGATCAGGGTGCCGGCCTCCGCCTGCTCCATGGCATGGGCCAGCCAGCCGACCGAGCGGGCGACGGCGAAGAGCGTGAAGGCGGCCTCGGCGGGCAGGCGCAGGCGGGCGCCCAGCACGGCCAGCGCGAAGTCGATGTTCGGCAGCTCGCCGGTCATCGCCTCCACCGCCTGGCGCAGCCGCTCGTAGGCCGCGGGCGGCGGCACGGCCTGCAGCAGGGCGGCCGCGCGGCAGTCGCCCTGCGGATAGAGCGGATGGCCGAAGGCCGGGATCTTGCGGCCCTGGTCCAGGTAGCCGGCGACCGTGGCCTCCGGGCCGTCCTTTGCCGCCTGCGCCACGAAGGCGCGCGCCGCGGCGGCGGCACCGCCGTGCAGCGGGCCGGTGAGCGTGGCCATGCCGCTCAGCAGCCCGGCGGCCAGCGAGGCCCCGGTGGAGACCGTCACCCGCGTGGCGAAGGTCGAGGCGTTCAGCTCGTGGTCGGCCAGCAGCACCAGCGCCCGGCGCAGTCCCTCGGCGGCCGTGCCGCACCCCCAGGCCTCCGCCAGCCGTCGATGTATCGCGAGCGCGCCGGCCGGGGCGCCGCCGCTCATCGCCTCGACCACCAGCCGATGCACCCGGCCGGCGTCGCCGATCATCGCCTCGCGGGTCCGCCCGAAGGCCGGCAGGTCCGTGGCCGCGGCGCTGGCGAGGGCGAGCAGGGCGGTCTCCAGGGACGAGCGGCGCGCCGCCGGACGCCGGGCCGCGCGCCGGCCCCTGGCGGGGCCCGGGCGCCCGGCGCCGCCCAGAGCAGCGCCGCCACCTCCTCCAGCGTCGCGGTCTCCGACAGCGCCGTGGCGTCCTGGCCGCGATAGAGCAGGCGGCCGTCGCGAACGGTGGAGATCGCCGAGGGCAGCACCGGGCTGCCCCAGCTCATTGCCTCGGCGGCGATCTCCTGCCGCCGTGCGCGCCCGCTGCCGCGCCGCGCCAGGCGCTCGATGTCGTCGCGGCGATAGAGGCTGCGCCGCGGGTCCTCGGGGTGCGGACGCACCCGCACCAGCCGGCGGCTGGCGTAGGCGTAGAGGGTCTGGAGCTTGGTGCCCAGCAGCGCCACCGCCTCGTCGGCCGAAAGCCAGGTCATCGCCGCTCTCCTTACATTGATTGAATTGATCAAGATTGACGGCCTCCCAGTCTACGTGGATTTTCGGGAGACACAACGGAGGATCGAACGATGCAGAGCAGTGGTCTGGAAGACGTCGTTGCGGCGACGACCGTTCTCTCGGATGTCGACGGCCAGGCCGGCCGTCTGACCATCCGCGGCAAGTCACTCGACCAGCTTGCCGGACGCCTTTCCTTCGAGGCGGTGGTGGCGCTCCTGCTGGATGGCTTCTTTCCCGACCTGCCGCGCGGCGGCGCCTTCCCGGCGGCGCTGGGCCGGGCGCGCCTGGCCGCCTTCGGCCAGGTCGCGGCGGCCGATCGCCGGCTCCTGCGCCTGCCGGTGGCCGAGGCCCTGGCCGCCCTGCTGGCACGCTTCGAGGACGCGGGCGATGCCGAGACCGCCCTGCAGCTGGTGGCCGCGCCGGCGGTGCTGACGCCGGCCCTGCTGCGCATGCGCCGCGGCCAGATACCGGTGGTGCCGGATCCCGGCAGCGGTCACGCCGCGGACGTGCTGCGCATGTTGACCGGGGAGCCGCCCGCGGCGCTGCCGGCCGCCGCGCTCGACAGCTATCTGGTGACGGTCTGCGACCACGGCCTCAATGCCTCGACCTTCGCCGCGCGGGTCGTCGCCTCGACGGCGGCCGGGCTGGTGTCCTCGGTCGTCGCCGGGCTTTGCGCCCTCAAGGGGCCGCTGCATGGCGGCGCGCCGGGGCCGGTGCTCGACATGCTGGACGCCGTGGCGCGGGCGGGCGATGCGGAGGCCTGGATGGAGGCGGCGCTGTCGCGCGGCGAGCGGCTGATGGGCTTCGGCCACCGCGTCTACCGCGTGCGCGATCCGCGGGCCGACGCGTTGCAGCGCGCGCTGGCCGGGCTGCGCGCCGACGGCCGGGTCGCCCCGGAGCGCCTGGCGCTGGCGGAGGCCTGCGAGGCGGCGGCGCTGGCGGTGCTGCGGCGGCGCAAACCTGGCCGGCCGCTGCAGACCAACGTCGAGTTCTATACAGCGCTGCTGCTCGAGGCGCTCGGCTTCCCGCGCGAGTCCTTCACCGCCGTCTTCGCCATGGGGCGCGTCGCCGGCTGGCTCGGCCACGTGCGCGAGCAGGAGGCGGCGAAGCGCCTGATCCGGCCGCAGTCGCGCTACGTCGGCCCGCCGCCCGAGGCGGCGGCGTGAGAGGAGGGGCGCGAAGCCAGGCGCGTCGCAACAAGAGACGACAAGCTCGCATGGAAACGCCTCGCAGGCGCACGCATTGCGGCCATCGTCTCGCTGGCTCAATGGAGACTGCACCCCGGGCTGCGTCGCGTCGGCTGTCCGATCCGTCCTTCTCTGCCGCCCTGCGGGGCTCCGGGTACACTCGGTTCCGCAGGCTGGCTATAGTGAGCGCGGGAAGCAACCGACGGGGCGGCCATGGACAAGGCAACGACGATGGCGCGGCCGTTGGGCCCGCAGGAATCGCTGTTCGCGGAGCTGATTCGGCGCTGCAATGGTGGCATCCAGCTCGTCACCCTGGCGAGATTCGAAACGCCGCCCGATCAGGAGCACGTGCTCCGCGCCCTGCGAGCGATCCACGGGCGCCACCCGATGATGCGGGCGCGCGTCGAAGAGCGCGACAGCCTCTGGTGGGTCTGCGACGTGCCCTTCGAGCGGATCGACATCCGCCGCGAGCCGGTCGGCGAGACCTTCGACATCGAGCTCTTCTATGCCCGGGAGGCGGCGCGGGTGCTCGATGTTGAACGGGTCTCCTGGCGCGCGGTCCTGCTGACCGACGCGCGGGGACGCGTCCTGTGGATCGCGCTCACCAGCAATCATGGCGGCATCGATGGACGCTCGGCGCTGGTCGTCGTCAACGATCTCGACCGAATGCTGAGTGAGCCCGAGGCCGCGCCGGGCGACGCGCTTGCGCTGACGCCACCGGCGGAGGCGGGATTGGCGGCGGCCGGACTGTCGGGCGAGCGCGGCCTGCTGCCGGTCTGGCCCGAGCAGACCCAGTGGCCGGTGGAACGCCCGGCGGCTGCCTCGGAGCGCAAGCCGCAGGGCTTTCTGCGCGTCTTGCCCGAAGGTGCCCTCGATAGGGTGCGCGCGCGGTTGCGACCCGAGGGGATCCACCTTGCATCGGCCTTTGTCGCGGCCGCGGTGAAGGCGGCCGAAGCTCTTCCCGACCGCAAGGAGCTGACCGGGGTCGTTGCCCCGACCGACGTGCGCGCCGACTGCGCGCCGCCGATCCCGGGCAATGCGGTCGGCGAATACGTCGCCGGCATCAACCTGCTGATCGGCGCCGAGCATCGCGAGGCCGGCCTGCTGGAGATCGCCCGCGAGATCCAGTGCCAGTTCCTGGAGAATAGGCCTGCCGCTCTCTCGATGGATCCCGCCGTTCCCCTGGCGGTGACCCACCGGCAGGTGGACGCCATGGCGGCGGCGAGCGGGGTCTTCGCCGGCGGCCTCTGCGTCACAGACGTTGGCGACCTCAATCGTCTCTCCGGCCGGCGCGTCGGGGTCTCCGACCTGATGCTGATGCCGTCGCAGAACCACGGCATTCACCCGATGCTGATCGCGATCGTGACGACCAATGCCGGCACCTGCCTCTCCTTCGGCTTCGACGAGCCGCTGCGGTCGCCGGCCAATGCCCATGCCTTCGCCGACCGCTATGTCGCGGCGCTCGAGGAACTGGCCTGAGCGAAGCTGTCGGCTGCTGACGGAACCAGGCGGGGGCGTCCTTCGGAGTTCAACGCCAGACGTCGCTCTCCAGCGCGATGATCTCGCGGGCGCGGGAGAGCAGCAGCGGCCGGGCGCGGCCGCCGAGCGTCGCCAGCCGGCCGGTGTTCTCCAGGATCAGCAGGCCGACCGAGAGGGCGGTCAGCTCCAGCAGCCGCGCGCGCGCCAGCTTCGCCGGCATGCGCAGGCCGTCGCGCAGGCCCTGTTCCAGCGGCCGCAGGGCGCGCAGCAGCAGGGCGTTGAGCTCGCGGTCGCGGGCGGCGCCGAGCCCGCGGCGCTGGGTGCCGCCGAAGAGGTGGAGACCCAGGTCGAGCTCGCGCTGCCGGCCGCGGTAGTACTGGTAGAAGGCCAGCAGCAGGCGATCGATCCGGCCGCTCTTCTCGGCGGTCGCGGCGGCGCGGCTCATCGCCTCCTGCAGGCGCCCGAGCGAGTCGGCGATCAGCGCGCCGTAGAGCGCCTCCTTGCCGTCGAAGTAGCGGTAGAGCGCCGAGGGGCTGTAGCCGGAGGCGGCCGCCACGGCGCGCAGCGACGTGCCCTCCAGGCCCTTCTCGAGGAACAGGCTCTGCGCCGCCTCCAGCACCGCCTCGCGGCGGAAGGCGCTGTTGCGCTGCCGCCGCGCCGTGCGGCCGGAGGCCGCCGACTCCGCCACCGCCTCGTCGGCGGGCGTCACTTGCAGTCCTCGCCCTCCGGCAGCGCCTGGCCGCTGTCGCGCAGCGCCACCGCCTCATGGAAGCCGGAGGTCTCCGCCAGCCGCTTGAACCAGAGGCCCTCGGGGGTATGGCGCGTGATGCCGTCGAACACCGTCGCCAGCATCTGCGTCTGCGCCAGGCCCTGCGCCTCCACCGCCTGGTTCACCACCAGCTTGTTCATCATCAGCTGGTTCTTCGGCACCCCGGCCATGCGGCCGGCCAGCTGCATCACCCGCGCCTCGAGCTGGTCGGCCGGCACGGCGTCGAGCACCAGCCCCATCGCCTTGGCCTCCCGGCCGGAGATGCGGTCGCCGGTCAGCACCATCCGCTTGGCCTTCTCCGCCCCCAGGCGATAGACCCACATGGCCGTCGAGGGGCAGCCCCAGACGCGCACCGGCATGTAGCCGATCTCGGCATCCTCGGCCATGATGACGAAGTCGCAGCAGAGCGCGATGTCGCTGCCGCCGGCCACCGCGTAGCCCTGCACCTTGCAGATCGTCGGCTTGTAGGACCGCCAGAGGCTCATGAAGTCCTCGGTATAGGCCTTCATCACCTTGTAGTCCTGCATCGGGTCCCAGGGCATCTCCTGGGTCAGCGAGTTCGGCCCGCCGGCCTCGGCGAAGTCCTTCAGGTCATAGCCGGCGCAGAAGGCGCGGCCCGCGCCCTGCAGCACGATGACGTGCACCGCCTTGCTGTCGTTGGCCTGCTCGACCGCGCGCCGCAGTTCCTGCGGGAGGCCGTCGCAGATCGCGTTCAGCCGCTCCGGACGGTTCAGGGTGATGCGGGCGATGCGGCCCTCTTCCTCATAGCGCAGAAAGCGATAGGACATGCGGCGGCTCTCCTCGTTGGTTTGTGACCCATCGTCGCAAAAGTGAACAGTGTTCACAAGCGGTCCGACGGGCGGGCGAGGGGTGCGGCCGGCGCCGGCCTGCCGCGCTTTCGGCGCCGCTTGCCGGCCGTCGAGCGCGGTGGGAGCATCGCGCTCTCGCCCCCTTGCCTCCCCTGGAGCGCCGCCATGACGTTGACCGTCGATAGCCGTGCCGACCTGACGCTCGAGACCTTCCGCCGGGTGGTCTGGCAGGGCGAGCGGCTGGAGCTGACGCCGCGCCTGCTCGAAGTCGTCGAGGCGGCGCGGGCGGCCTTCCTCTGCCTCGTCGCCAGCCAGCCGACGGCGGCGATCTACGGCGTCACCTCCGGCTATGGCGCCAACGCGCGGCGGCGCATGGAGGCGGCCGAGGCCGAGGCCTTCCACGCCCGCAGCCTGGCGGTCGGCGCCATGTCCTTCGGCGACCCGCTGCCGATCCGGATCGTGCGCGGCATCCTGCTGGCCCGCCTGGCCAACCTCGTCGAGGGCCACGGCGCCACCTCGGCGCGGGTGGTGCTGGCGGTGGTCGAGATGCTGAACGGCGAGCGCGCGCTGCCGCCGGTGCCGGGCGACGGCAACGGTTGCGCCGGCGAGATCCTGCCGCTCTATCACCTCTTCGCGCCGCTGACCGACGCCTTCCACATGGAGATCAAGGAGAAGGGGCCGCTGACCAACGGCGCGCCCTGCGCCGCCGCCCTCCTGGCCGACGCGGCGCTGGCGGCGCGGCGGCGCTGGGCTCTGGCCTGCGAGCTCTTCGCGCTCGCCGCCGAGGGCTTCAAGGCGCCGCTCGGGGCCTACGACCCGCTGCTGGCGACGCTGTGGAACGACCCCGATGCCGGCGTCGCGCTGGAGCGGCTGCAGGCGCTGCTGCGGGGCGGCGGCGAGGAGCGGCGCAGCTACCAGGCGCCGGTCTCCTTCCGCATCCTGCCGCGCGTGCTGGGGCGCTGCCACCGCGCCGTGCGCAGCGCCGAGGAGATCGCGGCGGCGATCCTGCCGGCGGTCACCGACAATCCGGTCTATCTGCCGCCCGACCCGATGCATCCCGATCCGCTGAACCCCTTCGGACGCTCCTTCTCGACCGGCGGCTATCACGACAGCCACGCCGTGCCGTCGCTCGACGCCCTGACCGCCGAGTGGGCCGACCTCTGCCTGCTCGCCGAGCGGCAGACCACCAAGCTGCTGGACGGCGCGGTCTCCGGCCTGCCCGACCGCCTGACCGCCAACCCGGCGGGGATCGCCGGCGGCGCGGCGGCGATGACCTACGCGCCGATGGCCTCCGTCGGCTTCCTGGAGAGCGCGCGGGCGGCGGCGACCACGACGCTGCTGCCGGGCAGCGAGGGCGGCGCCTGGGGCCAGGACGACGTGGTCTCGCCGGTGTTCCAGGCCTGGCACAAGCACGAGGCGGCCGGCCGCGCCTTCGAGCGCGCCCTGGCGGTGCTCGCCGCCGTTGCCTCGCAGGCGCTCTGGGTGACCGGCCGGGAGGCGCCGCCGGCCCTGGCCGCCCGGCTGCAGGCGGTGCGCGCCCAGGTGCCGCCGCTCGACGACATGGCGCCCCGCACCCTGGGCAGCGACTGCGAGCGGCTGGCCGCGGAGCTGCGCGCCGAGGTCCTGAGCGGCTACTGCGCCGAGAACCCGCCGTCGATCGCCAGCGTCGTGCCGGTGACGTAGCGGGCGGCGTCGGAGGCGAGGTAGAGCGCCGCCTCGGCGACCTCCTCCGGCGTGCAGAGGCGGCCCAGCGGCTGGCGGCGCGAGAGCTTGGCCTTCACCGCCTCGCGGCTGCCGAGGTCGCCGGCGATGGCGTCCAGCATGGCGGTGTCGGTGAAGCCGGGGCAGAGCGCGTTGACCCTGACGTCGAAGCCCTCTTCGGCGGCGGCGATGGCGGCGGAGCGGGTGAGCGAGACCACGCCGCCCTTGGCCGCGGCATAGGCGACCAGCGGCGGCGCGGCGACCAGGGCGGCGACCGAGGCGAGGTTGACGATGGCGCCGCCGCGCGGCTTCGGGTTGTCGCGCATCGCCGCCATCGCGGTGCGCACGCCGAGGAAGCAGCCGTCGAGGTTGATCGCCATGACCTTGCGCCACTCGGCCAGCGAGGTCTCGAGGAAGGGCTTGGTCAGCGCGAAGCCGGCGTTGTTCACCAGGATATCGAGCCGGCCGAGATCGCTGCGGACCCGCTGCACCGCGGCGTTCCACTCGGTCTCGTCGGTGACGTCGAGCGCCAGGGCGAGGTCGCAGGGCAGGGCGGGGGCCGTGAGGTCGCTGGCGGCGACGCGGGCGCCCTCGGCGCGGAACAGTGCCACCAGGGCGCGGCCGATGCCGCCGCCGGCGCCGGTGATCAGGGCGACCTTGCCGTCCAGCCGTGCCATCGCGGGTCCTCCTTCGCTGCGGACGCCTTGTGCCGCGCCGCAGAAGATGCTTTGCAGGGCGCCACGAGACAAGGCGCGGACGAACGGAGGAGCGGACCCCATGGCACAGAGCGACGCGGACGAGGCGGCAATCCTGGAGCGCATCGTCGAGCACGTGCAGGGCTTCTACAAGGACCGCAATCAGGGCGAGATCGACACCATCACGCGGGTCGCCGAGATGCGCCGCCTGGTGCTGACCGGCGCCTGCGTCGGCGGCGCCGTGCCGCTGCTGCAGCCCTCGACCCGGGTGATCCCGGCGCGCGACGGCGGGCTGACCGGGGAGTGGGTGCTGGCCGCCGGCGCCGATCCGCGGCGCCGGCTGCTCTACATCCACGGCGGCGGCTGGGTCAGTGGCGCGCCCAGCGACTACCGCCACATGATGGAGGCCTTCTCCACCCATCTGCGCGCCGCGGTCTTCGCGGTCGACTATCGCCTCGCTCCGGAGGCGCCCTGGCCGGCGGCGCCGGACGACTGCCTGGCCGCCTGGCAGGCGATGGTCGCGCGCGGGCCCGCCGGGCCGCTGGCCGCCGACGCGCTGTGGCTGGCCGGCGATTCCGCCGGCGGCAACCTGGCGCTGGTGCTGCTGCAGGACCTCAAGGCCGGCGGCGGACGGCTGCCGGTCGCGGTGGCGACCATGGGCGCCGCCACCGACTTCGCGCTGCGCGGCGAGAGCTACCAGAGCAAGGCGGCGGCCGACCCGATGATCAACCGCGACGCGGCGAAGCTGATGCGCAGCCTCTACCTGCCGGCCGGCAGCGACCTTGCCGATCCGCGGATCTCGCCGGCCGCCGGCGACCTCTCCGGCCTGCCGCCGACGCTGCTGCACGTCGGCGAGCGCGAGGTGCTGCTGGACGATTCGCTGAGCTATGGCGCCAAGGCCGAGGCGGCCGGCAGCCCGGCCAGCGTGCGGGTCTGGCCCGGCATGATCCATGTCTTCGAGTGGTGGTGCCACCTGCTGCCCTCCAGCCGCCGGGCGCTGATGGAAATGGCCACCTTCCTCGACAGCCACGCGGCCAAGGCCTAGCAAGGACTTTTGTTGTGGTATTTAGATACCGCAAGATAACATTCTGTTTTCGGGCGATTTATTTCTGTTGACCGGCCGCTCCGCCCGCACTAGAAAAGCGCGCCATCCGGGGACGGGCTTTGCGTCCCCTTTTCCTTTGCAAGAAGCGAGCAGGTCACAATGATGAAGACCTATTCGGCCAAGGCGTCCGAGATCCAGAAGAAGTGGTTCGTCGTCGACGCCGAGAACCTGGTGCTGGGCCGTATGGCCGCCGAGATCGCCAAGATCCTGCGCGGCAAGCACAAGACCACCTTCACGCCGCACATGGACTGCGGCGACAACGTGATCGTCGTCAATGCCGAGAAGGTGAAGGTCACCGGCAACAAGCTGACCGACAAGTTCTTCTACTGGCACACCGGCTATCCCGGCGGCATCAAGGGCCGCTCCACCGGCCAGATCCTCGCCGGGCGCTATCCCGAGCGGGTCATCGTGAAGGCCGTCGAGCGCATGATCACGCGCGGCCCCCTGGGCCGTCAGCAGATGCGCAACCTCAAGGTCTATGCCGGGCCGAGCCATCCGCACGAGGCGCAGAGCCCCGAGCAGCTCGACCTGGCGGCCCGTAACCGCAAGAACGTCAGGAGCGCCTGAGCATGGCTGCCGATCAGACCCTGAACCAGCTTTCCGATCTCGGGACCGCCACCGGCGCGCCCGAGGCCCAGGCCATGCCGCAGCCCAAGCTCGACAAGCAGGGCCGCGCCTATGCCTCCGGCGCCCGCAAGGACGCGGTGGCCCGCGTCTGGCTGAAGCCCGGCGCCGGCCGCATCACGGTGAACGGCCGCGAAGTCGCGGTCTACTTCGCCCGTCCGGTGCTGCGCATGGTGATCAACCAGCCCTTCGAGGCGGCCAACCGCGCCAACCAGTTCGACGTGGTCTGCACCGTCTCCGGCGGCGGCCTCTCCGGCCAGGCCGGTGCCGTGCGCCACGGCATCAGCCGCGCGCTGACCTACTACGAGCCCGGCCTGCGGCCGGTGCTGAAGAAGGGCGGCTTCCTGACCCGCGATTCGCGCACCGTGGAGCGCAAGAAGTACGGCAAGGCCAAGGCCCGCCGCTCCTTCCAGTTCTCCAAGCGCTAAGCCTTCCGGTTCGCCGGAGCGACGAAGGGGCGTCCCGCGAGGGGCGCCCCTTTTGCTTTGCGGCGGGGAAAGCGGCGGCGGTTGCAGGCCGCGCATCGTCGTCGGGGCTTCATCGAGCGGCGGCACGATAGGATGATGGCGCCACCAGGAGAGGAGAGGCTTGCTGGCGATGAGCGACTTGATCATCTGGACCCTCGACTGGGTGCCCGAGGGACCGCGCGGGTTCGTGCGCGATCTGCGGCTGAGGTGGGCGTGCGAGGAAGCGGGGCTCGACTATGCCGTCCGGACGGTCCCGTTCGACGGCCGCGAGACCAATCATCTCGCGCGGCAGCCCTTCGGCCAGGTCCCCTTCCTGAACGATGGCGCCCTGGAGATCTTCGAAAGCGGCGCGGGGCTGCTGCACCTGGCCGGCAAGAGCGACAGGCTGATGCCGCCCGATCCGCGCGGCCAGGCGGAAACGCTGCAGTGGACGATCGCCGCGCTCAACTCGATCGAGATGGTCACGGTCCCGTGGTGGTACCTGCGCCTGTGCGGCGATAGGGACAACCAGCTGACCGGCTGGATGAGCCAGCGCCTCGACCATGTCGAACGGGTCCTGAACGAGCGGGAATGGCTTGCGGCCGGCCGCTTCACGGCCGCCGACCTGCTGATGGCGGACGTCCTGCGGGTACCGGACGTCCGCGCCTTCGGCGATCGGCCGGCGAGCGAGGCCTATGTGGCCCGTGTCACCGATCGCCCGGCCTTCAGGAAGGCCCAGGCCGCGCAGATCGCTCTCTTCGCCGCGGCCGACGAGACGCGAAGGGAGCGGGGGGCGGACTGACGGGCGGCCCGGTCGCGGGCTTGCGGCAAGGGCTCAGGCTCGGCGGGGCCCGGTCGTTCACCGCGATCCCGATGATGGCCGGCCGTCGGCTGATCGGCGCTTGACGATCTATCGGCAACAGGGCTCCTCAGGATGAGGCGGTGTGTTTGTAAAAAGAAATCAACGGCCTCATCCTGAGGCGGTCGCGAAGCGACCGTCTCGAAGGATGGGACGCAGGCTCGACGGCATCGGCGGCGTTCGCGCGCGGAGACCCTACTCGAGACCAGAGCCGGACCGCGGCCGCGCTCAGCGCAATTCCAGGCGCAGGATCTGCTCGTCGCCGGGCTGCAGCGCCAGCGTCTGCTCGGCGCGGCGACCCTGCTCGTCGGCGGCGACGACCCGCCAGCGGCCGGCCGGCAGGATGGTCGACATCTCGCCCGAACTGCCGCCGAGCCCGATGGTCTCGCCGGCCGTGCCGTCGGCGGCGAGGGGGGCGACCTCGAAGACGACGTTCTGCGCCGCGGCCCCGCCAGGCGCCGGGGCGGCGGCGATGGCCAGGCGGGCCGCCGCCAGATCGACGCGCAGCAGCGCGCGCTCTCCCGGCACGGCGGTGATCTCCCGCTCGGCTGAGGTCAGGCCGCTCTGCAGCGTGACGCGCCAGCGGCCGGGCAGCAGCCGGACCTCCGGGTTGTTCGCTGGTTGCAGCTCCATGACGCTGCTGCCCGGGGCGACGCCGAGGGCGTCGAGGGCGGTGACGCTCCACAGGCTGTCGCGCCAGTCGGTGAAGGGCTCCGCGCCGGGCGCCAAGGCGGCGGTCAGGAGGTAGTCGGCGCTCGGCACCAGCAGGCGGAGGCTGCGCTCCTCGCCCTCGACGACGCGCGCGGCCTGTGCGACGAGGCCGCCGGCGACACGCAGCTCGACGCGATAGTCGCCGGCCGGCAGCAGCAGGTGCGGCGCGGCCTCGCCGCTGCGCGCGGCGACCGGCTGTCCGGCGGCGGTGGCCACCTGCCAGTCGAGCCCGCGCCACTCGGTCAGCGCCGCCGCCTCGTCGTCGAGCGCCGCCTCCAGCGTGAGGCCGCCCAGCGCCAGGCTCAGCGCGGTCTCCAGCGTGGCGCCGCTGCTGATGGCGATCTCGACGGCGGCCGTCCAGTCCTGCACCGAGACCGCCAGGCGGTAGCGCCCGGCGGCCAGCAGCAGCGACGGGCGGGCCGCCGTCGGCGCCTCGGGCGGCGCCTGGCCATCGAGCGGCAGCAAAGCCCAGCGCGGCCGGTCGCTCTCGTCCAGCGGCGTACCGCCCCTGGCGATCACCACCGTGGCGGCCAGCCGGCCGACCGCGAGCGGCAGGTCGAGCGCCAGCGGCTGGTCGGCGACCTCCAGCTCGAGCGTGGCGACGGCATTGGCGGCGCTGGCCGTCACCTCGTAGCGCCCCGGCAGCAGCTCCAGCGACAGCGCGCGGCTCTCGCCCTCATAGGCGTAGGGCGCGCCGTCGTCCGTCGCCGTCACCTGCCAGCGCAGCGGCAGCTCCAGAGGCTGACCGCTGCCGGCGTAGACCGCGCGCAGGGCGACGGACAGCGGTTGCGCTGCCGGGGGCTGCAGTGCCGCGGGCTCCGGCGGTGGGGACTCGGGGGCGGGGGACGCGGGCGCTGGGGCAGGCGGCTCCGGCGGTGGGGGCTCCGGCGGTGGGGCGCCGCGCGCCGCCTCCGCCACCGCGCTCAGGCTGTCGAGCAGCGCGGCGGCGTCGTCCGCGGTGCGATAGGTGCCGCCGCCGGCCTCGGCGATGCAGGCCAGCTCGGCCGCCTCCTGCTCGGTCACGCCGAAGCCGACCACCTGCACCGAGATTGCCGACGCGCCGAGCGCTTTCGCCAGCGCGCAGGGGTCGGCGCCGCAAGTCTCCAGGCCGTCGGTCACCAGGACGATGCCGCCGCCGTCCGGCAGCAGGCCCGCCGCGAGCTGCAGGGACGCGGCGAGCGGTGTCTTGCCGCGCGCCCGCAGGTCCTGCAGGCGCCGGACCAGCGCCGCCGGATCGGGCGGCCCGAGCGGTGCCAGCACCTCGATGTCGCCGCAGTCGCCGGTGCGGCGATGGCCATAGGCGATCAGGGCGACCGGGGCGGTCTCCGGCCAGCGGGAGAGCAGCGCGCCCAGCACGTCGCGCGCGGCGTCCAGCTTGGTGGCGCCGCCGAGCGCGGCGGCCATCGAGCCGGAGGAGTCGACGACGATCACGCTCGGCCGCAGCGCCGCCTCCTCCGCCGCCGCCGGCAGCACCGGCAGCAGCAGCGCGGACAGCAACGCGATCAGGCGCAGCAGCCGGCGCATCGCCGCGGCTATTGGCCGGTGCCCATTCCCGGCAGGCCGATGCCGAGGCAGGAGATGTTGCCGTTCTGCCGCACGACGCAGGCCTCGCCGCCGCCGTCGCTGGCATAGCCGGCGGAGAAGACGCCATCGCCGCCGGGGTTGCGCACCGTCACGTTGCCGCCGCCGCCGGAGGAGGACTCCGATAGCGTCGCCACCGGCGCTCCGCCGGCGTTGTAGAGCGCGACGGCCGGCTCGCTCGCGTCGAGCGCCGCCGCCACGCTGCCGTCGGCGCGCAGGGCGGCGATGACGCCGGCGCCGCCGACCGCATTCAGCGTCGCCGCCGCGCCGGAGCCGCCGGCATAGATCCGCACCGTGCCGCCGCCGCTCTCGGGGTTGGCGCCCATGGCGGCCACCAGCTGGCCCTGGTCGAAGACGCGCATGGCGACGCCGCGGCCCTCGATGGTGCCGATGCCGGCGGAGGCGGTGCCGGCCTTGCTCAGCGTCAGGCCCCAGCCGAGCGCGCCCTTGCCGACCTCGACCTCGCCGTCGCTGTTCTTCAGCCAGAGGCTGAATTGCTGGCTGTTGGTGCCGAGGACCGCCAGGTTCTCGCCATCGACCACCGCGACGGTGGCGTTGCCGCTCTTGGTGACCAGCTCGAGGTGCTTGGTGCCGCTCTTGCCGAGCAGCAGCTGGGTGTCGCTGCCGTTGCTGGAGAGCTTGACCGGCGCGGCGTCGCCGCCCTTGCCGAGCAGCAGGTCGCCGCCTTCACCCTTGCCTTGCAGGGTCACGGTCGGATCGCTGCCGCCGCTGAAGAGCTTCAGCGCCGGCGCATGGCCCTGCTGCGTGCCGAGCAGCGCCTGCATGGCGTTCTGCTTGCTCAGCAGCAGGCCCCAGCCATCCTTGGTCAGGCCGAGCTGCACCGCCCCCTGGTCGGTCGCCGACATGGCGCCGGTGAGGTCGGCGTTGGCGGAGAGCCAGGCGCGCTTGTCGGCGTTGCCGACCAGCACCAGCGCATTGTCGCCGCCGGGCGTGCCGAGCTGGACGCGCGTGCCGTCCTTGTCGCCGATCAGCAGCGTGCCGCCGATCGCGTCGCTGGAGAGCGTCACCTTGGGGGCGTCGCCGGGCCCGAAGCGCAGCTCGCCGCCCTGGCCGGTGGTGGCGAGGCTGACGTCGGGGGCCGAGCCGGTGCCCAGCGCCAGCGTGGCGACCGCGCCCTCCAGGCTGAGCGCGGCGGTCTTGCCGCCGGACCTGCCGAGGGTCAGCGTGCCGCCGTCGTCCTTCGCTTCCAGCAGCAGCACCGGCGCCGCAGCCGTCCCGACCGCGAGGGTGCCGCCCGCGGCGGACTCGGCCAGGCGGACCTGCTGGCCGCTGTCCTCGCCCATCACGAGCTCGCTGCCGTCGCCGCGCAGCACGAGGCGGGCGACGCGGCCGCCTTCGTCGCCGAGCACCAGCTCGCCGCCGTCGTCGTCCTGCGTCAGGCGGGCCTGCTGACCGCCATCGGTGCCGATGACCAGCTCGGCGCCGCTGCCCTTCTGCAGCAGCCGCGCCTGCGGGCCGTCTTCCTCGCCCAGCGCCAGCTCGATGCTGTCGGCACTGACGGTCAGGCTTGCCGCCGGCCCGTCCGGCGCGCCGATCTCCAGCGATCCCTCGCCGCCGCCGGTGAGGGTCACCTCGGTGCCGCCGGCCCCGAGGACCAGGACGGCATCGTCGCCATCGGCCTCGACCGACAGCAGCGTCTTCCCGCCGGCGCCGACGACGGTCAGGGAATTCTTCACCACCAGGTCTTCGGTGCCGTCCTCCGCCGCCGCCTCCAGCGCCGCCACCCTGGCCTGCAGCGCGGCCAGCTGGGCGGAGAGGGCCTGGATCTCGGCGGTGGTGACCTCCTGCGCGGCCACGGGGCGCCCGATGCCGGGCGCGGCGCTCAGGATCAGGGCGCAGAGCAGCGGCGCCGCGAGCGCCAAAACGCACGTGGGGGGGCGGGGCATGATCGACCTCCATGGGACGGCGCCGGCTATGGGGGGATGAGCGGCGCGGCGATCAGCTTAGGAGGGAGCGGGGCCCGGCAACAAGCGGCTCCGAGAGAGCCTGGAAAGTTCCCTCCGCCGGAGGCGCTAGGGGGCCTTGCGGCCGATCAGGGAGAGCAGGGCGCGGACCGCCACGGGGTAGCCCTCGGCGCCGAGGCCGGCGATCACCGCCGTGGCGGCGAGCGAGACCAGCGACTTGTGATAGAGCGGCTCGCGGCGGTGGATGTTGGAGAGGTGCAGCTCGACGATCGGGCCGGGAAACTGCTTCAGGGCATCGAGCAGCGCCAGCGAGGTGAAGGAGAGCGCGGCGGGGTTGATGACGATGCCGGCCCCGGCCTGGTCCGGCGCGTCGATCGCCTCGTGGACCCAGTCGATGAGCTGGCTCTCGGCGTTGCTCTGCAGGAAGCGCAGCGGCCGGTCGCCGGCCGCCTCGCGGCAGAGCGCCTCGATCTCGGCCAGGGTGGTGGTGCCGTAGATCTCCGGCTCGCGCTTGCCCAGGCGGTTGAGGTTGGGGCCGTTCAGCACGTAGATCGCCGTCTGCATCGCGGCGTCTCCTTTCATCGTTCGGCTCAGCCGCCGTAGCCGTAGAGGCGGGGCAGCCAGAGCACCAGGTCGGGCAGCAGCGTCACCGCCGCCAGGGCCAGCAGCAGCATCGCCAGGAAGGGGAAGATGTCGCGCACGATGGCGCCGAGCGGCGCCTTGGCGATGCTGCCGACCACGAAGAGCAGCAGCCCATAGGGCGGCGTCACCAGGCCGATCATGATGTTGACCACCACGACGATGCCGAAGTGGACGGGGTCGATGCCCAGCGCGCTGGCGGTCGGCGTGAAGATCGGCACGACCACCAGCAGGATCGCGCCGCCCTCCAGCAGGCAGCCGAGCAGCAGCAGGATGACGTTGACGATCAGCAGGAACTGCAGGGCGGTGAGCTCGCCGCCCTCGAAGTAGCGCCGCAGCCCGTTGGGAATGTTCTCCACGGCGAAGATGTAGTTGAAGACCATGGCCCCGGCGATCAGCAGCCCGAGCGCGGCGGTGGCGCGCGCGCCGCGCAGCAGGGCTCCGTAAAGCTGCCGCGGCTTCAGCGCGCGATAGAGCAGCACCGAGATCAGCAGCGCATAGGCGGCGGCGATGGCGGCCGCCTCGGTCGGCGTGGTGACGCCGCTGTAGATCCCGTAGAGCAGGATCACCGGCATCAGCAGCACCGGCAGCGCGCGCAGCGCGATGCCGGGCAGGGCCGCGGCCGGCGGCGCCGGCTCGACCGGGAAGCGGTGCAGCCGCGCCAGCACGCCGTTCATCACCGCCAGCAGCAGGCCGATCAGCAGCCCCGGCAACACGCCGGCGAGGAAGAGGTAGCCGATCGAGGCGTCAGCCACGAGCGCGTAGAGCACCAGCGGGATGGAGGGCGGGATGATCGGCCCGATCACCGCCGAGGCGGCGGTGAGCGCGGCGGCGTAGGAGCGGCTGTAGCGCCCGTCGCGGCACATCATCTCGGTGGTGATGCGCCCGATGCCGGCAGCGTCGGCGATGGCCGAGCCGGACATGCCGGAGAAGATCAGGCTGGAGACGACGTTCACGTGGCCGAGGCCGCCGCGGAAGCGGCCGACCAGGGCATTGCAGAACAGCAGCAGGCGGGCGCTGAGCGTGCCGACGTTCATCAGCTCCGCCGCCAGGATGAAGAGCGGGATGGCGAGCAGCACATAGCTGCCGTAGAGCCCGTTCAGCAGCTGCTCGGCGACGGTGCCGGGATCGAGGCCGGCGGTCAGCATGTAGAGGATCGAGCCGGCGATCATGGCATGGCCGATCGGCTGCCCGAGGATCGCCAGGAGCGAGATCAGGAGGATGGCGCCGAGGAAGGGCGTCACGGCCGCGGAGCCTGGGCCGGCGGCGGCGCGGCATCGGGTTCGGGGGCCGGGTCGCGGCCGCGCAGCGCCTGGCCGAGCTGCCAGAGCTGGCGGGCGACGACCGCCAGCGCGAAGACGAGATAGGAGCCGTAGAGCCAGTCCAGGCGGATCTTCAGGTAGGAGGTGCTCTCCACCCGCATGAAGAGCACGTAGTCGAGCGTCGCCGGCAGGGCGGCGACGTAGAGGCCGGTCACCACCAGCGCGCCGACGATGCGGAAGACGCGCCGCGTCCGCCCGCCGACGGCGCTGAAGACGATGTCGAAGCGGATCTCGTCGTCGTCGCGCAGCACGAAGGCCGCCCCCAGAGGACCAGCCAGAGCCAGGCGATCACGAGAGCTCTCGAGGTCCAGCCGACCGGGGGTTGACCACGTAGCGCAGGAACGACCTGGATGATGAAAGCGACGAACATGTGCGGCCAGGAGCATCGCCGCGACGCCCTCGGCGGCCCGTGGCGCGCGACGCGTCGAAGCGCATGGTGCCCATGATCCGGGCGAGCTCGTCCGGCGCGCCGCGCCAAGGCGCGGCGATCCGGGTCGACGACCCTGCCGCTCACCGTCTCGGCAAGCGCGTTGATGCTTGTCGAGCATGCCGTCCGGCCAGCTTTCGGCGAGATCCGACTCCAGGTACTTCTGCTGGGCGTAGTCGCGGAAGGCGCCGACGTCGGGCTCGTAGACCTTGAGGCCCTGTCCTTGAAGAACTCGACCAGTTCGGCTCCTCGCGCTTCAGATGCTGCGCGGTGCTCCAGGCGATCGCCTCGTCGGCGGCCGCCCTGGAAGGCGCCTGCTGCTCGGGCGTCATGCCGTCCCAGGTCTTGCGCGAGACGGCCAGCAGGTCGTAGCCGACCAGATGCGAGGTCAGGACAATCTGCTTCATCACTTCGTAGAACTTCATGTTGTAGTCGTTCGGCAGCGGGTTGTCCTGGCCGTCGATGGCGCCGGTCTGCAGGCCGGTATAGACCTCGGCATAGGCCATCGGCGTCGGGTTGGCGCCGAGCGCGGTGCCGAGGAACTGCCAGGCGTCGCCGCCCGGCATCCGCAGCTTGATGCCGGCCATGTCGGCCGGCGTCGTGATCGTGCGGTCCGGCTTCAGGTTGACCTGGCGCGTGCCGAAATAGACCGGCGTGAGGATGCGGATGCCGAGCTGCTCCTCGGCCATCTGCTTCATCTCCAGGCCGGCGTCGCTGGCGTAGAAGCGCTGCAGGTGGTCGACGTCGCGGAACAGGTAGGCGGCAGTGAGGATCGACCAGGAGGGCAGCTGCTTGGCGATGTCCTGCGGCGCGACGATGGCGGTCTCCAGGTTGCCGCGCTGCAGCGCGACCAGCTCGGTGCCCTGCTTGTAGAGCGTGGCGCCGAAGTGCGGCTCGAAGGTGAAGCTGCCCTCCATCGCCGTGCCGAGCATCCGCATCGCCTCGGCGCGGATGTCGGTGTCGGAGAAGACGGCGGCGAACTTGAGCACCGGCTTGTCCTGGGCGAGGGCGCCCACGGAGAGAAGCTGCGGCGCGGCGGCCGTGGCCGCGAGCAGGGCGCCGCCCTGCAGGAGACGGCGGCGGGTGATTCCGGACTTCATCTGCATTCCTCCCAGGTTGGCATCCATGGCCCTTCGAGGGCTTCTTCGAAAACAATGTACGAAACGGTTCGTTACGTCAATTCGGCACCGGAGCCCGGCGCGGGGGAAAGGGTCGAGGCGATCAGGCGCGCCGCCATGGCCGCGCCGTCGGCCTGCAGGCCGGTGAAGAGCTCGAAGGCCTTGGCGGCCTGATAGGCGGCCATGCCGGCCCCGCCGATCGTGCGGCAGCCGAGGCGGCGGGCAGCCGCCAGCAGGCGCGTCTCCGCCGGGAAATAGACGATGTCGGCGACCCAGTGGCGCGGCTGCAGGCAGGCGACGGGGAAGGGCAGGCCGGGGTACTTGTCCATGCCGAGCGGGGTTGCATTGACCAGGCCGTCGGCGGCCTCCATGGCGGCCGCGAGCTCCGGCACCGCCAGCGCGCGACCGGCGCCGAAGGCGCCGCAGAGATCCGCCGCCAGCCGGGCCGCGCGCTCGGACCTGATGTCGTGCAGGGCGAGCCGGGTCGCGCCGACCTCGAGCAGCGCGCGCGCCACCGCGGCGCCGGCCCCGCCGGCCCCGCACTGCACCACGAGACGGCGCTGCGCCCCGGCCATCTCGTGGCGGAAGCTCTCGGCGAAGCCCCAGCCGTCGGTGTTGTAGCCGATGCGCTGGCCGCCGCGCAGCACGATGGTGTTGACCGCGCCGATCGCCGCCGCGTCGGGGGCGACCTCGTCGAGCAGCGGGAGGATCGCCTGCTTGAAGGGGTGGGTGACATTCAGCCCGGCGAAGCCGAAGTGCTCGGCGGCGAGCAGGAGGTCCGGCAGCGCGCTGCTGTCCAGCTGCAGGGCGTCGAGGTCGATCAGCTTGTAGAGATAGCGCAGCCCGAGACGCGCGCCCTCGCCCTCGTGCATCATCGGCGAGAGCGAGCCGGCGATGCCGCGGCCGATCAGCCCGACCAGAACCGAGCGGCCGGCGGCGGCGGGCAGCGGGTCCGGCGCTTCGGCGCGGCCCTGCGGCGCGGTCTGGTTGCTGGCTCCGGGCACCGTCTTTCGTCCTTCCTGCGTTCATCCGGCCCGGCTCGAGCGAGGGGGCGGCGACCCCGCGCGCCCGCACAGATCGCTTTTGCGCCGTGGCCTTTGGCGCTAGTGAAGGTGCATGGCGCGGCGCGCGAACTTTGTACGAAACGGTTAGTTTGGTCAATCGCCGGCGGCGGCGACGGCCAGGCAGCGAGGGGAAGGTGCGACGATGACGGCGGTTGCGACAGGGCGGGAGGCCAAGCGTGTGCGCACGCAGGACCCCGAGGGCACGAAGCGGAACATCATCGAGGTCGCCTCGCGCGAATTCAGCGAGAGCGGGCTGGCCGGTGCCCGGATCGACGAGATCGCGGCCAAGACCAAGACCAGCAAGCGGATGATCTACTACTACTTCGGCGACAAGGAGGGGCTCTACCTCAGCGTCCTGGAGGAGGCCTACCGCTCGATCCGCAAGATCGAGGCCGGCCTCGACCTGGCCGATGCCGCGCCGGTCGAGGCGCTGCGCCGCCTGGTCGGCTTCACCTTCGATCACCACCTGGCGCACGAGGAGTTCATCCGGCTGGTGATGATCGAGAACATCCACCGCGGCAAGTTCCTCGCCAAGTCGAAGGCGATCCGCGAGCTGAACGTCTCGGCCATCGGGACGATCGAGCAGCTCTACGAGCGCGGCGTGAAGGCGAAGGTCTTCCGGACCGGCGTCGATGCGGTCGACCTGCATCGCCACATCAGCGCGCTCTGCTTCTTCAACGTGTCGAACCGCGCGACCTTCTCGGCGATCTTCGGCCGCGAGCAGACCTCCAAGGCGGCGATCGCCGCGCTGCGCGACCAGGCCATCGAGATCGTCGAGCGCTATCTCGTGCGCCCGGAGGCGCTTGCGCGGCCGCGCCCGCGGCGGCGCAGCGCCAAGTCCTGAGGCCCGGAGGCGCGGCGAGCAGCCCCTTGACGAATGAGCGTACTAGTTAGTTCATAAAGGCTGCCCCTTCAGGGAGAGCCGGCCAATGAACCGCTGCAGCATCGCCACCGTGTCGCTTTCCGGCGACCTCGACGAGAAGCTCGCCGCCATCGCCGCCGCCGGCTTCCAGGCCGTGGAGATCTTCGAGACCGACTTCCTGGCCTTCGACGCCGGCGCCGCCGAGGTCGGGCAGATGGTGCGCGACGCCGGCCTGACGGTGTCGGTCTTCCAGCCGTTCCGCGACTTCGAGGGCCTGCCGGAGCCGCTGCGCGCCCGCGCCTTCGAGCGCGCCGAGCGGAAGTTCGAGGTGATGGAAGCATTGGGCGCCGAGCTGCTGCTGATCTGCTCCAGCCTGTCGCCGCAGGCGCTGGGCGGGATCGACCGCGCCGCCGACGACCTGCGGGCGCTGGGCGAACGGGCGGCGGCGCGGGGCCTGCGCATCGGCTACGAGGCGCTGGCCTGGGGGCGCCACGTCAATGACCACCGCGATGCCTGGGAGGTGGTGCGGCGGGCCGACCACCCGGCCGTCGGGCTGGTGCTGGATTCCTTCCACACGCTGGCGCGCGGCCTCGACCCCGATTCGATCCGGCGGGTGCCGGGCGACCGCATCTTCCTGGTGCAGCTCGCCGACGCGCCGCGGCTGGACATGGACCTGCTCTCCTGGAGCCGGCACTTCCGCTGCCTGCCCGGACAGGGCGACCTGCCGCTGGCGCGTTTCCTCGAGGCCGTGGCGGCGACCGGCTACGACGGCCATCTCAGCCTGGAGATCTTCAACGACCGCTTCCGCGCCGGCTCACCGCGGCAGGTGGCGCTCGACGGCCGGCGGTCGCTGATCCGCCTGGGCGAGGTGGCGGGGGTATCGCTGCAGCCGCCCGCCCCGGGGCCGGCGGTGCCGCTGCCGCCGCGCGTCGACTGCGAGGCGGTGGCCTTCGTCGAGTTCGCCGCCGACGAGGCGACGGCCGCCGAGCTGACACGGCTGCTCGCGGCGCTCGGCTTCCGCTACGCCGGCCGGCACCGCTCCAAGGCGGTCACGCTGTGGCGGCAGGGGACCATCAACCTCGTGGTCAACTGCGAGATGGAGGGCTTCGCCCATGCCTTCTTCGTCACCCACGGTCCGGCGGTCTGCGCCATCGGCCTGGCGGTGACGGACGCCGCCGCCGCCCTGGCGCGCGCGCAGGGGCTGCTGCTGCAGGGCTTCAGCCAGCCGGTCGGGCCCGGCGAGCTGGAGATCCCGGCGATCCGCGGGGTCGGCGGCAGCCTGCTCTATCTCCTGGAGCGGGAGGAGGCGAGGGGACGGGTCTGGGAGAACGACTTCCACCTGGAGCCGCAGGCGGTCGGCGCCGCGGCGGAGCTGACCCGGGTCGACCATCTGGCGCAGTCGATGACGAACGAGGAGCAGATGTCCTGGCTGCTCACCTACAGTGCGCTCTTCCGGCTGGAGAAGTCGCCGCAAGTCGAGATCGCCGACCCTGGCGGGCTGGTCCACAGCCAGGTGGTGCAGTCGCCCGACCGCGCGGTGCGGATCGTGCTCAACTCCTCCGAATCGCCGAAGACGCTCTCGCGCCGCTTCCTCGAGGAGCTGTTCGGCTCCGGCCTGCAGCACATCGCCTTCCACTGCCACGACATCTTCGCCGCCGCCGCCGGCATGGCGCGCCGCGGCCTCGTGCTGCTGGCGATCCCCGCCAACTACTACGAGGACCTGGAGGCGCGCTTCGCCCTGGAGCCGGCGCTGCTACGGCGCATGCGGCAGCACGGCGTGCTCTATGACCGCGATGCCGAGGGCGAGTACTTCCAGATCTACAGCCGCAGCTTCGCCGACCGCTTCTTCTTCGAGGTGGTGGAGCGGCGGGGCGGCTATGGCGCCTTCGGCGCCGGCAATGCCGCCATCCGCCTGGCGGCGCAGGCGCGGGGTGCCGGCCGCGGCAGCCTCTAGGCCGGCCGCCGCGTTGCGGGACCTGGTCGCTAGCGCATCGGCCAGAACAGCAGGGACGGGCCGCCGCTGGCCGGGCCGAGGCGCAGCAGGCCGCCCTCCAGCGAGTAGCTGGTGACGCTCTCCAGCGCCGGCAGCACCTCGGGGGCCAGCGATCCCGGCGGGCAGGCGGCCAGGGTGGTGACCAGCGGCCCGATGGTGATCTCGCCGGGGGCCGGCGCGCTCCAGGGACCGCCCGCCTGGTTGCAGTCCACCCGCAGGCCGAGACGGGCGTCCTCGAGGAACGACAGTGTGTAGAGGGACGGATCCGAGGGGATGAGGACCTGACCGCCGGCGGTGCGGAGCTCGGCGAGCTGCCAGGAACTGCCGACCAGCCCGCCGGCCTCGTCCTGGCTGCTTTCCGGCGGGCGGACCGTGGCATCGCCGGATGCGCTGCCGGGGCGCGGCTCGCCGGCAGACTTCGGCGCCGGGCTGCAGGCCGTCAGGAGCATCGCCGTGCCGGCCGCCAGGAGCAGGGCGCGCCAGACCGGGACAGACCGGGCCGGAACTGACCGGGCCGGGACAGGCCCGACCGGGGCGCGCCCGACGGGGCTGCGCTGTTGCGACGCAGGCGAGCCGGTGTCGTGGATTGGGGGCATGCTGCTGGTTCTCCATCGATTGCTGCCGGACCCCTGTGGGCGCGACGTCCGCCCGCATGGTGGATTTGCCGGCGCGGCGACGCAAGGCCGGGTCCGGCGCGCCAAGGGATCTGCGATCAGGAGACGGCAGGGACTTGAATGCGAATGAGACGCATTCTAAATTAGATCGAACGAAAGGAGCGCCCGATGCGCACGCTCGCCAAGACTTCGACCTATTTCGCCATGCACCTGACCGTCGCGATCGCCGTGGCCTACGCGCTGTCGGGCGACTGGGCGATCGCGCTCTCGATCGGCGTCATCGAGCCGGCGGTGCAGGCCGGCTTCTTCGCGATGCACGAGCGGGTCTGGGAGGGCCGGCGGCGGCGCGCGGCCAGCGCCCCCTCGCTGCTGCCTGCCGGCCCCTTCCTGCCGGCGGCACGAGCGGATCGCCCGGCGCCGCCGCGATGCGTCTCGGCGGCGGCTTAGCGACGATTACCTGCCGCAGGCGCCGATTTCACACCGGAAAGCGGCGAGAGGGTGTATAGCTGGATCGCGTCGATCACAGGACGCTTTCTGCGCTTTCTGCGCTTTCTGCCTGGGCGTCGCGCCCCAGCATCCCCATCTAGACCTTGCCGGCGGTCGTCCGGCAGTCCTTGGCGCTCGTGTCGGGGAGGCCTTCGAGGCCATCGACGGCCTCTTGCTTCCCCTTGCACAACGGAGACGCCTCCTTGACGACCATCACCACCCCGGACCGCAGGTCGGCCGACCGCGCGCTCCGGGCCGAGCAGTCCGAGATCAAGCGCGAGGTTGCGCGCTACCAGGACCCCTGCCGGCGCCAGAGCCTGATCCAGATCGCGAACTCCTTTGGCGGGTTCTTCGCCACCTGCGTCGCCATGTACCTGATCGCCGGCTATTCGGTCTGGCTGGCGCTGCCGCTGGCGCCGCTGGCCGCCGGCTTCATGGTGCGCATCTTCATCATCCAGCACGACTGCGGGCACCGCGCCTTCTTCCGTTCGAAGCGGGCCAACGCCGTCGTCGGCTTCGCCTGCAGCCTGCTGACCCTGACGCCCTTCCCCTCGTGGCGGCGGCAGCACGACGGCCACCACGGGGTCTGGAACGACCTCGACCGGCGGCAGAGCGGTGCCGACATCTACTCCTCCTGCCTGACCGTCGCCGAGTACAAGGCGACCAGCCGCCGCGGCCGCTTCCTGTACCGGGCGCTCCGCCACCCGCTGGTCGCCAACGTGCTGCTGCCGCCCTTCATCTTCACGGTGCTCTACCGGCTGCCGTTCGACATGCCGGCGAGCTGGCGGCTGGAGCGGCGGATGGTGCACCTCACCAGCCTCGCCATCGCCGCCGCCCTGGTCGGGCTCGGCCTGCTGGTCGGCTTCGACCATCTCCTGGTGGTGCAGTTGCCGGTGACCATTCTCTCGGTGATCGTCGGCGTCTGGCTCTTCTCGGTGCAGCACCGCGGCAAGGAGACCCGCTGGGAGCGGCACGCCGACTGGAGCGCCACCGGCGCCGCCCTGCGCGGCTCGACCTTCCTGCGGCTGCCGCGCGTGCTGCAGTGGTTCACCGGCAACATCGGCTATCACCACATCCACCACCTCAATCCTCGGGTACCCAACTATCGCCTGCAGGAATGCCACGAAGGGGTCGCAAAGTTGAGCGACGTTCCGACGCTGTCGCTGTGGCAAGGTATGCGGGCGGTCCGCTACGTGCTGTGGGACGAGAGCCGGAACCGCCTGGTGACGGTGCGCGAGGCCATGGCCTAGCCGCCGGCCGGGCCGCCTGACCGGCGCCAACGGGGGAGGGTTGCACTGTGATCCGTCTGTCGCTTGCCGCTTTGGTGCTCTGCTTCGCCACCGGTGCCGCGCGCGCCGCCGAGCCGCTCGATGCCGCCGCCGCCTGGGTCGGCCAGGACCCCTATGCCGTGATCGGCGAAGGGACGCTCTTCGAACTGCCGGAGGTGCGCAGCGGCCTTGCCCGCCTCGGCCTGGAGCCGGGCAAGGACCCGATGCGGCGGCCCTTCGCGGTGCGCCAGCAGGGCGAACTGCTGATCGTCTCGCTCTGCGACCCGACGTCCTGCGCCGACCGCAACCTCGCGCTGCTGATCGACCTGACGCGCGACGAGCTGGGCCTCTGCCGCTACGAGGCGCGCAACAGCGACAAGGCGATGTCCTTCAAGCTGGTGCTGAGCCGCGCCGCCAATGGCCTCTCCTGGACGCTGGAGGGGGCGCTGTCGCAGGCGCTGCCGAACGGCTGCATCGAGGCCGACGCCGCGACCCTGGCCGACCTCTGGGACGCCTTCCAGCGCTTCGGGGCCTGACGCGCCCAGCGCTTCGGGGCCTGACGGGCGACGTCGGCGGGTCGCATCTCCCTTCGAGACGGCCGCCTGGCGGCCGTCGCCTCCGCCCGAGGGCCTCCCGGAGAGCCGCCGGCGCGGCCCCCGGGACGGCGCGGCGGGTCAGGCTTTCAGAAGGCCTTCGGCTTCCAGGGCGTCCTTGACCTTCGGGCGCGCGGCGACGCGCTTCAGGTAGGCCTGCAGGTTGGGGAAGGGGGAGAGGTCGACCTCGGTCCACTGGCTCCAGTTCAGCACGGTGAAGAGATAGCCGTCGGCCACCGAGAAGCGCGCCCCGGTCAGGTAGTCCTGCTTGCCGAGCAGCTCGTTCAGTGGGCCGAGGCGGCCGGCGATTCGCTCGCGCAGCTGGGTCTTGTAGTCCTCCGGCACCGTCGGGCCGAAGAGCGCGCCGTAGCTCTTGTGCATCTCGCTGGTGACGAAGTTCAGCCACTCCTGCAGGCGGTAGCGCTCCAGCGTGCCGTTCGCCGGTGCCAGGCCCATCGAGGGCCGGAGGTCGGCGATGTACTGCACGATGGCGGGGCCCTCGGTCAGCACCTGCCCGTCGTCGAGCTGGAGGGCCGGGACGTAGCCCTTGGGGTTCACCCGGCGGTAGTCGCCGCCGCCGGCGATCTCCTTGGTCGCGAGGTCGACCTTCACCATGTCGAAGTTCAGCCCGGCCTCGCGCAGCGCGATGTGCGGCGAGAGCGAGCAGGCACCTGGGGCGTAGTAGAGCTTCATCGAGGCCATATCCTTCCTGGTGGTGTCGTGTCGGCGGCCCTGACGGGCCGGTCGATTGCCATGTGGTCCTGCAAGGCGCGGGGCAACAGGGGGCATCGCCTTGCAAAAGCGCAATGTGTCCGCAGCATTCCGGCACGCAGCGGAGCGGCTCAGGGGCACCAGGACCGGTCGCCCAGCAGGCCCTGGACGGCCAGGGCCCAGGCGGCGGGATGGGCTGCCAGCGGCTGCGGCAAGGGGCTCAGCGCCCGGCGGGCGGCGCAGTCGTCGAGGCGGCCCTCGGCGGCCGCCAGGGCGGCGATGAGCGCGGCGGTCAGGCGGCCGATCTCCGGACGCAGGGTCTCGGCCAGGCCGGGCGCGGCGGCGAAGCGGCCGGCCCCCGCCTGGCGCCACCGGACGAAGAGGGCGGCCTGGACCTCCTTGGCGGCGGCGATCTGCGCGGCGACGGCACGGGTCGCCAGGTCGGGGTCGAGGCCGGCGGCCACGGCCGCCGCCACGGTCTGTGCCAGCACCTCGGCCTCGCGCGGCAGGTCCTCGACCGGCAGCCCCTCGTTCCACTTGTACTGCGCCACGCCCTCCATCAGCAGGAGACGCTCGGTCATGACGGAGCGCAGGTCCTGCAGCGCGGCGGCGGGCTCGGCGGCCAGCGACGGCCGCGGGACGCAGGCGATGAGAGCGATAAGGGCGAGGGCGGCGGGCAGGCGAAGCATCGGGCAGGGTCCTCCTGGCGTCATCCTAGCCCGCCGCCGCGAAGCGTTGGGGGCTTGCGGCCCGCCGCAAGCCCCGCTGCCGCTCAGGCCTCCGGCGTCAGCTCCACCGTGTAGAGGTCGGTGTTCTCCAGGTCCTTCAGGGTCACGGTCATGCGGCCGCTGGCGCCGGCGATCTCGACCTGGCCGAAGAACTGCAGCCCGGCGGAGGGCGGCAGGTTGGCCTGGCCCTCCGGCGGCGCCTTCACGACCTTGAGCTGCGGGCCGAAGGTCTCGTCCAGCTTGCCCGGCCCGAAGGTGCCGGCGTTCAGCGGCCCGGAGACGAACTCCCAGAAGGGGCTGAAGTCCTGGTAGCGGGCCTGCGCCGGGTCGTAGTAGTGGGCGGCGGTGTAGTGCACGTCGGCGGTCAGCCAGACGACGTTCTTCACCTCCTTGATCGCGGTCAGCAGGGCGGCGATCTCCAGCTCGCGGCCGCGCGCCGGGCCGTTGTCGCCGTTGGCGACCGCTTCCCAGGCCGCCTTGCCGTCCGGCACCTGCAGGCCCAGCGGCATGTCGGAGGCGACGATCTTCCAGGTGGCGGTCGAGGCCTTCAGGCCGGCTTCCAGCCAGGCCAGCTGCGGCCGGCCGAGGAAGGCGGTCTCGGCGCTTGCGCTCTCCTGCAGGTTGGCCGAGTTGGGGCCGCGGAAGGAGCGCATGTCGATGACGAAGATGTCGAGCAGCGGCCCGTAGGCGATCTTGCGATAGATCTGCTCGCGGCCGCTGTCGCGCTCGGCCAGCGGCATGAACTCCAGGAAGGCCCGCTTGGCGCGGGCGGAGAGCAGGGCGACCGACTTCACGCTGTAGCGCTCGTCGGCCTCCAGCAGCTCCTGCGGATACCAGTTGTTGGTGGTCTCGTGGTCGTCCCACTGCGCGATCATCGGCACCTCGGCATTGAAGGCGACGAGGTTGCGGTCGAGCAGGTTGTACTTGTAGGCGGCGCGGTACTCGGCGAGCGTCTCGGCGACCTTCGCCTTCTCCGGCACGAAGAGGTTCTTCCACACCGTGCCGTCGGGCAGCGCGACGGCCGGCAGGATCGGCCCGTCGGCGTAGATCGTGTCGCCGCTGTGCAGGAAGAGGTCGGGCTGCTGCCGGCGCATGGTCTCGTAGATCCGCATGCCGCCCCACTCCTCGTTGATGCCCCAGCCCTGGCCGGCGGTATCGCCGGACCAGACCAGCTTCAGGTCGCGGCGCTCCATCGGCGCGGTGGCGAAGCTGCCGAGAAAGTCCTCGGAGAGGCCGTTGGCGTCGGACAGGTCCTGGAAGTGGGCGCGGTAGAAGATCCGCTGGCCGGCCGGCAGCCCGGCCAGCATCAGCTTGGCGGTGAAGTCGGTCTCCTGCAGCGCCGCCGGGCCGGCGACCAGGGTGGCGTCCTGGAAGGACTCGGTGGTCGACCACTCGACCAGCAGGCGGGCATTGCGGTCGGCGCGCGCCCAGAGCACCGCCTCGCCGCTGCCGGCGGGCGTCAGGGCGACGTCGCCGCTCTGTACGCCGTGGGTGAAGAGCGGGCGGCTGGCGGCGGCGAGGGCGGGGCGGGGAAAGAGCGGCGCGGCGAGCAGGCCGGCCCCGGCCAGGCCGGCGGAGCCCTGCAGGAAGCGGCGGCGGCCGAAGACGGGACGGCGGGCGATGTGGGCGGCACGGGCGACGGTCATGAGATCTCTCCTGGGCGGTCATTCTGGCGGGCCTTGTCCGCGGCGTCGCCGCCGTTCTTCGGCGGGGCGGGCGGCAGCGGACGGCTGCCCCCGGCATAGGCCCGGCGCGTTGCACTTCGATCATCGCTTCGTGTCGCGCCGGTGATCGCTCGATGACCGCTGCTGGACAGCCGCGGCACGACGTTCTATGGCTGCCGCACCATGAGCGAGAAAGCCGACCGCAGGGCGCCGGACGAAGCCGACTGGACGCTGGAGAAGACGCTGAAGCGCGACATCTTCGGCGAGATCCAGCTCGGCCGCCTGGCCGGCCGCGAGGGGCCGGTGACCCGCCGCCTGGTGCGCCGCTCCGCCTGGCTGATGCGGCCGCTGGCCAAGCTCTTCGCCTGGCGCGAGGCCAAGGCGCTGCGCCGCCTGGTCGGCGTCGCCGGGGTGCCGCAGCTGATCGACTATCGCAGCGGCGTGCTCTACCGCAGCTTCATGCCGGGCGAGACGGTGGCGCAGGCGCGCCCCGCCGACCCGGCCTTCTATGGTGCGATGCGGCGGCTGATGCGCCAGGTCCACCTGCGCGGCGTGGCGCACAACGATGCCGCCAAGCGGGTGAACTGGCTGGTGCTGGAGGACGGCAGCCCCGGCCTCATCGACTTCCAGCTCTCGCTCTGCTTCCGCCACCGCCACGGCCGGCTCTTCAAGCTGGCGCGCCGCGAGGACATGCGGCACATCCTGAAGCACAAGAAGTTCAACATCCGCGAGACGATGACGGCGCGCGAGCGGCGGCTGGAGAAGCGCCGCAGCGCGCTGGGCTGGTGCTGGCGAATCCTCTACAAGCGGCCCTATCTCTTCGTCACCCGCCGCATCCTCGGCTGGGCCGACCGCGAGGGCCAGGGCCTCGGCGCCGAGCTGGATCGCGGCGCCACGCGCGACTGACCGGCGATTCCCTGCGAACTGGAAGAAAAAGCGAGACCATGTCCCACGACCCGAATCACCCCGGCGCCGTCATCAAGCCCTATCGCGGCATCAGCCCGCGCATCCACCCGACCGCCTACATCGCGCCGGGCGCCGTGGTGATCGGCGACGTCGAGATCGGGCCGCAGGCCTCGGTCTGGTACGGCTGCGTGCTGCGCGCCGACACCAACCGCATCGTCGTCGGCGAGGGCAGCAACATCCAGGACGGCACGGTGGTGCACTGCGAGAGCGACAAGACCGGCGACTACCGCGAGACCGGCGGCGGCGCGCCCTGCCTCATCGGCAGGCACATCACCGTCGGCCACATGGCGCTGCTGCATGCCTGCGTGCTGGAGGACGGCTGCCTGATCGGCATGCGCGCCGTGGTGATGGACGAGGCGGTGGTGGAGGCCGGCGCGATGGTCGCCGCCGGCGCGCTGGTGGTGCCGCGCAAGCGCTGCACCGCGGGGCAGATCTGGGCCGGCAGCCCGGCCAAGGCGCTGCGCCCGATCACCGAGGCCGAGGTCGCCTGGATGGCCTGGTCGCCGCGCCACTACGCCAAGCTGGCGGCGACGCACAAGGCCGGCTAGGGCAGTTTTCTTCAGGCCCGATCACGCTTCTCGGCCGATCCTTCGAGACGCCCTGCTGCGCCGGGCTCCTCAGGATGAGGCGGTGTGTTTGTTCAAGGAAGTCAATGCCCTCGTCCTGAGGAGGTCGCGAAGCGGCCGTCTCGAAGGATGGGACGCAGGCTCGACGGGATCAGCTCCAGCGAGGCGGTCATTGACCGAACCCGGGGCGGCCGACGTTCCCAGCCCGATCGACCGCCACGACCCGGCGCTGGCCCGCGCCAGGGTCCCCGACAGGGCGCGGCGCCGGCCCTGGCGCCCGCGCTTCTCCGCGCTCACCAGTCGGGGGCCGGCTCCCACTCCCAGTAGCCGCCGTCGTCGCTCATGTTCTCGATGATGTTGAGCGTGGTGATGTGGGTCTCGTTCATCACCTCGGTCATGATCTCCAGCATCCAGGGCTCGATCGGCGCGCCATCGCCGGTGGCGCTGTCCGACGGCACGTCGGTCTGGCTCACCTGCGGCAGCTGCTCGGCGAAGGCGCCCAGCGAATAGGCGAAGTGCATCGTGCCCAGCACCAGGCGGTCCTCGAAGGACAGTGCCTCATAGCCCTGCTGCACCTGCAGCGCGACCTCGCCCACCTGCATCCGGTCGTAGGGGTCGCCGCCGTTCAGCCAGACCACGACCTGGGCATCGGCCACCGAGAAGAAGGTGCCGTCGCCGCTGTTCCAGACCAGCGGCACCAGCCGGTCGGAGAGGATGCGCACGGCGGCGCGGTAGCCGTACTGCGGATCGTGCAGCGCATGCTGGAAGATGCCGGCGAGCAGGCGCTGGCGGAAGGCGCTCATCTGCGCGCCGTCCGGCAGCCCGGCCAGGACCTGGACCACGGCGGCCATCTCGGCCATCTCCTGCTTGATCGCCTGCGGCTCGGTGCGGCTGCGCCCGGCGATCTCGGCGCGGATCAGGCCCGCCTCGACCTCGGTGAGCGGCCCGGCCAGCAGGATCTGCATGGCGTAGAGGCCGCCCTGGATCTCGGCTTCGCTGACGACCTGCGCCGCTGCCGGCCGCGGCCCGGCGGCGAGGGCGAGGGCGAGAAACAGAGCCGCGAAGAGAGCTTTGGCGCAGGTTCGCATCGGCTGCTGGCCTCCATCGTCGGGGCGATGGAACCATTCTTCCGGCTTAGGCCGCAGGCGGCAACCCCGGGCGGCCGCGCGGGGCCTCCGCTCAATCCTGCGTCATCACCGCGACGTAGGAGCCGGGGGCGTCCTCGAGCACCTTCAGCTTGCCGCTGCCGGGCTTGCGGGCGGCGACCTTCGGGCCGGCGAAGGGCTTCATCCATTCCTTCCAGGCGGGCCACCAGGAGCCCTCGTGATGCTCGGCCTTGGCCAGCCACTCGTCGGCGGTCGGCGGGTTCTCGTCGTTGGTCCAGTAGGGATACTTGCCCGGCGGCGGGTTGACGATGCCGGCGATGTGGCCGGAGCCGGCGAGGATGAAGCGGCAGGGCCCGCCGAAGGTCTGGGTCGAGACGTAGGTCGCCTTCCACGGCGCGATGTGGTCCTCGCGGGTGGAGATGAAGCAGGCCGGCGTCTTGATCTTGCCGAGGTCGATCTTCACGCCGTTCAGCGTGATGCCGCCGGGCTGCGACAGCAGGTTCTTCTGGTACATGTTGCGCAGATAGAAGCTGTGCATCGCCGCCGGCATGCGGGTCGAATCCGAGTTCCAGTAGAGCAGGTCGAAGGGGAAGGGGTCCTTGCCCAGCAGGTAGTTGTTGACCACGAAGGACCAGATCAGGTCGTTGGCGCGCAGCATGTTGAAGGTGGTCGCCATGTCCGACCCCTTGAGGTAGCCGCGCTCGTTCATCTGCCCCTCGAGGAACTGCAGCTGCTCCTCGTCGATGAAGACGCCGAGCTCGCCGGCCTCGGCGAAGTCGACCATGGTGGTGAAGAAGGTCGCCGACTTGATGCGGTCGTCGTCCTTCTTGGCGGCCATGTAGGCCAGCGTGCTGGCCAGCAGCGTGCCGCCGAGGCAGTAGCCGATGACGTTGATCTCCTTCTCGCCGGTCGCCTGCTCGATGGCGTCGAGCGCGGCCAGCGGACCCTCGAGCATGTAGTCCTCGAAGGACTTCTTCTCCAGCGTCTCGTCGGGGTTGACCCAGGAGACCATGAAGACGGTGAAGCCCTGGTCGGTGGCCCACTTCACGAAGGAGTTCTTCTCGCGCAGGTCGAGGATGTAGAACTTGTTGATCCAGGGCGGCACGATCAGCAACGGCACCTCACGCACCTTGTCGGTGGTGGGGGCGTACTGGATCAGCTGCATCAGGTCGTTCTGGAAGACCACCTTGCCGGGCGTGACCGCGATGTTCTCGCCGAGCTTGAACGCTTGCTCGGTGTCGGTCATCGTGATCGCCAGCTGGCCCTTGCCCTTCTCCAGGTCGGCGAGCAGGTTCTTCAGGCCCTTGACCAGGTTCTCGCCGCCGGATTCCAGTGTCTCACGCAGCACCTCCGGATTGGTCATCACAAAGTTCGAGGGCGCCATCGCGTCGACGAACTGGCGGGTATAGAAATCCACTTTCTGCGAGGTCTTGTCGTCCAGCCCCTCGACGTCGCTGACCGTCGACTGCATCCAGCGGGCGGAGAGCAGGTAGGACTGCTTGATGTAGTCGAACAGCGCGTTCTCTTCCCAGGCGGGGTCCTTGAAGCGGCGGTCGCCGGAGGCCGGCTCGGCCACCGGCTCGGCCTCGCCGCCGGCGAAGAAGCGCGTCGCCGTGGTCTGCCAGAGGCGCATGTAGTCCTGCCAGAGCGTCATCTGGGCCTGCATCAGCTTGGCCGGGTCGGCCATCATCCGCGCCGTCATCTCCAGGAACGCCCGCCCGACGTTCATCGGGTCGACCGGGCCGCCGCTATCCGCCGGGCCGCCGCCGTTCGACTGTCGCTCGAGCCACTCGCTGACGAGTACCCGGCTCTTCTCGGCGATCTCGGCCATCGCGCGTGAAAGCTGAAGGGGGTCGGGGAATTTAACGTCTGGGCGCTGTTGCTCGCTCATACTGGCTTCCCTATTCTCGGCTATCGGGCTCGGCGGCGCTGCCGTGATTCGGCCACCATCGCCGGGCAGCTGCTACGGGTTCCTGCGCCCACGGCAGGTGACAGACGCACGGGCCGCCTTGCAAAGGCCGGCGACCGGCGCGGCGGCCGGGGGTGATGTGCTTGCCGTGGGGGTGCCGGCGAGGGGGGCGCAGGGCATTCAAGTCCCGCCGCCGATGGCGCGCAAGGCTGCAAGTAGCCACGCGAGGAGGTCGAGCGGAATGACGGGCCAAGGACGAGCAGCAGGACGAGCCTGCGTTGCGGGGCATTGCTGGGCGCCAGCCTGGCGCTGGGCCTGCTGCTGGGCGGTTGCGGCACGGTGGACAACGTCTTCGGCGAATCGCCGCAGCCGGAGAACATCCAGGTCGAGGACACCAGCGGCAGCGACTACCCGAACCTCTCGACCGTGCCGGACAAGCCGCCGCCGGTCTCGCCGGAGGAGGTGCGGGCCAGCGCCGTGCAGGGCCTCGCGGCCGACCGCTCGAATGCCGAATATGCCCCCTCCCTGACGGCCGACGGGACGGCGCCGCCGGCCGCGGCGCCGCCCGCGCCCGCGCCGCCGCCCGCCGCGGCCTCCACGACGCCGATGGTCGAGGAGACGGTGATCGAGGAAACGGTGGTCGAGCAGCCGGTGCTGGAGGAGACGGTCGAGGAGGAGGAGGTCTTCGACGCCCCCCTGGCCGACGAGCCGCTGGTCGACGAGTCGCTGGTCGGCGACGAAGTCGACGAGGACCTGGTCGAGGCGACCGAGACCGAGGCGACGATCGTCGAGGAGCCGATGATCGAGGACACGGTGGTGGAGGAAATGGTTCCGGCGCCGGCCGTGGAACCGACTGCGCCGGCCGTGGAACCGGCGGCGCCGGCTGGCGGACCCGCGCGTCCGACCACGGTCGAGTCGATCGACGAGGTCTGCAAGGTTGCCGAGGAGTGGGAGCGCGAGGCCTACGGCTGCAAGGAGCGCGCCGGCGGCGAGCCGATGCAGCCGGCCCCGGCGGAGCAGGAGTCGGCCGTGCCGCCGACGCCGGACCCGGTCCCGGCGCCGCAGCAGGCGGCAGCGCCGCAACCCGCCCCGGCCCCCCGTCCCGGCACCGGCCGCCGCCGCTCGGCGCCGCAGCCGGCAGGCGCGCAACCCGCCATGTCCATCGGGCCGGAGCCGCCCGCGCCCTCCGTCGCGCCGACGCCGGCGCCGACGCCGCAGCCCGGGTGGGCGGGGCGCAAGCGACGCCCTCCGCCGACCCCGGCTGCGACGCCGGCGCCGGCCGCAGCGCAGCCGGCCGCGGACGAGGTCTGCCGCCTGGCCGAGGAGTGGGAGCGTGCCGCCTACGGCTGCGATGGCCCGGCCCCCGGCCCCGAGGTCGCCATGGCGCCCACGCCCACGCCCACGCCCACGCCGACGCCTACCCCGGCGCCGGCCACCGCGACCCCAGCGACCGCGCCGCAGGTGGCCGCCGCGCCGCCGGCGCAGACGGCGGGTGCCCCGCTGATCCCGCCGCAGGGAACGGTCGGCAGCGGCAAGGTGGAGCTGGTCGGGGTGATCTATTTCGCCGACGGCTCGGCCGCACTCGACGGCCGCGACCGCAGCGTGCTGGCGGAGATCGCCAAGCTGCACAAGCGGTACGGCGGCATCGTCCGCGTGGTGGGCCATGCCTCGTCGCGGACCGGCACCCTGGCGCAGGACGAGCACCAGATCGCTAACCTGACGATCTCGCTGGACCGCGCCGCCGCCGTGGCCTCGGCGCTGCTGGGCGACGGCGTGGCGGCGACCGCCGTGGTGACCGAGGCGCGCTCCGACAGCGAACCGGTCTACTACGAGTTCATGCCGACCGGCGAGGCCGGCAACCGCCGCGCGGAGATCTACCTCGAGTACTAGGCTCCGGCCCGACCGGCTCGGACCGCCCGCCACGCCGCGGCGGCCGGTGGACGCGCGCCGAACAGGCCCCTAGCGCACCTCCAGATAGTCCTCACGGACCCCATACTGCTTGCAAAGAGCGTCATGGTAGGGAGGGCAGGCATCCTCGAGCGAATAGTCGTTGCAGAGCTCCTCGCCGCGCGCGATATCCCGGATGGCCACCAGGGAATAGCGATCGTCAAGCAGCGCCTCGGCCACGCTCTGCAGGTACCGGGGCGAGGCGACCTCCAGCGTCGCTCGTGCCGGGCCGGGGTTGTTCGTCGCCAGCGTCGGATCGCTTGAGTGGTTTATCAGCCGTCCGTCATCGAGAGGCCGGATCAGACAGCCGGGAAAATCCTCAAGCCCGAAGACGTGCGTCAGCTCGTACTCCACCTCCGCAGGCGACAACGTCTCGATCTTCGCCCTGAAGGAAGGCTCGTCGTAGACGACAAAGATGCCGGGACGATGGCGCCAGACGACGCTCCCCTGCTTGATCGCTTCGCGCGGCGCACCCTTCCATCTGCAGCCTGATTTCAGGACATGAACACTACCGCTGATCACGCGACGATCGTCGACCCGTGGCACATCGCGCGTGTCGGCCGGCAGACACCCCTCAAGCCGCTCGAACTGCTCTCCGTCAACCAGAACAGATCCGACATCTGACAACTCCCATCGTTTGAGAGCTTGAATCAGATCGCGCCCGATTTGCGAACCCACTTAGTGGGTCCTGACCCTAGCTTGCTTCTCATCGCGGCTTTCGGAAATTTTGCGAGAAAGGGAAAGCGTACGACAACGGACTGGAACCTGATTCGCGAGGCGATGACTGCTGCGGCTAAAGCCTGTAAGCGGATCAAGGCATCGCATAGATTGGCAGACACCAGACGGTTGTTACTCGCCCCACGCAGCCCGGTGTGAAGGAGTGAGCCTTTGACGGCTTTTTGCAAAAATACGACACGTCTGCATTTCAATGTGGAAAAAGAATAGGCAGAATCAGCCTGCAACGGCAGAAAAGTGTAGCATTTAAGGGGATTTTAGGGGGAGCTTGGAATGGCAAGAGCAAATGGACCGCTAGTGGTATGCGTGATAAATATGAAAGGTGGCGTTGGGAAATCGACAATATCAGCATTACTGAGCAGATACGCCCTGATAACTAGGAAAAAGGACGTTCTATCTATTGATCTCGATCCGCAGGCAAATCTTAGTCAGTCCTTAATGCATGCAGATTACAATGATTTCCTTACTGAGAAGCGGCCATCGATAGTCGAAATTTTCAACGGATACCAGCCGCCATCTGGTGGATCGGGGCCGAAGCCACTTGCGGGAGCGGTCGAGTTAATTGGTCAGCTTGGAGCGAATTCACTCCAACTCATTCCATCAAGATTTGACTTTTCAGATAATCTTACGGAGGCGTTGAAGCCTGATGCGAAGGTGCTGGCACGATACCTGTCCACAAATTTTCAAAGTAAAGACGTTGTGATTATCGACTGCGCCCCCACAGAATCCGTTCTAACTCGCGCCGCATATCACGCTAGCGGACTTGTTCTTGTTCCGGTCAAGCCAGAGTATTTTGCGACTATCGGGTTTCCTCTGCTTGAGGAATCTCTTTCATCATTTCGCAGAAGCAATAGGGGGCATAAGATAGATGTATCTGGCATTGTGATAAATAACGCTTTTTATGATGGTGGGAACAACGGTGGTCCGGAAAAAGCAAGAGCTCTAACCGATATAAGGGCCGAGGCCGCTGCGAACGGATGGCCGATCTTTAACACCGAGATTCCCTTTTCGCGCGGATTTCCAAAGATTATGCGAGGAGATCATAGCTATTCTGGAAATGCATCCATGTTCCCACGGTTCGCGAAGGAATTTTTCGACGCAATCGGGCTTTAAGGTTAGAGTATGACTAGTAAAGCAACGAAGTATAGCCGCGAGTTTCTGAGAGAACTTCTTGCGCCCCTGGTAAAGCAATGGGGGTGTGACGAAGTGATTCGTGCTACGTATTACCTTGATCAGTTCGAAAGTGATAGCTGGTCACAGAAAAAAGAGGCCTTTGAGGGGCGTAAAGAACTTTCTGATCGGAAGAAATCCCAATCTCAGCGGCCAAACGCTGTTATGATTGTTGAAAGGGCAAATGTTCCTCGCGAAAAGAGGATGTTACTTATTAATTTGGCCTCACAGTTTGAGCATAAGGCTTTTTTGCCAACGGTTTCCGATGTCCGAAATTTCCTTGAGATGAGGGGTCAAGATGCCCGCGGTATCAAGCAGCGCCCCGAGGCATTCAGAAAAATATTAAAAGCACTAATTGATACGCCCGATGAGAGCCTAGAGCGGCTCAGTAAAAGCATAAGGCACTCAGGGCCATCACAGTTAGGACCTCTTTCGGATGCTATAAAAGCGGCAAGTGCATCCGTCCGGGGAAGCCGAGTCGAGCAAAACCCTGAAGTTGAGAAGGGCTCGCAGGGACGAGATAAATCATCCGTTGAGGATGTAGATTCGATAACTCCAGAACGGGACGTGCAGGCTCCGGGCGATAGAGGTCCGTTGAGCGGAGTTCCTGACAAGAAAACCATACCTGGACCCGAGGCGGGTAAGAAAGAACCAGAATCACTTTCAGATGAAACGGGAGAGCCGGCCAAAAATAAACAAGAATAGCAGTTATTTCCGTTGGATGCGCTTGAGCGGATAGTGAAGCAACAACCGATAACCTCCGCGCATCATCTTAGGGTCAGGACCCATTAAGTGGGTTCGCAAATCGGGCGCGATCTGATTCAAGCTCCCAAACCGTGGGAGTTGTCAGATAACGGATCTGTTCTGGCTGACAGGGCAGCAGTTCTAGAGGCTTGAGGGCTATCTGCCGACCGACACGCGCGGCGTGCCACGGGTCGACGATCGCCGCGTGATCAGCGGTATTGTTCATGTCCTGAAATCAGGTTGCAGATGGAAGGATGCGCCGCGCGACTACGGACCGCACAAGACGCTGTACAATCGGTTCGTGCGCTGGCGCGCGAAGGGTATCTGGCAGGCGACGTTCTACGCCCTGGCCGCGGCTGGCGGCCCACCCGCCGAGGTCCTGCTCGACAGCACGCACGTCAAGGCGCATGGCTCGGCCGCAGGCGGAAAAGGGGGGCCGTGCCGCCAAGCCATCGGCGGGAGCCGGGGCGGACGGAACACCAAGGTCCATGCGCTCTGTGATGGATACGGGCGGCCGCCGACCTTCCTGCTGACGGGCGGCAACGCAGCCGACGCACCGCAGGCTCTCGCCTTGCTCCAGGCCGCGCCCGAAGGCGCCATGGTGCTGGCCGACAAAGCCTATGATGCCGATGCCATCCGCCGCTTCACCGAGAGCCGTGGCGCCGTCATCGCATACTGGTTGTGAGTCCTGACCCTAGGGCGGCCGTCGCCCCACCTCAGTCGACTCCGTCGACGATGACCAGGTTGCCGCTGCTGCTCTTCAGGCGCAGCGGTAGCAGCTCCTGGTACTGCGGGGAGCGATACCATCCCTCGGCCGCCGCCCGCGTCGGGAAGGCGATGACGATCAGCCGCGGCAGCGGCCATTCCCCCTCGATCAGCGACAGCGTGCCGCCGCGCACGAGGAAACGCCCGCCATGGGCGGCGATCGTGGCCGGCACCTCCTTGCGATAGGCGTCGAAGGTGGCCTGATCCTCGATCTTCTCCTGAACGACGACATAGGCGGTCATGAGGGTTCCTTCCCCTTCCCGATCAAACGGCGGCCGGCGGGCGCCCTGCCGCGCCCAGGAACGGCGGCGACGGCCCGGCGAGGGGCCGTGGCGGGGGCCTGCGCGACAGAGGGCCGAGGTCAGCACAGAGCGCGCGGCAAGGCCAGACCCGCCGAACGCGCCCCTGCCAGGAGGCGGTCGTGGGAAGAATCCCTTGGAGTCCGGCGGGCCGGGGCCCTAAAAAGGCGCCCGACGCCGGCCTGCCGTCGCGTCGTCCTGCGCTGTCGGGGCGGGCCATCCGGACGAGAAGAATTGAGGGGAGTGGAAGGCCTGTGACGACAGCCTTGCGCATTGGAGTTGCCGGCCTCGGCACCGTCGGGGCCGGGGTGGTGAAGCTCCTGTCCGAGAATCGCGCGCTGGTGGCCGAACGGGCCGGCCGGCCGATCGAGGTGGCCGCGGTCTCGGCGCGCGACCGCACGCGCGACCGCGGCGTCGACCTGAGCGGTCTCGCCTGGGAAGAGGATGCCGGCGCCCTGGCCGAGCGGCCGGGGCTCGATGTCGTGGTCGAGCTGATCGGCGGCAGCGAAGGCCCGGCGCGGGACCTGGTGGAGCGTTCGCTGGCGCAGGGCCGCGCGGTGGTCACCGCCAACAAGGCTCTGGTCGCGCACCACGGCGCCGCGCTGGCGCGCCAGGCGGAGACGGCCGGCACCAGCTTCGCCTACGAGGCGGCGGTCGCCGGCGGCATCCCGGCGATAAAGATGCTGCGCGAGGGCCTGGCGGCGAACCGCTTCTCGCGCATCTACGGCATCCTGAACGGCACCTGCAACTACATCCTGACGACGATGCGCGAGAGCGGCCGCGATTTCGAAGCGGTGCTGGCCGACGCGCAGGCGCTGGGCTACGCCGAAGCCGATCCGGCCTTCGACATCGACGGCGTCGATGCCGCGCACAAGCTGGCGATCCTCGCCGCCCTGGCCTTCGGCAGCGAGGTCCGCTTCGACCGCGTGAACGTCGAGGGCATCCGCAACATCACCGCGCTCGATATCGCCTATGCCGAGGAGCTGGGGATGCGGATCAAGCTGATCGGCCTGGCGCAGCTCGTCGAGGGCGAGCTGGAGCAGCGGGTTGAGCCCTGCCTGGTGCCGCTGGTCGCGCCGATCGCCTCGGTCGAGGGGGTCTACAACGCCGTGGTGGCGGAGGGCGATTTCGTCGGCACGGTGATGGCCGAGGGCCGCGGCGCCGGTGCCGGACCGACCGCCTCGGCGGTGGTGGCCGACCTGATCGACATCGCGCGCGACCGGGCGCTGCCGCCCTTCATGCTGCGGGCGAGCGCGCTGCGCGACCTGCCGGCACGGCCGCTGGAGGCTCGGCGCGGCGCCTACTACCTGCGCCTCGTGGTCTATGACCGGCCCGGCGTGATCGCCGACGTGGCGGCGACGCTGCGCGACGAGGGCATCTCGATGGAATCGATGCTGCAGCGCGGCCGGGCGCCGGAAGAGATGGTGTCGGTGGTGATCACCACGCACGATACGACCGAGGGGGCGCTGCAGCGCGCCCTGGCGCGGATCCAGTCGTTCGAGGCGGTGACCGAGCCGCCGCGCGCGATCCGGATCGAGAGCTTCTGAGGCCGCGGCAGCGGCTGCCCGACGAGAATCGGCCGACCGGGCCCGCCCCGGGGAAGGCCGGCAACCCAGACCTGATGAGGATGACGCCATGTCTGCCCTGAGTTCGATGGATCGCAATCTCGCCCTGGAGTCGGTGCGCGTCACCGAGGCGGCGGCGCTCGCCGCCTCCAAGCTGATGGGGCGCGGCGACGAGAAGGCGGCCGACCAGGCCGCGGTCAATGCCATGCGCGAGACGCTCGGCCGGCTCGCCATCGACGGCACGGTCCGGATCGGCGAGGGCGAGCGCGACGAGGCGCCGATGCTCTACATCGGCGAGGAGGTCGGCGCCGGCGGCCCGAAGATCGACATCGCGCTCGATCCGCTGGAGGGCACGACGATCACCGCCAAGGGCGGGCCGAACGCGCTGGCGGTGCTCGCCATGGCGGAGGAGGGCGGCTTCCTGAACGCGCCCGACACCTACATGGACAAGATCGCGGTCGGCGGCGGCCTGCCGGAAGACCTGGTCGATCTCGACGCCGACCCGGCCGACAACCTCAAGGAGCTGTCCAAGGCGACCAAGAAGGACATCGCCGACCTGGTAGTCTGCATTCTCGACCGGCCGCGCCACGGCGAGATCATCGCCAAGGTGCGCGCCGCCGGCGCCCGCATCGTGCTGATCGGCGACGGCGACGTCTCGGGAGTCATCGCCACCGCCAACCCGGACAGCGGCATCGACATCTACATGGGCCAGGGCGGCGCGCCGGAGGGCGTGCTGGCGGCGGCGGCGCTGCGCTGCATCGGCGGCCAGTTCCAGGGCCGGCTGGTGTTCCGCAACGACGACGAGCGCGGCCGCGCCAAGCGCATCGGCATCACCGACTTCGGCCGCAAGTACAAGCTGACCGACCTGGCCAAGGGCAACGTGATCTTCGCCGCCACCGGCGTCACCGACGGCACCATGCTGCGCGGCGTCCGGCGCTACCACGGCGGCGCCACGACCCATTCCATCGTCATGCGCTCGGCCACCGGCACGGTGCGCGTCATCGAGGCGCGCCACTCCTTCGACCGCAAGGGCTGGTTCGACCGGATCGGCTGATGTCCGAGGCGCCCGCCCTGCTCGGTGTCGAGCGCTCGCTTTCCGGCAAGCGCTGGCAGCAGCGGGCGGTCGACGAGCGGCTGGCGCTGGCGCTGTCGCAGCGCTTCGGGCTGGACGACCTGATGGGGCGGCTGCTGACCCAGCGCGGCATCTCGCTCGAGGCGGCGGAGGACTTCCTCGAGCCGACGCTGCGCCGGGCGCTGCCGGACCCCTCGCACCTGCTCGACATGGACCGCGCCGCCGCGCGGCTGGCGCAGGCGGTGATGGCGGGCGAGGCGGTCGCCGTCTTCGGCGACTACGACGTCGACGGCGCCACCTCCTCGGCGCTGCTGCAGCGCTTCTTCGCCGCGCTCGGCCGGCCGCTCAGGGTCTACATTCCCGACCGCATCGTCGAGGGCTACGGCCCGAACGCCGAGGCGCTGCTGCGCCTCCGGGGCGAAGGAATCCGCATCGTGGTGACGGTGGACTGCGGCATCACCGCCCACGCGCCGCTTAAGGTCGCCGCCGAGGCCGGCCTGGAGGTCATCGTGGTCGACCACCACGCCGCCGAGAGCGAGCTGCCCCCGGCCAGCGCCGTGGTCAATCCCAACCGGCTGGACGAAAGCTCGCCGCACCGCACGCTGGCGGCGGTCGGCGTCGCCTTCCTGCTGGTGGTCGCGGTGAACCGGGCGCTGCGGCTGGCCGGCTACTTCGGCCCGCAGCGGCCGAGCCGGACCTGCTGGAGTGGCTCGACCTGGTGGCGCTGGGCACGGTGGCCGACGTGGTGCCGCTGACCGGCCTCAACCGCGTGCTGGTGGCGCAGGGCCTGAAGGTGATGACGGGCCACGGCAACGCCGGCATCGCCGCGCTGATCGAGGTGGCGCGGATCGACAAGCGCCTGCAGGCCTCGCACCTCGGCTTCTATCTCGGCCCGCGGGTGAATGCCGGCGGCCGCGTCGGCACGCCCGATCTCGGCGTGCGGCTGCTGGCCAGCGACGAGCGGACGGCGGCGCTCGCCCTGGCGCAGCAGCTCGACGGCCTGAACCGCGAGCGCCAGCAGATCGAGACCCAGGTGCTGGAGGACGCGCTGCTGCGACTGGCCGACGAGGACGCGCCGCAGGGCCTGGTCATGGCGGTCGGCGAGGGCTGGCACCCCGGCGTCATCGGCATCGTCGCCAGCCGCCTGAAGGAGCGCTTCAACCTGCCGGCGCTGGTGGTCGCGCTGGACGGCGAGGTCGGCAAGGGCTCGGCCCGCTCGGTCACCGGCCTCGACCTCGGGCAGATGGTGCTGGCGGCGCGCGCCGAGGGGCTGCTGATCAACGGCGGCGGCCATCCCATGGCGGCCGGCCTGACGGTGGCGCGCGGCGCGCTGCCGGCGCTGAAGGAGTTCTTCTGCGAGCGCGCGGCGCGGCGCCTGGCGGAGATCGCCTACCGCCCGACGCTGCAGCTCGATGCCGTGCTCGGCAGCGGCGGCGCCAATGCCGGGCTGGTGCGCGCGAGCGAGCGGCTGGCGCCGCACGGCGTCGGCAATCCGGAGCCGCGCTTCGCCCTCACCGGCTGGCGGCTGGCGCACCTCGACACGGTTGGCGAGACGCATCTGCGCTGCCGGCTGGAGAGCGACGACGGCCGGCGGCTCAACGCCATCGCCTTCCGCGCGCTGGACCGCGAGCTGGGCGAGGGATTGCTGGCAGCGCGCGGCCGCAGCATCCTGCTGGCGGGACGACTCGAGCTTGACGCCTGGCGCGGCGGCGACAACGTTCAGCTGGTGATCGAGGACGCAGCGGAGGCGAGGAGAGGATGACGGCAGCGCAGGGCAAGGCGTCGGCGCGGGACGGCAAGGTCGCGGTCTGGGACTTCGCCATCCGGCTGTTCCACTGGCTCCTGGTGCTGCTGATCCTCGGCTCCTACCTGACGGCCGAGGTCTTCCGCACCGTCGACTACCAGTGGCACAAGCTGATCGGCTACACGGTGCTGGGGCTGCTGCTGTTCCGCCTGATGTGGGGCTTCGTCGGCGGCCGCCATGCCCGCTTCGCCAGCTTCGTGCGCGGCCCGGCGGCCGTCCTGCGCTATCTCGGGACGCTGGGCACGCGCCACCCCGAGGGCCACGCCGGGCACAATCCGCTGGGCGCGCTCTCGGTGCTGGCGCTGCTGCTGTCGCTGGCGGTGCAGGCCACCAGCGGCCTCTTCGTCGACGACGAGATCCTCGCCAGCGGTCCGCTGGCCAGCGCGGCCAGCGCGGGAACGCGCAGCCTGATGGGGGCGATCCACGCCATCAACTTCAACGTCCTGCTGACACTGATCGGCCTGCACCTGGCGGCGATCGCCTACTACGCCGTCTGGAAGCGCGACGACCTGGTGCGCCCGATGGTGACCGGCCGCAAGCGCGGCCTGCCGCCGGAGGCCCATGCCGCTCCGCCCTCGCCCTGGCGGGCCCTGCTGGTGGCGCTGATCGCCGCCGGCCTCGTCGTCACGATCGTCCTCGGTCTGCCGGAGTGGCTGCCCGGCGGCGGCGGCAACTCCTGGGATTGATCCAATCATGCGTTTGATACCCTTCGGCCTGATCGTCCTGCTGGCCCTGGTCTCCGCCGGCCTGGCGGTGCGCCACCCCTGGGCCTGGTGGGGGGTCGGGATCTTCGGCGCGCTGGCGCTGCTGGGTGTCTGGAACCTGCTGCAGAGCCGCCACACGCTGCTGCGCAACTACCCGGTGATCGGCCACATCCGCTGGCTGTTCGAGGAGCTGCGGCCCTACCTGCGCCCCTCCACCGTGGAAAGCGCCCCGCGGGCGGCCCTCCAGGCCAACGACGAGCGGGCGCTGGTCTATCAGCGCTCCAAGACACGAGCGAGGACGCGCTGCCCTTCGGCACCCAGCTCGACGTCTATTCCGACGAGTACGACTGGCTGATGCACTCGATGGCCCCGGCGAAGAAAGCCGAGGGCGATCTCCGGGTGAAGACCGTCGGCGGGCCGCACTGCGAGCAGCCCTACGAGGCCTCGCTGTTCAACATCTCGGCGATGAGCTTCGGCTCGCTCAGCGCCAACGCCATCCTGGCGCTGAACAACGGCGCCAAGGCTGGGCGGCTTCGCCCACGACACCGGCGAGGGCGGCGTCTCGCCCCTATCACCGCAAGCACGGCGGCGACCTGATCTGGGAGATCGGCACCGGCTATTTCGGCTGCCGGACCAGTGACGGCAATTTCGATGCCGAACAAATTCAAGGAGAAGGCCAACCTCGACGAAGGTCAAGATGATCGAGATCAAGCTGTCCCAGGGCGCCAAGCCCGGCCATGGCGGCGTGCTGCCGGCGGCCAAGGTCACGCCGGAGATCGCCGAGACCCGCGGCGTGCCCCATGGGCGAGGACTGCATCTCGCCGGCCGGCCCATTCGGCCTTCTCGACGCCGCTCGAATTCGCGGAGTTCATCGGCCAGCTGCGCGAGCTGTCCGGCGGCAAGCCGGTCGGGTTCAAGCTCTGCGTCGGCCTGCCGTGGGAGTTCCTCGGCATCTGCAAGGCGATGCTCGAGACCGGCATCACGCCCGACTTCATCGTCGTCGACGGCACCGAGGGCGGCACCGGCGCGGCGCCGCTCGAATTCTCCAACCAGATCGGCACGCCGCTGCGCGAGCGGCCTGGCCTTCGTCCACAACGCGCTGGTCGGCGCCGGGCTGCGCGAGCCGCATCCGCATCGGCGCCAGCGGCAAGATCATCTCCGGCTTCGACATCGCGCGACGACCATGGCGCTGGGCGCCGACTGGTCGAACGCGGCGCGCGCCTTCATGTTCTCGCTGGGCTGCGTGCAGTCGCGCCGCTGCCACCTCGACACCTGCCCGACCGGCGTGGCGACGCAGAACGCCTGGCGCCAGCGCGGCCTGGTGGTGGAGGAGAAGGCGCAGCGCGTGGCGCAGTTCCACCGCCGCACCGTCGAGGCGCTGAAGGAGATCACCGCCGCCGCCGGCCTGGCGCACCCCTCGGAGTTCGAGCCGCACCACCTGTTCCAGCGGATCAACCTCCCGGAGCCCAAGCTGGTCAACAACAACTACACCCTCCTGGAGCAGGGCGTCCTGCTGGCGGCGCCGGAGGAGACGCCCTACGCCGCGGCCTGGGCGGCGGCCGACCCCGACTCCTTCAAGGCGCGGCCGACCCTCGGCCGCCAGCATCGCGCCGAGGGCGCGCAGGACCACACGGAGCAGCAGAATTGATCGGCGTCCGAGGCGGCTCTGCAGCCGGTCCCCCCGCGCTTTCACGCCCCCCCTTCGCACCCTGAAAACGGCCTCTGGCCTCGGACCTCCCCGGAAAAAGGTTGTTTGTTTGTTTAATCGACCGAACATCTGAGTCTCAGGAGGCGGCAGAGGCGTGGCGGCGGAGAGCGGGACGTGAGCTAAAGAAAATCGTCTCAGCTCTGACCCGAACCGAAACGGAAATGCTCTAGAGGCTGAACCCGAAGAGGCCGGTCTGGCTGATCTGGCTGTTGGGGTCCTGGGCATTCGGGGTCCCGTGACGCAGCGTTGTAGCGGTGGAGCCAGGCGGGTAGCTCCTGGGCGCGCTGCTGCGAGTTGGTGTAGGCCTTGGCGTAGGCCCATTCCCGGAGCGCGGTTTGGATGAAGCGCTCTGCCTTCGCCGTTGGTCTTGGGCGTGTAGGGTCTTGTGCGGATGTGTCTTAGAGCGAGCTGCTTGCAGGCTTTGGCGAACTCCCTGGAGCGGTAGCAGGAGCCGTTGTCGGTCATGACCCGCTCGACGGTGATGCCCAGGCCATTGTAGTAGGCGACGGCGGCCTCGAGGAACGCCACGGCGCTGGCCTTGCGTTCGTCGGGCAGGACCTGGCTGAAGGCGAGGCGGGAGTTGTCGTCGATGCAGACATGGACGAACTCCCAGCCGATCCCGCGGGTTCGGCTTTGCCCGGTCCGATCCCCGGTGATGCGGTGGCCGACGCTGGCGAAGCGGCCGAGCTTCTTGATGTCGATGTGGATCAGCTCGCCGGGGCGTTCGCGTTGATATCGCCGGATCGGCTCTGCCGGCTCCAGGGCCTTCAGCCTGTTCAGCCCGAGGCGCTTCAGGATGCGGCTGACGGTTGCCGGCGAAACCCCGACCTCCTTGGCGATCTGACGCCCGGTCCAGCGCTGGCGCCGTAGCGCGCCGACACGCTCGACCTGCGCTTTGGGCGTGGGCCGATAGAGCCGCGCCGGCCGCGACGAGCGGTCTGCCAGGCCGGCCAGTCCCTCAGCCTGAAACCGCGCAATCCACTTGCGCACGGTGCGCTCGCAGACCCCCAAGGCCGCGGCCACGGCCTTGGGGGTCTGCCGCTCATCCAGTACTCGCCGCACAAGCTCGGCTCGACTGTGCACCGTCAGACGGGCATTCTTGTGGATGTCCATTCGGTCCTCCGGGTTCGCTAAAGCTTCGACAACTTCAGCTTCCTCGGCCGGGGCCGGATGGACAACCTAATGAAAGCTCACACCTAGTCGAGCCTGTAGGAGAGCGCCTCCTGCTCGGCGGCGCAGTCGAGCGCCGGCAGGCCGGCGTCGCGCGCCTGCTGGTACTCGGCGGTCGCGGCCTCGAGGTCCTGCTGGAAGACGGCATCGGCCTGCAGCCGGGCGACCGCCGCCGCGCCGACGATGCGGCCCTCGGTGACGTCCTGCTGCCAGTGGACGTTGCAGACGATGCGGCTCTCGCCGAAGGCCAGGCCGCGCTGCAGCAGCGCGTCGGTGCGCTCCGGCGCGACCTCGGTCAGGATCAGCGCCCAGGCCCAGCCGATGGCGGTATGGCCGGAGGGGTAGGAGCCGTCCTTGCGCAGCGCCGGCTCGTCGTCGGGCGTGCAGGTCGGCGCGCCGTTGACCGTGAAGGGGCGGGCCCGGTCGTAGTGGTTCTTCGCGGTGTAGGTGGAGAGGCCGGCGTCGGTCAGGCTGCGGCGCAGCAGGTGGTAGAGGTTGGGCGTCGCCGCCGGGTCGATGGCGAGGCCCAGCGCGCAGGAGAAGGCCTGCGCGGCGGCGGGGAAGTGCAGGTTGGCGTCCTTCGTCGCCTGGGCGAAGCGCGGCGTCGCCTGCAGCGCCAGGCTGGCGGCGCTGACCGCCTCGTCCAGCGCCATGCGCGGCGAGCCGAAGGCCGGCGCCGGCGGCACCAGCGCCAGGCTGTCGGGCAGCGCGCCGCGCTCCAGGTAGCCCTCGAGCAGGCCGGGCGCCAGCTCCTTCACCGCCGCCTCGTCGGCGCGCGCGGCGGTGGCGCCCAGCAGGCAGAGGGCCAGGATCGCGGCGGCGCGGCGGCGGCCGGGGGCTTGCGGGCGGCTGTCGGCATCGGCGGGGATCTCCTCGGGTGGTGGCGGCGCCAGGACGGCGCCAGGACGGCGCCAGCGGCGCCCAGGCTGCGGCAGCGGCGCGCGAGGCAACCGGCATGGCGGCGGAGCCCGGCGGCGGCCGGCCGGCAGGCGGGCAGGTGACGGCGCCTGCGGGCCGTGCTCTCATCGCCGATCGGGCGGGGGGCCGCCTCGCCGCCTTGCCGCCTTGCCGCCTTGCCGGGAGACTGGATCATGGTGCGCGCCGTCGCCGCTGTTGCGGGCCTGCTGCTGCTGTCCCCCGGCGCCGCCGCGGCCGACCAGGCCCTGGCCAAGCCCGACCTGCTGCTGCGCGAGAGCGTCGCCGGCATGCCGCAGGGCGCGGCGCAGGAGATCACCGTGCTGACCGCCACGCTGCAGCCCGGCCAGCAGACGGTGTTCCACAGCCACCGCTTCCCGGTGACGATCTACATCCTGGAGGGCGCCTTCACGCTGGAAATGGCCGGCCGCGCAGCGGTCACCGTCAGCGCCGGGCAATCGATGGTCGAGCCGCCCGGCGTGCAGATGACCGGCTACAACCTCAGCGCCGACACGCCGATGCGGGTGGTGATCTTCTACGTCGCCGAGCCCGGCACGCCCTTCCTCGACCCGGTGCCGTAGACTGCCGCGCGGCTGGGCGAACCGGCCGCGCCGTCAGAGCTCCCGCCGCAGCGTGGCGTAGGCGAAGGCGATCGTCTCGACCTCGAGGGTGCCCGGCGCGGCCGCGAAGGGCGCCAGCGTCCACATGACCGGATAGGCCTGGCCGGCGCGCCAGCGGGCGAGGGGATTGCCGGCGCCGCTCTGCAGCTCGACCGTCAGCGCCCGGGTCTCGACGGGCGTGCCGAGGCTGCCCTCCAGCGTGGCCCGGCACCAGGTCGCGAGGGCGCCGCCGGTCTCGAGCCGTCCGCGCCGCAGCGTGAGGTTCGCATGGACCGGACGCTTGGGCAGCAGGTGCTGGAAGCGGTTCTGCACGCCCTCCGCGACGCTCTCCGGCGGCAGGCCGCTCTCCAGGCCCGTGACCTCCTGAAAGACCGCGACCTCCTGAAAGGCCGTGGCCTCCGCCTCCCCGGCGAGGGCGACGGAGAACTGGAAGGTCGCGGGTGGATAGAGATCGCTCATGGCGCTCCTGCCTCTCCCTGGCGTCGCGCGCCATTCAACGCGACCGCCGCCGGCAGGTCAAAAACCAGCACGCCCTTCCCCCCGAGAGGGGAAAGGCGTGCCAGCCGATCGGAAACGGGAAACAGGGATAGAGAGAGGTCGCTAGGCGTAACGCCGCAGGCCGCGATTAGTTCGACATGCGGAAGTCGTCGTGGCAGGCCTTGCAGGCGCCGCCGACCGCGCCGAGCGCAGCGCCCAGCGTGTCCTTGGTGAGGAAGGGCGCGCGGGCGGCGAGGACGGCGGTCTGCTCCTCCAGCCCGGCGACGCGCGCGGTGAAGGTGTCGGGGTCGGTCCAGATCTCCGGCTTCGCCTTGGAGCCCTCGGCGCCCTCGCTGCTCTCGGGGAAGGCCTCGTGCACCATGGTGGCCAGCGCCGCCATGGAGTCGGCGTGGTGCTGCAGCGCCGCGCTGTCGAATTCCATCTCGCCCTTGGCCATGCCGGCGATCGGGCCGATGTGCCAGGAGAGTGCCTTCATGACGCCTTCACGGTAGCCCAGCGTCTTGGTCACATCCTGCGCCTCGGCCGCGCCGGCCGCGAGCAGGGAGCCCAGCGCGCCGGCCAGGACCATGGCAGGGAGACCGCGAACCCGATGTTTCGACATGGAGACTCTCCTTGGCAGTGTGGCCGCGGCTGGGCGCCGTCGACGCTGTTGCCGGAAGTGTGCTTGCTCGGCTCCGAGGCTGTAAATGCCATCGCCGATCACAAGCGCGTCAGCCGGCCGGGCGCGAGAGGCGACGGCGCCGCCGGGGCACGCTAGATTGGCTTGGATGGCCCGATTCTTTTCCCCCTCCGGCGTGGCCAAGGCGTGGCGCCCGCACCTCCTGGCCGTGGCCGCGATGGGCGCGGCGCTGGCGGCCGGGCTGGCGCCGGGCAGCGGCCGGGCAGAGCAACCGGCAGATCAGTGGGCGGAGCCGCCGGCGGTGCAGTGGGCGCAGGAGGGCCTGCCGGTCTCGCTGGAGCTGGTGCTGGCGGTCGACGCCTCCTCCTCGATCAACCGCAGCGAATTCGATCTCCAGATGCGCGGGTTGGCCGAGGCCTTCCGCCACCCGCAGGTGCACCAGGCCCTGGCGGTCGCCGGCGCGCCCGGCATCGCGGTGATGCTGCTGCAGTGGGCCGACAGCCGCCACCAGTCGATCTCGGTGGAGTGGGAGCGGGTCTATACCCCGGAGGAGGCCGAGGCCTTCGCCGACGCGATCGACGCCACGCCGCGCTTCGTGGTCGGCGGCGGCACCGCCATCGGCAGCGCCATCACCTATGCCTCCAGCCTGATCTGGTCGAACCGCTATGCCGGCCTCAGGCAGGTGATCGACCTCTCCGGCGACGGCCGCGCCAACCAGGGCGAGCTGCCGAACCGGGCGCGCGACAGCGCGGTGGCGGCCGGCATCGTGATCAACGGCCTGACCATCCTGAACGAGGACCCGGCGCTCTATGTCTACTACGAGCAGTACGTCATCGGCGGGCCGGGCGCCTTCGTCATGACGGCGCAGGACTTCACCGCCTACAGCGACGCCATCGTCGAGAAGCTGGTGCGCGAGATCTCCGGTTCGCCGGTGGCGCTCTGGCCGGAGATCCTGCCACCGGCGCCGGGGCTGGCGCAGGACGCGCAGGCGGCGCAGGCGGCGCAGGCCGGGCTGCCGGGCGCGCCGCCGACGGCCCCCCAGGGTGCCTCGCCGACAGCCCCGCCGGGTGCCCCGCCGGGCGCCATCCAGGCGGCCGCCCGCCACGGCCAGGCGATGCCGCAGCCGCTGGAGTAGCGGCGGCGGGCGCAAAGCTGCCGCGACGGTATTGCTTTTCCGCGGCGCCGCCGTTATCTCAGCGCCTCTGATCGCGGTCCCCATCGTCTAGAGGCCTAGGACACCAGCCTTTCACGCTGGCGACACGGGTTCGAATCCCGTTGGGGACGCCAATTGCTTTTAGAACACATATTTCAGTAAGTTAGAACCTGATTTCCCCAGACGTTTTCCCCACACGTTCAAGTGCTGGAACGTTAATCGGCAAAGCCGCTGCGGCTGCCAGAGCGCGCATGGCCCCCGAGGCGGACCGCAATAGGCCCCCGTTCCAGCCATGAAAGAGCCAGCGTCTTCAGCGCAAAGACCTCAGCGCCTATGATGCTTGGTGAATAACCGACGCGTCCCCCTCTTGGTAGAATGGACAGCGGCTGCCCGACCGGCGGATGCGCTTCCTACCAACGGGGGCGAGAGGCAGTGAGGCTGGCGATGGTCTTCCAAGAACCCGACGTTCCTGAAAGCTATATTGAGCAAGTCCAAATGCTCCAAAATATGGCCGTCTCTGTAGCCGAGAACAGAAGCCTTCACGGCCCATCATATGCGAGCATCCGGGCCAACCTTCGAGCTAATCAGACCCTTTGGAACCTAGCTCCGCCCTTCATCAGAACTTGCCGTGATGAGCAGCAAGTTCGCTCACATCTCCGAGGTGTCGCTCACGGCTCGGGATCATGGGCCATTCGGCGAGACCACATTTACGAAGCCTTTCGACCACTCCTTGACCACCTAGAGGGAGCGCACAGGACGCCCTTAGACGCTTCGGCATCGGAGGTGCTCTCATCCTTTGACGCTGAGGGCGTGCATCGAGCTTGGGAACGTGCACTTGAACGACGCCTCGCCGACCCGGAAGGCGCAGTGACTGCGGCCAGGACGCTAGTCGAGACGGTCTGCAAACGTATTCTTGAAGAAGCTGGGGTACCGTACCGCGAGGCGGATGATTTACCGCAGCTCTACCGGAGCACTTCGCAAACACTGCAACTTGCTCCTTCGCAGCATTCAGAAGTGGCGTTCCGAAGCATCCTCGGAGGCTGCCATACCGTCGTTCAAGGGCTGGGCACGCTTAGAAATCGGATAGGCGATGCCCATGGTCAGGGGCGCCATGCCGTCCGGCCGGCACCGCGACACGCTGCACTCGCGGTCAATCTTGCTGGAGCGATGGCGACGTATCTGGTCGAGACTTGGCTTGCGAGGAGCGTGTGACTACCGCCATCGATCCAAAGGGCTGCCTGCCGAGGTCGCGAGAGGAAACCTACGTGGCGCAGGTGTCGCAGCCAAGTTTGAGCAGGGTAGCTACGGCGACTGACGCTTGCGCGCGCGCTTTGAGGCGCGCCCCTCATACTTGTAACCCGCAGGCAATGGGCAGGTTTTGCAGGCGGCGGCAATGAAGCCTGTCAATCGCGTTTCATTTATCTCATCCGCGTGTTGGATAATCCTATCAGCCAGCCGCTCGATGTCTGCGATAGGCGGTGCATCTACCCATTTGAAGTTTTCGTTCAACTGCAGCACCCGGTCTTTAGGGCCACGTTGTATCGCTCTATGCGCTAGCTTGTTCCGTTCCTTACTCAGGCGCCGAGCTTCGTCCAACATATCCTCAAGCCTCTGCGCATCAACAGCAGGAAGCTTTCGCAACTTCACCAAGTCTCGCAGGTCATCGCGCACCTCAGAGGTATTCTTGTAGGCTGTCTCGGTTAGAGCGGGGATCATTTCGAGGCCCGCGAGAGCGCGCACCAAGTACCGAAGGACAATCTCTAACTGAGTATGTGCCACGACCACCTTGCCAAAGGCTCTGAAGTATCCGTCATTGCGGATCAGCAAAGGGCGCACCATTCGAACTCCCCTTTCGCAGAGGTAGTGTAGGGCGGAGCTTATCACAGCCGCCCAATGCTCGACTTACTCGCGGAGGCGGTCCGGACAACTGGCAGAAAAATCTCGGAGGGCATCCCTTGAGAGGATGTAGCCGCAGTTCCCCCGGTAGGGGGCACCGCTCTCAGCTCAGCAGCGATGGCAGGGTGAGGGCGGCTAGTTGTGGAGCCTCAACAGGTTGTCCTCGGGGAGGCCGATTTGGCTGATCGGGGTATTGGCCTTCAGGCTACCATGTGGTCTGTGCCAGTTGTAGCGGTGGAGCCAGGCTTGTAGCTCCTGGGCGCGCTGCTGCGAGTTGAGGTAGGCCTTGGCGTAGGCCCATTCCCGGAGCACGCGCCGGGGGGACGAACAACCCCGCCAGCCACCTGACGAACTGGCAATCCAAATGCTTGGGGTCGTGTCCCCGGGCGTGGTGTAACAGCGGCTGTGCCGTCGCGGTCTCCGGTGGGTTTGGCCGGAGCGGTCATGCCACCGGGGTTGGCAGCATGATGGTGAGATCATCGCGCAGCGGTGCGATGGTTTCCAGGGTCATGTAGCGGGCCCGCTGGACGGCCCACTCGTCGTTCTGTTCTAGCAGGATGGCGCCGACCAGGCGGGTGATGGCGGCCTCGTTGGGGAAGATGCCGACGACGTCGGTGCGCCGCTTGATCTCGCCATTGAGCCGCTCCAGCGGGTTGGTGGAGTGGATCTTGGCGCGGTGCTCGCGCGGGAAGCTCATGTAGGCCAGCACGTCCTCCTCGGCCTGGTCGAGCAGAGTGGCGAGCTTGGGCAGCTTCGGGCGGACTTGGTCGGCGACCTGGCGCCACTGCGTGCTGGCGGCGGTGGCGCTGTCCTGGGCGAAGGCGGTGGCGATGAAGGCGGAGACGACGCGCCGGCCGCTCTTGCCGGCATGCGCCAGGGCGTTGCGCATGAAGTGCACCCGGCAGCGCTGCCAGGTGGCGCGGAATACCTTGGCGACGGCTGTCTTGATGCCTTCGTGGGCGTCGGAGATCACCAGCTTGACCCCGGCCAGGCCGCGGCGCTTGAGCTTGCGCAGGAACTCCAGCCAGAAGGTCTCGGCCTCGGAGGCGCCGATGTCCATGCCCAGGACCTCGCGCCGGCCGTCGGCGTTGACCGCCACCGCGATGGTCACCGCCACCGAGACGATGCGGCCGTTCTGGCGCACCTTGACGTAGGTGGCGTCGATCCAGAGATAGGGCCAATCGCCCTCGATCGGCCGCTCCAGAAAGGTCGTCACCCGCTCGTCGATCTCCTCGCACAGCCGGCTGACCTGGCTCTTGGAGATGCCGCTCATGCCGAGCGCCTTCACCAGGTCGTCGACCGAGCGGGTCGAGATGCCTTGGATGTAGGCCTCCTGGATCACCGCGGTCAGCGCCTTCTCCGCCATGCGCCGCGGCTCCAGGAAGCCGGGGAAGTAGCTGCCCTTGCGCAGCTTGGGGATGCGCAGCTCGACCGCGCCGGCGCGGGTCTGCCAGTCGCGGTCGCGGTAGCCGTTGCGCTGTGCCAGGCGGTCCGGCGAGCGCTCGCCATGGCCGGCACCGGTCAGCGCCGCAACCTCCAGCTCCATCAGACGCTCGGCGGCAAAGCCGATCATTTCGCGCAACAGCTCGGCATCGGTGCCCTTCTCAAGCATGCTGCGCAGGGCCATCATCTCGTCGGTCATCGTGGTCACCCTCCATGGGATTGAGGTTGTGGTGACCAAACCCTACCGGAGAGCCACGATGGCCGCCGCCGGGACCGCCGCTCCAGCCGGCTACGCCGGCCTACGCGACGGTCCCGGCACCAGCGCTGCTACACCACTCGGTGGGACGTGACCATGCTTGGAGCGGGAACCGCCTTCGTGCGCTGGTTGGGGGAGTTCTTGCCACAACGCCCGAACTAAGGAGCGGAACGCACAAGCGCGAGGGCTGAAGCCAAGCCGACCGCCTTGGCGCGATCCAGCCTGCGCCCTACCAGGAGTCGAGGTCGACGCGCGATGTGACTCTCCTGCCGACGGGTGCCGACTTGGGAAAGCGCGCGGCGGGACAGCGCCCGACCAGCGCGGCCCCTGCCGTCAAAGCGACGACCTCGCGGTCTCGCGCTTGACAGCTCCGGGCGGACCAGTATGGGCCGGGTCAGCGCCTGGCACGCGCCGTCACAGGGCCATCACCGCTCTCACCCCGTCAGGAGACGAGATGGACCCGCATGCGATCAGTGCCTATCTCCGGATCATCGATCTCCTGCCGCGCTTCGCCGAGGGCGCGGATGGCTTTCCATCGCCGACGAGCAGCGCGTCACCCTCAGAAATTGCTCCGGATGACGCGCCAGATCATCACGTCGCCGGGGAAATCCATCGCCACGACCCCGAGGACCTTCGGGCCGCGATAGGATCCGATGAAGTCGTAGGCGTCGCGGTTGACGGCGCGAGCGACATCGGAGGGAATCATGCCTGTCGACCCCGCAAGCTGATTGATGAAGAACTCGAGTTGATTGGTCCGTGCGCTCTCGGCCTGCCAGAGCATCTGCCGGACAAATTCCTTTTTCGACGGCAGGGTCGCGCTTTCCGAACTGTACTCCTCCCAGTGCGCGAACCACCAAATCTTGTAGTGGTTCTCGATCTTCATGTACTGCTCGTTGCCCCATCCGAGGGAGACGTTCGCGGCCGCACCACCGTAGTTCTGCGCCATGACGAAGATCTTGCCGCGAACGGTTCCAGGTGCCGTCGCTGGGCCGAGCTTTGCGCCGATTGCCGGCATGCCGTTGTCTGGCGCGTAGGGCGCGATGTAGGGCTCGTATCGCGTGTCCGTTAGGTGAGCGGTGAGATTTGAAGTATAGGAGATGTAGCCGCTGACCTCTTTTCCCTCTCTTTTCACCCGCATCAGCACGAATTCCGTGGGCTGGGCTTCCAGGAACCTCGTGACGGTGTCGAGAACCTGATCGAACCGCTGATTCTGGTAGCAGCTCCCGTGATAGAGCCAGAGAACGTCCTTCTGGACTTCGTCGATCATTTCCCTGCCGCTCGACAGTCTGATGTCGAGATAGCGGATGCCGGCCTCGAGCTGTTCCTCGATGGACCAGGTCTGGGTCTGGCACGCGGCGCCGCCGTAAAGGGCCGCGCTGTCATGCGTCCCGGGGATCGAGATCCTGGAGATGAGGGTCGTGTCGGGAATGTCGGCCATCCAATCCGACCCGAAGAGCGTCAGCCAGGGCGTCGGCGCTTCGCTGACGCCGTAGGCGTCGCCAAGGACCGTGTTCGGGTCGACCCAAGGCATCACCTGCGAGATTGCCGCGCGCAAGCGATCGAACGCCGGCCCGCGCCCCGCCGCCATGGCCTCGCTTGGCGTGACGGGCAGACGGGTGGCATGCCGTGGGGGTATCCGCATCCAGCTCACCGAGGCCGCCCTGTCGTTGAAATCGGTGACGTTCTTGACGAACCCCGTGGCCTCGAACCGCGGGCCGCTGTAGTTCTCCCAGTCCCACAGATAGACGCGGTAGCCAGCATCGACGTAGACGCTGGTGACTTCGTCGCTGCCGACCACGGTTCCGCTGAGATCGGCGATACCGCCCCAGGCGTTGGGCGGCGTTATCGTCATCCGCTCGATGGTCTTGTCCCCGAGGCTGCTGTGGTCCTGGAACAAGGTGACGTGCTGCGCGGCAGCGCCCGCCATCGGAATGGAGATTGCCAGCCACAGAAAGAAGGCCATCCTGGTCATCGCTGCGTGCTCCTTGCAGGCGCCCCGGCCTCCTGCTCACGCAGCACACCGATGATTCGCTCCCCGGTCAATCGAACCTGCCGCATCGTCCGTTCCCTGCTGATAGATTCACACATCAACCGAGGGAGCCTGGGGGGAGCAGGTCAAGAGCATGGAAGAGTGGTTCTCGTCAGGAACGATACACTGAGGAATGGCCGCTTGCGAAGACGGCTGCGGGGGCCAAGCGGACGCTTGCCCGGCGTTGTCCACCCCCGCCCGCCCGCTTGTCACCCGCCGCCCCGCGCCCTACCTTCCCGGCGGTCCCGCCCCGCACCGCAGGGGGCCGCTCCGGCATGAGCGGGATCAGCGCCTGGCACGCGCCGTCACAGGGCCATCACCGCTCTCACCCACGAGGAGACGAGATGGACCCGCATGCGATCAGTGCCGACCTTCCGATCATCGATCTCCTGCCGCGCTTCACCGAGGGCGCGGAGGCGCGCCGCGCGCTGGCCGCGGACATCGGCCGGGCCTGCGAGACCATCGGCTTCTTCTACCTGCGCAACCACGGCCTGGCCGAGGCGACCATCGCCGCGGCCCGGCGCGAGGCCGAGGCCTTCTTCGCGCTGCCGGACGCGGAGAAGGCGCAGGTCGCCCGGCGCCGGGGCGCGTACCGCGGCTACATCGCGCCGATGCGCTTCTCCAGCCACGAGGACGGCAGCAACGTGGTGCGCTACGAGGCCTTCCTGGCCGGGCCGGAGGTCGAGGCGGCCGCCGATCTCGTCTGGCCCAATCGCTGGCCCGCCCGCCCGCCCGGCTTCGCCGCCGCCATCCGCGCCTACTACCAGGGGGTCACGGCGATCGCCGAGGCCCTGCTGCGCTGCCTGGGGCTGACCCTGACCGGTCAGGAGGAGGCGCTGCTGGAGTCCTTCCGGCGGCCGATGACCAACATCTCGCTGCTGCACTACCTGGCGCGCCCGCCGGGCGCCGCGGCGGACGAGACCCTCGGCCACCACGACACCAACTGCCTGACGATCCTGATGCCCAGCCCGATCGGCGGCCTGGAGGTGCTCCGCCGCGACGAGCGCTGGATGGCCGCGACGCCGCTGCCCGGCTGCTTCGTCTGCAACATCGGCACCATGCTGGCGCTCTGGTCGGGCGGCCGCTTCCGCTCCACCCGCCACCGGGTGCATCCGCCGCGCGGCCGGGACCGCTACTCCATCGCCTACTTCGCCTCGCCCGACGCGCAGACGGTGGTGGAACCGCTGGACCCGGCAAGGCGCACGGGCGAGCGCCGCCACGCCGGCGAGGAGTTCGCCGCCTTCGTGCGCCAGTTCGACGAAGACTGAGCGCCTGCCGCGGCGGGCGGGGAACGGCGCGCTCGCGCCGCACGCCGCCTAGAGCCCTTCGGCGCCGTTGATCGTTGCCTCGAAGGGACCGTCGCACTTGGAGACGGAGAGCGTGAAGGTGCGCGGACGCTGTCCTCCCTTGCGCGGAGATGTTGGCCCAGCGGCTCTCGGGGACCCTCCCGCAAGGGACGCCAGCACCCCGCGGGCCATTCCCTGCCGGCTTCGTCGCGCTGCGGGATCGCCGCCCAGGCCCTGTGCCGCCCTACCAGAGGTCGAAGCCGACGCGCAGCGTGACGCTCATGCCGACGGTGACCTGGTTGGGCGAGCCGTTGGTCCGGATCATCGGCGAGTCGGCGGCCGGGCCGAGCAGGCGCTTGTACTGCGCGAAGGTGCTGACGCCGAGGTAGGGCAGCACCTGCCAGGAGAGCGCGGCGCCGAAGCTGGCATCCTTGAAGCCGCCATCGGCCTCGTACTGCGCATAGCCGGAGCCGGTCGACTGCGCCTCGGTGACGCCGAAGTAGGCCTGGTTGTAGGTGTGGCTGGCCCAGGTGGTGCCGGGGCCGATGTTGAGGATCAGGTCCTCGGTGATCTCGTCGCGATAGGAGATGCCGCCCTCGACCAGCAGGCCCTGGTGACCGCCGATGCCCTGGCGCGCCTCCAGGCGGGCATGGAAGGGGAACCAGTCGCCGCGCGGGTCGGGGGCGTACTCGACATAGGCGCCGGCCTCGACCGTGGCGGAGAGGTCGCCCATGCCGTAGAGCATCGGCGTCTTGCCGTCGTAGCGCGGCGGCCGATAGGTCACCACCGGGCCGGCGCGCCAGACCTGGTAGGGGTCCTGGATCAGGTCGAGGCCGATGCCGCGCTGCGTGCTGATGAAGAACCAGTCGCGGTAGCGGATGTCGACGGCGGGAAAGGGCCGCGCCTCGTAGCGGCTGTCGCCCTCGACGATCGGCCGGTAGGTGGCGCCGGCCCCCAGGATGAAGATCCAGTCCGGCTTGGTCTCGCCGTCGGGCGTGGTGGTCTCGGCCAAGGACGGCGAGGCCGCCGCGGCGAGCAGGAGACCGGCCAGAAGAATGGGCTTCATGGAGTTTCTCCACTTGGTCGCGGCGGCGGCGGGAGCCGGCAAGGGACGGCTGCTGGCGCGGCCGACGGCGGCCTCGGCCAGCGCTGAGGAAACAGCGCCGGCGCGCCGAAGTTCCCGCGGGGCGCCGGCCCGCGGTCGCGGCGCGCCCTCAGAGCTCGGCCGGATGGATGCTGCCGGCGAAGTCGCCGTGCCCGAGGACGACGCGGCCTTGCCGGTCGAGCTCGCCGCGGTCGAACTTGACCGAGGCGAGGTGCTGGAAGTGCTCGGCCCGCGAGGCGAAGAGCGCGACGGCCTCGTTCGGGGCGCCGGGGTAGGTGCCGGTGAACATCCGCAGCAGCCGGCAGTCGATGCTGCAGCCGACGGGGCGGCGGCCATCGAACCCGCGGAAGTCGAGCGCGTCGCGGGCGGCGTCGTAGGCATAGGCGGCAGGAGAAAAGCTGAGCGGCATTGCTGACCTCCTCTTCGTCGTCGAGGGCCTGTCCGAGGCAGGGAAATGGCCGGAGCGCCGGGGCGGCCGCAGCTTCCCGATTTCCCCGCTCTGCGAAGAACCCTATGGTCCGGCGGTCGTTCCCAACCGAGGGCCATGGCGATGAAAAGAATGCCGTTGGTGGTCACGCCACAGGATCATGCAGCCGCCTTGAACGTCGTCGGCACCAAGGTGACGGTGCTCGCCTCCAACGCGGTGACGCAGGGCCTGGAGGTGACGCTGCAGTCGGGCGACGCCGGCACCGGCCCGCCGCCGCACAGCCACGACTGGGACGAGGCCTTCTACGTGCTGCAGGGCTCGGTCGAGTTCCTTCATGCCGGCGAGACGACCCACTGCGCTGCGGGGACGCTGGTGCACCTGCCGGCCGGCACGGTGCATGGCTTCCGCTACGGCCCCGGCGGCGGCCAGATGCTGGAGTTCACCGGCGCCGGCGGCACCGCGACGCAGATGTTCGCCGCGCTCGACCGCGAGATCCCGCCGGGGCCGCCGGACGTGCCCAGGCTGCTGGGCCTGCTGAAGGAGAACGGCGTGACGGTGGAGACCTGACGGCGAGGCATCCTGCGAGACGGCCGCAGGCGGCGTCTCGCAGGATGGGCCGCGCCGGGCGTGCGCCGCGGGCTACTTGAAGAACTCGGCGCTGCTGTGCGAGCTGGTGGTGATCAGCGCGACGCAGTCGTCCCGCTGGCCGGTGGGATCGGCGCAGTCGAGCACGTCGTTCACCAGGATCTTCGAGACGGCAGGGCAGGCGGTGCCGACGATATCGAGCGGCCGCACGCGGGTCTTGCCGGGCACCAGCGGCGCGGTCTCGACCGCCAGGCGCTTGGCGATCACGCCGTCCGGCCCGAAGATGTAGAGATCCAGGACAAAGGCCGAGAAGGCCTGGTCGGTGCCGTTCTCCAGCACCAGGTAGGCGCGGCAGGCGCCCTCGACCGGCTCGAGCTTGTTGAGGTCCAGGGTCACGCCGGGCGGCGGCGCGGCGGCGGCCGGCTCGGACTCCTGCTGGGCGGATGCCGGCGCCACGATCGGCGCGAGGCAGAAGGCGAGGGCGAAGAGCAAAGGCCGCATGACGATCGAAACTCCCAGCTTTCCGTTCAGTCGCCCGAGGGGCTGTCGCTGCCAGCGCCCGGGGCGAGCGGTCGCCAATCCCTAGCATGGCCGCCACGCCGAGGCCGAGCCTTTTCCGCCGGGCGGGGCGACGGGAAGGGATGAGCCGCAGGGGCGAGGCGGCGGGGGGCGGCTCCCTCTCCGTCGCTGGCGCAAGCCGCCATGCAGCGGTGCGTATTGACGCCGTGGACGGTAGCCGGGAATGTCCGGCGGTCACTTGGAGGGGGAGTTCTCTTGGCCGCCGGAACCATCGGACACAACGTCGACCTGGCGGAGCGCGCCTATCGCATCCGCCGCCACGCACTGCGCATGGGCGAGGTGCAGGGTCAGGGCTACATCGGCCAGGCGCTCGACATCGCCGACGTGCTGGCGGTCGCCTATTTCCACGCCATGGACTATCGCCCGCACGAGCCGGACTGGCCGGGGCGGGACCGCTTCCTGCTGTCGAACGGTCACTACGCCATCGCGCTCTACGCGGCGCTGATTGAGGCCGGCGTCATCCCCGAGGCGGAGCTGGAGAGCTATGGCGGCGACGGGAGCCGCCTGCCGATGTCGGGCATGGCGAGCTACACGCCGGGCATGGAGATGTCGGGCGGCTCGCTCGGCCTCGGCCTGACCATCGCGGTCGGGCGCTGCCTGGCGCTGCGGCGGCAGGGATCGGAGGCCTTCGTCTACACGCTCTTCTCCGACGGCGAGCTGGACGAGGGCGCGGTCTGGGAGGCGGTGCAGTCGGCCAGCCACTGGCAGCTCTCGCGGCTGATCGCCATCGTCGACGTGAACCGCCAGCAGGCCGACGGCCCCTCGCTGCAGGTCATGGGCTTCGAGCCGCTGGTGGCGAAGTTCGAGGCCTTCGGCTGGCAGGTGCAGCGGGTCGACGGCAACGACCTGGAGGCGGTGCGGGCCGCCTTCGACGCGGCGCGCGCCTGCGCCGAGCCGAAGCCCCGGATGATCGTCTGCGACACGGTGATGGGGCGCGGCGTGCCCTTCCTGGAGGCGCGCGAGAAGAGCCACTTCATCCGCGTCGAGCCCGAAGAGTGGCAGCAGGCGCTCGACGCGCTCGATGCCGGACGCGCGCCATGAGCGCCCCGGCCGGGCCGCGCCTCACCACCTCGGCGATGATCGCCTCGATCGCCGCCGAGGGGCAGCGCACCCAGGCGGCCCCCTTCGGCCACGCGCTGGTCGCCGAGGCGGGGCGGCGGCCGGAGATCGTCGGCATGACCGCCGACCTCGGCAAGTACACCGACCTGCACATCTTCGCCCAGGCCTATCCCGAGCGCTTCTACCAGATGGGCATGGCGGAGCAGCTGCTGATGGGCGCGGCGGCCGGCATGGCGCAGGAGGGCGCGATGCCCTTCGCCACGACCTACGCGGTCTTCGCCTCGCGCCGCGCCTACGACTTCATCCACCAGACGATCGCCGAAGAGGCGCTGAACGTGAAGATCGTCTGCGCCCTGCCGGGCCTGACCTCGGGCTACGGTCCGAGCCACCAGGCGACCGACGACCTGGCGCTGTTCCGCGCCATGCCGAACATGACGGTGATCGACCCCTGCGACGCGCGCGAGATCGAGCAGGCGGTGCCGGCGATCGCGGCGCACCGGGGCCCGGTCTACATGCGGCTGCTGCGCGGGCAGGTGCCGCTGGTGCTGGACGACTACGACTACCGCTTCGAGATCGGCAAGGCGGCGCTGCTGCGCGACGGCGGCGAGGTGCTGATCGTCTCCTCCGGCATCCTGACGATGCGCGCGCTGGAGGCGGCCGAGGCGCTGGCGAAGGACGGCGTCGGGGCGGCGGTGCTGCACGTCCCCACCATCAAGCCGCTCGACCGCGCCGCGATCCTGCGCGAGGCCGGCCGCGGCGGCCGCCTGGTGGTGGTGGCGGAGAACCACTCGGTGATCGGCGGGCTGGGCGAGGCGGTGGCCGCCCTGCTGCTGCGCGAGGGCGTGACGCCGCCCTTCCGGCAGATCGGCCTGCCCGACGAGTTCCTCGCCGCCGGCGCGCTGCCGACGCTGCACCAGCGCTACGGCATCTCGCGCGACGCGATCGCCGACGCCATCAAGGGGTGGCTCTAGGACCAGGGGCATCCGTGCCGGGAGTGACGAGACGATGCTGCAGACAATCGGCCTGATCGGCCTCGGCTCCATGGGCACGCCCATGGCTCGCAACCTGCTGAAGCGCGGCTTCCGGCTGCAGGGCTATGACCTGCGCGAGAGCGCCGTGGCGGCGCTGGTCGCGGCCGGCGGACGCGGCGCGCCGACGGCGGCGGCGGCCGCCGAGGGCGCCGAGGCGCTGCTGCTGATGGTGGTGAACGCGGCGCAGGCCGAGAGCCTGCTGTTCGCCGAGGGCGCGCTGGAGGCGCTGCCGCCGGGCGGCCTGGTGCTGCTGATGGCGACCTGCCCGCCGGGCGCGGTGGCGGCCCTGGCGGCCCGCGTCGAGGCGGCCGGGCGGCGCTTCGTCGATGCACCGGTCTCCGGCGGCGTCGCGGGGGCGGTGGCGGCGACGCTGACGGTGATGGCGGCGGCGCCGCTGGCGAGCTTCGAGGCGGCGAGGCCGCTGTTCGAGGCCATCGGCAACAAGGTCTTCCATGTCGGCGAGCGGCCGGGGCAGGGGGCGACGGTCAAGGCGGTGAACCAGCTGCTCTGCGGCGTCCACATCGCGGTGGTGGCCGAGGCCTTCGCGCTGGCCGAGAAGGTCGGCGTCGAGCCCGGCGTGCTGCTGGAGATCATGTCCGGCTCCTCGGCCTCCAGCTGGATGCTGAAGGACCGCGGCCCGCGCATGCTGCAGGCGGACCCGGCGGTCACCAGCGCCGTCGACATCTTCGTCAAGGACCTCGGGATCGTGCTCGAGGCCGGCGAGGAGGCCAAGGCGGCGCTGCCGCTGGCGGCCGTCGCGCGGCAGTTCTTCCTCGCCACCTCGGGGCGCGGCGAGGGCGCCGCCGACGACAGCCAGGTGATCCGCAGCTATCGCCGGCTGAACGGCAGCGACGGCGCCTGAACGCGGCCGGCGTGGGCCGTGCCGTCGGCCGGCAGGCGCGGCGCAGAAGCGAGGCATCGTCCCTGGCTGCCGCTGCAAGGGCGGTAACAACCTCTAAGGGTAGAACGGCGCGAGCGAATGACATATTATTATGGCGTGTCTGCGCGCTTGGGGCACTGGGGATAAGAGCTTCGCCGTTGCGATCTTTGACTTATTTGGCTGAAGCCAGATGGAGTGTGCCACGACCTGCGGAGATGAACAGCTTTAGGTATGAGATTCGGTGGAACGAGCCTCAACCATTACGCGGCGTCTTGCCGCTATCGCTTTCGCCGACGTCGTCGGATGGTCGCGGATGGTGGAGATCAATGACATCGACACTCTGCGCGACTGGAAGGCCCTGCGTGCCGACCTGCTCGAGCCCAAGTTCCTGGAGCATCGTGGGCAACTCCACGGTGTTGCCGGAGATGCTGTCCTCATCGAGTTTCCAAGTGCCGTAGAGGCGGTCGACTGGGCCCTGGAGATTCAGCGGGCGCTCTCCCAGGCGGACGGCGAAGCGAGCTCGCGTCGGATACAGCTACGGATAGCGATCAACGTAGACGACGTGATCGTCGACGAGGAGACGATCATCGGCGATGGAGTCAACATTGCCGCCCGCATCCTGCCCATCGCGTCTCCTGGCGAGATCGTCGTGACCGGCAGCGTGCGAGAGTACGTCCTCAACAAGATGCCGATCACCTTTGCCGATCTCGGTGAGCGTGAACTCCGAAACATCAGCCGATCGATCCGGGTGTACCGCATCGACGATCAGGTCGCTGCCACGCGGCCTGGCGAGTCCGCCTGGAGTCCTCATCGCTCGTGGAGCCGACGGCCCGGGATCGTCGTTCTGCCATTCAGAAACATGAGTGGTGCCCCTGAGGAGCGCTACTTCAGCGATGGGATTTCCGAAGACATCATCAGCGGCCTGTCGCGGAGCCATGCCCTCCATGTCATCGCCTGGAGCTCTACACTGCGGTATCGCGACCGCCAGATGGATCTGCGTGAGATTGCTTCCGAGCTCGGTGTTCGCTACGTCCTCGAAGGAGGTGTGCGCCGCCGAGACTCCCGCGTCCGCATCTCCACCGAATTGATCGATGCGACCAACAGCAGAGCGCTCTGGTCTGATCGATTCGATGGCGCGGGCAGCGAAGTCTTCGAGATTCAGGATCGCATTACCAGCAACATCGTCGGCACCATCGAGCCGAAGCTCTACCAGGCCGAGGCTGCGCGGATTCAAAGCAAGCCGACCGACAATCTCGACGCCTACGACTGCCTGCTGCGGGCCATGTCGCTGCTCTACACCCTGAACGACGACCACTTTGCCGAGGCCGGCGTCTTTCTGCGCCGTGCCACTGTGATCGATCCCGACTATGCACAGGCTCACGCATACTTCGCTTGGTGGCTGAACCTGAAGGTCGGCGAGGGGCGCTCTCATGATACCGAGGCCGATATCGCTGGCGCCGAAGCAGCAGCCGCGATGGCGTTGCAACTGGATGTCGACGATGCATTCTGCCTGGCTGTCGCTGCGCATGTGCAATCCTTCCTCAGCGGCAATCTCGACGCGGGGGTGGATCTCTTCGACCGCGCGCTGAAGGTCAACGAGAACTCGGCTTTTGCCTGGGGCATCAGCGGCTCGACCTACGCCTTTCTCGGGCGGCCCGACGAGGCGCTGGATCGCCTGCGCAATGCGTGGCGCCTCAGTCCCTTCGATCCCCTCGGTTTCTGGTTCTGCACGGTCGCTGGGATCTCGGAATTCGTCGCTGCTCGCTATGACGAGGCGGTTGCGTGGCTGCGCAAGGCGCAACGTCTCAATCCGCGCTTCCTGGCCTGCCAGCGGACATTGGCCGCTTCTTTGGCGATGGCCGGAGAACTGGATGCGGCGCACCGCGCCGGCGCACAGCTTCTCGCGCTCGATCCGCCCTTCCGCGTGTCGCAGTTCATTGCTCGATACCCGCTCCGGCGAGAGGGAGATCGTCAACGCCTTGGTGAAGGCCTGCGCCTGGCCGGGCTCCCCGAGTAGGAGATCTGTCTTGGTGGTTTTCCGAACGAGTAGAGACAAGGGAGGTAACCCATGACGACGCTCTATCAGTTTGGCGGAAGCGGTGGCACCGGCACCGGCACGGGCACAGGGACGGGAACCGGCACAGGCACAGGGACGGGGACTGGAACCGGCACAGGAACCGGCACAGGAACCGGTACGGGCATTGGCACGGGAACTGGGACTGGCACGGGAACCGGCACCGGCACGGGCACCGGCACGGGCACGGGTACGGGCACGGGTACGGGCACTGGCGCCGGCACCGGCACCGGCACCGGCACCGGGGGAACGGCACCCATTCCCTGGAGCTACTACGCCACGCCGCTCGAGCTCTCTTTCAAGCCATGGGCGCTCGACTTCGCTCCGGATGACAGTGGCGCGGAGGCCTTCCCGGGCATGCGCGACGATATCTTCATCCACAACCCGATCACCCACAGGCTGGAATGGCAGACAGAAGACTGGGATCCATCACTGCGGTTCTGGACCTTGCCCTGGGACCCCAATCTCGCTGTCTGGCTCCAGGGGCAGGACCTGTCGCAGCCCTCCATCATGGCCGCGCGGGAATTTGCTGCCCACCACGCTGCCTGGCGGCTGGAGCAGGACGAGGTTCTGCGGCAGGGATGGTTGGACCGGACAGCTCATCTTCGTTGGCAGACTGACTACGAGGCCATCAGATGCGAGATCCGGGAGCTGTTTCAGCTGATGGAGGACGACCGCGACCGCTATCTGGCGGAGGGGCATCAGCAGGCCGATGGGGTCGCCGACTACTTCACAAGCTTCCTCGGTATCGATGGGGAACGCCGTCCCTGGACAATCGAACTGATTCGCTGCGGCCTCGCCATCGGCAACATCGCCTACATGCACTATAAGCAACTCTACCGGCGCGTGCGGCCATCAGCTCTTTGCCCCGGGCTGGTGCCGCCATTCGGTCCTCCCCGTCATCCCGCTTACCCAAGCGGCCACGCTTTCCTCGGGCACTTCATCGCGTTGCTTCTGCTCGAGATCGAGGGGATCGCCAATCGCTTCGGTGAGCCGTGGTTCACGTCCGAGCCGGAAAGCGACGGCAAAACGGCGTGCCGGAGCCCCGACGAGAAGGCGACGCTTCGCAAGCCGTTGCTGTCCGAGGTCTGGTCGGACAACAGCTTCCGTGGTCCTCTCTTGTGGCTCGGGCACCGATTGGGCCGCAACAGGGAACGTTTGGGTCTGCACTATCCGTCGGACTCGGCTGCCGGCCGCCGCATTGCGGGCGCCATCTGGTACCTGCTGACGATTGACCGCCAGCCGCAGAAGGCGGCTAGCGCGCCCGGGAAGGACGGACAATGCGCAAACCCACCGTCCTCACCGAAAGGCCGGATCGACTGTCCGACATTGAACCGGGTGATTCGGCGCGCCGAGATCGAGTGGACCTAGGTCGTTGCAGTCATCGGCCACCGCCGCAGGCGGGCGGTGCCGAGGCGGTCGTCAACCGTGGCGCCGAAGGATGCGCAATCCGAGGTTGTTGTCGCCAGCGACAAGATCGACGAGCGGCACCGAAAATCGGGAGCAGGGGAGCTTGCTTGCGACATCGATGTTGGAACGGTCACCGCCGCAACTTGTCTCTGCCAGCAGGAGGAGTCGCCGCGCACCGGGTATGTCAGGAAGCTGGAAGCGGAAGGCCGCGGGCGATGCCGCAGCTGTCCAGGGTGGAATGCGCGCTTGCGTCTGCCTGCCCACCAGGGTCCAGGCGCTGTTGAGATGCCGCGGGTGCCACCAGGGACTGTGAGCGGCATGGTGCCAATTCAGGCACCAGAGACGGGTCTCGACATCTTTGGCTGTTTCGTAGCCACGGTTGTTCACGCGCACGATCACGTCGCACCCTTTGACCTCGATCGCCTCGTCGCTGGCATGCCATGCAGCACTCCGCCAATCGAGTGACACCGGCTCATAGCCACTGCCGAGGCCATTGCCTGGTAGGTCCACGCGGCGATCGGCGATGCACAGATCGATCGGCGGCGGCCGACCGGGGAGGTCGACGACCTCGGCCTGATCGTGCGTTGCATAGAGGCCCTGGGCCTCGAAGGCCCAGCGCACGACCTTGTGGGCCCAGCCGCCGACCCGGTGGCGGAGCGGGCCCGCGGCGGCGGGACAGGTGGCGATATCCGAGTCAATCAATGCACTGACAAGCTGATCGGGCGTTTCCAACAGATTGCCGCCGATGGCAGGCATCAGACGGATGGCCCGGAGGATCAGGTAGGCGGTGTAGTCGGCCGCCGCCTGTCGCCGGTGGCGGGCCGGCTCACCACTTCTCGGGCGACAGGTATCACCACCAAGCGAGCGATAGAGGCGGAAGAGCGAACTCGAGAGGATCTGCTCGGTATCGTAGCCCTTGCGCCGGTGCAGGCCGCCAATGCGATCGAAGCGTCCAGGCCGATGCCTGCGACTGCACCATCCCCAGCCGTCTTCGACCCGCCGGTCATGGCGTCGTGCAAGGTAGGCCCAAGGAAAGGTGTAGCCGCGGCTCCAGGCGTCTCCGACGAGCTTCGACCAGGGATCGTTGACAATCGCAGCCAGGGCATCTCCGACGCTGTGGACGAAAGCCAGTTCCAGGGCGCCGGTCTGAGCGGCCAGCAGAACGTGGGAATACTCGTGCCAGCTCCATCGCGGATCGGAGGAAAGGCCTAAGGGCTCGCGGCGCGACGCTGTGCGCTTTACATCGGCCAGCGCGAAGCGCAGCTGCAGGGGGCGCAAGCTATCCTTGAGCCGCGAGTCACCCAAGCGGAATGGTCCGCAATTGCAGGGGTCGTAGTCGACTTCAGCATTGACGATCTTGCCGTCCTTGCCGGGGCCCTTGCACATCCCGGCGCGGTAGCGGACGAGCAGCGGCGCGGCTGCGAAGCGAAAGTAGTCCCTCGGTGCGAGGCCGTAAGCTCGAAGCGTTCCGAACAGCGGACGGGCATGGCGATGGAGATACTGCCCCGAAACGTCACCATCCTGGCCGGGGAGAGGCAAGCGCTCGTCGAACAGCGCGCGTAGATGTTGATAGGCGCTGAACGCGGCATGGGCATTGCATCGCGCGCTATGCAACTCGTCCGGGATACCGATTTGCGTGAGCTCGTCATTCGCCGATTGATCGACCAGCCGGGACCGTCGTACCTCGACCAGATTGTCCTGGTCCCTCAACTCCACCGGGCCTCTCCCGCCAAAAGGGAGCTCCGTCAGGGTGATGTCGCGCCGAAATCCATTCAGGATCTCAGGGCCGCGATTCGTGCGCGAAGCGATGAGGCCGCGACGGCCTGCATTGGAAGAAGGATCGCCCGGGAAGAGCGGCACCACGACGGGGTGGCGTGCATGCGCGACCAGCGGGTAGCGCTCCAGGGAGATGACGCGCAGTTCTTCTCCGGGGTCCTTGCCCCCTCGCTGCTCATCGTCGATGGGAACAGAGACACGCGCTGTCACGGCATAGGCGTGGGCGGAGCTGTCCTGTCCCGGCTCGGGCCGTGGAACGTTGACATAGGTCTCCAGCACAAGACGGTTGTTCTCCCGGCCTAGAGGATTGAGGCCCTCCAGATGGAGCGCCATCGCCTCCGGCAACATCAGCGCGGCCCGCAGGCTCGCCAAGAGAGCATTGAGGAAGGGGACCAGGGCGCCCTGAAACTGAGGCGAATGGAAAAGAGCCGAGAACGCCTGCGCCCTCTCGAGCGCCTCTGGCAGCGAGATCGAGCGGGCAACGCTGCTGATCCGGAGCGAATCTCCATCGACGTGACCCACAATGCGAAGGCCGACTCTGCTGCCGAGCGGCTGGCCGTCCCCCGCCAGGGTGGCAACGAAGACGATGCTTTGATCGAGAACCGCTTCGGCGTCATCGTAGCGGAACAGCTGGTGCGATCCCGATGAGGTATCGCTGTCGCTGCCTGCCGGTCGTAGAGGGAGCCAAGGAAGCAGCCGCTCCAGATTTTCGCGACTTTGGATAGCCTCCAAGCCAAGCCGCTGCGCCACTCGGCTCAGATACTCGTTGAGCCCTTCCGACCATTGGTCTTCGCGAGACGGCCTTTCGATCTCCGCCGGATAGCTCGGGTGTCGCAACGAGATCGTCTGGCGACCGTAGAGTTCTGCCCAGACACCAGCATCGAATGGGTCCCATTCGCTGAGCATTGGCATGGCAGTTCTCCCGTTCGGCGCAAGGAGGAGTACACAATGGCACTGGTCGCACAACCAATCCAGATTGAATTGGCTGGCCGCCGCGGTTGGAGCAGCAGCCTGCCTTGCGCTTCCTTCAGGGAGATGCAGTCGAGCGTGCTTGGCAGAAGGCCGCAATTCGCGCCGCCGCATGGACTCCGTCCCGGGGAACACCGCAGGATGGGCGCCGCGCGCGCCGGCAGATCGGCGGGGCGCTGCGGGTGGGCCGCTGGGACGGGGCAGGGCATGATTCATTTCGTCATCGTGCATGTGGTCCTGCAGCTGGCGTTCATTCTGCGGGCGATCCTGCGCCGCAATCGCGACCCGGCCTCGCGCATCGCCTGGGTGGTGGTGATCGCGGCGGCGCCGCTGGTCGGCGTCCTGACCTACCTGCTGTTCGGCGAAACCAACATCGGGCGCCGCAACCGCGAGCGCACCCGGCGGGTCCTGGCCGCCATGCCGGCGCCGGCTCCGCCGCTGCCCGAGGAGGCCGCCCATCTCGTCACGCAGGTGCCGGAGAGCCGGGCGCCGCTCTTCCTGCTCGGCGAGTCGATCAACGGCTTCGGCCCGCTCGGCGGCAACAGCGCCCGGCTGATGGCGGACTCCGCCGCCACCATCGACGCGATGGTCGCCGACATGGACCGGGCGCAGGAGCACATCCACCTGCTCTTCTACATCTGGCTGGCGGACGGCAATGGCCTGAAGGTGGTCGAGGCGCTGAAGCGCGCCGCCGCCCGCGGCGTCACCTGCCGCGCCATGGCGGACCGCCTTGGCTCGCGGGCGATGATCCGCTCGGCGCACTGGACGGCGATGCAGGCCGCCGGCGTCAAGCTCGCCGTCGCCCTGCCGATCGGCAATCTGCTGCTGACGCCGCTGAAGGGCCGCATGGACCTGCGCAACCACCGCAAGATCGTGGTGATCGACGACAGCATCACCTACTGCGGCAGTCAGAACTGCGCCGACGCGGCCTTCCTGGTGAAGGCGAAGTTCGCCCCCTGGGTCGACTGCGTCATACGCTTCGAGGGGCCGGTCGCGCGGCAGAACCAGCATGTCTTCGTCAGCGACTGGATGACCTACGGCGACGAGGACATTCTCGACCTGTTGCGGGCGCCGCTGCGCGCGCCGCGCGCCGGCTTCACCGCCCAGGTCATCGCCACCGGCCCGACGGTCCGCCACTCCGCCATGCCCGAGCTCTTCGCGACGCTGATGTTCGCGGCGCGCCGCGAGCTGGTGATCACGACGCCCTACTACGTGCCCGACGACGCCATGCAGGGCGCGCTCTGCGCCGCCGCGCACCGCGGGGTGGCCACCACGCTGGTGCTGCCGGCGCGCAACGATTCCCTGGTGGTCTCCGCCGCCAGCCGCAGCTATTACCGGGACCTGCTGGCCGCCGGGGTGCGCATCCACGAGTACGAGGGCGGCCTGCTGCACGCCAAGACCCTAACGATCGACGGCGAGGTGGCGCTGATCGGGTCGGCGAACATGGACCGGCGCTCCTTCGACCTGAACTACGAGAACAACATCCTGCTCTGCGACCGCGAGACGACGGCGGCGCTGCGCCACCGCCAGCAGGCGTTCCTGGGCAGCTCCCGCCCGGTGACGGCGGAGGCGGTGGAGGCCTGGTCGCTGGGCCGGCGGCTGTGGAACAACACCGTCGGCATGCTGGGGCCGCTGCTCTGACTAACGCACCTGCGGCCAGCGCCAGATCACCAGCAGCAGGGCCAGCAGCCCCTCGGCGGCCATGATCGACAGCGCGAGTCCGGGGCCGATTTCGTCGGCCAGCCAGCCGATGTGCAGCAAGCCGATCGGCGCGGTGCCGATGCAGAAGGAGACCAGGCCCATCATGCGGCTGCGCGCCTGCGGCGGCGCGGCGAGGAAGATCAGGGTGGTCTGCATCGAGGAGAAGCCGGCCACGCCCAGCCCCATGACGAAGAGCGCCAGGCCGGCCAGCGGCGGCCAGTCGGTCTGGGCGAAGAGCTGGATCGAGACCATCGCCATCATCAGGCCGCCCCAGTAGATGCGGCGATACCACTGCGGGCGGGCGAAGAGCGCGATCGCCAGCGAGCCCAGCGTGGCCCCGGCGCCCTCGCAGGCCGACAGCAGGCCGATCCACAGCGGCGACAGCATCAGGATGCTCTCGCCCACCACCGGCACCATGCTGGTGGTGGGGAAGGAGAAGACGTTGAACAGCATGGTGATCAGCAGCGTGGCGACGATCAGCGGTGTGGCGCGGGCGAGGCGGATCGCGGCGAGCAGGTTGGCGCCGACCTGGCGGTGGCCGCCGGGGGCCAGCGGGCTGCCGTCGGTGACCCTGAGGATCAGCAGCAGGATCAGGCTGCTGCAGAGAAACCCGAGCAGGAAGCTGCCGGTCAGGCCGAAGATCTGCAGCAGGCCGCCGCCGAGCAGCGGGCCCAGCATGCGGGTGACGTTGTTGCTGAGCGAATCATAGGCGATGGCCTGGGCCACGCGCCGCGGTCCGGCGATCTCGCCCAGCATGATGCGGCGCACCGAGACATCGCAGCTCCAGTAGGCTCCCGAGATGAAGGCGCCGACCGCGAGGTGCCAGATCTCGATGGCATCGAGCGCGGCGAGCAGCGCCTGCGCCGCCGTCGCCGCCATGGCCAGCAGCGTCAGGCCGAGGTAGAGCCGCCGCCGTCCGATGGCATCGGCCAGGGCGCCCAGCCAGGGGCCGCAGAGCGCCATCGGCAACAGGCGCAGCATGGCCATCAGCGCGGCCAGGAAGGGCGAGCCGCTCTGCTGGAAGACGTAGAGGCCGACGACCAGGAGCTCGAGCCAGCGGGTGACGCCGTTCAGCGCGCCGGCGGCCCAGACGCGGAAAAAGCCCGGGTCGCGCAGCAGGGCGCCCTGGATCGAGGTCTCTTCGGCTGGCGCAGGGTCGGGCATCGGGCAGGAGCATCCGCAATGAGGGCGCGAGGGTTCGGGCGCCGCGGCGCGACCGCCGGGCGCCGGAGACCAGGGGGGATGGAGTTAGCTCAGGGTGGCGCGCAGCCGGTCATCGTAGTAGTCGGCCAGCGCGTTCAGCGCCGCGCCGCCGTCGCCGCGCAACGAGGAGCCGTGCATCAGGCCCAGCGTGCGTGGCGCCAAGCCAGCCAGGCGGCGGATCGTCGGCCCGGTGGCAGGCGTCAGGCTGGTGGCGAGGAAGGCCTCCTCGGCGGCGATCGCCGGACCAACGACGTCGCCCTCCACCAGGGCCGGTACGTCGCCGACGTGGGTCAGGAGGTCGCCGCACAACAGCGTCCCGCCGGTCTCCTCGTAGAACACGCCGGCCTCCCAGCCATGTGGCACATGCGGCGTGTCGATGTAGCGGGCGCGCAGGCCGCCGAGGTCGAGCACCTCGCCATCGTCGAGCGCGCGCGGCGGGCGGTCGGCCAGGTCGTTCAGCGAGACCATGCAGGCGGTCTGGCCGTGCGCCACCACGGCCCGCGGCGCGACGCGGAGCCACTCGTTCATGGCGCCGCACTCGTCGGCCTCGACGTGGCCGAAGGTGATCCAGCGCAGGCTCGCCAGCGGTATCAGGCTGGCCACGGCGGCCGAGACCTGCGGAAACATCTGGCGCGGACCGCAGTGGAAGAGCAGCGGCTCTTCCGCCAGCAACAGGAACTGGTTGATGGTGAAGCCGGCCGGCGGTGCGATCTCCGGCACCAGCGTGGAGAGACGGAATACGCCAGAGGCGATCTCGTCGATCTTTGTTTCCATGCCCCTTCTCCGCATAGTGGTCAGCGGTTGTTCCGACGATCCTACTCCTGTCGCGCGATTTGCCGAACAAGCACTTCCTGCATGGCGGCATCGTCCTGAGGCACAGGTGCCTTGCAAGCGCGCCGGTGCCGGCTCCGGCCGTGCTGCCGTAGACTGTAGACAAAAGCGGCATGACAGACGGAGGAGGCGCGGACGATGGATCTGAAACTCGAGGGCAAGACCTGCCTGGTGACCGGGGCCAGCACCGGGATCGGGCGGGGCATCGTGTCCGCGATGGCGGCCGAGGGCGTGCGCACCGTGGCGGTGGCCAGGCGGCGCGAGCTGCTGGACAGCCTGGCCGAGGAGGTTGTCGCCGCCGGCGGGCCGCGGCCGGAAATCGTCGTCGGCGACCTGACGGCTGCCGACGGGCCGGAGGCGGTGGCCGCCGCCGCCCTGGCGGCGGTCGGGCGCATCGACATCCTGGTGAACAACGCCGGCCAGTCGCACCCGGCGCAGTGGGATTCCCCCGACGCGGTCTGGAGCCACTCGCTCGATCTCAACTTCAATGCGCCGCGCCGGCTGTCCGTACCGCTGATCCCCGGAATGAAGGCACAGGGCTGGGGCCGCATCCTCACGGTGACCGGCGGACAGGAGGTCGCCGCCTCCAACGCGGCGGTGGCGGCGAAGGCGGCGGCGCATGTCTGGTCGAAGGGGCTCGCCGCCGAACTCGGCCGCGACGGCATCACGGTGAACTGCGTGATCCCCGGCCGCATCAAGAGCGAGCAGATTCTCGGCCGCCTGCACCCCGACCCGGCGGAACGCGAGGCCTTCATCCAGAGGGTCATCCCGCTCGGCTACTTCGGCGAGCCGGCGGACTTCGCGGCCATGGTGGTCTTCCTGGCCTCGCCTCTGGCGCGCTACGTCACCGGCGAGGCGATCCGTGTCGACGGCGGCATGTTCAAGGGCGCGCACTAGGACGCGCCCGCGGCTGCGCTGCCAGCAGCCGCAAGCGGCCGCAAGCGGCCGGCGCGAATTTGATCCCCGATCGGACGGCGATGCCGCATTGTAGGCTGGCGCCGGCCGGCGCGGCTGACAGGGGAGGCGACAATGCGCACACGGACCAAGGGCTGGGCGGCGATCCTGACCGGCAGTCTCGCGATGGTGGCGGCACCGGCCGCGGCCGACGAGGTTTGGACCACCGAGTCCGGCCCGGTGGAGTACCTCAGCGATGTCGGCACCATGGCGGTGCTCGGCGTTCCCCAGGAGGGCGTCTCGATCTTCGTCGAGGGCCTGGCCGGCAATTCGTCCAACCGCGGCACCTTTCTCGGCTACTGGGTGGACTACGAGATCACCGGCGACGACGTGACCTGCGGCCAGGCGGCCACCGACGAGTACGGCAACGAAAGCCTCTCGTGGGGCTTCGTGCAGATGACCTTCCTCGACCCCTCCTATCCGGGGCGCTGGACCATGTCGATCACACGCTGCGACGCGCCGGAGATCGTCATGACGCTCTATGGCAAGCCGCTGTAGCGGATCGAGCCGCCCTGGCTGACCAAGAGGCCGCGAGACGGCCCCGGGGTATCGCAGTGGCGTCGGCTACCAGCAGTGCCGAGGTGAGAATTGCAACTGCAAAGACTAATTTGATAATCGAGGAATAAAGCGTTGATATATGCCAGCGCGCGCTCCAGTCTTTGTCCCGGCAAATACAAAAAAGCAGGCGCTAGGCCTGGTAAATCAAGCAGGGGGGCATGAGATGAGAATCAGCGCAATTTTCGCGGCGATCCTATTCTGCTTTGTCGGCACGACGGCATCGCAGGGACAAGATCTCACGTCGGTCGTCTGCAACAACACCGCCGTCGGCTGGGCGGAGTGTGCCGCGGTCTGTCCGGCCGGGCAGAATGTGCTCCATTGCAGCTACACGCTTGGCAACTACGCTGGCGAGGACAATTGCCCGTCGGTCGACCGCTTCCAACTGGGACCCACCGCCGCGAACGGCCAGGCCTACCCGCAGCCGCACGACCGCTGCTTGGCCGCCATACAGTGCAGCGACAGCAGCAAGTCACTGTCGGTGCAGGTCTTCGCCACCTGCTATCAACCCTGATCCCTGCAGATAGGAGTACTGCGATGCTGAAGCGAACCTTGCCGACGGCGGCCCTGCTGCTCGGCGCCGTGGCGCTGCTGGCCGGCCCGGCTGTTGCCGACGAGGCCTGGACCACGGTCAACGGCAATGTCGAGTATGTCGCGGACGTGGGAACGATGGCCCACCTCGGCGTCGACGACGGCGCCATCTTCATCGAGGGCCTGGCGGGCAACACCACCAACCGCGGCGTCTTCCAGGGCTACTGGGTCAGCTATGCCAAGCAGGGCGATCCGAACGCCTGCAGCCAGCCGGCCTACGACGAGTACGACGTCGAAAGCTGGTCCTGGGGCTACGTCGAGATGACCTTCCACGACAAGGCCTTTCCCAGCCGCTGGACCATGACCTTCACCGCGTGCGAAGACCCGACGATCGTCGGCACGGTGGACGGCAACCCGATGTAGCGCCCTGCGACCCGCCCCCGGCCCGGCGATGCCGCGCCGGGGGACAGGGTTTGCATGACGCTGCTCGCGCGCCTGCGGGCCGGCGCTTCAGGCCGCTCCGCGGCGGGCGCCGCGGCCGATCCGGCGCAGCCACGCGGTGGCGTGGAAAGCGCTCATCAGCAGGTACATCGTCACCATGCCGCTCAGCGGCCAGGGATCGGGGCCTGAGCAGATCAGGTCCGCCGCGCTGCCCTCCAGCATGGCGGTCAGCAGCGCCATGGCGGCAAAGATCGGCGAGGCCGCGAGCGCCAGCCACTCCGCCGCCCTGAGCGCGATGGCTTCGCGGCCGACCGTCCTGCCCAGACCGCCGGAACAGGCCTGGCTCACGGCTTCCCCCGCGCGCCCTGCTGCCGGAACGCCGCCTCGCCGGCATCGGAGACCTCGACCCACTTGCGGTCGGGCGGCGCGTCCTCGCGATAGCTGTCGTGCCAGTTCCACCACTTGTAGGTCGGCGTCTGCGGATAGCCGGCCGGGGAATCCTCCCAGGCCTCCTGGCGGCCGAGGGGGGTGATGTCGAGGTAGTTCCAGGTGCTGCCCATCTGCTCGTCGCCGCGGTTGTTCAGGAAGTAGGTGCGGAACAGGCGGTCGCCCTCGCGGTAGAAGACGTTCGTGCCGTGCCACTGGTCGACGCCGAAGTCGGCATCGAAGCTGTCGGTGATGGTGAACCACGGCATCGTCCAGCCCATGCGGGCCTTCAGCCGCGCGATCTGCGGCTGCGGCGCGCGGGAGAGGAAGACGAGCGTCGTCTCGCGGGCGTTCAGGTGGGCGAGGTGGGCCACCTGGTCGGCGACCAGGGAGCAGCCGCGGCAGGCGTGGTCGGGCCAGCCGAAGACCCCCGGCTCGAAGAAGGCGCGGTAGACGATCAGCTGGCGGCGGCCGTCGAACAGCTCGAGCAGGCTGGCCTGCCCCTGCGGCCCTTCGAAGACATAGGGCGTCTCCACCGCCATCCACGGCATGCGCCGGCGCTCGGCGGCCAGGGCGTCGCGGGCCCGGGTCTGCGCCTTCTCCTTCGCCAGAAGCTGCCGGCGGGCGGCCTCCCAGGCCTGCGGCGAGACGACCGGCGGCTTCTGCATGACGGACTGCCCGTCGTCCTGATGGATCTTGGTCGATGTGGTCATGGTTTGCGCTACTCCTTGGTTGGGGCGGCGTCCGGCGCCGCGTCGAAGCGAGAGTCCAGCCGTTGCGTCTGGCTCATCGGCGAGTGCGACAGAGACTTGGCCAAGGAGGGCGGCGGGCGGGAGTAACAAGTGTGGCGCCAAACCGCCTTGGCCGGCGGCGGGCGTCAGCCGCGCTGGGGGCGAGGGCGGATGGCGGCGCCGAGGGGACGACCTGGGCAGCAGCCGGGGCGGCCGTGGCCAGCCCCGGCCTCGGCCCGAGCAGGGCAAGACGAGTCGCCTGCCCTCCTTGCCGCCTGGCGACGGCCGGCGGCGGCAAGGAGGGCGCGGCGTGGATCAGCCGCCGGCTAGGCCGGCCAGTTGTTCCGGGCCCAGGAGACCAGCGCATTGAGCGCGCCGCCGCCGGCCCCGACGTTGGTGTCCTCCAGGGTCCACCAGAGGAACGTGGTCTTCGAGCCGCCGCTGTGCGTGGCGATGCAGTAGGGCGCGCCGCTCCAGAACCCGAAGACCGGGCCGCCGGAGTTGCCGGCGCTGGAATCGGCCTCGTACTCCACCTCCTCGGCGCTGCCGTCGCTGTCGTCGTCCAGCACCGGCCACCACATCTGCCGCGAGGGGCGGTTGGCATTGGCGATGGCGCCGGGATAGCCCGCCAGGGTCCAATAGTTCCCGCCCTGCCAGCTGCTGCTGTAGTTCTTCGTGCCGTAGTAGCCATAACTCTGGCCGAGCGGCGTATAGAGCCGGCAGACCAGCATGTCCCAGGCCGAGACCTGGCCGCCGGTGTTGTAGCCGTAATAGTTCGAGACCCAGGAGCTGACGCCGGCGCCGAGAATCGAGCCGCCGTCGTAGTAGGCCGGAATGAACTGCATCGCCCAGTTGCCCGAGCCCCAGGGCGCCATGTGCCCGCAGGTGAGCACCACGCGGTCGCCGATCAGCACGCCGGAGCCGCTCCAGGCCGGGTAGGGCTGGGAAAAATCGTTCCAGACCAGGATCTTGCCGATGCAGTGCCAGGGATAGCCGGCGGGGTAGTAGACCTGACGGTCGTCGGGCCCGAAGACGCCGTAGTCCGGGTGGACCAGCCGGCCGTCGATGCGGCGCATCAGCGGCGTGCTGTTGCCCAGCACCTTGGCGTGCGGCGTGTAGTCGACCCAGTCGGGCCGGTGCGGTGCCACGCCGTCGCCGGCGTCGGCCTTGCGCGCCAGTCCCCGGGTCACCTCGGCAACCGAGAGGCGCCCGTAGTCCTGCCCCGGCAGACCCTGGGCGAGGCCGTCCGACAGCTCGAGTTCCCAGTGCGCGGGGCTCGCCTTCGCCTCGACGCGCCTGAGTTTCGGGGCATAGTCCCTGCCGCCGGCCTTGCCGGCCGCCTCGCCGCCCATCGGCGAGACGACCAGACGGCGGACCGCCTGGGCAGCCAGCTTCGCCGGCATCTTCTCCCGGGCCGGCCGGTTGTCCAGCTTCACGAAGTCATCGGGACCGGCCGGTAACAGCCCGCCGTCGCCTTCGGCGGCCGTAGCCTTGCGATCGGTCTTTCTGACGGGCTTCTTCGACATTGGTGCCTCCATCTCTGGGGCAGCCCGCCGACGCTACCACGTTGTGCCGACAGCAACATGTTCGGTCAGAATGGGTCGATAGTCCAACTCTAAGTGGTTCTTCGCGGTTTTCCGTGCGGATTCGAGAGAGGTTGGCGCAGTTTGCCAATCTGGAATTGGGTAGAGTTGCTGAGCGGGATCAGGCCAGCGTCTCTGCGGGAAAAGCAACGAGCGGGTGAACGATCCGCGATCTCGCGCGTTCTTCTCTCCATGGCGACGGTGGCCGCGAGGCCCCGGACGCCCACGGAGCAACAGATGCGAAAGGTAGTCCCATGCGAAATCTTTCCCGATCCCTGCTGCTCGCCACCGCGCTCGGGTTCGGCGCCGGCGCCGCTCTTGCGACCGATGTCGCCCCGGGCACGCAGCAGGCGCAGATGCTGATGGACAACAGCAAGGTTGCCAGCGGCCAGATCCAGCCGGTGCAGCCGAGCACCTACAGCAACCAGCCGGTGCTCTACGGCGACCAGATCCGCGTGCGCTACGACACCGATCGCGACGGCGACTACAGCGACGAGGTCTGGGTGGTGCGCAGCAAGGCCGAGGTGCTGGCCGAGGGCAATGTCGTGGTGTTCGACGAGCACTCGGTGAAGCCCGTCGACCTGAACGGCGACGGCCGGATCACGGCCGACGAGTGGCAGGTGGAGACCCCGGGCTACTACGGCTCGCTCGACCTGAACAACAACGGCATCATCGATTCGGAAGAGGTCTCCGCCAACTGACGCCGGTGACGTATGCGACCGGCGGTGCCGCGCTCACGCGCGCGGGTCGTCTTCCTCTTCGCCCGCCGCATCGATATGCGGCGGGCGTTCTGGTATCTGGGCGCGCAGGCTTTCGATCTCCTCCAGCAGGTCGAGGACGATGGCCACGGCGCCCAGCTCGATCTCCAGCTCCTGGCGCAGGCGCAGGGCCTTGGCGGCCCGCCGCAGGCTGTCGCCGGCGAAGCGCCAGTTGGGCGCCGGGCCGGCCGTCGGGGTGAGGATGCCTTCCTCGACCAGCAGCACGATCTCCTCCCGCCGCACGGCGCAGTAGCCGCAGACCTGATCGAGCGTGACCTCGGTGTGGCGGGCGACGATCGCGCCGCGCAAGCCCTTGTCGGCTGGTTCGCTCATGGCCTCACACTCCCAGTTTCGCACGGGGATTGAAGGCAAGCTTTTCCTCCATCTCCCGATAGAGCGCGCGGGCCGCCTCGCTGTCGGCCGGCGGCAGTACGATGTGCAGGACGGCGTAGAGATCGCCCGGCGGTTCGCCCGGAATCCCGCGGCCCTTCAGGCGCAGTCGCGCGCCTTCGGACGCGCCCGCCGGCACCTGCAGGTTGACGGTGCCGAGCGGGGTCGGCGCCTTCACCTTCCGCCCGAGGGCGGCCTCCCAGGGCGCGACCGGCAGATCGAGCAGCAGGTCCTTGCCCTCGACTCGGTAGCGGCCGTGCGGATTGAACTCGATCTCGATGTAGAGGTCGCCGGCCGGGCCGTCGCCGAGGCCGGGAGCGCCCTGGCCGGCCAGCCGCAGTTGCTGGCCCTGCTGCACGCCCTTGGGGATCGTCACCTTGAGGGTGCGCTCGCGCAGCTTCACCTGGCCGTCGTCGCCGAGTTCCGCCGCGCGCAGCTGGATGGTGCGCACCGCGCCGCGGTAGGCGTCCTCCAGATCGATCAGCACCTTGGCGTGGTGGTCGCTGCCGCGGGCGCGAAAGCCGCCGTGCCGCCCGCCTGCGCCGCGGGCGCGTCGCGCGCCGCCGAAGAGCGACTCGAAGAAGTCGCTGGCGGCGGCGGCCTCCTCCTCCGAGAAGCCGCCGCTGTGCTCGAAGCCGGCGTCCCAATCGGGCGGCGGGCGGAAGTCCTGCCCAGCCTTGTAGTTGCGGCCAAGCTCGTCGTAGGCGGCGCGCTTCTCCGGATCCTTCAGCACCTCGTAGGCCTCGGAGATTTCCTTGAAGCGCTCCTCGGCGCCGGCTTCCTTGCTGATGTCGGGATGGTGCTGGCGCGCCAGCTTGCGGTAGGCGCGCTTGATCTCGTCGAGCGGCGCATCGCGCTTCAGTCCCAGCGTCTCGTAGTAGTCCTTGAACTCCATGCGGCCTCGTCGTCTGGCTGCCACTGCGCGGCGATGGTCACACTATGCCCCAGGCCGGCCGGCGAGGCAGCCGCCGATCGCAAGCGGTGCGGGCGGCGGGGCGATTGGACGCGCCGCCGCCGCCGCCGCCGAACCCGGTCAGGCCCTGATGAAGGCCAGCAGATCGTTGTTGAAGAGTTCCGGCTGGGTCTGCGCCAGGCCATGCGGCGCGCCGGGATAGATCTTCAGCGTCGGCTTCGCCAGCAACTCCGCCGAGCGCTTCGCCGAAGCGACGAGGGGCACGATCTGGTCGTCGTCGCCGTGGGCGACCAGCGTCGGCACGTCGATCGCCTTCAGGTCGGCGGTGAAATCGGTCTCGGAGAACTGCTCGATGCAGTCGTAGGCCGGCTTGATCCCGGCCTGCATGCCCTGCAGCCAGAAGGATTCGCGCAGGCCCTCGGAGACGGTCGCGCCCTCGCGGTTGAAGCCGTAGAAGGGCAGGGTGAGGTCCTTGAAGAACTGCGAGCGGTCGCCGGCCACGCCGGCGCGGATGCCGTCGAAGACCGCCATCGGCAGGCCGTCCGGATTGGCCGCCGTCTTCAGCATCAGCGGCGGCACGGCGCCGAGCAGCACGGCCTTTGCGACCCGCCCGGTGCCGTGGCGGCCGAGATAGCGCGCGACCTCGCCGCCGCCGGTGGAGTGGCCGACCAGGATCGCATGCTTCAGGTCGAGGACCTCGAACAGCCGCGCCAGGTCGTCGGCGTAGGTGTTCATGTCGTTGCCGTCCCAGGTCTGCTCGGAACGGCCGTGGCCACGGCGGTCGTGCGCGATCACGCGGAAGCCCTGCTGGCCGAAGAACAGCATCTGCGCGTCCCAGGCGTCGGCCGAAAGCGGCCAGCCGTGCGAGAAGACGATCGGCGGGCCCGACCCCCAGTCGCGATAGAAATGCTGCGTGCCGTGCTTGGTGGTGAAGATGCTCATGGCGGAGTCCTCGAGGATGCAAACGCGGCAGGAGAGCTGCCGCCCCGGTTGCCCCGATCATGGCGCGAGAACGCGGCCGCTGTCTGCCCCCTGCCGCCGGTCGGCCCGGCGACAGGCCGGAGGGGGTGCCACGCGCTATCGGAGCGGCCGCCGCCCCTTCTAGACTGGGCCGGCGTCACCCGAGGAGAGAGCCATGCTGTCGCTGTTCCAGCTGATCGCCGCCCTGCTGACGGTCACGGCGGTCTTCGCCTGGCTGAACCACCGCTTCCTGCACCTGCCGGCCACCATCGGCCTGCTGGTCATGGGGCTCGGCGCGTCGCTGCTGCTGATCGCCTTCGAGTTCCTGCTGCCGCACACCCAGATTTACGGCGCGCTCGCCGAGACCATCGGGCAGATCGACTTCTACGAGGCCGTGATGCACGGCATGCTGGGATTCCTGCTGTTCGCCGGTGCGCTGCAGGTGAACCTGGACCGCTTGCGGGAACGCGCCATGGTGGTCGGCATCCTGGCGATGCTGGGCACGCCGCTGGCGATGGTGCTGGTGGCGACCGGCTTCTGGCTGGTGACCCAGGCGCTGGGGCTGCCGATCGATTTTCTCTGGTGCCTGGTGTTCGGCGCGGTGGTGGCGCCGACCGATCCGGTCGCCGTGCTGAGCACCCTCAAGCAGGCCAAGGTGCCGAAGACGCTGGAGACCGACATGTCCGGCGAGTCGCTCTTCAACGACGGCGTCGGTGTCGTGCTCTTCACCATCGCGGTGCAGGCCGCCGTCGGTTCCGGCGCCCCCGGCAGCGACGGCGGCGGCGGCGAGGAGGCCAGTTTCGGCGCGGTGATGCTGCTGCTGCTGGTGGAGGCCGGCGGCGGCGCGCTCTTCGGCCTGGCCACCGGCTACATCGCCTATCGCGGCCTGCGGGCGATCGACGACTACGCCGTCGAGGTGATGATCTCGCTGGCGCTGGTCTCCGGCACCTACGTCATAGCCGACAGCCTGCACATGAGCGGGCCGATCGCGGTGGTGGTCGCCGGCGTGCTGATCGGCAATCACGGCGTCGCCCACGGCATGAGCCAGACGACACGGCGCTACGTCCTCGGCTTCTGGACGCTGCTCGACGAGATCCTCAACGCCGTGCTGTTCCTGCTGATCGGCCTGGAGGTCGTGGTGCTGAGTTTCGATCCGGCCTTCGGCTGGCTGGCGCTGGCAGCGATCCCGCTGGCGGTGCTGGCCCGCTTCCTCTCGGTCGCCGGGCCGATCACGCTGCTGCGGCGCTGGTATCCCTTCGTGCGCGGCACCATTCCGGTGATGACCTGGGGCGGCATCCGCGGCGGCATCTCGGTGGCGCTGGCGCTCTCCCTGCCGGACAGCCCGGCGCGCACCCCGATCCTGGCGGCGACCTATGCCGTGGTGCTCTTCACCGTCGTGGCCCAGGGGCTGAGCTTCGGCGGGGCGGTGCGGCGCGCGGTGAAGCGGGAGGAGCCGGCGGCGTGAGGGTGGGCGAGGCGGACGCGCCAACTTGACATAACCCGGCTCCGGCCGGCACGCTATACCGAATGGTTAACTCATCGCCCTCCCGGCTGGATCGGACCTTCTCGGCCCTCTCGGACCCCACGCGGCGCGCCCTGCTGGCCCGCCTGGAGCAGGCCGAGAGCCTGACGGTCAGCGAGCTGGCGCAACCCTTCCAGATGTCGCTGCCGGCGATCCTGAAGCACCTCGGCGTGCTGGAGGGGGCCGGCCTGATCGCGCGGGAGAAGACCGGCCGCAGCGTCGCCTGCCGGCTGCAGTCCGGCCCGATGGAGGAGGCCATGGCATGGCTGGAGCGCTATCGGCGCTTCTGGGAGGAGCGACTGGACCGGCTGGCCGCCTTCGTCGAGGGACCGGCCTTGGACGAGGAGGAGCGGGGCGCATGGCAGGACGAAGGGGCGCCGGCGAGCCGGCCGAAGGACAAGCGGCAGCGCCGCAGCATGGCGCAGCGGCGATCGTCGGCGGGCCGGGGCAAGCGGCCGAAGGGCGGCCCAGCCTGACGCTGAAGCGGCGCCTGAAGGCGCCGGCCGCCAGGGTCTACGAGGCCTGGACGCGGCCCGAGCAGCTGGCGCGCTGGTTCGGCCCGCTGAGCACCGCGGTGCAGAGCGCGGAGACCGACCTGCGGGTCGGCGGGCGTTTCCGCGTGACGATGCTGGAGACCAGCGGCGCGCGCGAGGGCGAGCGGCACGAGGTCGGCGGCGTCTATCGGGAGATCGTGCCGGCCGCGCGCCTGGTCTTCACCTGGGCCTGGATCTCCACCCCCGAGCGCGAGTCGCTGGTGACGGTCACCTTCCGCCCGGCCCCCGGTGCCGAGGACAGCGCGACCATCCTGACGCTGCTGCACGAGCGCCTCTTCGACGCGGCGGCGCGCGACGGGCACGCGCACGGCTGGGGCGAGGCGCTGCAGCGCCTGGAGGGCCTCTTCGCCTGATCCGGCGGGCCGCGCTTGACGAGGGGCGGCGCGCGCAGGGAAGCTGCGGGCCGGCCAGCAGCGCAAGGATTCCTCCATGTCCCGCGAAGAGAGCCCGGTCCCGCTGCGCATCGCCGTCCTGCTCGGCTCGGTCAGGCGCGACCGCCAGGGGATCCGGGCGGCGCGCCTGGCAATGCGCGCGCTGACGGCACGCGGCCACCTCCCGACGCTGGTCGACCCGCTCGAGCTCGACCTGCCGCTGCTCGACCGCATGTACAAGGAGCACCCCAAGGGCCAGGCGCCGGAACCGCTGGAGCGGCTGGCGACGCTCTATCGCGGCGTCGACGGCTTCCTGATCGTCAGCGGCGAATACAACCACGGCATCCCGCCGGCGCTGAAGAACCTGCTGGACCACTTCCTCGAGGAGTACTTCTGGCGCCCCTCCGGCATCGTCTGCTACTCCGCCGGCCAGTTCGGCGGCGTGCGCGCGGCGATGCAGCTGCGCATGACGCTGGCGGAACTCGGCATGTCGAGCATTCCCTCGCTGCTGCCGCTGCCGCGCATCGGCAAGACCCTGACCGAGGAGGGCGAGGCGACGGCCGACTGGGTGGCCGGCGCGCTGGCCCGCTTCCTCGACGAGTTCGAGTGGTACTGCCGGGCGCTGCGCCAGGGACGCGCCGCGGGACTGCCGCGCTGACGCGCCTGTCCGCGGCGGAGCGGGGCGTCGGGCCTCAGTAGATCGGGACGACCTTCTGCAGCGTGCCGTCCGGCGCGACATGCACCAGGCGATAGGCCGAGGTGCCGCCGTAGATCGAGCCGTCCGGAGCGAAGGTGAAGCCTTCGAAGTACTCCGGCCAGCCGGCCTCGGCGTCGAGCTTGAAGCCGGCACTGCTGCCGTCGGCAAGGGTGACGACGCCGCCGTCGCGCAGCGACCCGACGGCAATGCGCGTCTGGTCGGGCGCGATGCCCATGCCGTAGTTGTAGCTGACCGGCCCCTCGAACATGGCGACCGTTTCCCCGGCGGCGCTGACCGTCAGGTTGTCGTTGCTGTAGCCGACGAAGTGCACCGCCTCGCCATCCCAGATGCCGGTGAGCGTCGAGCCGGTGCCGTACCAGGTCTTGGTGCGGCCGGTCTCGGCGCCGTCCGCGCCGATCAGGATGATCTCGCTGCTCTTCGCGTCGTGCTGCTGCTTGAAGATGTCCTTGTCGAAGCCCTTGGTCTCCGCCGGCGGCTCCTCCTTCGGCTCGTCCGGGTCGTCGACCTGCTTGGTCAGCACCGCGAAGCCGCTGGCGTCCGGCCGGCTGGCGAGCGCCGCCGCGTTGCCGGCGACACCGCCGGACAGGGCGACCGATCCGTCGGCCAGCGAGATAACGCTGAGCGGCGCCAGGTAGCTGCCGTCGCTCTGCTTCTTCGCGCGCCCGAGGACGACGAGCGCGTCGGCCGCGGCGGCATGGGCGAGCAGCTGCACGTCCTCGACCTTGCCCGTCGGCTGCCAGGTCTCGGTCGAGAGCAGGATGATGTCGTCGTCGGTGCTGTGCAGGGCGAGCGTCTTGCCGTCGGCGCTGTAGAAGAGGTCGAGCGGATTGGTGCCGATGTAGAGGCGCTCCCGCACCTCCAGCGTCGCGGGATCGACCAGATAGAGCACGCGGTTGTCGCCGGCGGCCGCCAGGGTGGTGCCGTCCGGCGAGACGGCCAGCGCGCCGAGCGCGTTCTTCGGCGTATCGGCCGCGGCCGGCGGCGCGAGGAGGGCGGGTGCAAGCGACAGGGAGGCAAGCAGGGCGGTCGAGAGCAGCAGGTTGCGACGCATCGTCTTGGAGTCTCCTTGGATCAGGCGGTCACCGGCCGGCGCCCCGTCGGGACGGCGGCGAGAGCGGCGGCATTCTAGGGGGCCGCCCAGCCGCCGGCATCGACAAAAAACGCCGGCGCTTTGCAGGGCCCGGCGGCGGCGCGGGGCCTCAGAAGATCGGCGCCATGGCGCGGACCGTGCCGTCCGGGCCGATGTGCAGCAGGCGGTAGGCGCTGGTCCCGGCGAAGATCGATCCGTCGGGCGCGAAGGCGTAGCCCAGGACGTATTCCGGCGGCCCCGGCACCGGGGCGAGGTCGAAGATCACGTTGCCGCCGTCGGCGAGCGAGACGACGGCGCCCCGGCGGCCGTCGCCGAAGGCGGCGGTGGCCTGGTCGGGCGAGAGGGCGATGCCGTAGTTGTAGTCCACCGGCGTCTGGAACATGCGCAGGGTGGCACCGCTACCGTCGACCGCGAGGTTCTTGTTGTGCAGGCCGATGAACTGCACCTCCTCGCCGATCCAGGCGCCGGTCATGTTGGCCGGCGCGCTGAACCAGGTCGGCGTGCGCCCGACCTCCACGCCCGCGGCGTCGAGCAGGATCACCTCGCCGCTGCGCTCGTCATGCTGCTGCTTGAAGATCTCCTTCTCGAAGCCCTTCATGTCGCCCGGCGGCGATTCCTTCGCCTCGGCCTCGTTCTTCTCGCCCTTGGCCAGGACGACGAAGGCGCTGGCGTCGGGCCGGCTGGCCAGGCCGGCTGCGTCGGCGGCGACCGTGGCCGCCACGACGACCTCGCCGCTCTCCAGCGAGACCACCTGCAGCGGCGTGGTGTAGACGCCGCTCTTGCGCTTGGAGCGGCCGAGCACGACCAGCGAGTCGACCGCTGCGGCGTGGCTCATGTAGGCGACGTCCTCGACGCGGCCGACCTCCTCCCAGCTCTCGGTCGAGAGCAGCAGCACCAGGTCGTCGGCGGTCCAGACCGCGAGGGTCGCGCCGTCGGCGCTGAAGGCCATCTCCAGCGGGTTGGTCCCGAGGTAGACCCGCTCGCGCACCGCGAGGTCCGCCGGATCGATCAGGTAGAGCGCGCGGGAATCGCCGCCGGCGACGATCGTCGCGCCATCGGGAGAGACGGCCAGGGCGCCGAGGGCGTTCTTCGCGTTGGCGGCCAGGGAGGGAGAGGCCGGCGCGAGCAGCAGCCCGGCCAGCAGGGCGGTCGTCGCAAGGATGGGGCTGCGCATTCCGGGGGAACTCCTGGAGGGGGATGGGGAAGCGCGACGCCGGCGGCGGCACGCGATCGCAGGGTAGCGGTTCGCGGCCGCCGGCGGGGACAAAAAGCACAGCACCTTTTCCGGCGCCGCCCGTCGACGCGGCGGCGCGCCCTTGCGCGCTCCGCCGGCGGGCATGCTAGCCTCGCCGCGCGATCCATCGCCAGCGGCGGGCTCGACGCCCGGATTGGCTCGAGGGGTCGAACCACACCAGAAGAAGGCAATCGCAATGACCAAGAGACTACAGCCGCCGGAGTCGCCGGGTTGGGCCGCAAACCCGAACTACGTCGTCGACTTCGACCTCATTCCGGCCACCGTTGCCGTCACCTTCAACGGCCAGGTGATCGCCGAGAGCGACGCGCTGCGCTGCATGTACGAGCTGGGCCATGCGCCGGCCTACTACTTCCCGATCACGGCGCTGAAGATGGAGTTCCTGGAGCGCAGCGAGCACGAGACCTTCTGTCCCTACAAGGGCGTCGCGACCTACTGGAGCATCAAGGTCGGCGACAAGGTCTCGGAGAACACGATCTGGACCTACCCCGACGCCTATCCGCAGTTGCCGCTGCTGAAGGACTACGCCGGCTTCTACTGGGGCCGCATGGAGCGCTGGAGCGAGGACGGCGAGACCGTCACGGGGCCGCGCGAGATCCCCGGCCGCGTCGACACGACGAACCAGCTCAAGGCCTGCTTCCCGCAGCTGAACAAGGAGTGGCTGAAGGAGAAGAACCACTGCAGCCCCTATGAGTTCTCCTCGGAGAGCAACCAGGTGGTCTGGTGGAAGGACGAGAGCGGCCGCGAGTGGCAGGAGTCGATCAAGTCGCGCGTGCTGAAGCTGACGACGCTGCGCGGCGACGGCGACGCCACGCCCTACGGCTGAGCGCCGCCCGGGTCAGGCCATCCGCCGGGCGGTCCAGGCGGCACAGTGCGGGCGGAAGCCGACGCGGGCGTAGCAGCGCGCGGCGGCTTCGTTCGCCACCTCCTGATAGAGGCAGACGGCGTGCCGCCCATCGGCCAGGATCTTGGCCGCCAGGGCGGCGGTCAGCGCCCCGGCGTAGCCCCGGCCGCGGTGCCGCGGCGGAGTGTAGATCGGCCCGAGCGAGGCGCAGCCGGCGAGCTGCCGGTTGACCGCGGCGAGCGCCACGGGGCGATCCTCGTGGATCCAGAGGAAGTGCGTGCCGGCACCGGCCTGCGCCAGCAGGCCTTCGCGCGGCGGCGGCCGGTCGTGCGGCAGCGCCTCCCGCCGGAAGGCCTCGAGCCAGTCCGCCAGCAGCGCCGCCTCGTCCGTGGTCGTCGGGCGCATCGTGCCGGCGGCCGTCTGCGGGCACGGCGCAGCCCGCAGCAGCAGGATGCGCATCGCGGTCGGCGGATGGAAGCGCTGGCCGAGCCCGGCGGCACGGGCAAGGAAGTCCGGCACGGTATCGTCGGAGCCGGTCACGCCCGGCCAGTCGAGGGCGAGGGTCTCCTCGGCCAGCCTGCCGCACTCCGCGGTGTCGAGCGCGCCCAGCACCAACCCATGGCCGGGTTGCCGCAGCGCACAGGCGCCGGGCCGCCCGAAGCAGCGCAGGTAGAGCCCCTCGCTGGGCTTCTGGCGCTCGCGCAGCAGCAGGCCCAGCAGCAGATTGTGCCGCGCCTCGTCCCGCGACAGCGCCGGAGCGTGCCGCCGGTAGAGAGCCTCGGGCGTCATGCGGCCTGCTGCCCGCTCAGGTCGCGCAGTGCCGCGGCCGTCGCCGCGTCGGCGGGCAGGAAGGACTCGATCGCGAGCTCCGCCAGCGTCACCTCCTGCGGCGTCCCGAAGACCGTCGTGGTGCTCAGCAGCGACAGCGTTCCCGCCGCCGTCTCGAGCAGCAGCGGCATGGCGAGGCCGGCATAGGGCTGCGGCCGCTGCGCCGGCGGCGAAGGCGAGGGCAGGCGGCGCAGCTCCTCCATCAGGGCCAGCAGTCCGCGGTCGGCGGTCGCTTCCACCTGCCGGCGCAGGCGCTCCAGAACATGGTGGCGCCAGTCCGCGAAGTTGACGATCCGCGGCGCCAGGCCCTTGGGATCGAGGCTCAGCCGCAGGACGTTCACCGGCGGCGCCAGCAGCGCGTCGGCACAGCCCGCCAGCAGCGGCGGCACCGCGGCGTTGTGGGCGACGAGCCGCCAGTGGCGGTCCACCGCCAGGGCGGGGAAGGGCTCCTGCGCCGCGAGCAGCCGTTCGACGGCGCTGCGCGCCTCGGCCATGGCCGGATCGTCGAAGCGCCGCTCGGGGAACTGCGCGGCGAAGCCGGCGGCCGCCAGCAGCAGGTTCCGTTCGCGCAGCGGCATCTGCAGCCGCTCCGCCAGGCGCAGCAGCATGCCGCGGCTGGGCCGCGCGCGGCCGGTCTCCAGGAAACTCAGGTGGCGCGCCGAGATCTCTGCCTCGCCGGCCAGGGCGAGCTGGCTGAGACGCCGCCGCTGCCGCCAGTCGCGCAGCAGATCGCCGACCGTGGGGGCGCTGTCGAGCATCGTCATGGCGCGGAGCATAGAATCTTCGACGGAAGGCCGACAGTTACCTGGCAGGTAATCGCCTTGCTTCCCGCGCCGGCGCAGGGTCCGCGCCATGGCTGGCGGCCATCCCGGCGCCGGCGATCGCAAGGAGACAAGGCCATGATACCGACCACCCTGCACCTTCCCGCTTCGCCGCTCCTGCGGCGGGTCCTGCTGATCGACGCGCTGGTCAGCGGCGCGACCGGCGCCCTGCTGATCGTGGCGGCGGAGCCCCTGGCCCCGCTGCTCGGGCTGTCGCCGCTGCTGCTCCGCCTCGCCGGCCTGGCGCTCGTGCCCTTCGTCCTGTTGCTCGCCTGGGTGCTGCGGCGGGACCGGCTGTCGCGCCGCCTGGTCCGCGGCCTGGTGGCGATCAACGCGCTCTGGGCGATCGGCAGCCTGCTCATGCTGGCGGCCGGCTGGGTCGAGCCGACCTGGCTGGGCTACGCCTTCGTCGCGGCGCAGGCGGCCATCGTCGGCCTCTTCGCCGAGCTGCAGGTCAGCGGCGCGCGGCGGGCCTCGCCGGCGGCGGCGTGAACCATGCCCGGCCTCCCTCTCCCCGCCCGGGGAGGGGGAGCGGCGCGCCGGGGACGCCATCCACCGCGGACTGTCAGCGCTCCAGGTTCTCCTCGGCGAGGTCCTTGCGCGTCTCGACGTTGAAGCGGCCGTCGTAGATCGGCCGGCCGCCGGTGGTGGGGCCGGGGTACTGCACGAAGAACATCAGCCCGCCGGTCTCGGTCGAGAGGTCGTGCTCGAAATGCGGGTCGGGATGGAAGACCACGGTGCCGGGACCGTGGGTCCGGTCGCCGATCCGGAACTCGCCCTCCAGGATGTGCCAGACCTGCGCGAAGTCGTGGCGATGCAGCGGGTGGTGGGCGCCGGGCTCGTAGCGCACGAAGCCGGCGTTCGGCTCGGTCGGGTTCTCGGCGCGCGGATGGAAGACCATCTTGCTGTGCTGGCCGGGGAAGCGGAGCGTCTCCCAGGGCATGGCGTTGGCGTCGACGTACTGCGGCGCGTGGTGGCCGTCGAGCTTGGCTTCGGACATGGCATTCCTCCCGCGTGAGCCTCGGCCCTATGCAAGCGCGGCGGCGCTGCCGGGGTCAAGACAAAATTGCACGATATGCAATTTCGAGGCCGCGATCCTAGGTCGGCGGCGCTTCGGCCAGCCCGTGGGCGGGGGTCTGGCGGTCGAGCACCATCAAGGTCTCGGCAGCGGTGGCCTCGAGGCTCCAGGCGCGGTGCGGCAGCGCCGAATCGAAGATCAGGCAGTCGCCGCTCTCCAGGTCGATCGTCTCCTCGCCGAGCCGGAAGCGCAGGCGGCCGGAGACGAGGTAGATCAGTTCGGTCCCGGCGTGGGTCAGCCAGCCGTCCGGCTCCCCGGGGGCATAGCTCACCATCAGGGCGCTGAGCGGCGCCGAGAGGCCGGGGCAGATCGGCCGGTAGCGATAGCCGCCGACCGTCATCGCCGGCCCACCGCTCTCGCCGGCCCGCGTCAGGCTGTAGGGCCGTCCGCCGGGGCTTGCGGCAGGCCCCTCCAGCAGGGCGGCGAGGCCGACCCCGAGGCAGTCGGCCAGCGAGGCCAGGTTGGCGACGGGGGTGGCGACCTGGCCGCGCTCGATGCGCGACAGCAGCGCCTCGGAGATGCCGGCCTGGGTCGCAAGCTGGCGCAGCGTCAGGCCGCGCGCCTTGCGCAGGTCGCGGAGCCGGCCGCCGATCTGTTGGCCGAGGCTCGCCTCGCGCGTCGCGGTCTCGGCCATCGTCAGCGGGGCGTCGCGATCGGCCGGGCGAGATGCAGCACGCAGTCGCCGCGGATCACCCGCGCCGGCACGCGCAGGCAGATCAGTTCGCCGTCGGCCGGGAAGGCCATCTCGATGGGCGCGCGGCCGGGCGTCTCCGGCCGGTGGATCAGAACCGCCGGCTGGCCCTTGCGCACGGCGGCGCCGATCTCGGCCAGCGGCTCGAAGAGGCCGGGCTCGTCGGCGTGGAGATAGTGGTCGTTCTCGACCTCGTAGTAGGTGGTCGGCGCCGCCGCGGCGGGGATCTCGCCGCCGCCGACGTAGCTGCCGAAGGCCTTCAGGACCCGCAGCATGCCGCCCTCGATGTGCTGCCGCACGGCCGGGGTCACGCGGCCGGCTCCGGCCGCTTCGATGGTGAAGGCCAGCACGCCCTTGCGCCAGGCGGCGGCATGGGAATAGGCGCCCTGCGGGTCGGTGGCGTGCAGCAGGGTGCAGGGCATCGCCAAGGCGTCCAGCAGGGGCTGCAGGCGCTCCTGCCGATTGCCTTCGCCGCCGTCGAAGGAGGCGAAGACCGAGGGCTTGTAGGTCAGCGACGAGCCGCCGGCGTGCAGGTCGATGTAGAGGTCGAGGCCGGGCATCAGCACCTCCTCCACATAGTGCGCGATGGCCCAGGTGGGGCCCCGGGTCGGCGTGCCGACGAAGGCGCGGTTGAGGTTGCCCTGGTCGATCGGCGAGGTGCGCAGGCCGGCCTCGGCGGCCGGGAAGTTCATCATCGGCAGCAGCGTCAGGCGGCCCTTGATGTCGGCCGCCTCGAGACGGCGCAGCAGGTTGGAGAGCACCACCTGCCCCTCGTACTCGTCGCCGTGGTTGCCGGCGGTGATGAGTACGCGCGGCCCCTCGCCATTGACGAAGTGGCCGATGGGAATCGGGATGTGGCCGTAGGCCGAGCGATGCACCGAGTGCGGCATGCGCAGATAGCCGAGCTGCTTGCCCGGCCGGTCGAAATCGAGATCGGTGCTGATGAAGATGTCGGTCGACATGGGGCCAGGGCATCCTTGCGCTGCGCTACCGGAAGGGCGGGAGCCTAGCAGTCCGGCGCAGGCTGACAAGCGAGCTGGCGGCGGCACGGCGACCTTCTGGCTGAAAAAGTCGGCCTACATCCTGTGCTCGGCTTGACAGCCTTCCTAGGGCAGAGTACCTAGCCGTCCGCATCTCAGCGGGTGTAGCTCAGTTGGTTAGAGCGCCGGCCTGTCACGCCGGAGGCCGCGGGTTCAAGTCCCGTCACTCGCGCCATTTGCCCCTCCCCAAACTCCGCTTCCCACAGAACGCTCCACGCGACGGCGGGCCGCCGATTTGACTCGCCTGCGCAATGAGTCGCTAATGGACGCGTTGAGGCGTTGAGACCGGGTAGCTCAGTTGGCAGAGCGTCGGCTTAATACGCCGAAGGTCGCAGGTTCGAGCCCTGTTCCGGTCAATTCCTCAACCGTGGCAGCAAAGATCCCGCTGTCGCCTGCGGGCTCCCCGCCATCCTGTGCATCCCACCGCGAGTTCACCACGACGAATCGTCGGGCTGCCGCTCCGCGCCGAGGCCTCACGCCTGCGGCAGCAGCGGCACCCGGGCGACGAGGTCGAGCGACTGCTCCAGCAGGTGCGCGGCGCCCAGCAGGTCGGCCTCGCCCTGCGGCCGGCCCATGAGCTGGAGGCCGACCGGCAGGCCGCCGGCGGTGAGACCGCAGGGCAGCGAGATCGCCGGGCAGCCGGTCAGGGTCAGCACGAAGGTGAGGAACATCCAGTCGATGTAGGTGGTGAGCGCCTGGCCGTCGATCTCGGTGGGGTAGCGCTGCTCGACCGGGAAGGGCGGCAGGGCGACGACCGGGCAGGCCAGCAGGTCGTAGTCGCCGAACCAGGCGACGACGGCGTGGTACAGCCGCTGGCGCTGGCGTTCGGCGCGCTGGATCTCCTCGGCCGTCAGCTTCAGGCCCTTCTCCAGGTTCCAGACGATCTCCGGCGCGATCGCGTCGCGGTGCTCCGGCAGCAGCGGGCCGCGCACCGCGGCGAACATCTGCGCCCGCAGCACCTGGAAGCAGTCGACGCCGTCGGCCAGGTCGGGGCAGGCCTCCTCGACCGCCGCGCCCATGGCGGCGAAGCCCTCGGTGGCGGCGCGGCAGAGGGCCACCACCTCGCGGTCGACGGTGCGGCCCTGGCCGAGATCGGCGCTGAAGCCGACGCGCGCCGGCGCGACCGGCGCGCGCACCGCCTGGACGAAGGGCACGGCGGGCGCCGGCAGGGCCAGCGGGTCGGCCGGGGTGGCGCCCGCCTCGGCATCGAGGAACAGCGCGACGTCGGCGACCGTGCGGCCCATCGGGCCCTCGACCCAGAGCGGGTCGAAGGGCAGGCAGCCGGCCGGGCGCGGCACCCGCCCGACGCTGGGCCTGAGGCCGACGATGCCGCAGTAGCTGGCGGGAATGCGCAGGCTGCCGCCCAGATCGTTGCCGGTGGCGAGCCAGACCGAGCCGCTGGCCAGGGCGGCGGCGCTGCCGCCCGACGACCCGCCGGCGGTGCGCGTCAGGTCCCAGGGATTGCGGGTGGCGCCATAGACCGGGTTGAAGGTGTTGGCGCCGGCGAACTCCGGCACATTGGACTTGGCGATCGGCAGGGCACCGCGCGAGGTCAGGCGCAGCACGGTCGTATCGGAGGCCGCCGGCAGGTTCGTCGCGAAGAGCGGCGAGCCGTAGGTCGTCGGCTGCCCGGCGACGTCGTTGTAGTCCTTCACCGCGATCGGCAGGCCGGCCAGCCAGCCGGGATGCTCGCGCTCCGCCGCCTTGCGGGCCTTGGCGGGGAAATCCTTGGCGGCATCCTGTTCATCATCTTCGACCTGGAGGTCGCGTTCCTGTTTCCCTGGGCGGTGTCGTTCGGCGATCTCGGCCAGTTCGGCTTCTGGTCGATGATGGTTTTCCTCGGCGTGCTGACCGTCGGCTTCATCTACGAATGGAAGAAGGGAGCGCTGGAATGGGAGTGAGACGCGCCGCGCGCCGCCGTCGCCGGCCATGGGCGCCGGCGCGCCGCGGCGCCGAGCAGGACGCGCTGCTGCCGGCGTGACCGACGAGCTGGCCGACAAGGGCTTCGTGGTCGCCCAGGTCGACAAGCTGGTCAACTGGGCGCGCACCGGATCGCTGTGGCCGATGACCTTCGGCCTGGCCTGCTGCGCGGTCGAGATGATGCACGCGGCGGCCAGCCGCTACGACCTCGACCGCTTCGGCGTCGTGCCGCGCGCCGAGCCCGCGGCAGTCCGACGTGATGATCGTCGCCGGCACGCTGACCAACAAGATGGCGCCGGCGCTGCGCAAGGTCTACGACCAGATGGCCGAGCCGCGCTGGGTCATCTCGATGGGCTCCTGCGCCAACGGCGGCGGCTACTACCACTATTCCTATTCGGTGGTGCGCGGCTGCGACCGCATCGTGCCGGTCGACATCTACGTGCCCGGCTGCCCGCCGACCGCCGAGGCGCTGCTCTACGGCATCCTGCAGCTGCAGAAGAAGATCCGGCGCACCGGATCGATCGTGCGCTAGGCGCTGGGGAGCAGGCGATGACCGAAGCGTTGCGCGAACTGGGCGAGTACGTCGCCAATACGCTGGGCGAGGCGATCCGCAGCGCGCAATCGGTGCGCGGCGAGCTGACCATCGCCGTGGCGCCGGCCGACCTGCCGGGCACGCTGCGCTTCCTGCGCGACGACGCCAACTGCCAGTTCAAGCAGCTGATCGACATCTGCGGCGTCGACTATCCGGAGCGCGAGGAGCGCTTCGAGGTCGTCTACAACCTGCTGTCGATGACGCACAACCAGCGCATCCGCGTGAAGGTCGCGACCGACGAGGACGACGCCGGTGCCCGTCGTGCCGCGCCGTGTTCAGTTCGGCCAACTGGTTCGAGCGCGAGGCCTGGGACCTGTACGGCATCTTCTTCGCCGGACCATCCCGATCTGCGCCGCATCCTCACCGACTACGGCTTCGAGGGCCATCCGCTGCGCAAGGACTTCCCGCTGACCGGCTATGTCGAGGTGCGCTACGACGACGAGCAGAAGCGCGTTGTCTACGAGCCGGTGAGGCTGACCCAGGATTTCCGCACCTTCGACTTCCTCAGCGCCATGGGAAGGGCCGGACCCGCATGTTGCCTGGCGATGAAAAGGCCGATGAGAATGACGGCGAAGGGGCTGCCTGATGTCCGAAGTCGCCATCCAGAATTACACGCTGAATTTCGGGCCGCAGCATCCGGCGGCGCACGGCGTGCTGCGCCTGGTGCTGGAGATGGACGGCGAGATCGTCGAGCGCTGCGATCCGCATATCGGCCTGCTGCATCGCGGCACCGAGAAGCTGATCGAGTACAAGACCTACCTGCAGGCGGTGCCGTATTTCGACCGGCTCGACTACGTCTCGCCGATGTGCCAGGAGCACGCCTTCGCGCTGGGCGTCGAGAAGCTGCTGGGCATCGAGGTGCCGCCGCGCGGCCAGTACATCCGCGTGCTGTTCTCCGAGATCACCCGCATCCTCAACCACCTCCTGAACGTCACGACCTTCGCCATGGACGTCGGCGCGATGACGCCGATGCTGTGGGGCTTCGAGGAGCGCGAGAAGCTGATGGAGTTCTACGAGCGGGTCTGCGGCGCGCGGCTGCATGCGGCCTACTTCCGGCCCGGCGGCGTGCACCAGGACCTGCCGGCCGGCCTGATCGAGGACATCGTGCGGTTCACCGAGGCCTTCCCCAAGTTGGTCGACGATCTCGAAGGCGCTGCTGACCGAGAACCGCATCTTCCGCCAGCGCACGGTGGATATCGGCGTGATCTCCGCCGAGGAGGCGATGGACTGGGGCTTCTCCGGGCCGATGCTGCGCGGCTCCGGCGTCGCCTGGGACCTGCGCAAGGCGCAGCCCTACGACGCCTACGACAAGATGGATTTCGACGTGCCGGTCGGCAAGAACGGCGACTGCTACGACCGCTACCTGGTGCGCATCGAGGAGATGAAGCAGAGCCTGAAGATCATGCGCCAGTGCCATCGAGAAGATGCCGGACGGGCCGGTCAAGGTCGACGACCACAAGATCTCGCCGCCGAAACGGGCCGACATGAAGCGCTCGATGGAAGCGCTGATCCATCACTTCAAGCTCTACACCGAGGGCTATCACGTGCCGGCCGGCGAGGTCTATGCCGCGGTCGAGGCGCCGAAGGGCGAGTTCGGCGTCTATCTGGTCGCCGACGGCACCAACAAGCCCTATCGCTGCAAGATCCGCGCGCCGGGCTTCTCGCATCTGCAGGCGATCGAGTTCTGCTCCAAGGGCCACATGCTGGCCGACTCGGTCGCCATCCTCGGTTCCATGGACATCGTCTTCGGCGAGATCGACCGATGAGCGGACCGATACCGCCCGCCGATCCAGGAGCCGAAGGTCGAGCAGCTTCGCCTTCACGCCGGAGAACCTGGAGCGGGCGCAGGTCATCGTCGCGCGCTATCCCGAGGAGCGGAAGCAGAGCGCGGTGATCCCGCTGCTCGACCTCGGCCAGCGGCAGAACGGCAACCACTGCTCGCCGGGCGTGATCGAGTACGTCGCCGCGTTCCTCGGCATGCCGCCGATCCGCGTCTACGAGGTCGCGACCTTCTACACGATGTTCAACCTGGCGCCCCGTCGGCAAGCACCTGCTGCAGGTCTGCACCACGACGCCCTGCTGGCTGCGCGGCTCCGACGAGGTGACCGAGACGATGCGCGAGTTCGCCGGCATCGGCATCGGCGAGACCAGCGCCGACGGCCTGTTCACGCTGGTCGAGGTCGAGTGCCTCGGCGCCTGCTGCAACGCGCCGATGGTGCAGATCAACGACGACTACTACGAGGACCTGACGCCGGAGAGCCTGCGCGCGGTGCTGCAGGCGCTGAAGGAGGGCCGCGAGGTGCCGCGCGGCTCGCAGGCCGGGCGCCTCGGCTCGGCCCGCATCGACGGCATGCACACCTTGACCGCGCTGCCGAAGGAGCCCTATCCCGCCGGCATCCTGCGCAACGATCCGCCGCCGGCCGAGCCGGCCGCGGGCGACGAGAAGAAGGGTTGATGCCGGTGCTGCTGCAGGACAAGGACCGCATCTTCACCAACCTCTACGGCCAGCAGGACTTCCGCCTGGAGGCGGCGCGCAAGCGCGGCGTTTGGAGCGAGACCAAAGACCATCGCGGCGCTGGGTCCCGATTGGATCATCGACGTGATGAAGCAGTCGGGCCTGCGCGGCCGCGGCGGCGCCGGCTTCCCGACCGGCATGAAGTGGGGCTTCCTGCCCCCGCCGGACGGCGGCCCCCGCTACCTCATGGTCAATGCCGACGAGTCCGAGCCCGGCACCTGCAAGGACCGCGAGATCCTGCGCAACGATCCGCATCTGCTGATCGAAGGCGCCCTGATCGCCGCCTTCGCGGTCGGCGCGCCACGCCGCCTACATCTACATCCGCGGCGAGTTCTTCAACGAGGCGCGCATCCTGAACGCCGCCATCGACGAGGCCTATGAAGCCGGCCTGATCGGCAAGAACGCCTGCGGCTCGGGCTGGGATTTCGACGTTTACGTCCATCGCGGCGCCGGCGCCTATATCTGCGGCGAGGAAACGGCGCTGCTGGAAAGCCTGGAAGGCAAGAAGGGCCAGCCGCGCCTGAAGCCGCCGTTCCCGGCCAATGTCGGGCTCTATGGCTGCCCGACCACGGTCAACAACGTCGAGACCATCGCCGTGGCGCCGACGATCCTGCGCCGCGGCGCGGCCTGGTTCGCCGGCATTGGCCGGCCGAACAACACCGGCACCAAGGTGTTCTGCATTTCCGGCCACGTGAATCAGCCCTGCAACGTCGAGGAATCGATGGGCATCCCGCTGCGCGAGCTGATCGAGAAGCACGCCGGCGGCGTGCGCGGCGGCTGGGACAATCTGCTGGCGGTCATTCCCGGCGGCTCGTCGACGCCGGTGCTGCCGAAGTCGATCTGCGACGACGTGCTGATGGATTTCGACGCGCTGCGCGAAGTGCGCTCGGGCCTCGGCACGGCGGCGGTCATCGTCATGGACAAGTCGACCGACATCGTGAAGGCGATCGCCCGGCTGAGCCGGTTCTACATGCATGAGAGCTGCGGCCAGTGCACGCCGTGCCGCGAGGGCACCGGCTGGATGTGGCGGGTGATGGAGCGCATGGTCAGGGGCGATGCGCGAATCGACGAAATCGACATGCTGCTGGAAGTCACCAAGCAGGTCGAAGGCCACACGATCTGCGCGCTGGGCGATGCTGCGGCCTGGCCGATCCAGGGCCTGATCCGCCATTTCCGGCCGGAGATGGAGCGGCGCATCGCGCGCGCGCCGCGCGGCGGCGCGCGCGCGGCGGCGAGTAAGGGCGGGGAGCAGGGGAATGAGCGGGACGAGCCATGCCGAAACTGACCATCGACGGACGCGAGATCGAGGTGCCGGCCGGCGTCACCGTGCTGCAGGCCTGCGAAGTGGCCGGCGTGGAGATCCCGCGCTTCTGCTATCACGAGCGCCTGTCGATCGCCGGCAACTGCCGCATGTGCCTGGTCGAGCAGGAGAAGGCGCCGAAGCCGATCGCGTCCTGCGCGATGCCGGTGATGGACGGCATGGTGATCAAGACCAACACGCCGACGGTGAAGAAGGCGCGCAACGGCGTGATGGAGTTCCTGCTGATCAACCATCCGCTCGATTGCCCGATCTGCGACCAGGGCGGCGAGTGCGACCTGCAGGACCAGGCCATGGCCTATGGCTATGACCGCACGCGCTACGAGGAGAACAAGCGCGCGGTGCCGGACAAGATCATGGGCCCGCTGATCAAGACCGTGATGACCCGCTGCATCCACTGCACCCGCTGCATCCGCTTCGCGACCGAGATCGCGGGCGTCGAGGAGCTGGGGGCGACCGGGCGCGGCGAGAACATGGAGGTCGGGACCTATGTCGAGAAGGCGCTGACGTCCGAGCTGTCCGGCAACCTGATCGACCTCTGCCCGGTCGGCGCGCTGACCTCGAAGCCCTATGCCTTCGCCGCGCGGCCCTGGGAGCTGCGCAAGACCGAATCGGTCGACGTCATGGATGCGGTCGGCAGCAACATCCGGGTCGACGCGCGCGGCGGCGAAGTCATGCGCGTGCTGCCGCGGCTCAACGAGGACGTCAACGAGGAGTGGATCTCCGACAAGACGCGCTTCGCCTATGACGGCCTGAAGCGCCAGCGCCTCGACCGGCCCTATGTCGCGCGTCGACGGCAAGCTGCAGCCGGCGACCTGGGACGAGGCCTTCGCCGCGATCCGCGACAAGGTCGCCACGCTGCAGCCGGCGGAGATGGCGGCGCTGGCCGGCGATCTCTGCGACGCCGAGTCGATGTTCGCGCTGAAGGACCTGATGGCGGCGCTGGGCTCGCCAACGCTCGATTGCCGCCAGGACGGCGCGAAGCTCGGCTGGGCGATCCGCGGCGGCGGGCTACCTCTTCAACACCACCATCGCCGGGATCGAGCAGGCGGATGCACTCCTGCTGGTCGGCACCAACCCGCGCACCGAGGCGCCGCTGCTCAACGCCCGCATCCGCAAGCGCTGCCTGAAGGGCGGCCTGAAGGTCGGCGTGATCGGGCCGCGGCCGACCTGACCTATCCCCTACGAGCATCTGGGCGCCGGGCGCCGAGACGCTGAAGGCGAGCTGGCCGACGGCGAGGCATCCCTTCGCCGAGGCGCTGAAGAAGGCCGCCAAGCGGCCGATGATGATCGTCGGCATGGGCGCGCTGGCCCGCGCCGACGGCGCGCCGTCCTGGCGCTGGCGCACCAGGCCGCCGAGACCCTGGGGCTGGTGAAGGAGGACTGGAACGGCTTCAACGTCCTGCACACGGCGGCGGCACGGGTCGGCGGCCTCGATCTCGGCTTCCTGCCGGGCGAGGGCGGGCGCGATACCGACGCCATCCTCCAGGGCTGTGAAGACGGGAGTATTCAGGCGCTCTACCTGCTGGGCGCCGACGAGATCGACATGCGCGAAGCTGGGCAAGGCCTTCGTGGTCTATCAGGGCCATCACGGCGACGCCGGCGCGCACGCGCGCCGACGTGATCCTGCCGGGCGCGGCCTATACCGAGAAGAACGGCACCTGGGTGAACACCGAGGGCCGCGTGCAGCTCGGCCGCCTGGCGGCCTTCCCGCCGGGCGACGCGCGCGAGGACTGGACCATCCTGCGGGCGCTGTCGGAGCGCTCGGCAAGCACGCTGCCCTACGACAACCTCGGCGCAGCTGCGCGCCGCGATGGTGGCGGCAATCCGCGCTTGGCGCGGCTCGACCATCAGGAGGCCGGCCGCCTGGGGCGCCTTCGGGCAAGGCGGGCGCGCTGGCCGCCGCGCCCTTCGCTCGCCGATCGAGAATTTCTACATGACCGACCCGATCAGCCGCGCCTCGGCGACCATGGCGGAGTGCAGCGCCACCTTCGTGCGGCCGCTGCCGGCCACCGGCACGGGGGCCTGAGCCATGTTCGACGCCCCCTTCTGGGACACCTACGTCTGGCCGACCGTCATCACCGTGGCCTAGATCCTGGCGATCGTCGTGCCGCTGCTGCTGGCCGTCGCCATGCTGACCTTTGCCGAGCGCAAGGTCATCGCCGCGATGCAGATGCGCAAGGGCCCGAACGTGGTCGGCCCCTTCGGCCTGCTGCAGCCGTTCGCCGACGGCGTGAAGCTGCTGGCCAAGGAGACCATCCTGCCGGCCGGCGCCAACCGCGTCGTCTTCCTGCTGGCGCCGATGCTGACCTTCATCCTGGCGCTGGTCGCCTGGGCGGTGATCCCGTTCGACGACGGGCATGGTGCTCGCCGACATCAACGTCGGCATCCTCTACCTCTTCGCGATCTCCTCGCTCGGCGTCTACGGCATCATCATGGCCGGCTGGGCCTCGAACTCGAAATACGCCTTCCTGGGCGCGCTGCGCTCGGCGGCGCAGATGGTGTCCTACGAGGTCTCGATCGGCTTCGTCATCATCACCGTGCTGCTCTGCGTCGGCTCGCTGAACCTGTCCGACATCGTCCGGGCGCAGCGGGACGGCACCCGGCTCGGGCTGCCCAACTGGTTCTTCGACTGGCCGCTGCTGCCGATGTTCGTGATCTTCTTCATCTCGGCGCTGGCCGAGACCAACCGCGCGCCCTTCGATCTGCCCGATGGCCGAGGCGGAACTGGTCGCCGGCTACAACGTCGAATATTCGGCGATGGCCTTCGCGCTGTTCTTCCTCGGCGAATACGCCAACATGATCCTGATGAGCGCGATGACGTCGATCCTGTTCCTCGGCGGCTGGCTGCCGCCGCTCGACATCGCGCCGTTGGCCTGGCTGCCGGGCCCGATCTGGCTCGTGCTCAAGATCTGCCTGGTGCCTGTTCGTGCTTCCTGTGGGTGCGCGCGACCTTCCCGCGCTATCGCTACGACCAGCTGATGCGGCTGGGCTGGAAGGTCTTCCTGCCGCTGTCGCTGGTCTGGCTGGTGCTGACCGCGGGCGCCCTGATCCTGTTCGACTGGCTGCCGCGGTGAGGCGGCGGGTCATGGCGGTTGAACCAAACGCGCGCGTCAATAGGATGCGCCAGCGGATGATTCTGGATGATGTCGGCGACCGCGGGGCGCGAGCTTGCTGCTCTGGGGGAACTGCTGTCGGGCATGGCGCTGACCCTGCGCTACATTCTTCAAGCCCAAGGTGACGCTGAACTATCCCTACGAGAAGGGCCCGCTGTCGCCGCGCTTTCCGCGGCGAGCATGCGCTGCGCCGCTATCCCAACGGCGAGGAGCGCTGCATCGCCTGCAAGCTGTGCGAGGCGATCTGCCCGGCCCAGGCCATCACCATCGAGGCCGAGCCGCGCGCCGACGGCAGCCGCCGCACCACGCGCTACGACATCGACATGACCAAGTGCATCTACTGCGGCTTCTGCCAGGAGGCCTGCCCGGTCGATGCCATCGTCGAGGGACCGAACTTCGAGTTCGCCACCGAGACCCGCGAGGAGCTGTTCTACGACAAGCAGCGCCTGCTCGATAACGGCGACCGCTGGGAGCTCGAGATCGCCCAGTCGCTGCAGAAGGACGCGCCCTACCGCTGAGCGGTGGGGCCAGAGGAAACGCCATGATGAGACCCTATGCCATGCGAGCGGAGCCGACCACGGCCGGAAGGGCGGCGTCATGATCGTGCAGGGACTCGCCTTCTATCTCTTCGCGGCGATCGCCGTCGCCTCCGGCGTCATGGTGATCTCGGCGCGCAACCCGGTGCACTCGGTCCTGTTCCTGATCCTCGCCTTCTTCAACTCGGCCGGCCTCTTCGTGCTGATGGGCGCCGAGTTCCTGGCGATGATCCTGGTCGTCGTCTATGTCGGCGCGGTCGCGGTGCTGTTCCTGTTCGTCGTCATGATGCTCGACATCAACTTCGTCGAGCTGCGCCAGGGCTTCCTGCAGTACCTGCCGATCGGCGCTGCTGATCGGCCTCATCCTGCTGGTCGAGCTGCTGTTCGTCGTCGGCGCCTGGGCCCTGGCACCGGCCGAGGAGGCGATCGCCATGGCGCAGGCGCAGACCGCGGCCTCGGCCGAGGTCACCAACACCCAGGCGCTCGGGCTGGTGCTCTATACCGACTACGTCTACCTGTTCCAGGCGGCCGGCCTGGTGCTGCTGGTCGCCATGATCGGCGCCATCGTGCTGACGCTGCGGCATCGCGAGGGGGTTCGCCGGCAGTCGATCGCCAAGCAGATCGCGCGCCCCGTCTCCTCGACCATCGAGGTCAAGGACGTGGCGCCGGGGAGCGGGGTCTGAACCATGCTGCAGATCGGCCTCTCGCACTATCTGACCGTCGCGGCGATCCTCTTCACCCTCGGCATCTTCGGGATCTTTCTGAACCGCAAGAACGTCATCATCATCCTGATGTCGATCGAGCTGATGCTGCTGGCGGTCAACATCAACCTGGTCGCCTTCTCCACCCACCTGGGCGATCTGGTCGGCCAGGTCTTCGCCATGTTCGTGCTGACCGTCGCCGCCGCCGAGGCGGCCATCGGGCTGGCCATCCTGGTCGTCTATTTCCGCAACCGCGGCTCGATCGCGGTCGAAGACATCAACATGATGAAGGGCTAGCCCATCGATGGATGCAGCCGATCGTCTTCCTGCCGCTGCTTGGGCGCCTTCCTCGCCGGCTTCTTCGGCCACTCGCTGGGCGACCGCGGCGCGCAGTTCGTCACCTGCGGCGCCTGATGCTGCTGTCGGCGGTGCTGGCCATCGTCGTCTTCGTCGACGTCGCGCTGGACGGCAACGCGCGCACCACGACGATCTTCACCTGGATCGCCTCCGGCTCGATGGAGCTCTCCTGGGCGCTGCGCGTCGATACGCTCTCGGCGGTGATGCTGGTGGTGGTGACGCTGGTCTCCAGCGTCGTGCATGTCTATTCGGTCGGCTACATGAGCGACGACAAGTCGAAGCCGCGCTTCATGGCCTACCTCTCGCTCTTCACCTTCTTCATGCTGATGCTGGTGACTTCCGACAACCTGGTGCAGATGTTCTTCGGCTGGGAGGGCGTCGGCCTCGCCTCCTACCTGCTGATCGGCTTCTGGTACGAGAAGCCCTCGGCCTGCGCCGCGGCGATCAAGGCCTTCCTGGTGAACCGCGTCGGCGACGTCGGCTTCGCGCTCGGCATCGCCGGCATCTTCCTGCTGTTCGGCGCGGTCGACTTCGACCAGATCTTCCCGGCCGCCGGCGGCATGGCCGACACGACCATCACGGTCTTCGGCATCGAGGGCAACGCGCTCACCATCCTCTGCATCCTGCTGTTCATCGGCGCCATGGGCAAGTCGGCGCAGCTCGGCCTGCACACCTGGCTGCCGGACGCCATGGAGGGCCCGACCCCGGTCTCCGCCCTGATCCATGCCGCGACCATGGTGACGGCCGGCGTCTTCATGGTCTGCCGCCTGTCGCCGATGTTCGAGTACGCGCCGACCGCGCTCGAGGTGGTCACCATCGTCGGTGCGATCGACCTGCTTCTTCGCCGCGACGATCGGGCTGGTGCAGAACGACATCAAGCGGGTGATCGCCTATTCGACCTGCTCGCAGCTCGGCTACATGTTCTTCGCCGCCGGCGTCTCGGCCTATTCGGCGGCGATGTTCCACCTGATGACCCACGCCTTCTTCAAGGCGCTGCTGTTCCTCGGCGCCGGCGCGGTGATCCACGCCATGCACCACGAGCAGGACATGCGCAAGATGGGCGGCCTGCCGGGCAAGATCAAGACGACCTATCTCGCTTCATGTGGGTCGGCTCGCTGGCGCTGGCCGGCATCGGCATCCCCGGCGTCTTCGGCTTCGCCGGCTTCTACTCCAAGGACATGGTGCTGGAGGCGGCCTACGGCGCGCACAGCACGCAGGGCATGGTCGCCTACTGGCTCGGCATCGGCGCCGCGGTGATGACCGCCTTCTACTCCTGGCGCCTGCTGTTCATCACCTTCCACGGCAAGGCAAAGATGCCGGCGGTGGCCGCGCACGCGCACGAGGCGCCGCGCACCATGCTCTGGCCGCTGTGGATCCTGGTCGCCGGCGCGGTCTTCGCCGGGCTGCTGGGCTATCCCTACTTCGTCGGCGAGGAGCGCGAGGCCTTCTGGGGCGAGTCGCTCTTCACGCTGCGCGACCCGATCGAGGCGGCGCATCACGTCCCCGGCTGGGTCGCCTGGCTGCCGCTGGTCTCCGGCCTCGTCGGCATCGCCGTCGCCTGCGCCTTCTATCTCGGCCGCCGGCGCCTGCCGGCGATGCTCGCCGCCGGGGCGCGGCCGCTCTATCTCTTCCTGCTGAACAAGTGGTACTTCGACGAGCTCTACGACCGGATCTTCGTGCGTCCGGCGCTCTATCTCGGACGCGGCCTCTGGAAGGCCGGCGACGGGGCGCTGATCGACGGCGTCGGCCCGGACGGCCTGGCGGCGGCGACCCAGTCGATCGCGCGGCGGGTCGGGCGGCTGCAGAGCGGTTATCTCTACCACTACGCCTTTGCCATGCTGATCGGCGTCGTCGTGCTGGTCTCCTGGTATCTCTTCGCGGAACTAGGCTGAGGGGGCAGGGAACCGCATCATGGGTTGGCCTTTGCTTTCTCTCGTAACCTTCCTGCCGCTGGTGGGCGCGCTCTTCATCCTGCTGATCCGCGGCGAGGAGGCCGTGGTGGCGCGCAACGCCCGCTACGTGGCGCTCTGGACCTCGCTGGTCACCTTCGCGCTGTCGCTCTTCATCTGGTTCGACTTCGAGCGCGGCACGGCCGACTTCCAGTTCGTCGAGCAGTTCGAGTGGCTGCCGGCGCTCGGGATCGGCTATCGCCTCGGCCTGGACGGCATCTCGATGCCCTTCGTGCTGCTCTCCACGCTGCTGACGCCGATCTGCGTCCTGGCAAGCTGGGAGGCCATCACCAAGCGGGTGAAGGAGTACATGATCGCCTTCCTCGTCCTCGAGACGCTGATGGTCGGCATGTTCTGCGCGCTCGACCTGCTGGTCTTCTACATCTTCTTCGAGGGCGTGCTGATCCCGATGTTCCTGATCATCGGCGTCTGGGGCGGCGGCGCGGCGGGTCTACGCCGCCTTCAAGTTCTTCCTCTACACGCTGGCCGGCTCGGTGCTGATGCTGGTGGCGCTGCTGACGATCTACTTCACCGCCGGCACCACCGACATCCCGACGCTGATCGAGACGCTGAACCTGCCGCCGGGCTGGCAGATCTGGCTGTGGCTGGCCTTCTTCGCCTCCTTCGCGGTCAAGGTGCCGATGTGGCCGGTCCACACCTGGCTGCCCGACGCCCACGTCGAGGCGCCGACGGCGGGCTCGGTGATCCTGGCCGGCGTGCTGCTGAAGATGGGCGGCTACGGCTTCCTGCGGTTCTCGCTGCCGATGTTCCCCGACGCCTCGGAGTTCTTCACGCCGCTGATGTTCAGCCTCTCGGTGATCGCGGTGATCTACACCTCGCTGGTCGCCCTGGCGCAGGAGGACATGAAGAAGCTGATCGCCTATTCCTCGGTGGCGCACATGGGCTTCGTCACGCTCGGCATCTTCGCGGGCAACACGGCAGGGCATCGAGGGCGCGATCTTCCAGATGCTCTCGCACGGCGTGGTCTCGGCGGCGCTCTTCCTCTGCGTCGGCGTGGTCTACGACCGCCTGCACACGCGCGAGATCGCCCGCTACGAGGGCCTGGCCACCCAGATGCCGAAGTACGCGGTGCTCTTCATGCTCTTCATGCTGGCCTCGGTCGGCCTGCCGGGCACCTCGGGCTTCGTCGGCGAGTTCCTGGTCATCGTCGGCGCCTTCCAGGCCAACGCCTGGGTGGCGCTGCTGGCGGCCTCCGGCATGGTGCTGGGCGCGGCCTACATGCTGTGGCTCTATCGCCGCGTGATCTTCGGGGTGATCCGCAAGCCGGACCTGAAGGCGATGGCCGACCTGAACTGGCGCGAGAAGCTGATCTTCGCCCCGCTGGTGGTCCTGGTGCTCTGGATGGGCATCTATCCCTCCAGCTTCATCGACATCATGGCGCCCTCGGTCGAGAAGCTGATCCTCGACTACCAGACCGACATCGCGGCCAGCCAGGCGGCCCCCTTCGCCTCGCTCACCGCCGCCTTGACGCGCTAGGAAAGAGACATGGTCGACCATTCCATCGGCAACGACCTGCTGCTGGCCCTGCCGGAAATCATCCTGGCGCTGGCCGCCATCGGCATGCTGCTGATGGTCGGCGTCTTCGCCGGCCGCGACCGGGTCGGCGTGGTGCTCTGGCTGGGCGTGCTCGGCCTGGCGGTGGCGGCGGCGGCGATCCTGCTCGGCGACCGCGGCGAGGGCCCGGCCTTCGGCGGCCTCTTCGTGGTCGATGCCTTCGGCGACTTCATGAAGCTGCTGGTGCTGCTCGGCGCCGCCCTGACTATCATCATGTCGCTGCACTTCATCCGCCGCGAGGAGATGGGGCAGTTCGAGTTTCCGGTGCTGCTGCTCTTCGCCACGCTCGGCATGATGCTGATGATCTCGGCCAACGACCTGATCGCGCTCTACATGGGCCTGGAGCTGCAGAGCCTGTCGCTCTACGTGGTCGCCGCCTTCCGCCGCGATTCGCTGAAGAGCTCCGAGGCCGGCCTGAAGTACTTCGTCCTCGGCGCGCTCTCCTCGGGCATGCTGCTCTACGGCGCCTCGATGATCTACGGCTTTGCCGGCGCCACCTCCTTCCACGGACTGGGCCAGGTATTCCAGGCGAAGACCGACGGCGGCCGGCATACGCTGTCGATGGGGCTGATCATCGGGCTGGTGTTCCTGCTGGCCGGCCTCTGCTTCAAGATCTCGGCCGTGCCCTTCCACATGTGGACGCCCGACGTCTACGAGGGCGCGCCGACGCCGGTCACCGCCTTCTTCGCCGCGGCGCCGAAGATCGCCGCCATGGCGCTGCTGATGCGCGTCCTGCTCGGCCCCTTCGGCGACCTGCTGGCGCAGTGGCAGCAGATCATCTGGGCGGTCTCGGTTGCCTCGATGGTGCTGGGCGCCTTCGCCGCCATCGGCCAGAGCAACATCAAGCGCCTGATGGCCTATTCCTCGATCGGCCACGTCGGCTACGCGCTGGTCGGCCTCACCGCCGGCAGCCGCGCCGGGGCCGAGAGCGTGATGGTCTACATGGCGATCTACATGATCATGACCATCGGCACCTTCGCCTGCATCATGGCGATGCGCCAGAAGGGCCGCCTGGTCGAGGGCATCGACGACCTGAAGGGCCTGGCGCGCACCCATCCGCGCATGGCGCTGGCCTTCGCCGTCTTCATGTTCTCGATGGCCGGCATCCCGCCGCTCGCCGGCTTCTTCGCCAAGTACTACGTCTTCCTGGCGGCGGTGGAGGCCGGGCTCTACGTGCTGGCGGTGGTCGGCGTGCTCTCCAGCGTGGTGGGTGCCTTCTACTACCTGCGGATCGTCAAGATCATGTACTTCGACGAGCCCGAGGAGTCCTTCGACAAGCTGGCGGCACGCGAGATCGGCCTGGTGATGACGGCGGCGGCGGTGCTGATCGCGCTCTTCGCCGTGCTGCCCGGGCCGCTGTTCGACGGTGCCGCCGAGGCCGCCGCCTCGCTCGTTCCCAGATGATCGGCGCCGGCGCCGGCGCACCCGCGCTGCCGCCCGGCTATCGGCTGCAGCACCAGGCCAGCCTGCCCTCGACGATGGACAGCGCGCGGGCGGCCGCCGAGGCCGGCGAGCCGGCGCTGCTGGCGGTCTGGGCCGACGAGCAGACCGCCGGCCGCGGCCGCCAGGGCCGCGGCTGGAGCAGCCCGCCGGGCAATCTCTACCTGACGCTGCTGTTCCGCCCCGAGGGGCCGCCGGCGCGCGGCGTGGAGTACGGCTTCCTCGCCGGGCTGGCGCTGGCCGAAGCGCTGTCCGAGAGCGTCGATGCCGAGCGCGTGCGGCTGAAGTGGCCGAACGACGTCATGCTGGACGGCGCCAAGATGGCCGGCATCCTGCTGGAGAGCCGGGCGCGCGGCGAGACGCTCGACTGGCTTCTGATCGGCATGGGGGTCAATCTGGCCTCGGCGCCGGGCGACACGCCCTACCGGGCGGCGGCGCTGGCGGAGACCGGCGCGCTCTTGCCACCGGCGCTGCTGCTCGAGCGGCTGCTGCCGCGCCTGGAGGCCTGGCGCAGCCGGCTGGCCGCGCAGGGCTTCGGGGCGGTGCGCCAGGCCTGGATGGGGCGGGCCTATGGCCTCGGCCGGCCGCTGGTGGCGCGCCTGCCGCAGGGCGAACTCAGCGGCCGCTTCCAGGACCTCGACGCCGACGGCGCCCTGGTGCTGCAGACGGACGACGGCGGACGGCGGCGCGTGACCGCCGCCGAGGTGCAATTCGGGTGAGGTGAGGGTTCATGCTGCTGGTCATCGACTACGGCAACACCAATGGCGTGTTCGCCGTCTATGAGGGCGACGAACTGAAGGGCCACTGGCGTTCGGCCAGCGATCCGCGCAAGACGGCGGACGAGTATGCCGTATGGCTGACGCAGCTCATGGGGCTGAACGGCCTGGGCCCGGCCGACATCGACGGCGTGGTGATCTCCAACGTCGTGCCGCTGGCCCAGCGCTCCCTGGTCACGCTCTGCGAGCGCTACTTCAAGCAGACGCCGGTGACGGTGGAGGAGGCGGTGGCGAGCTACCCCTTCGAGATCCGCATGGCGAACCCGCGCCAGGTCGGCGCCGACCGCATCGCCAACGCCGTCGGGGCGCATGGGCGCTACGAGGGGGCGCTGATCCTGGTCGACTTCGGCACCGCCACCACCTTCGACGTGATCGGCGCCGACGGCGGCTATGAAGGGGGGGTGATCTGCCCCGGCATCAACCTCTCGATGGACGCGCTGTTCCAGGGCGCCGCGCGCCTGCCGCGCATCGCCGTGGAGAAGCCGCAGCAGGTGATCGGCAGCGACACGGTCACCGCCATGCAGTCGGGCGTCTTCTGGGGCTACATCGGGCTGATCGAGGGCCTGGTGCAGCGGATCAAGGCCGAGTACGGCCAAGCGATGCAGGTGGTGGCGACCGGCGGCCTGGCGCCGCTGTTCCATGGCACCACCAACGCCATCGACGCGGTCGATGCCGACATGACGCTGCGCGGCCTGCTGCTGCTGCATCGCGCGCACCGCAGCAAGAACCCCGGCAGGCCGGCCTGATGGAGATCCCCTTCGACCAGGCGCCGGGCGCCGACCAGCTCTTCTTCCTGCCGCTCGGCGGCACCGGCGAGATCGGCATGAACCTCAACCTCTACGGCCACGCCGGCCGCTGGCTGATGGTCGATCTCGGCATCACCTTCCCGGAGGAGGGCAGCAGCCCCGGGGTCGAGGTGCTGATGCCGGACCCGCGCTGGATCGCCGAGCGCAAGGGCAGCCTCGCCGGCCTGGTGCTGACGCACGGCCACGAGGACCATATCGGCGCGGTGCCCTATCTCTGGTCGCGCTTCGAATGCCCGATCTATGCCACGCCCTTCACCGCCAACCTGGTGCGCCGCAAGCTGCAGGAGGCGGGGCTGCTGCACCGCGTCGACCTCTACGAAGTGCCGCTGGCCGGGCGCTTTACCGTCGGCCCCTTCGAGCTGGAGCTGATCTCGCTGACCCACTCGATCCCCGAGCCCAGCGCCATCGTCATCCGCACGCGGCTCGGCACCGTGCTGCACACCGGCGACTGGAAGCTCGACCCCGACCCGGTGGTCGGGCTGGACTACGACGACGAGGCGCTGAAGGCCCTGGCGGAGGAGGGGGTCCTGGCGCTGCTCGGCGACAGCACCAACGCGCTGGTCGAGGGGCATTCCGGCTCCGAGGCCGAGGTTCGCGAGAACCTGATCGAGTTGGTGGCGGAAAAGCGCCGCCGGGTGATCGTGGCCTGCTTCGCCACCAACGTCGCGCGTCTCGATTCGGTGATGGCGGCGGCGGCGGCGAACGGCCGGCGGGTCTGCCTGGTCGGCCGCTCGATGAAGCGGATCTTCGAGGCCGCCTGCGACACCGGCTACCTGAAGAACCTGCCGCCGATGGTGGAGGAGGAGGACGTCGGCTACCTGCCGCGCGACGAGGTGCTGATCCTGGCGACCGGCAGCCAGGGCGAGCCGCGCGCCGCGCTGACCCGCCTGGCCAACGACGACCACCGCCAGCTCTCGCTGGAGCGCGGCGACACGGTGATCTTCTCCTCGCGCATGATCCCCGGCAACGAGCGGGCCATCGGCCGGCTGCAGGAGCGCCTGTTGCACAAGGGGGTGGACGTGGTGACCGCGGATGACCGCTTCATCCACGTCTCCGGCCACCCGGCGCGCGACGAACTGGTGCAGATGTACCAGTGGGTCCGCCCGCGCCTGGCCATCCCGGTCCACGGCGAGCCGCGGCACCTGACGGCCCACGCGGCGCTGGCCGCCGAGTGCCAGGTGCCGCAGACCATCGTCGCCACCAACGGCGACATGATCCGCCTGGCCCCGGGCGAGCCCGGCATCGTCGGGCAGGTTCATGCCGGCCGCCTGGCCTTGGACGGCCACCGCCTGGTGCCGGCCGATTCCACCGCGCTCAAGGCGCGCAACAAGATGGCCTATGCCGGTTCGGCCCTGGCGACCGTGGTGCTCGACGCCAAGGGCAAGCTGCTGGCCGACCCCAAGGTGACGGTCCAGGGCCTGACCGAGACCGACGAGGACCTGAGCTGGGCGGCCGACGAGCTGCGCCGGGCCCTGGAGCAGCTGTCGCGCCGCGACCGCGAGGACGACGAGCAGGTGCGCGAGATGCTGCGCCGCGCACTGCGCCGCGGCTTCCAGCGCACCACCGGCAAGAAGCCGCTGGCCGACATCCACGTCATCAGGGTCTGACCGCCCCGCCGGGGCGGCTTGCTCCGGCGTCGCCGCCTCGGCATAAGGGGCGACCCGACGAGGCAGAGACGGAAGCTCCTCCATGCGCGTGCCGCGCCGCGACCGCAGGCCGCTGGCCGCCTCGATCCTGACCTCGGCGCTCTCGATGGCGGCCGGCGGCGGCCTCTCCATCGCCTTTCCCTGGGTCATCATCTCGGGCGGCGGGGCGGCGAGCTGGGCCGGCGCGGTGTCCTTCGCGCTGTTGCTCTGCTTCGCCCTGGGCACGGCGCTCGCCGGCGGGCTGATCGAACGCTTCGGCGCCCGCCGCGTGCTGCTGGCGGCCGATGCGCTGGGCTGCCTCGCCGCGCTGCCGGCCGTCGCCCTGGCCTGCTTCTGGCCGGCTGCCGCCTACGCCGCCATCCCCCTGCTGGCCGCGAGCAATCTCGGCAGCGCCGCGAGCGCCGTGGTGCTGCAGGCCCGCGTGCCGGACGTGGCCCGCCTGGCCGGCACCTCGATCGAGCGCGCCACCGGCTTCCGCGAGATGGCCCTCAATCTCGGCTATCTCGGCGGCCCGGCCGGCATGGTCGCCCTGATCGACGGCGCCGGGCTGGCCGCCGGCCTCGGCACGGTGGCGCTGCTGCTGGCTGGGGTCTGGCTGGTCGACCTGCTGCTGTTTCCGCGCTTCCGCACGCTGCCGCGTTCACGCGCGGCGGCCCGCCCCGGCGCGGAGCGGTCACGCGCCGCCTGGCGCATCCTGCTGGCCGACGGGATCCTGGCGCGGATCTGCGTCTTCGCGCTGGTGTCCGCCGGCTTCTACCTCTCGCTGGACGAGATCGTCGCGCCGGCCTACTTCGTCGCCAAGGGGCTGGGAGGCGAGGAGGTGGCGGTCTTCCTGATGGTGAGCAGCCTGGCGGGCCTCGGCGCCGCCGCCCTCTACACGGCCTGGGGCGCGCGCTGGCCGGCCCGGCCGGTCCTCGGCCTGGCGCAGGGCCTCATGGCCTGCGGCCTCTTCCTGCTCTGGCTGCTGCCGCCGGAGATCGGCCGCTGGCTGGCGCCGGCCCTGGTCGGCTTCGGTGGCGGCTCGCTGTGGCCGCCGATGATCAGCCAGGTGCTGCGCCGCGTGCGCCGGCGCGAGGCGGGGCGGGCGATCGGTGCGCTGGGCGCCGGCACCATGCTGGCACAGCCGCTGGCCGCGCTGGCCGCCGGGCCGGCAGTCGATATGCTGGGGCCGGAACGCGTGGTCCTGGTGCTGGCCGGGCTGCTGCTGCTGCCGATCCTCGCGCTGCGCGGCGGCGACTGGCGCTGAGTGCCCGCCGCCGCCTCCCGCCGGCCGCTCGTCCGCGGCCGGCCCGGGCATCCGGCCATTGCCCGGCCCTGCGGGCCGCGGCCGCGGCGCTGCGGCGATCCGGCCCTTGCCTCGGCGGCGTTCGCGTTCCACCTTCGCTGCGTCAGCGAAGGAGCGGAACAGCATGATTGGACGCCTCAACCACGTCGCCATCGCGGTGCCCGACCTGGAGGCCGCGGTCGCGGTCTACCGCGATACCCTGGGCGCCACGGTGTCGGCGCCGCAGGCGGAGCCGGACCACGGCGTCACCGTGGTCTTCGTCGAGCTGCCCAACAGCAAGGTCGAGCTTCTGCACCCGCTGGGCGAGACCTCGCCGATCCGCGGCTTCCTGGAGAAGAATCCCTCCGGCGGCATCCACCATCTCTGCTACGAGGTCGAGGACATCCTGGCGGCACGCGACCGCCTGAAGGCGCAGGGCGCGCGCGTGCTGGGCGACGGCGAGCCGAAGATCGGCGCCCACGGCAAGCCGGTGCTGTTCCTGCACCCCAAGGACTTCTGCGGCACGCTGGTCGAGCTGGAGCAGGTCTAGGCGCCGGCGGATGACCTGGTTCACCGCCGTCCTGGTCTTCATCATCATCTGGTGGGTGGTGATCTTCGCCGTGCTGCCGTGGGGCGTGCGGCCGCGCGACAAGCCAGAGATCGGCCACGAGCCCTCGGCGCCGGCCAGGCCGATGCTGTGGCGCAAGGCGCTGATCACCACGGCGATCACGGCGGTGCTCTGGACCGGCGTCTACCTGCTGGTCACCTACAACGCCATCGACTTCTACGAGTGACCCGGCACCGCCGCACAGCGGCGCGCCCCTGAGTCCCATTGGTTGCGCGCATCCCGCATCCTGCAATGCAACTTGCGTTGCGTGGGCGCGTGCCTGATATTTCCTGCTCCAACGAAGAAAGCGTCGATCCACGGATCAGAGCTTCGGACATTTCAGATCTCTGGGAGGAGACGATGACAACAGCTTCCATCAGCACGTTGAACGATCCGACAGTCTCGCGCCGGTCGTTTCTTCGCAAGAGTGCCCTGGCCGGCGGCCTGGCCGCCTCCGGAGCGCTTGCCGCCCCGGCGGTACTTGCCCAGGCACCTCTCGTCTTGAAGATGCAGACCTCCTGGCCTGCATCCGATATCTGGATGGATTTCGCGCGGCAGTACACCGAGCGCGTCCACGCCATGTCGGGCGGTCGCCTGACCATCGATCTGCTGCCGGCCGGCGCCGTGGTCGGCGCCTTCCAGGTGATGGATGCGGTGCATGACGGCGTGCTCGACGCCGCGCACACCGTGCCGGTCTACTGGTATGGCAAGAACAAGGCTGCCTCGCTCTTCGGGACCGGACCGGTGTTCGGCGGCTCGGCGACGACGATGCTGTCCTGGTTCTACCAGGGCGGCGGGCAGGACTTCTATCGCGAGCTGACGCAGGAGATCATGGGCCTCAACGTCTATGGCTTCATGGGCTTCCCGATGCCGGCCCAGCCCTTCGGCTGGTTCAAGGTGAACGTCAACACCGTGGCCGACATCCAGGGCTTCAAGTACCGCACCGTCGGCCTCGCGGCGGATCTGCTGCAGTCGATGGGCATGAGCGTGGCGCAGCTTCCCGGCGGCGAGATCGTGCCGGCCATGGAGCGTGGCGTCATCGATGCCTTCGAGTTCAACAATCCCTCGTCCGACATGCGCTTCGGCGCGCAGGACGTGGCGAAGAACTACTACCTCTCGTCCTACCACCAGGCCTCGGAGAGCTTCGAGTTCCTGTTCAACCGCGACGTCTATGACGACCTGGAGCCGGATCTGCAGGCGATCCTGCGCTATGCCGTCGAGGCGGTCTCGACTTCCAACACGGCGCTCGCGCTGGACAACTACTCCTCCGACCTGGAGAAGCTGCAGAGCGAGATGGGCGTCACGGTCCACCGGACCTCGAAGGAGATCCTGGCCGCGCAGCTCGACGCCTGGGACAAGCTGATCGTGGAGCTGGAGGCCGATGCCTACATGAAGCGCGTGCTCGACAGCCAGCGGGCCTGGACCGAGCGCGTCACCTTCTATGAACTGATGAACTCTCCGGACTACGCCTTGGCCTATGAGCATCACTTCCCCGGCAAGCTGAAGCTCTGAGGTCGAGGGCGATAGCCACTGCTCCCACGCACCGGCCCGGCGGTCGCGGACGCGGCCGCCGGGCCGGTCGAGTGTTCGAGAAGGTCCGCATGGTTGCTTTCATCGAGTTCGCCGACCGTCTCTCGGGCTGGTTCGGCAAGGCCTTCGGATGGCTCATCATCCTGATGACGCTGGGGGTGAGCTACGAGGTCTTCGTGCGCTACGTGCTGAACTCGCCGACGCCCTGGTCGCTGGACGTCTCCTTCATCATGTACGGCACGCTCTTCATGATGGGCGGCGCCTACACGCTGTCGCGCGGCGGCCACGTGCGGGGCGACTTCCTCTATCGGCTGTGGCCGCCGAGGGTGCAGGCGTCGGTCGACCTGGTGCTCTACATCATCTTCTTCTTCCCCGGTGTCAGCGCGCTGATCTTCGCCGGATGGAAGTACGCGGCGCGCTCCTGGGACTACGCCGAGGTGAGCGTCAACAGCCCGGCCGGCATCCCGATCTTCCAGTTCAAGACGGTGATCGTGGCGGCCGGCATCCTGCTGTTCATCCAGGGCATGGCACAGGTCTGCCGCTGCATCCTCTGCCTGCGCGAGGGCTACTGGCGGCGGGCGCACGAATCCATCGAGGAGACCGAGCGTCTCCTCATCAAGCAGGCGGCCGAAGGCAAGCTGTAGCGCCGTTCGATCCGATCCGCAAAACAACCGGGCTGCACTGGAATCTCGCACGTGACCGATCCGCAAGTCGCCCTCATGATGCTCGGCATCTTCATCTTCCTGGTCTTCCTGGGCTTTCCCATCGCCTTCACGCTGATGGCGCTCGGCATCGGCTTCGGCTACTTCGCCTACTTCGACGGTCCCCGCATGTGGCGCACCTTCGAGCGCCTGGGCGACGAGGCCGACAGCTGGACCAGCGCCACGGCCTGGGTCGAGGGGCTGCTGAACAATCGGATCTTCGACCTCTTCATCAACCAGACCTATTCGGTGATGTCGAACGAGGTCCTGACCGCGGTGCCGCTGTTCCTCTTCATGGGCTACATCGTCGAGCGCGCGAACATCGTCAGCCGGCTCTTCACGACGCTGAACATCGCCTCGAAGAACGTGCCCGGCTCGATGGGCGTGGCGGCGCTGGTCACCTGCGCGCTCTTCGCCACCGCGACCGGCATCGTCGGCGCGGTGGTGACGCTGATGGGGCTGCTGGCGCTGCCGGCGATGCTGAAGGCGCGCTACGACAACTCCTTCGCCTCGGGCATCATCTGCGCCGGCGGCACGCTCGGCATCCTGATCCCGCCCTCGATCATGCTGATCGTCTATGCCGCCGCCTCCGGGGTCTCCATCGTCCGGCTCTACGCCGGCGCGCTGCTGCCCGGCCTGGTGCTGGTCGGGCTCTATCTGGTCTATGTCATCGGCCGTGCCACGCTGCAGCCCTCGGTGGCGCCGCGGCCGACCGACGACGAGGTGCCGAGCGTTCCCTTCCTGCGGCTCTGCGGGATGCTGGCGACCTCGTTCTTCCCGCTCGCCTTCCTGATCCTGGCGGTGCTGGGCTCGATTCTCTTCGGCCTGGCGACGCCGACCGAGGCGGCCGCGATCGGCGCCCTGGGCGGCATGGTCCTGGCCGTGGTCTATCGGGCGATGACCTTCCAGCGGCTGCGCGAGTCGGTCTACCTGACGGTGCGCACCACGGCGATGGTCTGCTGGCTGTTCGTCGGCTCCTACACCTTCTCCTCGGTCTTCTCCTATCTCGGCGGCGAGCAGATCATCTCCGAGTTCGTCAGCGGCCTCGACCTTACCCCGCTGGAGTTCCTGCTGCTGGCGCAGGTCATCATCTTCCTGCTCGGCTGGCCCCTGGAGTGGTCGGAGATCATCATCATCTTCGTGCCGATCTTCCTGCCGCTGCTGCCGCTCTTCGGCGTCGATCCGCTGTTCTTCGGCATCCTGGTGGCGCTGAACCTGCAGACCAGCTTCCTGACCCCGCCGATGGCGATGTCGGCCTACTACCTCAAGGGGATCGCCCCACCGCAGATCCAGCTGACGCAGATCTTCGCCGGCGTGCTGCCGTTCCTGATCCTGGTCTTCATCTCCATGGCGATCGTCTACATCTACCCGGACCTGGTGTTCCACCTGCCGGAGCAGTTCTATGGCTCCTAGCCGGGCGAAGGTCCCGCAGGGGGCGGAGGCGCTGCTGGACCTGGGAGCCTCGGCGCTGCGCGCGCGCCTGGCCTCCGGCGGGCTGCGCGCCGAGGAGCTGGCGCAGGCCAGCCTGGCGCGCATCGCCGAGCGCGAGCCGGCGGTGCAGGCCTGGGCCTGGCTCGACGGCGAGCACGTCCTGGCGCAGGCGCGCGCGCTCGACGAGCATCGGGCCACCGGCCGGCCGATCGGGCCGCTGCACGGCCTGCCGGTGGCGGTGAAGGACATCATCGACACCGCCGGCATGCCGACCGAGAACGGCACGGCGCTCGATGCCGGGCGGACGCCGCGCCGCGACGCCTTCGTGGTGCAGCGCCTGAAGGCGGCCGGCGCCCTCCTGATGGGCAAGAGCGTCACCACCGAGCTGGCCTACTTCCATCCCGGCAAGACCCGCAACCCGCACGATGCGGGGCACACGCCCGGCGGCTCCTCCTCGGGCTCGGCGGCGGCGGTCGCCGCCGGCATGGTGCCGCTGGCGCTCGGCACCCAGACCGCGGGCTCGGTGATCCGGCCGGCCGCGTTCTGCGGCGTGGTCGGCTTCAAGCCGACCTTTGGCGCGATCCCGCGCAGCGGCGTCCTCACGCAGTCGCCGAGCCTCGACACGCTCGGGGTCTTCGCCCGCTCGAGCGAGGACGCCGCGCTGCTGGCCGAGGCGCTCTTCGGCTACGAGCCGGGGGACCCGGCCAGCCGGCCGGCCCCGGCGCCGCGCCTGTCGGAGATCGTCGCGGCCGGCCCCCCGGTGACCCCGATGTTCGCCTTCGTGCGGCCGCCCGGCTGGGCGGACGCGGAGGAGCAGACGAAGCTCGCCCTGCAGGAGGTCTGCACCCTGCTCGGCGAGCAGTGCTTCGAGGCGCCGCTGCCCAATGCCTTCGACGAGGCCGATGCCGTGCGCCAGCGCATCCAGTTCGCCGAGATGGCGAAGTGCTTCTACGGCTACGAGCGGCGGGGCCGCGAGGCGCTCTCCGAGCCGATGCGCGCCGCGCTCGACCGCGGCAAGGCGATCCTGGCGCGCGACTACATCGCGGCGCTGGACTGGCGGGAGGTCCTGAACGCCGGCCTGGAGGCGATCTTCGAACGCTGCGACGCCATCCTCACGGCGGCCGCGCCCGGCCCGGCGCCGCGGGGACTGGAGAGCACCGGCAACCCGATCTTCAACGGGCTCTGGACCCTCTGCGGGACGCCGGCGGTGACGCTGCCGCTGCTGACGGCTGACGGCGGCCTGCCGATGGGACTACAGTTGATCGGGCGGCGGGGCGACGACGGGCGCCTGCTGCGCACCGCGCGCTGGTTGAGCGCCACTCTCATGGGCCGCGACGGCGAGGAGGAACAAAGGTGACCGATCGTATCCTGGCGCTGCTCGCCTTCCTCACGCTGCTCGGGTTTCTCGGCGTCCTGGTCGGCTTCGTGCCGCGACTCGACCTGGGGCTGGTCGTCGGCGCCACGCTGCTGCTGGTGATCTACGATTTCTTCGCCACGCTGTTCCGGGCCCCGTCAGGCGACGAGGACGCCTAGCCCGACCCGACGCCGCCGCAGGAGCGCCCATCCAGATGTCAGGCTATTGCGATTTCGCGCCGGGCCACCCGGTGCATGCCCACTACCACGACCGCGAGTACGGCTTCCCGCTGGAGGAGGAGGCCGGGCTCTTCGAGCGGCTGGTGCTGGAGATCAACCAGGCCGGCCTCTCGTGGGAACTGATGCTGAAGAAGCGGGAGAACTTCCGTGCCGCCTATGGCGGCTTCGAGGTCGACCGCGTGGCGGCCTTCGGCGAAGCCGACCGGGCCAGACTGCTGGCGGATGCCGGCATCATCCGCAATCGGCTGAAGGTGGATGCGGCGATCGAGAACGCCCGTCGAATCCAGGCCCTGCGCGCGAGCCACGGCAGCTTCGCCGGCTGGCTCGCCGCGCAGCATCCGCTGCCGAAGGCGGAGTGGGTGAAGCTCTTCAAGCGAAGCTTCCGCTTCACCGGCGGCGAGATCGTGGGCGAGTTCCTGATGTCGATCGGCTACCTGCCGGGGGCTCATCGCCCCGACTGCCCGGCCGCCAAGCGAATCCTCCGGCAGAAGCCGGCCTGGACGCGGGCGAGCCCGCCGGGCGGCTGGTAGCGCCCGTCCTGGGAGGGCCCGGAAAGGCAAAGGGCAAGCGCGGTTGCCCGGCTTGCCCTTTGCGCCCCCAGAGCTGGGGGCTCCCCCCTCTGGCTGTCCCGTGCGGACCCGGCGCCTGGGCGCCGCATCCTCGCTCGTTTTCCTCCCCGATCTCGGGCCGTCCCCGGAACGGATGTTTTTTGTAAGGAAGCCTATGTAACGCATCTAACCTGCGTAGTCACGCCCGTTTTGCATCAGTTCGTCGCGGCATAGTCCACAGGCCTGATGTGGAAATCCCGCTCAGAGGGCCGGCAGGGCAAATTTTACCACGAAGAGCACCGCCACCAGCAGCACGACGGGGTGCAGCTGCGCCAGGCGACCGGTCAGCAGCTTGCCCGCCGCATAGACGATGAAGCCGATGCCGATGCCGTAGGCGATGGAGTAGGTGAGCGGCATGGCGATGGCCGTCACCACCGCCGGGGCGTACTCCGTGACGTCCTCCCAATCGATCTCGGTCATCCCGCGGGCCATCAGGCAGGCCACGAACAGCAGCGCCGGGGCGGTGGCGAAGGCGGGGACCGAGAGCGCCAGGGGCGAGAAGAAAAGGGCCAGCAGGAACAGCACGCCGACCGTGACGGCGGTCAGCCCGGTGCGCCCGCCCGCCTTGATGCCGGCGGCGCTCTCGATGTAGCTGGTGGTGGTCGAGGTGCCGGCCAGCGCGCCCACCATGGTGGCGGTGGAGTCGGCCAGCAGGGCGCGGCCGATGCGCGGCAGGCGCCCCTTCTCGTCGAGCAGCCCGGCGCGGTGCGACACGCCGATCAGGGTGCCGGCGGTGTCGAAGAGATCGACCAGCAGGAAGGTGAAGACCACCGTCACCAGGCCGATCTCGAAGGCGCCGCCGATGTCCAGGGCGAAGAGGGTGGGGCTGGGGTCCGGCGGCAGGTCGGCGACGCCGAGGAAGGCCGCGTCGCCCAGCAGCATCGCGGCGACGGTGACCGCCAGGATGCCGATCAGCACGGCGCCGGGCACCCGCTTCGCGTCGAGCGCCAGCATCAGCGCGAAGCCGGCGGCGGCGTAGAGCGGCGGCGCGGCCGTCAAGTCGCCCAGGGTCACCAGCGTTGCCGGATGGGCGGCGATGATGCCGGCGTTGTTCAGCGCGATGATGGCGAGGAAGAAGCCGATGCCGGCGCCGATCGCCATCTTCAGCGAGCGCGGGATCGAGTTGATGATCCAGGCCCGGATCGGCAGCACCGACAGGATGGTGAAGAGCACGCCGGAGAGGAAGACGGCCCCGAGCGCGACCTGCCAGCTCACCTGCTCGCCGAGCACCACGGTGAAGGCGAAGTAGGCGTTCACGCGCCGGAAAAGGGAAACCCAAGCGGGCGCACAGGGCGAGACCGGCCGGCGCAGGGGCGGAGGGGGAGGGGGGGAGGGCGGGAGGAGGGGAGGGCAGGGGGGGACGGGGGGGGGGGGCGTGGGGGGGGGGGGGGGCGGGGGGGGGGGGGGGGGGGGGGCTGGGGGGGGGGGGGGGGGGGGGAGCCGGGGGTCGCCGTGGCGGGGGGGCGCTCGCACCGCCTGATGCTGCGCGCCGGCATGGTGCGCCAGGCGGCGGCCGGCATCTATTCCTGGCTGCCGCTGGGCTTCCGCGTGCTGAAGAAGATCGAGCAGATCGTGCGCGAGGAGCAGGACCGCGCCGGCGCGCAGGAGGTGCTGATGCCGACCATCCAGTCGGCCGACCTCTGGAAGAAGTCGGGGCGCTACGACGACTACGGCAAGGAGATGCTGCGCATCCAGGACCGGCACGAGCGCGACATGCTCTACGGGCCGACCAACGAGGAGCTGATCACCGACATCTTCGCCAACTCGGTGCGCTCCTACCGCGACCTGCCGCGCAATCTCTACCACATCCAGTGGAAGTTCCGCGACGAGGTGCGGCCGCGCTTCGGCGTCATGCGCGGCCGCGAATTCCTGATGAAGGACGCCTATTCCTTCGACCTCGACTTCGACGCGGCCCGCCACGTCCTACAACAAGATGTTCGTCGCCTATCTGCGCACCTTCGCGCGCATGGGCCTGAAGGCGATCCCGATGGAGGCCGATACCGGCCCGATCGGCGGCAACCTGAGCCACGAGTTCATCATCCTGGCCGAGACCGGCGAAAGCGAGGTCTTCTGCGACCGCGAGCTGGATGACGTTCGACGTGCTGGCCGCCGACCTCGACTCGACTACGAGGCGGCGCTGGAGCCCGTGGTGGAGCGGCACACCAAGCCCTATGCCGCGCACCGACGAGAAGCACGACCAGGCGGCCTTCGAGGCCGAGGTGCCGGCCGAGCGCCGCTACGTGGGCCGCGGCATCGAGGTCGGCCACATCTTCTATTTCGGCACCAAGTATTCCGAGCCGCTGGGAGCGCGCGTCACCAAGCCCGACGGCGAGACCCAGCCGGTGCACATGGGCTCCTACGGCATCGGCGTCTCGCGCCTGGTCGGCGGCATCATCGAGGCGAGCCACGACGACAACGGCATCATCTGGCCGGAGGCCGTGGCGCCCTTCAAGGTCGGCCTGATCAACATCCGCAGCAGCGACGCGGCCTCTTCCGCGCTCTCGGAAGAGCTCTACGGCAAGCTGACCGCGGCCGGCGTCGAGGTGCTCTACGACGACACCGAGGAGAGCGCCGGCGCGAAGTTCGCCGAGATGGACCTGATCGGGCTGCCCTGGCAGCTGGTGGTCGGCCCGCGCGGCCTGAAGAACGGCGTCGTCGAGCTGAAGCAGCGCCGCAGCGGCGAGCGGGTCGAGCTCTCTCCCGAGGCCGCGCTGCAGCGGCTGGTGGGCTAGCCGGGCGATGGCCTTCGGCACCTTCGAGCGGCTGCTCGCCTTCCGCTACCTGCGCGCGCGGCGGCAGGAGGGCTTCATCTCGGTCATCGCGGTCTTCTCGCTGATGGGGATCTTCCTCGGCGTCGGCACGCTGATCGTGGTGATGGCGGTGATGAACGGCTTCCGCGCCGAACTGCTGTCGCAGATCCTCGGCGTCAACGGCCACCTCGCGGTCTACGGCATCTCCAAGCCGATCGAGGACTACGACGAGGTCAGCCGGATCATTCTCGACGTGCCGGGCGTCGTCGCCGCGGTGCCGCAGGTGCAGGGCCAGGTGATGGTGACCGACCGGCGACCGCGCCACCGGCGCTCTGGTGCGGGGCATGCGTCCCCTGGACCTGAAGGCCCGCGACCTGGTGGCCGGCAGCATCGTCGCCGGCAGCCTGGACGACTTCCAGGGCGACAGCACCGTGGCGATCGGCGCGCGCATGGCCGAGCAGTTCCAGGTCGGGGTCGGCGACACCATCACGCTGCTCTCGCCGCAGTTCACCGTCACCACCATCGGCTCGATGCCGCGGATCAAGACCTACCAGATCGTCGCCCTCTTCGAGGTCGGCATGTACGAGTACGACTCGACCTTCATCTACATGCCGCTGGAGGCCGGCCAGCTCTTCATGCGCCTGAAGAACCAGGCCAACGCCATCGAGGTCTTCGTCGACAACCCGGAAGAGGTCGGCCGCATCCGTGTGCAGATCCGCCAGGCGGCCGGCATCGACTACCGCACGCTCGACTGGCAGGAGGCGAACGCCTCCTTCTTCAACGCCATCACCGTCGAGCGCAACGTGATGTTCCTGATCCTCTCGCTGATCATCCTGGTCGCCGCCTTCAACATCACCTCCGGCCAATACATGCTGGTGAAGGGCAAGGGGCGCGACATCGCGATCCTGCGCACCATGGGGGCGACGCGCGGCATGGTGCTGCGGATCTTCTTCCTCTCCGGCGCGACCATCGGGCTGGTGGGCACGGCGCTGGGGGTGATCGGCGGCGTGCTCTTCGCGCAGAACATTGCGGTGATCCAGGGCTGGGTGGAGAACCTGGCCGGCACCAAGGTCTTCGACGAGACGGTCTATTTCCTCTCCAAGCTGCCGGCCAAGCTCGACTGGAACGAGGTGCTGCAGGTCGTCGGCATGGCGCTCGGCCTCTCCTTCCTGGCGCCGCTGCTGCCGGCCTGGCGGGCGGCGCGCCTCGATCCGGTGGAGGCGCTGCGCTATGAGTGAGGCGGAAGGCCTGGTCCTCGAGGGCGTCACCAAGACCTTCCAGCAGGGCGGGCGGCAGCTGGCCGTGCTGCGCGGCATCGACATGGCGATCCGGCCGGGCGAGATGGTGGCCCTGGTCGGCCCCTCCGGGTCGGGCAAGTCGACCCTGCTGCACATCGCCGGGCTGCTGGAGCGGCCCGACGGCGGCGAGGTCAGGATCGGCGGCGAGGCGGTCGGCCGGCTGTCGGACGACAAGCGGTCCCGCCTGCGGCGCCGCGCGCTCGGCTTCGTCTACCAGTACCACCACCTGCTGCCGGAGTTCTCGGCGCAGGAAAACGTCGTGGTGCCGCAGATGATCGCCGGCCTGTCGCGGCGCGAAGCCAGGGGGCGGGCGGACGAACTGCTCGGCGCCGTCGGCCTGGGCGAGCGGCTCGATCACCGACCGGCCCGCCTGTCCGGCGGCGAGCAGCAGCGCGTCGCCATCGCCCGCGCGCTGGCCAACCGTCCGACGCTACTGCTGGCCGACGAGCCGACCGGCAATCTCGACCCGCAAACCGCGGCGCACGTCTTCCAGCTGCTGACCGACCTGGTGCGACGCACCAAGGTCGCGGCGCTGATCGCCACGCACAACCTGGAACTGGCAAGCTCGATGGACCGCGTGCTGCGGCTGGAGCAGGGCCTGGTCGCGAGCGGCTGAACCTTTTCTCGCCGGCGCCTGTTATGGTCTGACGCGGCGCCACTTCCGGCGCCCGAACCTGCGGCGGAGGCGGCCCCATGCTGATCCGGCTGATCCAGATCTACGTCATCGGCATCGTGCTGATGTTGCTGTTCCTGATGATCGACCGCGACCTCTCGCTGGAGGCGGCGCTGGAGCCCTCGCTGCTCTGGCCGAAGACGCTCTACGAGATGATCGACGACAGCCCGGTGCCGAGCTGACGCGCCGCGGAGGCTAGCTCGTCCGGCGCCAGATCGCCGTCATCACGCCGGCGCCGATCAGCAGCGTGCCGCCGGTGCGGTTGACCGCGCGCTGCACCCGCGGCCGGCGGATGGCGCGGCGGGCCGCCGCGGCCAGCAGGGCGAAGCCCAGCGCGTTCAGCACCGCCAGCACCAGGAAGGTCGCCTCGAAGACGACGAACTGCGGCAGCAGCGGCGCCCCGGGGTCGAGAAACTGCGGCAGGAAGGCGACGAAGAAGACGATGCCCTTGGGGTTCAGCGCGGTGACCGCGAAGGTGTGCAGCAGCACGCGCCGGCGGCGCAGCAGCGGCTCGGCCGCCTCGCCCGAGGGCAGCGCCGCGACCGGCGTGCGCCACATCTTGACGCCGAGCCAGACCAGGTAGGCCGCACCCACCCAGCGCAGCGCGGTGAAGAGCTCGGCCGAGGTCGCCAGCAGCACGCCCAATCCCAGCAGCGAGGTGGTCATGGCGGTGAAGTCGCCCAGGCCGACACCGGCGACGGTCGCCAGCGCCGCCTTGCGCCCGTAGGTGAGCGCGTAGGTCACGACCAGCAGGACGGTGGGGCCGGGAATGGCCAGGAGGACCGCCGAGGCGGCGGCGAAGGCGAACCACTGTTCGAAGGGCATGGCGCTCTCCCGCGTAAAGGAAAAGACTAAGCCATAGCGCCCGTGGGTCCAGCAAGCGGGACCGCCGGGCGCCTAGAAGGGGCAGGCGACCCAGGGGTGGCGGTGTTGGTCGTAGACCGCCTGGCTCGGCGCCGGGAAGGCCGGGTCGGCGAAGCTGCCGACCGCCACGGCGACGGCATCCGCGATACGCGCCGCCTCCCAGAAGACGGTCGAGCCGCAGCGCGGGCAGAAGTGGTGCGTGACCTCGAAGCCGCTGTCGGAGGGGCGGGTGAAGCGTGCCGTTTCGCCCTGCGGCCGCACCGCCTCGCGCGGGTAGAAGGCGGCGATGCCGAAGGCGCTGCCGGTGCGCCGCTGGCACGCCCGGCAGTGGCAGAGGGAAACCTTCCGCGGCTCGCCGCTGCAGGCCACCTGCAGCTGGCCGCAGGCACAGGCGGCAATTCGTGTCGGCATCGGCGGGTCCCCGGGAGTCCGTGGCACCGGCCTTTTAGCCGAGAACCGGGGTTGAGACCAAGGGCGACAGAGCGCGGGTCACGGCCACCCCCCCATCCAACCCTCCCCCGCAAGGGGGGAGGGCCCGGTTGAGCGAGGGTGCGCTGCAAAGCCCTCCCCCTTCAAGGGGGAGGGTTGGGTGGGGGCGGTCGGCTTGCTAGGCTTCCGCAACAACTCTTGCGAGCTTCATGTCGATCGAACGCGCCCGCCTGCTGCGCTCCAACATGACCGACGCCGAGCGGCGGCTCTGGTCCGTGCTGCGATTGAGGCAGTTGGCGGGCCTCCGCTTCCGCCGGCAGATGCCGCTTGGGCCCTACATCGTCGACTTCTGCTGTCCGAGCCTGCGCCTGGTCGTCGAGGTGGACGGCGGCCAGCATGGCGAATCCCGGCGGGACGGGGACCGTGACGCCTAGCTGGCGGAACAGGGGTTCTTCGTGCTGCGGTTCTGGAACAACGAGGTGATGCGGAACCTGCCTGGCGTTCTGGAGCGACTGGCGGAGGTCGGGGCGGAACGCGCGGCCGAGATGGCGGGGCGGGAATCGTAACTCCCCCCACCCAACCCTCCCCCGCAAGGGGGGAGAGCCCGGTTGAGCGAGGGTGCGCTGCAAAGCCCTCCCCCTTCACGGGGGAGGGTTGGGTGGGGGTCGGTTTTCCAGACCGCCAAACAACCTTAGAGAGTGGCAGGCACGACCGCGGCGCATCTTATCCCCGCCATTCCCCCCTGACGGACTCGGGGCGGCGTGGAATCATGCGCCATGCCCCATGCCGATTTCGTCCACCTGCGCGTCCATACCGCCTATTCGCTGGCCGAGGGGGCGATCCGCCTCAAGGCCCTGATCCAGCTTTGCCGCGAGCAGAAGATGCCGGCGGTGGCGGTGACCGACACCGCCAACCTCTTCGGCGCCCTGGAGTTCGCCACGGCGGCGCGGGAGGCCGGCATCCAGCCGATCGTCGGCTGCCTCTTCCCGGTGACGCGCGAGGAGGTGGCGGGCGCGCGCCAGGCCATCGCGCCGGCGCCGGAACTGCTGCCGCTGCTGGTGCAGAGCGAGACCGGCTATCGCAACCTCATGCGCCTCATCAGCCGCGCCTACCTGGAGGGCGACCCGCAACTGCCGGCGCAGCTGCCGCTGGCGGAGGTCGCGGCCGGCGCCGAGGGGCTGATCGCCTTCACCGGCGGCGCCGAGGGGCCGGTCGGCCGGCTGCTGGCCGAGGGGCAGGCGGCGGCGGCCGAGGCCCTGCTGCTGCGGCTGAAGGAGGCCTTCCGCGACCGTCTCTACGTCGAGTTGCAGCGCCACGGGCTGCCGGCCGAGGAGCGCATCGAGGAAGCGCAGGTGGAGCTGGCCTATCGCCACGCGCTGCCGCTGGTCGCGACCAACGACTGCCTTTTTCCCCGACGAACCGCACTATGGAGGCGCACGACGCGCTGCTCTGCATCGCCGGCAGCGTCACCCTGGCCCAGCCGGAGCGGCGCCGGGTGACGCGCGAGCATCGCTTCAAGAGCGCGGCCGAGATGCGGGCGCTCTTCGCCGACCTGCCGGAGGCGGTGGACAACACGCTGACCGTCGCCCGGCGCTGCGCCTTCTTCCCGGAGCGGCGCAAGCCGATCCTGCCGGCCTTCCCGACCGTCGGCGGCCGCAACGAGGCGGAAGAACTGGCGGCGCAGGCGCGCGATAGGACTGCAGGGCGCCTCGAAACGCAGGCTTCCGGCCGGCATGGACGCCGCCGCGCGCGAGGCCAGGGCGAAGCCCTATCGGGAGCGCCTCGAGTTCGAGCTCGGCGTCATCGTCCAGATGGGCTTCCCCGGCTATTTCCTGATCGTCGCCGACTTCATCCAGTGGGCGAACCGGCAGGGCATTCCGGTCGGCCCGGGGCGCGGTTCGGGCGCCGGCTCGGTGGTGGCCTGGTCGCTGACCATCACCGGTCTCGATCCGCTGCGCTGGGGCCTGCTGTTCGAGCGCTTCCTCAACCCCGAGCGCGTCTCGATGCCGGACTTCGACATCGACTTCTGCCAGGACCGGCGCGACGAGGTGATCCGCTACGTCCAGGAGCGCTACGGCGCCGACCGGGTCGCCCAGATCATCACCTTCGGGAAGCTGCAGGCGCGCGCCGTGCTGCGCGACGTCGGCCGCGTGCTGCAGATGCCCTATGGCCAGGTCGACCGGATCTGCAAGCTGGTGCCGAACAACCCGGCCAACCCGGTCACTCTTGCGCAAGCGATCGACAGCGAGCCGCGCCTGCAGGAGATGCGCGAGGGCGACGAGACGGTGCAAGCGGCTGGTTTGGACACGCACTCAAGCTGGAGGGCCTCTATCGCCACGCCTCGACCCATGCCGCCGGCGTCGTGATCGGCGACCGGCCGCTGGACGAGTTGGTGCCGCTCTACCGCGATCCGCGCTCGGACATGCCGGTCACCCAGTTCAACATGAAGTGGGTCGAGCCGGCCGGCCTGGTGAAGTTCGACTTCCTCGGCCTGAAGACCCTGACGGTGCTGGCCGCGGCGCGACGCTGATCCTGCGGAAGCGCGGCATCGGACTTCTCGACCTCGCGAAGATCCCGCTCGACGACGAGACGACCTTCGCGATGCTCGCGCAAGGCGAGACACGACCGGCGTGTTCCAGCTGGAAAGCTCCGGCATGCGCCAGGCCTTGCGCGACCTGAAGCCTGACCGCTTCGAGGACATCATCGCCCTGGTGGCGCTCTATCGCCCCGGCCCGATGGCCAACATCCCGGCCTACATCGCCCGCAAGCACGGGCGCGAGAAGCCCGACTACCTCTATCCGACGCTGGAGGGGATCCTGAAGGAGACCTTCGGCATCATGATCTACCAGGAGCAGGTGATGCAGATCGCCCAGGTGCTCAGCGGCTACAGCCTGGGCGGCGCCGACCTGCTGCGCCGCGCCATGGGCAAGAAGATCAAGGCGGAGATGGACGCGCAGCGTGCCGCCTTCATCGACGGGGCGGTCGCGCGCAAGGTGGCGCCGGCAAGGCCGAGCAGATCTTCGACCAGGTCAACAAATTCGCCGGCTACGGCTTCAACAAGAGCCACGCCGCCGCCTATGCGCTGGTCGCCTACCAGACCGCCTATCTGAAGGCCAACCATCCGGTCGAGTTCCTCGCCGCCACCATGACGCTCGACATGGGCAACACCGACAAGCTGAACGTCTTCCGCCAGGAGCTGAGCCGGCTCGGCATCGCCCTGCTGCCGCCCGACATCAACCGCTCGGAGGCGGTCTTCACGGTGGACGACGCCTCGGCGGAGGGCGGCGCCATCCGCTATGCCCTGGGGGCGGTCAAGAGCGTCGGCGGGCAGGCGATGGGCGCGCTGGTCGCCGAGCGGCAGGAGGGCGGCCCCTTCAAGGAGCCTCGAGGACTTGGCGAGGGCGCATCGACCCGCGCGCGGTCAACAAGCGCCAGCTGGAGAACCTGGTCGCCGCCGGCGCCTTCGACAGCCTCTCGCCCAACCGCCGCCAGGTCTTCGAGGGGGCGGTCGAGAACGGATGCTGCGCCAGGCCGCCGCCGCCGAGCGCGCGGTTCGCGGCGCAGGTCAGCCTGTTCGGCGACCAGCAGGAGCCGCCGCGCATGGCGCTGCCGAAGGTGGCGGACTGGCCGCCGCTGGAGCGCCTGCAGCACGAGTTCGGTGCCATCGGCTTCTATCTCTCGGCGCACCCGCTGGACGGCTACGCGCAGAGCCTGTCGCGGCTGGGCGCGGTGAAGCAGGCCGACCTGCCGCAGCTCGCCCGCCTGGAGCCGGGGCGGCGGAAGGTCGCCGGCATCCTGGTCTCGAAGCAGGAGCGCACGGCGAAGAGCGGCAACCGCTTCGCCTTCATCCAGCTGTCCGACCAGACCGGCGCCTTCGAGGTCGTGGTCTTCGCCGAGGTGCTGGGCCGCTGCCGCGACCTGCTGGAGGCCGGCCAGGCGCTGCTGGTCACGGTCGACGCCCGCGGCGAGGCCGACGGCGTGCGGCTGATGGCGCAGAACTTCGAGCCGCTGGAGCAGGCCGCCGCCCAGGCGGCCCAGGGGCTGAAGGTCTACGCCAGCTCGGCCGAGCCGCTGGAGAGCCTGAAGGGGCTGCTGGCGCGCGAGGGCAGGGGGCGCGGGCGCGTCGCCGTGGTGCTCGACATCGAGGGCGGCGAGGAGCTGGAGTTCGAGCTGCCGGAGACCTATCGCCTCACCGCCGACGGCCGCAAGGCGATCAAGGGCCTGGCCGGGCTGGTGGTGCAGGACCTAGCGGCGGCTGTGGCGGCGCCCGGCTAGCCCGGTCGCCGCCGCTGTGGCCGGAGTGGAAGACCAGCCCCATCAGGCCCATCGCCAGGGCGACGGTGAGCAGCACGCCGAGGAAGAGCGCGGTGGTGCCGTGGCTGCTGAGGCCGAGATCGACCAGCGAAACCAGCAGGATCAACAGCAGAAAGAGCCCCGCAAGGACGCTGGCGCAGATGGTGACGTAGGTACGGAGCCAGGGCATGGAAGCCTCCTGATGGCGCTGCGGTCCTCGTTATGTGGTGATTTCGCGGCAGGCTGTATCCTCCCCACTTGGGGGATGCGGCGAGCTGCCCCACGCCCCCTTGCCTTTCCCGCTTCGTTCCTCTAGAACCCGCGCGCTTGATGAAGCCCACACGCGGGCTCGCGGCGCCGGCGGGAGACATCCCCGGTGCCGCTCCGGTGCCAGGATGTCCTGGTGCAAGGCCCGCGGCGGAACAACCGGAAAAGGAACCTTTCACGATGGCACTTCCGTCGTTCACGATGCGTCAGCTGCTCGAAGCCGGCGTGCATTTCGGCCACACCACCCGCCGCTGGAACCCGAAGATGGCCCCGCTCATCTTCGGCGAGCGCAACGGCATTCACATTCTCGACCTCGAGCAGACCGTCCCGCTGCTGCACCAGGGCCTGGTCGCGGCGCGCGACGTGGTCGCCGGCGGCGGCCGCGTGCTCTTCGTCGGCACCAAGCGCCAGGCCAGCGAGAAGGTGGCCGAGGCCGCCGCCCGCTGCGGCCAGTACTACGTCAACCACCGCTGGCTCGGCGGCATGCTGACCAACTGGAAGACCATCAGCCAGTCGATCCGCCGCCTGAAGGAGCATCGACGAGAAGCTCTCGGGCGAGATCCAGGGCCTGACCAAGAAGGAGCGCCTGGTGATGACCCGCGAGCGCGACAAGCTGGAGCGCGCGCTGGGCGGCATCAAGGACATGGGCGGCCTGCCCGACCTGCTGTTCGTCATCGACACCAACAAGGAGCACCTCGCCGTCGAGGAGGCGAACCGCCTCGGCATCCCGGTGATCGGCGTTCTCGACAGCAACAGCGACCCGACCGGCATCACCTATCCGGTGCCGGGCAACGACGACGCGGTGCGCGCCATCGGCGCTCTACTGCGACCTGGTCGCCGACGCCGTGCTCGACGGCATGCAGCCAGGAGATGGGCGCCTCGGGCGTCGACATCGGCGCCCAGGTCGAGGAGCCCAGGTCTCCGGAGGCGGTCGTCGCGGCGATGGCCGAGCCGGACGCCGGCGGCAGAACACCGCTCGCCGGCTGAACCCCTGCGGCGCCGATGCCAGCGGCGGCGGCGGCCGCCGCCGCGGCGGCCCCGGAAGCGGCCGTCACGCCCGAGCCGCAGGCCGAGGTGGTGCCGGCTCGACGCCCATGAGCGGGCGATCGCCGGACGGCCTCGAGCGGCGCTTCGCCGAGGCGGCCCGCGTCGCGAAGCCGTCATGCTTCAAGGGCCCGATCGCGACAGAACGATCGCCAGGCCGGATTCAAGAGGACCGGACACACCGAGCCATGGCTGGAGATCACCGCAGCGCTGGTCAAGGAACTGCGCGAGAAGACCGGCGCCGGCATGATGGACTGCAAGAAGGCGCTGACCGAGACCGACGGCGACCTCGAGGCGGCGGTCGACTGGCTGCGCAAGAAGGGGCTCGCCGCGGCCGCCAAGAAGGCCGGCCGCGTCGCCGCCGAGGGCCTGGTCGGCATCGCCGCCGAGGGGACCCGCGGCGCCGTTGTCGAGGTGAACGCCGAGACCGACTTCGTCGCCCGCAACGAGACCTTCCAGAGCTTCGTCTGCCAAGGTGGCCGAGCTGGCGCTTGCACGACCGGCAGGACGGCCGAGACGCTGAAGGCCGCCGCCATTCCCCGGCGCCGGCCACGACGGTCGCCGAGGAGCTGACCAAGCTGATCGCCACCATCGGCGAGAACATGCTGCTGCGCCGCGCCTCGCTGCTGGAAGTCAGCGAGGGCGTGGTCGCCACCTACATGCACAACCAGGTCGCGCCGGGCCTCGGCAAGATCGGCGTGCTGGTCGCCCTGGAGTCGAGCGGCGACCGCGAGAAGCTGCAGGCCTTCGGCCGGCAGCTCGCCATGCACGTCGCCGCCGCCAACCCGCAGGCGCTGGAGCCGAAGGACGTCGACACCTCGGCGCTGGAGCGCGAGCGCGCGGTGCTAAGCGACCAGGCGCGCGCCAGCGGCAAGCCGGAGGAGATCATCGCGAAGATGGTCGAGGGCCGGCTGCGCAAGTACTACGAGGAGGTCTGCCTGCTGGAGCAGCTCTACGTCATCGACGGCGAGACCAAGGTGCGCAAGGCGGTCGAGGCCATGGGGACCGAGATCGGCGCGCCGATCAAGGTCACCGGCTTCCGGCGCATCCAGCTCGGCGAGGGCGTGGAGAAGAAGGAAGACGACTTCGCCGCCGAGGTCGCCGCGGCCGCCGGCCAGGGCCCTGACAGGACGAGCCGGTCCGGCATCGACCGCTGCGCCGGGGCAGCGCGCCGGGCGCTTTTCGCTGTCGCCGCCGCGCCCGGTGCGCTCGGAAGGTCGCGCCCGCCGCCGCGATGCGATTGGCTGGCGCGCGCTAATCAGACACGTCCAGCCGGCCGGCCAGGGGTCGAACGGACAGACGATCCAACCGCTTGCCGCGGCCCGCGGCCAAGGCGATCATGACGGCCAGGGCAATCAAGGTGGCGCGGCCGCTGCGGCCAGCCAAATGGGGGCGATTGCGGAACGCATGACGGAAGCGGCCACATACCGGCGGGTCTTGCTGAAGATCTCCGGCGAAGCCCTGATGGGCGACGCCGAGTACGGCATCAGTCCCGCAGCACGGTGGAGCGCGTGGCCGAGGACGTGCGCTCCGTCCACGATCTGGGCGTGCAGGTCTGCCTGGTGGTCGGCGGCGGCAACATCTTCCGCGGCATCCAGGGCGCGGCCCAGGGACTCGATCGCGCCACCGCCGACTACATGGGCATGCTGGCGACGGTGATGAACGCGCTGGCCTTCCAGAACGCGCTGGAGCGGCTGAACGTGCCGACGCGGGTGCAGTCGGCCCTGCCGATCACCACGGTCGCCGAGCCCTATATCCGGCGCCGCGCCGTGCGCCACATGGAGAAGGGCCGGGTGGTGATCTTCGCCGCCGGCACCGGCAATCCCTTCTTCACCACCGACACCGCGGCGGCGCTGCGCGCCGCCGAGATGGGCTGCGACGCGCTGCTCAAGGGCACCCAGGTCGACGGCGTCTACGACTCCGACCCGATCAAGAACCCGGCGGCCAAGCGCTACGAGAGCCTGACCTACCTGCAGGTGCTGGCGCAGGACCTCGGCGTGATGGACGCCGCGGCGATCTCGCTGGCGCGCGAGAACGGCATTCCCATTCTGGTTTTCTCGATCTACCAAGCCGGTGCCTTCGCCCGCGTGTTGCAGGGCGAGGGTCGCTTCACCCTGGTGAGCGACGGCGAGAGCAACGGACACTGAGCGGAGGCAGGGACCATGGCGGACCCGGACATCGACGATCTGGAACGACGCATGGACGCGACCCAGGAGGTGCTGCGCAAGGAGTTCGCCGGCCTGCGGACCGGGCGCGCCTCGGTGCACCTGCTGGAGCCGATCACGGTGGACGCCTATGGCGCGGCGATGCCGCTGAACCAGGTGGCGAGCATCACCGTGCCGGAGCCGCGGATGATCACCGTGCAGGTCTGGGACCGCGGCCTGGCCGGCGCCGTCGAGAAGGCGATCCGCGACAGCGGCCTGGGGCTCAATCCCGCCGCCGCCGGCCAGCTCATCCGCGTGCCGATCCCGCCGCTCTCCGCGGAGCGCCGGCAGGAGCTGACCAAGGTGGCGCACAAGTACGCCGAGCAGGCGCGGGTGGCGGTGCGCAACGTCCGGCGCGACGGCATGGAGATGCTTAAGCGCATGGAGAAGGATCACGAGCTCTCGGAAGACGAGCACCGCCTCTGGGCCGACGAGATCCAGGCGATGACCGACAAGCACATCAAGTCGATCGACGAAATCCTCGAGCAGAAGGATCAGGAGATCCTGCAGGTCTGAGGCAGAGATGACTTCCCCCGTCGCCACCACGCCGCTGGCGGTCCCGCCACGCCACGTCGCCATCATCATGGATGGCAACGGCCGTTGGGCGACGCGGCGCGGCCTGCCGCGCACCGCCGGCCACAAGCAGGGGGCGGAGGCGGCCAGGCGGGCGGTGGAGGCGGCGATCGAACTCGGCATCTCGCACCTCACGCTCTTCTCCTTCTCCTCGGAGAACTGGCGCCGGCCGGCCACCGAGATCCTCGACCTGATGGGCCTGCTGCGCCGCTATCTGAAGGGCGAGATCGCGGAGCTGCACAAGAACGGCGTGCGGCTGACGGTGATCGGCGAGCGCGAGCGCCTGCCGTCCGACATCCAGCGGCTGGTCGCCGATGCCGAGGCGCAGACCGCCGGCAACCGCCGCCTGCACCTCATCATGGCCCTCTCCTATGGCGGCCGGCAGGAGATCGCCGCCGCCGCGCGGCACCTGGCGAGCGAAGCGGCGGCCGGGCGCCTCGATCCGGCCAGCATCGACGAGGGTAGCTTCGGCGCCTCGCTGCTGACCGCCGGCCTGCCCGACCCCGACGTGGTGATCCGCACCTCCGGCGAGCAGCGGGTCTCCAACTTCCTGCTTTGGCAGTCGGCCTACAGCGAGTTGATCTTCGTCGACAAGCTCTGGCCCGACTTCTCCAAGGACGATCTGGCCGCAGCGGTGGCCGAGTTCATGCAACGGGACCGCCGCTATGGAGCCACCGCCTCCTCGGGATAGGGCGCGCGCTGCTGAAGCGCACGCTGTCGATCCTGGCGATGCTGCCGCCGGTGGTCGCCGCGGTGTGGTTCGGCCCGCCCTGGAGCGACCTGCTGGTGATCGCCGCGATGGCGATCCTGGCCTGGGAGTGGGCGCGCATGACCGCGCCGCCCTTCCGGCGGCCGGCGCCGCTGCTGTTCGCCGCCACCGTCGTGCTGATCAGCGTCCTCGCCGCCGCCGAGCTCTGGTCCTTCGCCGCCGGGCTGCTGGGCCTGGGCGTGCTGCTGCAACGCTTCCTGACGCCGGCCGCCGCCGGCCGCTGGCTGGCCGGCGGCGTGCTCTACCTGGGACTGCCGGCCATCGCCTTCATCTGGCTGCGGCATCGGCCCGGCGACGGGCTGGAGGTCATCGTCTGGCTGCTGCTGGTGGTCTGGGCCGGCGATATCTTCGCCTACCTGGTCGGGCGGCAGCTGGGCGGCCCCAAGCTCTGGCCGGCCGTGAGCCCGAAGAAGACCTGGTCCGGCCTGCTGGGCGGGCTGGCCGCGGCCGCCGCCGTGGCGGCCGGCGTGGCGGCCGGCGTGGCGGCCCTGGGCGCGCTGCAGGAGCCGGCGCGGCCGGCCTGGCTGCTGGCGCTGGCCGGGGGCCGGCCTGGCGCTGGTGGCGGCCGGCGGCGATCTCTTCGAATCGGCGGTCAAACGCCGCTTCGGGGTGAAGGACGCCAGTGCCATCATACCGGGCCACGGCGGCCTGCTGGACCGCGTCGATGCGCTGCTGGCCGCTTCCATCGTGCTCGCGGGCGCGCTATGGCTAGCCGAGCAGTGAAGGACTGGGCATGAACAAGATCGACCTGCGCCTTGCCGACGCCGAGGGACCGCCGCTTCCCGCCGGCCAGCGGCCGCGGCGGATCACCGTGCTGGGCTCGACCGGCTCGGTGGGGCAGTCGACCCTCGACCTGGTGGTGCGCAACCGCGCCGCCTACGAGATCGTCGCGCTGACCGCCGGCACGCGGGTGAAGGCGCTGATCGAGCAGGCCCGGCTGCTGCGCCCGGAAATCGCCGTCATCGCCGACGAGCGGCTCTATGGCGACCTCAAGGAGGGGCTGGCGGGAACCGGCATCGAGGCCGCGGCCGGCGCCTCCGGCGTGAAGGCCGCGGCGGCGGCCGAGGCCGACTGGACCATGTCGGCCATCGTCGGCGCCGCCGGGCTGGAACCCACCCTCGCGGCGATCCGCCGCGGCGGCCTGGTGGCCTTCGCCAACAAGGAGACGCTGGTGTGCGGCGGCTCCCTGGTGCTGGACGAGGTGCGGCGCCACGGCGCCCGGCTGCTGCCGGTCGACAGCGAGCACAACGCCATCTTCCAGGTGCTGGACAGCGAGCGCCCGGAGGGGGTCGAGAAGATCATCCTGACCGCCTCCGGCGGCCCCTTCCGCACCCTCAGCAAGGCGGAGATGGCGACCAAGACGCCGAGCCAGGCGGTGGCCCACCCGAACTGGGACATGGGCGCCAAGATCTCGGTCGATTCCGCCACCATGATGAACAAGGGGCTGGAGCTGATCGAGGCGCACTACCTCTTCGACCTGCCGTCCGACCGCATCGAGGTGCTGGTGCACCCGCAGTCGGTGATCCACTCGATGGTGGCCTATGCCGATGGCTCGGTGCTGGCGCAGCTCGGATCGCCGGACATGCGCACGCCGATCGCCCACACGCTGGCCTGGCCGGCGCGCATGACGGCGCCGGTGGAGCGCCTGGATTTGGTGAAGATCGCGAAGCTCACCTTCGAGCTGCCGGACAGCGACCGATTCCCAGCGCTGCGCCTGGGCCGCCAGGCGCTGGAATCCGGCGGCCGGGCCTCGCTCCTGCTGAATGCCGCCAACGAGATCGGCGTCGCCGCTTTCCTGGCCGGGCGCATCGGCTTCCTGGAGATCATGGCCGTCGTCGAGGAGACGCTGGCCGCGGAATCGCACGCGGCGCCGGCGACGCTGGAAGAGGTGCTGGCCGCCGACCGCTCCGCCCGGGTCACGGCCGGGCGCGCGGTGGAGCGCCTGGGCCAGGCCGCCTGAGCCTGATGCAAGCTATCAGAAAAGCTCCATAATTATTTGGTTTTTCTGACCAAGATGTCGCTCAGCTGCCGGGCTTTCTTGACGCCTCGCAGCCAACAGGGAAGTCTCTAGCAGCATGCGAATGGCTGTCAACATCGCTGACGCTGCGCCGCCGTTCCTGCGTCGTGCTGACCGTCCTGGTCTTCGTGCACGAGCTCGGCCACTACTGGATCGCCCGGCGCAACGGCGTGAAGGTCGAAACCTTCTCCATCGGCTTCGGCCCGGAGCTCTTCGGCTGGACCGCGAAGTCCGGGACCCGCTGGAAGGTCAGCGTCCTGCCGCTCGGCGGCTACGTGAAGATGTTCGGCGACATGGACGCCGCCAGCCGGCCGGACGACGACAAGAACCAGGCGATGACGGCGGAGGAGCGCGCCGTCGCCTTTCCCTTCAAGCCGCTCGGCGCAGCGGGCCGCGATCGTGGCCGGCCGGCCCGATTGGCCAACTTCCTCTTCGCCATCGTCCTGCTGACCGGGCTGTTCATGGCCGTCGGCCAGCCGACCACGCCGGCCGGTGATCGTCGGGGTGGTCGAGGGCATCGCCGCCGAGGCGGCCGGCCTGCTGCCGGCGACCGCTTCCTCGCGATCAACGGCGGCACGATCGAGCGTTTCGAGGACATGCAGCGCATCGTGCAGCTCAACCTCGAGGAGCCGCTCGTCGATCGTCGTCGCTGCGCGACGGCGCGGAGCTGGCGCTGGTGGCCAACCCGACCATCATCGAGGACCTCGATCCGAGCGGCTGCCCGATCCGCGTCGCCCGACTCGGTGTGCAGGCGCAGGGCACGGTCTATGAGGAGAAGGGCTTCTTCGAATCCGTGCCGCTGGCGGCGGTGCAGACCTGGGGCGTCGCCCGGGACACGCTGCACGCAGTCTGGCAGATCATCGTCGGCGATCGCGGCACCGATGAGCTCGGCGGTCCGATCAGAATCGCGGAGATGTCCGGACAAGTCGCGGAATTCGGATGGGTTTCAATAGTTTGGTTCATGGCCATCCTGTCGGTCAATCTGGGCCTCATCAATCTCTTCCCGATTCCGATGCTCGATGGCGGTCACCTGCTGTTCTACGGCTTCGAGGCGGTCCGCGGCCGTCCGCTCGGCCCGCGCGTCCAAGAATACGGTTTCAAGATCGGGATCGCTCTGGTATTGAGCTTGATGATATTCGCTACGATCAATGACTTACTGAGAATCGGTGGCTGCGCAGCCTAGCCGTGGCAGGATACCGTCCGAGAGAGTGATCGCGCGTGATGAGGCAGGCTTTACGAATGGGCAGAACGCCCGGATGAAGGGGGAAGCGGTGGTACTGGCTCGGCGCATCGGGGGCCTCTTACTTGCCCTCATGATCCTCGTCGGCGTCGCCGGCCAGCAGCAGGCGGCCGCGCAGTCTCTGCTTTCCGGCGGCACCATCCAGGAGATCCGCATCGAGGGCTCGCAGCGCGTCGAGCCGGCGACCGTGCTGACCTATCTCGGCCTGCAGCCGGGCGACCCCTTCGAGCCGGTGGCTCTGGACCGGGCGCTGCAGTCGCTGTTCCTGACCGGCCTCTTCGCCGATGCGACGCTGCGTCGCGACGGCGACGTGCTGACCGTGACGGTGGTCGAGAACCCGATCATCAACCGCGTCGCCTTCGAGGGGAACGAGCGCCTCGACGACGACACGCTGCAGGCGGAAATCCAGTCGCGGCCGCGCGTGGTCTACACCCGCACCCGGTGCAGAGCGACACCCAGCGCATTCTCGAGATCTATCGCCGCTCCGGGCGCTTTGCCGCCACCGTCGAGCCGAAGATCATCCAGCTGCCGCAGAACCGCGTCGACCTGGTCTTCGAGATCGACGAGGGCGACGAGAGCGGCATCTACTCGATCAACTTCGTCGGCAACCGGGCCTTCTCCGATTCCTCGCTGCGCGACGAGATCACGACCTCGGAATCGGCCTTCTACCGCTTCCTGTCCTCGACCGACACCTACGACCCCGACCGGCTGAACTTCGACCGCGAACTGCTGCGGCGCTTCTACCTCTCGGAGGGCTATGCCGACTTCCGCGTGCTCTCGGTGACCGCCGAGCTGGCGCGCGACGGCGCCGGCTTCCTCATCACCTTCAACATCGAAGAGGGCGAGCAGTACAACTTCGGTGCGATCGACATCACCACGACGCTGAAGGACCTCGACGTCGAGATGCTGCGCGGCGAGCTCGACACGGTGGAGGGCGATACCTACGACGCCACGGCGGTCGAGCAGACGGTCTCCTTCCTGACCGACGCGGTCGGCAACCTCGGCTACGCCTTCGTCGACATCACGCCGCGGGCGCTGCGCGACCCCGAGAACCTGACCATCGGCATCACCTACGAGATCAACGAGGGTCCGCGCGTCTATGTCGAGCGCATCGACATCGAGGGCAACGTCAGAACGCTGGACGAGGTGATCCGGCGCGAATTCCGTCTGGTCGAGGGCGACGCCTTCAATGCCTCGAAGATGCGCCGCTCGCGCCAGCGCATCCAGAACCTCGGCTTCTTCCGCACCGTCGACGTGGCCACGCTGCCCGGCAGCGCCGCCGACAAGACCATCGTCAAGGTCCAGGTGGAGGAGCAGTCGACCGGCGACTTCACCTTCGGCGCCGGCTTCTCCACGGACTCCGGACCGCTCGGCAACATCGGCCTGCGCGAGCGCAACCTGCTGGGACGCGGCCAGGACCTGCGCTTGAACTTCACGCTGTCCGGCATCTCGTCGCAGATCGACCTCTCCTTCACCGAGCCCTATTTCCTCGACCGCAACCTCTCCGCCGGCTTCGACCTCTTCCGCACCACCCGCGACCAGGAGGAGAGCGACTTCACCGAGGAGAACATCGGCTTCGGCCTGCGGGCGGGCTACAACTGGGATGAGAACCTGCGGCAGGTGCTGCGCTACACCTTCGTGTGGCAGAACATCACCAACGTGTCCGACGGGGCCTCGGCCATCATCGTCGACGACGAGGGCGTGAACACCACCTCGGCGGTCGGCCAGACCCTGACCTACGACACCCGCGACAGCCGCTTCGATCCCACCGACGGCTACGTCGTCAACCTGGACACGGAGCTGGCCGGCCTGGGCGGCGACTCGCACTTCCTGAAGGCGACCCTGGGCGGCGCCTACTACATTCCTCTGCTGGATCGCGTGACGCTGAAGTTCGGCGGCGAGGCCGGTGTCATCGGTTCGCTGAACGACGACACCCGCGTCTCCGAGCGCTTCTTCGTCGGCGGCGAGAGCCTGCGCGGCTTCGCCACCGGCGGTGTCGGCCCGCGCGACGCCGACAGCGACGACGCCCTGGGCGCCAAGTACTTCTATACCGGCACCATGGAAGTGGCCTTCCCGCTCGGCCTGCCCGAGGAGTACGAGATCCGCGGCCGCCTCTGGTCCGACGTCGGCTCGGCCTGGGGCTACGACGACAACGGTGTCTTCGCCACGGTGAACGACTCCACGGCGATACGCGCCTCGGTCGGCGCCGGCATCTCCTGGAACTCGCCCTTCGGCCCGATCCAGGTCGACCTCGGCTATGCCGTCTTGAAGGAGGATTTTGACGAGACCGAAGTCTTCCGCTTCAGCTTCGGCACGCGGTTCTAGCGAGACAGGGCCGCACTCCTTGCTGAGACGCCTTTGCGTCCTTGTCGCCTGCCTCGCTCTGGGCTCGGCGGCTGTTATCGCGAGCGGCGTGGCGGGCCGTCCGGCGGAGGCGCAGGACCTGGTGCCGCCGTTGGCGCTGCCCCAGGAAGGCGTCCTGGTCGTCGACCTCAACCTCATTCTGCGCGATGCGGCGGCGGTCCAGGCCCTGCAAGCGCAGGTCGGCGCGGCGCGCGAAGCCTTCCAGGCGGAGATCCGACAGCGCGAGGAGTCGCTGCGCCAGCGCGACCAGGAATTGGCGCGCGAGCGCACCCAGCTGCCGCCGGAGGTCTATGAGCAGCGGCGCAGCCAGCTCGCGCAGGAGCTGGCGAAGCTGCAGAGCGATGTGCAGGAGCGGCGGCGCCAGCTCGACCAGGCGATGAACGAGGGCATGCGCCAGGTGCAGTCGGTGCTGCTGCCGATCCTGCAGAAGCTGACGGAGGACCGCGGCGCCACGATCCTGCTGTCGAAGACCAGCGTCGTGCTGGTGCGTCCGGAACTGGAAATCACCACCGAGGCCCTGCAGCTGCTCGACCAGGCGCTGCCGACCGTCTCGGTCCTGCCCTCGAACTGAGGCTCGCTCCTTGGCCGATCCCCGCTTTCACACACGCCACGGGCCCTTCCGGCTGGTCGAGCTTGCCAGGCTGGCCGGCGCCGAGCTGTCGCGCGACGCCGACCCGGAGCGCCTGATGCACGACGTGGCGGCGATCGACCAGGCCGGCCCCGACGACGTCTCCTTCATCGACAACCGCCGCTACATCCCCAAGCTGGGGGAGAGCGGGGCGGGCGCCTGCATCCTGGAGCCCACCCTGGCCGGCCGGGCGCCGCCCGGCATGGCGCTGCTGCTGACCCCGCGGCCCTATCGCGCCTATGCGCAGATCGCCCAGCACTTCTATCCGCGGCGCCAGCCGGCCGCCGGCATCCACCCGACGGCCGTGGTGGCGGAGGATGCCAGCGTCGACCCGACCGCCGAGGTCGGCCCCTACGCGGTCATCGAGTCCGGTGCGGAGATTGGCGCGGGCTGCCGCATCGGGCCGCACGCGGTGATCGGCAGGGGGGTCTCGCTCGGCGCGGACTGCGAGATCGGGCCGCACTGCAGCCTGTCGCACTGCATCGTCGGCGCGCGCTGCCAGATCGCCGCCGGCGCGCGCATCGGCACCCGCGGATTCGGTTTCACACTGGATCCTGAGGGATTCCTGGATGTCCCGCAGGTCGGGCGGGTGGTGATCGGCGACGATGTGGAGATCGGCGCCAACACGACCTTGGACCGCGGCGCGGCGCCCGATACGGTGGTCGGCTCGGGCACGAGGATTGATAATCTGGTACAGCTGGGGCACAACGTCCAGATCGGCCGGAGCTGCGTTCTCGTGGCTCAGTGCGGTGTCGCCGGAAGCACGCAGGTGAAGGACTATGTCACCCTCGCGGCCCAGTCTGGCATCGCCGGTCACCTGACGCTGGATCGCGGCGCCAAGGTGGCGGCCCAGTCCGGAGTTATGCGAAACGTTCCCGCCGGCGAAACCGTGGGTGGCAGTCCAGCCCTCCCGCTACGCGATTACTTCCGGCTCGTAACGCTTTGGCAGCGGCAGTTGCAGGGGAAAGCGGATAAGGATGAGTGAGGACAGCGTCAAGCTAGAGAAGTCGCCGGGCGAGGAGTACTCGCTCGACGTCGGGCAGATCATGGCGTTGCTTCCGCACCGCTATCCCTTCCTGATGATCGACAAGATGACCCGGATCAAGCTGGGTGAGAGCGCCGTCGGCATCAAGAACGTGACGATGAACGAGCCCTTCTTCGTCGGCCATTTCCCGGGCCGCCCGGTGATGCCGGGCGTCCTGATCATCGAGGCCATGGCGCAGACCGCCGGCGTTCTGGTGATGGAGACCATGCGCGCCGGCCCCTCGAATTCGAAGATCGTCTACTTCATGACCATCGACGACGCCCGCTTCCGTCGCCCGGTCGTGCCGGGCGACCGGCTCGAGCTGCACGTGCAGAAGCAGCGCAACCGCGGGCCGGTGTGGAAGTTCGCCGGCCAGGCCAAGGTCGACGGCGTGACCGTCGCGGAATCCACCTATTCGGCCATGATCGTCGAGGACTGATGTCCGCCATTCACGCGACCGCGGTCGTGGCGCCCGGGGCCCGGCTGGGCGAAGGCGTCCGGATCGGTCCCTACTGCATCGTCGGCCCGCACGTCGAGCTCGGAGAGGGCTCGATCCTGCACAGCCACGTCGTGGTCGAGGGCCACACCACCCTCGGCCCGGGCTGCGAGCTCTTCCCCTTCGCCTCGATCGGCCATCGCCCGCAGGACCTGAAGTTCAAGGGCGAGGAGACCTACCTGAAGATCGGCGAGGGCACGCAGATCCGCGAGCACGTCACGATCAACCCCGGCACCGCCGGTGGCGGCCGCACCACCAACGTCGGCAAGCGCTGCCTGCTGATGGTCGGCTCCCACATCGCGCACGACTGCCAGGTCGGCGACGGCGTGATCCTGGCGAACAACGCCACCCTGGCCGGTCATGTCACGGTCGGCGAGCGGGCCTTCATCGGCGGGCTGGCGGCGGTGCTGCAGTTCGTGCGCATCGGCCACAACGCGATGATCGGCGGCATGTCGGGGGTCGAGCAGGACGTGATCCCCTTCGGCCTGGTGATGGGAGAGCGGGCCAGCCTGCAGGGTCTCAACCTCGTCGGGCTGCGCCGCTCCGGCCTGCCGCGCGACCAGGTCGACCGCCTGCGCGAGGCCTTCGACGAGCTCTTCGGGCCGGGCGAGCGGCCGCTCGAGGACCGGGCGCGTACCCTGGCCTCGGCGACCAGCGACAATCCGCTGATCGAGCGCCTGACCGATTTCATCGCCAAGCGCTCCAAGCACGGCATCCTGCAGCCCCGGCCAGGCGAGACCGCCGGCCCCGGGGACGCGGGTCGTGGCGCCTAGCCTCGCCATCATCGCCGGTGGCGGCGCGCTGCCGCGTCTGCTGATCTCGGCCGCGCGCGCCCAGGGGCGGGAGATCCTGCTGGTCGGGCTCAAGGGCATGGTCGATCCCGAGACCCTGGCGGCCGCGCCATCGCTCGAGCTGCCGCTGGGGGCCGCCGGGCAGCTCGAGAAGGTCCTCCGCGAGCGGCATATCTCCACCGTCGTCTTCGCCGGCAAGGTACGCCGACCCTCCTGGCGCGAGCTGAAGCCCGACTGGCGGGCGGCGCGCTACCTCGCCAAGATCGGCATGCGCGCGCTGGGCGACGACGGTTTGCTGCGCGCCATCACGGCGATCTTCGAGGAGGAGGGCTTCCAGGTGATCGGACCGCACGAGCTGCTCGCCGACCTGCTGGCCCCGGAGGGGCAGCTCGGACGGCACGCTCCGGACGCCGAGGCGCTGGCCGACATCGAGCGCGGTGCCGAGGTGGTGCGCGCCCTGGGCCTGGCCGACGTCGGGCAGGCGGCCATCGTGCAGCAGGGCATGGTCCTGGGCGTCGAGGCCATCGAGGGCACCGATGCGCTGATCGAGCGCTGCCGGGCGCTGCAGCGCCCGGGCCCCGGCGGCGTCCTGGTGAAGATGAAGAAGCCGCAGCAGGAGCGCCGCAACGACCTGCCGACGGTCGGGCTGGAGACCCTGCGGCTGGCGGCCGAGAACGGGCTGCGCGGCCTGGCGGTCGGGGCCGCCGGGACGCTGTTGCTCGAGCTCGAGGCGATGGTCGCCTTCGCCGACGAGAAGGGGCTCTTCCTCTACGGCATTCCCGCAGCGGCCGACGGCTGAGCCATGGCCCGGACGAGGCCCCTGATCTTTCTCGTCGCCGGCGAGCCTTCGGGCGACCTTCTGGGCGCGCGGCTGATGGCGGCGCTCAAGGAAGCGCGCGGCGGAGCGGTGGATTTCGCCGGGCTCGGCGGACCGCTGATGCAGGCCGAGGGGCTGGAGAGCCAGTTCGATGTCAGCGAGCTCGCGCTCATGGGCCTGGTCGAGGTGATCGGCCACATCCCGCGCATCCTGCGCCGGATCCGCGAGACCGAGGCGGCGGCCCGCGCGGCGGCGCCCGACCTCTTCATCTCGATCGACTCCCCCGGCTTCTCGCTGCGCGTCGCCCGGCGCCTAAAGGGCGCCGGCTTTCCTCTGATCCACTACGTGGCGCCCTCGGTCTGGGCCTGGAAGCCGGGGCGCGCGAAGAAGGTCGCGGCCTATCTCGATCACCTGCTCTGCCTGCTGCCCTTCGAGCCGCCCTATTTCGAGCGCCACGGGCTCGGCTGCAGCTTCGTCGGCCATCCGGTGGTCGAGACGGCGCAGCTGCAGACCGACCCGGAGGGACTGCGCGCCTCCCTGGGGCTGGCGCCGGAGCAGCCGCTGCTCGCCGTCCTGCCGGGCAGCCGCCGCAGCGAGGTCGAGCGCCTGATGCCGGTCTTCGCGGCGACGGTGAACGAGTTGGCGCGCGGGCTGCCGGGGCTGGCCGCGGTCATCCCGACGGTGCCCAACGTGGCCGCCCTGGTGAGGGAGAAGGCGGCGGCCTGGAGCGTGCCGGTCGTGGTGGTGGAGGGCGAGCAGCGCCGGCGCGATGCCTTCGCCGCCAGCCGTGCCGGGCTGGCCGCCTCCGGCACGGTGACGCTGGAGATGGCGGTGGCCGGCTTGCCCTGCGTGATCGCCTATGGTGCCAATCCGATCACCGCGGCGATCGTCCGGCGGCTGCTCAAGGTCGAGTGGGTGTCGATGGCCTCGCTGGTGCTGGGGCGGCAGGTGCAGCCGGAATGCCTGCAGGAGAACTGCAGGCCGGACCGGATCCTGGCGGCGCTGCGGCCGCTGCTGAGCGATGGCCCGGAGCGGCGGCGCGTGGTCGCCGACGGCCTGGAGGCGGCGCGCCGGCTGGGCCTGGGCGGCGAGGCGCCGAGCCACAAGGCCGCGACCGCGGTGCTCGACCTGCTGCCGGCTGGCGATCCGGCGGCGCGGTGACCATAGTGGACGCTGAGAAGAAGGAGAGAGAGCCCATGGACCAGACACAGACGGCACCGGCCGGCGAGGCCGCCGGCGGCGGGCAAAAGCGATTCCTGCACACCATGATCCGCGTGTTCGACCTGGAGAAGTCGATCGACTTCTATAGCCGGCTGCTCGGCATGCGGCTGTTGCGCAAGAAGGACTATCCCAGCGGCGAGTTCACCCTGGCCTTCCTCGGCTACGAGTCGGAGGAGAGCGGCACGGTGATCGAGCTGACGCACAACTGGGGGCAGAAGGAGGCCTACGACCTGGGCGATTCCTGGGGCCACCTGGCGATCGGCGTCGACGACATCTACGGCGTCTGCGCGCAGCTCGAGAAGGAGGGGGTGAAGATCCCGCGCCCGGCCGGGCCGATGAAGCATGGCGGCAGCGTCATCGCCTTCGTGGAGGATCCCGACGGCCGCAAGATCGAGCTGATCGAACTCGGCACGAAACAGTGGTGACAGCGGCGCCGGCGGCGCCAAGGCTTTCGTCCCGGCGGCACGACGGCCGCCGGGACGATCGCGGTCTTCCGATCGCCTACTTGCGGTCCCGCATCGGCACGTAGTCCCGGGCGGTCTCGCCGCTGTAGACCTGCCGCGGGCGGCTGATGCGCTGATCCGGGTCCTCGATCATCTCCTTCCACTGCGCGATCCAGCCGACGGTGCGGGCCAGTGCGAAGAGCGAGGTGAACATCGTGGTCGGGAAGCCCATCGCCTTCAGGATGATGCCGGAATAGAAGTCGACGTTGGGGTAGAGCTTGCGCTCGACGAAGTACTCGTCCTCCAGCGCGATCTTCTCCAGTTCCATCGCCAGCTCGAGCAGCGGATCGTTGACGCCGAGCTCCTCCAGCACCTCGTCGCAGGTCTTCTTCATGACCTTGGCGCGCGGGTCGTAGTTCTTGTAGACGCGGTGGCCGAAGCCCATCAGGCGGAAGGGATCGTCCTTGTCCTTGGCGCGCTTCAGGAACTCGGGGATGCGGTCCTTGTGGCCGATCTCGGACAGCATCTTCAAGACCGCCTCGTTGGCGCCGCCATGCGCCGGGCCCCAGAGCGAGGCGATGCCGGCGGCGATGCAGGCGAAGGGATTGGCGCCGGACGAGCCGGCGTTGCGCACCGTCGAGGTCGAGGCGTTCTGCTCGTGGTCGGCGTGCAGGATGAAGATGCGATCCATCGCCTTCGCCAGCACCGGGTTCACCCGGTAGTCCTCGCAAGGGACGGCGAAGGTCATGTTGAGGAAGTTCTCGGCGTAGGTCAGATCGTTCTTCGGGTACATGAAGGGCTGACCGACCGAGTACTTGTAGGCCCAGGAGGCGATCGTCGGCATCTTCGCGATCAGGCGGTGCGAGGCGATCATCCGCTGGTGCGGATCGCGAATGTCGGTGGAGTCGTGATAGAAGGCGGAGAGCGCGCCGACCACGCCGACCATGACGGCCATGGGGTGCGCGTCGCGCCGGAAACCGCGATAGAAGTAGGCGATCTGCTCGTGCAGCATCGTGTGGTAGGTGATCGCCTGCTCGAAGTCGGTCTTCTCCTTGGCGTTCGGCAGCTCGCCGTGCAGCAGGAGATAGCAGACCTCCATGAAGTCGCTTTCCTCGGCCAGATCCTCGATGCGATAGCCGCGGTGCAGCAGGACCCCCTCGTCGCCGTCGATGTAGGTGATTTTCGAGGCGCAGGAGCCGGTCGAGCCGAATCCGGGGTCGTAGGTCAGCAGCCCGGTCTCGCCCAGGAACTTGCGCAGATCGACGGCTTCGGAGCCCATCGTTCCCTTGATCTTCGGGAAGTCCCACTGCTGTCCGCTATCGTGATCGACCAGGGTGACAGTGCCGGCTTTGTCGTTGTTGTTACCCATGGGGCTGTCTCCCGTTCTTGTCTCTAATCGGTGTGCGCCGCAGCATAGTGAGAGGCCGGGCGCCGTGCAATCGGAGGCCGGTCGCCGTCATGCCATCGCCACGATCGCATCCTGCAGGCGTGCCAGCGACTCGGCCCGGCCGAAGATCTCCATCACCTCGAAAATCGGCGGCGAGACCTTCGACCCGGTGACGGCGGCACGCAGCGGCTGCGCCACCTGGCCGAGCTTCACCGGCGGATCGGATGCCTCGGCATAGTCGCGCACCGCGGCCTCGATCGCCGCGCGATCCCAGCTTTCCAGCGCTTCCAGGCGGCGTTTCACCACGGCAAGGTGCGCCGGCGCCGCGCCGGCCAGCAGCTTGCGCGCGTCGTCGCCATAGGGCAGCGGCCGGCTCGATAGATAAACCCGCGCCGCGTCCGCCAGTTCCAGCAGGGTCTTGGCACGCGGCTTCAAGCCGGCCATGCCGGCCTGAAGCCGGCGGATTTCCTCATCCGTGACGCTGCGTCCCGGCTCCTGTGCCTCCAGGTAACGCTCGAGCAGCGGCCGGCACAGCGACACCAGGCGGGCATCGTCGGCCTCGCGCAGGTAGTGCGCATTGAGGCTGTTCAGCTTGGCGAAGTCGAAGCGCGCCGGGTTGCGGCCGACGGCGGCGAGATCGAACCAGGCGACAGCGTCGGCATCGCTGATGATCTCCTCGTCACCATGCCCCCAGCCCAGGCGCAGCAGGTAGTTGCGCAGCGCCTCCGGCAGGTAGCCGAGATCGCGATAGGCCTCGACCCCGAGCGCACCGTGGCGCTTGGAGAGCTTGGCGCCATCGGGCCCATGGATCAGCGGGATGTGCGCGAAGGCCGGCACGCTCCACTCCATCGCCTCGTAGAGCAGGCGCTGGCGGAAGGCGTTGGTCAGGTGGTCGTCGCCGCGCACGACGTGGGTGATGCCCATGTCGTGGTCGTCGACCACCACCGCCAGCATGTAGGTCGGCGTGCCGTCGGAGCGCAGCAGGATCATGTCGTCGAGCTGCTCGTTGGCGATCGTGACGCTGCCCTGGACCAGGTCCTCGATGGTCTGCTCGCCGCTCTGCGGTGCCCTCAGGCGGACCACCGGCTGGACGCCGCTCGGTGCCTCGGCCGGGTCGCGGTCGCGCCAGGTGCCGTCATAGCGCGGCGGCCGGCCCTCGGCCTTGGCCGTCTCGCGCATCGCCGTCAGCTCCTCCGGCGTGCACCAGCAGCGATAGGCGCGGCCGGCGGCGAGCAGGGCGTGCGCCACCTCGGCATGGCGCGGCGCGCGGGCGAACTGGAACACCGGCGCGTCGTCCCATTCCAGGCCCAGCCACTCCAGCCCGGCCAGGATGGCGTCGATGGCTTCCGGCGTGGAGCGCTGGCGATCGGTGTCCTCGATGCGCAGCAGGAAGCGGCCGCCGCAGTGACGCGCGTACAGCTGGTTGAAGAGCGCGGTGCGCGCTCCGCCAATGTGGAGAAAACCGGTGGGCGAGGGGGCGAAACGGGTCACGACGGTCATGGCACACTCGATGGAGGCTGCGAAGGCTGCCGCAAGGGCGCGGTTCCCCTAGCACAGGCGGCAGCGCTTGTCGCTGACAGCGCGGGCGTGGAAGGATCGCGCCGACGGCTGCGGGCTTGGGGGACTGCGACCGGTGAGGCTTTCGGGGGCGCCTGCCTGGCTCGTCGCGAGCCTGGCGGCGGAGCGCGAGCGCTGGGTGCTGTGGGTGCCGGTCTGCTTCGGCGGCGGCATCGCGCTCTATTTCGCCCTGCCGCGCGAGCCGCCCGGCTGGGCCGGGCCGCTGGCCATCCTGCCGTGCCTGCTACTGCTGCCGAGCCGGGCGATGGCGCGCCGCCTGCTGGCTGTCGCGCTGCTGTGCGTCGCCGCCGGCTTCGCCGTCGCGCAGCTGCGCAGCGCGACGGTTGCCGCGCCGTTGCTGACCAAGCGCCTCGGGCCGCTGGAGATCGTCGCGACGCTGGAGGAAATCGAACCGCAGGGCGCGGCGCAGCGCCTGACGCTGACGCCGCTGACGATCGAGGGCCTGGCGGCGGAGGCCTTGCCGCGGCGCGTCCGCCTGCGCCTCGCCAGGCCGCTCGATCCCGCTATCCGGCCGGGCAGCCGGGTGGCGATGCTGGCCGTGCTGCTGCCGCCGCCGGCCCCGGCGATTCCCGGCGGCTATGACTTCGGCCGCGATGCCTGGTTCCGCGGCCTCGGCGCCGTCGGCTTCGTGCTCGGCGGCGTGACGCTGGAGGCGGCCGAGGCCGGCCGGGCGGCTGGCTCTCTGGTGGTCGCGCAGCGCGACCGCTGCGGCAGGACGGGAGACGGCGCGCGCTCGGCGCCTGCCGGGGGACCAGGCCGGCGCCGTGGCGGACGCCCTGCTGACCGGCGAGCGCGGCGCCATCTCCGAGGCGACGGTGCAGGCGCTGCGCGATTGCGGCCTGGCGCACCTGCTGGCGATCTCCGGCCTGCATGTCGGGCTGGTGGCGGCGATCCTCTTCTTCGCGCTGCGGGCCGGGCTCGCCGCCCTGCCGGCGGTGGCGCTGCGCTGGCCGATCAAGAAGTGGGCGGCGGTGGCGGCCGCCCTGGCGCTGCCGCCCTACCTCTGGCTGGTCGGCGCCTCGATGCCGACGCAGCGTGCCACCTTCATGGTGCTGGTGGTGCTGCTGGCGGTGCTGCTCGACCGGCGGGCAATCAGCCTGCGGCTAGTCGCCTGGGCGGCGCTGCTGGTGATGGCGCTGACGCCGGAAGCGCTGCTCGGCCCCTCGTTCCAGATGTCCTTCGCCGCCGTCACCGCGCTGGTCGCCGGCTACGAGGCCTGGCGCCGCCGGCGGCCGCGCAGCCGCGAGGCCTGGGCCGGCCGCCTGCGGCTCTATCTCGGCGGCGTGCTGCTGAGTTCGCTGATCGCCGGCCTGGCGACCGCGCCCTTCGCCGCCTTCCACTTCGAGCGGCTGGCGCTCTATGGCCTGCTGGCCAACCTGGCGGCGGTGCCGCTGACCGCCTTCTGGATCATGCCCTGCTGCCTGCTGGTCTACCTGCTCTGGCCGTTGGGGCTGGCGGAGCCGGCGCTGCTCCTGCTGGGTCTGGGGGTCGAGGCGCTGAACGCCATCGCCCGCGAGGTGGCGGGCTGGCCGGCGGCGGCGCTGCTGGTGCCGGCCATGCCGCTCTGGGGGCTGCTGGCGGTGACCGCCGGCGGGCTCTGGCTCTGCCTGTGGCAGCGGCGCTGGCGGCTGGCCGGGCTGCCGCTGATCCTGCTGGCCGCGGCCAGCCCGCTGAGCCAGCGACCGCCGGACCTGCTGATCGACGGCGAGGCGCGGGTGCTGGGGGCGGCGGATCCCGACGGCCTGCTGTGGCTCTCGACCCGGCGCGCCGGACGCTTCGCCAGCGACGTCTGGCTGGCACGGCGCGGGCAGCGCGCGGGCCAGGCCTGGAGCGGATTGCTGGCCTCCGGCGTGGCGTGGCTGGCCTGCGACGCGCTCGGCTGCCGCTATCGCCGCGAGGGGCGGGCGGTGGCGCTGGTCTTCGCCGGCGATGCCTTGCTCGAGGACTGCTGGGGGAACGATCTCGTCGTGGCCCTGCTGCCGATTGGCGGGGCCTGCCCCGCCGGCACCGCGCGCCTGGACCGCTTCGACCTCTGGCGAGGCCGGCACGCACGCGATCTGGGTCGAGGCCGACGGCATCAGGATCGAGAGCGTGGCGGAGTCCCGCGGCGTCCGGCCCTGGAGCCCGCTGCGCAGCGGCGAGCCCGTGGCCCTGCCGGGAGGGTGGGAGTTAGGGGGGCGGCTTGCCGGCGGGCGCCGGCGCGACGCGGGAGGCGTCCGCGGGACTGGCGGAACACCGCTCAGTAGCGGCGGATCAGGCCGACGAGGCGGCCCTGGATGCGCACCCGGTCGGGGCGGGAAGATGCGGGTCTCGTAGGCCTTGTTGGCCGGCTCCAGCGCGATCGCGCCGCCCTTGCGGCGCAGGCGCTTCAGGGTCGCCTCCTGGTCGTCGATCAGGGCCACCACGATGGCGCCGTTGTCGGCGGTCTCGCCGCGTTCGATGATCACCGTGTCGCCGTCGAGGATGCCGGCCTCGATCATCGAATCGCCACTCGACCTCCAGCGCGTAATGCTCGCCGCGGCCCAGCAGGTCGGGCGGTACCTCGACGTAGGAGGAGTGTGTCGCGCAGCGCCTCGATCGGCGTGCCGGCGGCGATCCGGCCGTAGAGCGGCAGGCTGGCGGCTCGATGGCGCCGGCCGGCGGCGCCGCCGCCGCGCGGCGCGCCGCCCTCGCCGCGGAAGTCGCCCTTGATCACCTTCGGGGCGAAGCCGCGCTTGCCGGGCGGGCTGCGCCGCCTGGTTGAGGTCCTCCGGCAGGCGCTTCAGCACCTCGATGGCGCGGGCGCGGTGCGGCAGGCGGCGGATGAAGCCGCGCTCCTCCAGCGCCGGTGATCAGGCGGTGGATGCCGGACTTGGACTTGAGGCCCAGCGCCTCCTTCATCTCGTCGAACGAGGGCGAAACGCCGTGGTCGGCGAGGTAGTTGTGCAGATAGAGCAGGAGTTCATGCTGCTTGCGCGTCAACATCGGGTCTCCCCCCTCGATCCCGCCCGCGCTCGCCGCGCCTCGCCGCGTTCGTCGTCGATCAGCGAGCGGAACAAAATCCAAAACACTACGGAAATGTTCTAGTTTGGTTCTCGGGCCTGTCAAGCGCCTCAATGGGCGCCTGCCTCAGAGCGAGGAAGGCACCGGTCGGCTAAGATCCCCGATCTCGATCTCGCCGGTCGCCGGGAGGCCGGCCGGGGCGTGCGGCGCGCGCAGGGCCACGGACGTCAGGCGCCGGCCGCGCATCGCCAGCATCGAGCTGTCCTGGCGGTCGAAGGGGGTCGGCCCAGAGCTGCCCCTCTCGCGTCGCGCCGCAGGCGCTGCGCAGATAGTCCTCGCGGCGGTCGTTGGCCGGCAGGTCGATGGCCAGGCGCGCCCGCGTGGCGGGCAGTTCGGTCGGGCAGGCCCTGCAGCGCCGCCAGGAAGGGGCGGACGAAGAGCAGGGCGCAGACCAGGGTGGAGACGGGATTGCCCGGCAGGCCGATCAGCGCGGTCTCGCCGAGCCGGCCGAACATCAGCGGCTTGCCCGGCCGCATGGCGATCTTCCAGAAGTCGAGCGCCAAGCCCTGTTCGCCCATGTCGCGTGAGCTGAGCGCGGACTGCACCAGGTCGTGCTCGCCGACCGAGGCGCCGCCGGTGGTGACCAGCAGGTCGGCGCCGGCGCGCCGGCGGCCAGGCGCCGCAGCGCGTCGCTGCGGTCGGGGGCGATGCCGAGGTTGACCGGCCTCGCCGCCCTCGGCCGCGACCAGGCGGCAGAGCGCCAGGGCGTTGGAGCTGACGATCTGGCTGCGTCCGCAGCGGATCGCCGGGCATGACGATCTCGTCGCCGGTGGCGAGGATGGCGATGCGCGGCCGGCGGCGCACGGTCAGCCAGGGCCGGTTCATCGCGGCGGCCAGGCCGACGTCGCGCGCGGTCAGGCGCCGCCCGGCGGGGAGGCCCACCTCGCCGGCGCGGAAGTCGAGACCGGCGGGGCGGACATAGCGGCCGGCGGCCACGCCCTCGCGCACCTCGACCGCGTCGCCGTCGGCGGCGGTATCCTCCTGGATGACGATGGCGTCGGCGCCCGGCGGCAGCGGCGCGCCGGTGAAGATGCGCACGCACTCGCCGGGAGCGATGGCGGTCTCGAAGAGGCCGCCGGCCGGGACCTTGCCGACCACCCGCAGACGGACCGGGACCCTCGCGACATCGGCGGCGCGCACGGCGTAGCCGTCCATCGCCGAGACCGCGAGCCGGCGGCTGGGTGACGCGGGCCGTCAGCGTCCTCGGCCAGCACGCGGCCCAGGCGCGGTCGGCAGACCGGCCACGACTTCGGCCGGCAGCGGCGCGAAGGCGGCGAGGATGCGGGCGCGCGCGCCTCGGCGACGGAGAGCATCATGCCTCGCGCCTCGAAGTGGCCGGACTTGCCGCCGGCCTTGTCGACCAGGCGGATGTCGCCGATGCGCATGCCGCGGTCGACCGCCTTGCACATGTCGTAGACCGTGAGCGCGGCGACCGAGACGGCGGTCAGCGCCTCCATCTCGACGCCGGTCCGGCCGGTCAGCTTGCAGGTCGCCTCGATGTCGACGGCGTGGCGGTCCTCGTCGAGCGACAGCTCGACCTTCACCGAGGTCAGGGCGAGCGGATGGCAGAGCGGGATCAGATCGGCGGTGCGCTTGGCCGCCATGATGCCGGCCAGCCGCGCCACGGCCAGCACGTCGCCCTTCTCGACGCCTTGCCATCGGCGATCAGCGCCAGGGTCGCGGGCGCCATCATGCGACCGCGCCGCCGGCGCACGGCGATGCGCTCGGTCTCGTCCTTGGCGGCGACGTCGACCATGGCCGCGCTTGCCCTCGGCGTCGAAATGGGTGAGCTCGCTCATGCCGGACCGCCGCGGCTTCCGGAGCGCGGCCAGCAGGGCCCGCGTGGCGGCCGCGACGTCGGCCTGCCGCATCAGCGATTCGCCGATCAGGAAGGCCTTGGCGCCGATGGCGGCCAGGCCCTCCAGGTCGTCGCGCGCGAAGAGGCCGCTCTCGGCCACCAGCAGGCGCCCGGCCGGCAGGCGCGGCGCCAGGCGGCGGGTCGTCTCCAGCGAGACCTCGAGGGTCTTCAGGTTGCGGTTGTTGATGCCGAGCAAGGGCGGCGTCAGGTGTTTCAGCGCCCGTTCGGTTTCGGGCAGCGTCGTGGACCTCGACCAGCACGTCCATGCCCAGTTCGCGGGCGCCGCGCTTCCAGCTCGGCCGCCTGGGCGTCGTCCAGCGCCGCCATGATCAGCAGGATGCAGTCGGCGCCGAGCGCGCGGGCCTCGACCACCTGGTAGGGGTCGAGCATGAAGTCCTTCCGCAGGCAGGGCAGGGCGACCGCCTCGCGGGCCGCCGTCAGATAGTCGTCGCGCCCCTGGAAATAGGGCTCGTCGGTCAGCACCGACAGGCAGCTCGCGCCGCCCTCCTGGTAGGCCCGCGCCAGGCTCGGCGGATCGAAATCGGCGCGGATCAGCCCCTTGGAGGGCGAGGCCTTCTTGATCTCGGCAGATCAGGCCCGTAGCCGGCCGGCCGCGGCCGTCGCGCTCCAGCGCGGCGCGAAGCCCGCGCGGCGGCTCGGCCGCGGCCGCGGCCGCCTCGAGCGCGGCCAGCGGCCGCGCGCGCCTTGCGCCGCGGCGACGTGCGCGCGCTTGTCGGCGCAGATCCGGGCGAGGACGTCGCTCATCGCTCTCATCCTCGGCGCCGTTGGTGATCGCGACCAGCCGCTCCAGCACGCCCTTGGCGCGCGCCGCTGTCGATGGCCTCTGCGGCCATCGCGACGCCGTCCTTCAGGTCTTCGGCCTTGCCGGCGACGATCAGGGCGGCGGCCGCGTTCAGCAGCACGATGTCGCGGAAGGCGCCTTGGCTCGCCGTCCAGCAGGGCGCGCATCGCCGCGCGCATTGGTCCTCGGCGTCGCCGCCCTCGATGTCCTCCAGGTCGCGCGTCGGCAGGCCGGCGTCCTCGGGCGTCGAGGTCGAAGGTGCGCACCTTGCCGTCCTTCCAGTTCCGCCACATGCGGTGGGCCGAGTGGTGGTGAGCTCGTCCAGGCCGTCGGCGCCGTGCACCACCCAGGCCGCTCGTGGCCGAGGTCGCCCAGCACCTGCGGCCAGCGGCTCGACCCAGTCGGCGGCGAAGACGCCGAGCAGCTGGCGCTTCACCCCGGCCGGGTTGGACAGCGGGCCCAGCAGGTTGAAGATCGTGCGGGTGCCGAGCTCGACCCGGGTCGGGCCGACGTGGCGCATGGCGCTGTGGTGGCGCGGCGCCATCAGGAAGCCGATGCCGACCTCGAAGAGCGCGCGCTGCACCAGCTTCATGTCGGCGTCGATATTGACGCCCAGGGCCGTCAGCACGTCGGCGGCGCCGGACTTGGAGGAGAGCGCGCGGTTGCCGTGCTTGGCGACCGGCACGCCGGCACGCCGCCGTGACGAGAGCAGAGGCGGTCGACACGTTGACCGTGCCCGAGGCGTCGCCGCCGGTGCCGCAGATGTCGATGGCGCCCTCGGGCCGCGCGACGGTGGTCATCTTGGCGCGCATGGCGCGCGGCGGCGCCGGTGATCTCGTCGACCGTCTCGCCGCGCACGCGCAGCGCCATCAGGAAGCCGCCCATCTGCGCCGGCGTGGCGTTGCCGGACATGATGATGTCGAAGGCCTGCTCGGCCTCCTCGGCGCTCAGCGCCTTGCCGTCGGCGACCTTGCCGATCAGCGCCTTGATGTCGGCCATGTCGCCGCTCATCGGCCAGTCGCTCATGCCGCCAGGCCGTTGTGTCCGGCGAGCGTCAGGAAGTTGCGCAGCAGCGCGTGGCCGTGCTCGGAGGCGATGCTCTCGGGATGGAACTGCACGCCGTGCAGCGGCAGCTCGCGGTGCTGCAGTCCCATGATGATGCCGTCCTCGGTCTCGGCCGTCACCTCCAGGGTCGCGGGCAGGCTGTCGCGGGCCACCACCAGCGAGTGGTAGCGCGTGGCCTTGAGCGGCGAGGGGAGCTGCGCGAAGACCGAGCCCGCCTCGTGGCGGATCTCCGAGAGCTTGCCGTGCATCGGCTGGGGCGCGCGCTCGATCCGCCCGCCGAAGGCCTGGCCGATGGCCTCGTGGCCGAGGCAGACGCCCAGGACCGGCACGCCGCCCTCCGCCGCTGCCTTGATCAGTTCGAGGCAGATGCCGGCGCGGTCGGGGTCGCAGGGGCCGGGCGACAGCACGATGCCCTGGGGATGCAGCTCAAGGGCTGCCTCGACGGTGATCTTGTCGTTGCGATGCACGGCGATCTCCGCCCCGAGCTCGCCCAGGAAGTGATAGAGGTTGTAGGTGAAGCTGTCGTAGTTATCGATCAGCAGGAACATCGCGGCGTCCTCGTCGGCCCGCTCCCGCAGCTCGGTCCGCGGGAGGCCCCGGGATGGGGCGCGCCCTTATAGCAGCCGGACCGCAGCGCGGGAAGAAAGCCGCAGTGGCTGCGCGCGGGCGGCAGTGCTAGCGTCGCGCCAGGGAGACGGGACGAGCCAACGTGCGATCACCGCGTGAAAAAGACCGGCGCCGCGCCGCCTCGTCCGGCGGTCGCCGGGCGCTGCGCCGGGCCATCGGGCTGTGCGCCGCCGCCCTGGTCGCCGGCCTGCTGGCTGTCGCGGCCTTTCTCGAAATGCCCGACGAGGGCCAGGACCAGGGCAGCGGGCCTGTGGCCCTTGCCACCGGCGCGCCGGCGCTCGCGGCCTGGAGCCCGCAGCCGATGCCGGCCGGCCGGCCGCCCTTGCCCGGCGTCAGCGCGACCGCCGCGCTCCCACGCCTCGCACCTGCCGGCGGCGGGCCGCCGATCGAGTCCCTGGAAGCGGCCCTGGCCACCAGCAGTGCCCCTCACGGCGGCCAGGAAGGCGTCGCCCGGGTGCGCCCGTCGCCGGAGCAGGCGGCTCAGCCGCTGGCGACCCTGCCGCCGGACATGCCGCCGCTGCAGGGGCCGGCGGACAAGCGGCTGTCGCCCCCCGTCGCTGCGCTCGCGCAAGGCGACCTGCCGGCCTGGCGGCAGTTCGCGGTACCGGTTGCGCCGGCCGAGGGGCGGCCGCGCATCGCCATCGTGATCGACGACCTCGGCCCGGCCCAGGCCGCCAGTCTGCGGGCCGCCGAGCTGCCGGGCCCGCTCACCCTGGCGCTGCTGCCCTATGCCGACGGACTGCCGGCGCTGGCCGCCGCGGCGCACGCGGCGGGCCATGAATTGCTGGTCCACATGCCGATGCAGCCGATCGACCTGGCGCACAACAATCCGGGCCCCGGGGCGCTGCTGATCGATCTCGGCGAGGCCGAGCTGGCGGCGCGTCTGGAGGCCAACCTGGCGAGCTTCGCGGGCTACGTCGGGATCAACAACCACATGGGCAGCGCCTTCAGTACCTACGGCCCCGGCCTGGAGCTGGTGATGGCGCGGTTGAAGGCCGGCGGCCTGCTGTTCCTCGACAGCCGCACCATCGGCAACTCCCAGGCCGAACGCCATGCCCTCGATGCCGGCGTGCCGGCGCTGGGCCGCGACGTTTTCCTGGACAACGAGCCGGACGATCCGGCGGCCATCTGGGCACAGCTCCGCCTGACCGAGCAGATCGCGCTCAAGCACGGCCAGGCGGTCGCCATCGGCCATCCGCACGCGGCGACCCTGGCGGCGCTGGCGGCCTGGCTGCCGGAGCTGGAGGCGCGGGGCTTCCAGCTGGTGCCGGTCAGCGCGCTCGCGGTCGAGCCCACCGTGGCGGCCGGCCTCTTCGCCAATTCCCGGGACCTCCTGGACTAGCGCGGCGCCGCGCGCCTTGCGGCGGCCCCGGGATCAGCGCAGGCTTTTCGCCAGGGGCCCGGCGTCCTCGAATACTCGATGCACGCCTTGGCCCAGGGGGGATCCATGCGCTCTTTGAGAGTTGGTGCAACCGCCGGTCTGGTGGTGCTCGCCTGCGTCGCCTGTTTGGGGCTCCAGGGCCCGGCCCGGGCCTACGATGCCCTGTCGCCAACCCTCTTCTACGGCCACGGGGACGCGCAGGACAGCTGCCCAACGGCCTGTGCAGCGCTCGGCGGCTGGAACGGGAACTGGACCAGCGACTACTACGATTTCAGCGGCGCGCAGATCTCGGTGTGCGGCTGCAAGCAGCGTCCGAACGTGGCCGGCTGCGAGACCGATGCCGCGGGCGAGCGGAAAGAGAAGATCGGCGGCTGCGTGATGCCGGTCTGCGAAAGTTGCAACATCGACGACGCGCCCTGATGGTGCCGGTGGAGGGCAGCGGGCCCCATAGGTTGAATTGAAGCAGGGGCTAATCTAGTATCCGCTGCGCGGCCCGCAGTTCCAGCAAACGGTTGGCGCTAACGGCACTGTGCCCGAAGGAGGGGAGAACAGATGCCGGCACTGACCAGGTTGGCCCTGCTTGCCGTCGTCTTCGTCGACCTGCTCGGCCAGGGCCTGGTCTTCCCGATCTTCACCAGCCTGATGATGGACCCGACGGTCGGCTTTCTGCCGGCCGCGACCTCCGCGGCCGAACGTGAGCTGAGCTACGGCATCGTCATCGGCGTCTTCTTCATTTTCTGGTTCTTCGGCGTGGCCTACGTCGCCAAGGCCTCGGACCTGATCGGGCGGAAGAATGCCATCCTGATCTGCCTTGCCGGGGCCTTCGTGGGCTATCTCCTCACCATCCTCGCGCTGGCGCTGAACAGCTATTGGCTGCTGCTGCTGGGGCGGGCGATCACCGGTTTCACCGCCGGCAACCAGCCGATCGCGCAGGCCGCCATGGTGGACCTCAGCAGCAACGACACCGAGCGTGCCCGCAACATGGGGCTGATCGTCGCCGGCGTCAGCGCCGGCGTGGTCTGCGGCCCGATCATCGGCGGGCTGCTGACGGACAAGACGCTGCTGGGCGGCCTGGCGAGCCTCGCGCTGCCCTTCTATGTCGCGCTCGCGATGGTGGGGACGACCTTCCTGCTGATCGTCGTCTCGTTTCACGACGTTCGGCCGGCCAGCGGCCGCTTCAGGATCAACCCGCTGGAGATCTTCACGCTGCTCTTCCGGGTGTTCCAGAACCCGGTGGTGCTGCGGCTCTCGGTGGTCTTCTTCCTCTTCATGTTCGTGAACGTCAGCTTCTACATCTTCTTCGACAACTACCTGACGGCCCGCTTCGGCATCGGCCTGCTCGGCACCAACCTGGCGATGATGGAGCTGGGATCGGTGATCGCGCTGTCCAGCTGCTTCCTCGTGGTGCCGGCGCAGCGGCGCTTCAGGAAGGACAGCCTGATCGCCGCCGGGATGGTGGTGATGGCCCTGAGCCTCGCGCTCTTCGTCTTCAGCGACGCGGCATACCTCTGCTACCTGGCGATCGGCACCTTCTATCTGGTCTTCGGGATCAGCTACCCGGTCTTCCTCGGCATCTTCTCGGCCAGCGTCGGCGACGACGAGCAGGGCTGGATCATGGGCATCACGACGGCGCAGTTCACCCTGGCCGGGGGCATCATGTCGCTGATCGGCGGCGGCCTCATGGGCATCGATATCAGGCTGCCGTTCCTGCTGGCGCTCGGCGCGCCGGTGCTGGCGCTGATCGCCATGGCGCTGCTCTGGCGCGGTGCGGCGGTATCGCGCTTGATGCAGAAGTAGCCGAGCGCCGGGAGCCGCCGGCCTAGTCGCCGGCCTCCTCGCCCAGCAGCGGCTCGACCAGCGCCCTGGTGCGGGCGCTCTTCACCACCGGGACGATCTCGAAGGCGACGCCCAGACCGCGCCAGTGCAGCACCCACTGCTGCAACAGCGCGGCATCGTCGGCCTCCATGAGCTGAAAGCAGCGGCCACAGCCGGCCTCGACCCAGCTGTCGACATAAGCCAGGCCATCGGGCAGGCCGCGGCCGGCCTCCTGCAGGCGGCGATAGACCGGCAGCAAATCGCTCTCGGGGAAGTGCTCGATGACCATGAACAGCATGAGAAGCCTCCCTTACGAACCTCGGCGAGGCCGCGCGGACGGCCTGCTCAGTTGCCGCCGCGGTTGGCGAACCTCAGGGCCTCCTCGGCGGCACGGATCAGCGCGCGGGCCTTGTTGCGGCACTCCTGGTGCTCGCTCTCCGGCACCGAGTCGGCGACCACGCCGGCACCGGCCTGGACGTACATCGTCTGGTCCTTCACCACGGCGGTGCGCAGCGCGATGCAGGTATCCATGTCGCCGCCGGCGCCGAAATAGCCGATGCAGCCGGCGTAGAAGCTGCGCCGTTCGTTCTCCAGTTCGTCGATGATCTCCATGGCGCGGACCTTGGGCGCGCCCGACACGGTGCCGGCGGGGAAGCCGGCGATCAGGGCGTCCAGCGCGTCGTGCCTTCGCGTCGAGCGTGCCCTCGACGTTGGAGACGATGTGCATGACGTGGCTGTAGAGCTCGATGGCGAACTGCTCGGTCACCTTGACCGAGCCGATCTTGGCGACGCGGCCGACGTCGTTGCGCGCCGAGGTCGAGCAGCATCAGGTGCTCGGCGCGCTCCTTGGGATCGGCCAGCAGTCCTCCATCAGCGCCTTGGTCCTCGGCGGCGTCGGCGCCGCGCTTGCGGGTGCCGGCCAGCGGACGGATCGTCACCTTGCCGTCGCGCACGCGCACCAGGATCTCCGGACTGGAGGCGACCACCGAGAAGCCGCCGAAGTCGCAGTAGACCAGGAAGGGCGAAGGGTTGAGGCGGCGCAGGGCGCGATAGAGCGAGAAGGGCGGCAGCTTGAAGGGCACCGCGAAGCGCTGCGACAGCACCACCTGGAAGACGTCGCCGGCGAGGATGTACTCCTTGGCGCGCGCTCGACCATGGCCTTGTAGGCCTCGGGCGCCATGTTGCTCTCCGCCGGCGGCAGCTCGCCCTCCAGGTCGGGGGCGTCGCGCCGCTGCGGCAGCGCGCGGTCGAAGTCTGCGACCACGTCGGACAGCCGCTCGAGGCGCCTGGGCGTAGGCGGCGCGCGCCGGACGCCGGCGTCCGGCCAGACGGCGGTGACGACGGTGACCACGTCCTCGACGCTGTCGAAGATCGGCCATCACGGTCGGGCGCAGGAAGATGCCGTCCGGCACGCCGAGCACGTCCGGGTTGGTGTCGCCGGCAGCTCCTCCATCAGCCGCACCATGTCGTAGCCCATGTAGCCGACCAGGCCGGCGGCCATCGGCGGCAGGTCCGGCGGCAGCTCGATGCGGCACTCCGCGACCAGCGCGCAGGCTGGCCAGCGGCGGCATCCGGCGCAGCGGCTCGAAGGCGTCGATGTCCCAGCGCGCCTGGCGGTTGATCTCCGCCGTCTCGCCCTTGCAGCGCCAGATCAGGTCGGGCTTCAGGCCGATGAAGGAGTAGCGGCCGCGGATGGCGCCGCCCTCGACCGATTCGAAGCAGGCAGCTGAAGGGGCGCCGTCGGCCAGCTTCAGGAAGGCCGAAACCGGGGTCTCCAGGTCGGCGACGAGCTGCGTCCAGACCACCTGCGCCCTGGCCGGCCGCGTAGGCTGCTCGAAGGCGGGGAAGTCCGGCGACACCTGCATGGTCGTGCGGCCCGTCAGAAGGTTTGGTTGATGCTGTCGAGCGCCTGCTGGTTCAGCTCGACCGTGTAGGTCTGCTCCAGGGAGCGCACCATCATGCCCACCAGGTCGCTCTGCACCGCGCGGTCGAGATTGGTCGTCAGGTTGGCGAAGAGGTCGGGCTCGCTCGTCGAGTCGCTGCTCGTCACCTCGCGCAGCATCGCCAGCACTGCACCGGTGTCGCCATCGACCGTGACCGCCTCGCCAACCTCGATGCCGAAGAGCGCGGCGGCCAGTCCGGTGGCCGGCGAGACGTCCTTCGAGGTCTCGTTGCGGTCGAGCGGCTCGGTCGTGGTCACGCTGCTGCCGCGCTCGACGGCGATATCCTCCAGCGTGGCGGAGCCGCCATTGATCCGTTCCGCCAGCGCCTCGGCCGCCGCCTTGGCCAGGCGGCCGCGCTCGACGCGGGCCCAGAGCTCCTGCACCTGGTCGGCGACCTCCTCGAAGGGACGCACCGCCGGGGGCACGATCTCGTCGAGGCGGAAGGCGAACCAGCTCATGTCGGCGGCCTGCACCAGCAGGGTCTCCAGGCCGATCTCGCCCTGGAACACCTCGGGCAGGAACTGCGCCGGCGTCGGCAGTCCGGCGATGTCCTGGCCGCTGCGGTCGCGCCCGTTGCGGTCGATGGCCTCGATCTGGGTCAGCGGCAGGTTCAGCTTCTCCGAGACCTCCGGCAGCGTGGCGCCGCTGGAAAGCTCGTCGGCGACCTGCGCGGCGATCGAATCGAGCGCCTCCTGGGCGCCCTGGAGCTCGAGCGTCGCGACGATCTGGTCGCGCGCCTGCTCGAAGTTCGGCTCCTTGGCGGCGAGCACCCCGGTCAGTTCGAAGAGGTGCCAGCCGAGCACCGACTCGCCCACGCCGTAGGGCTCGACCACCGCCTGTGCGAAGACCGCCTGCTCCAGGTCGGGCAGGACCGCGGCAAGCTGCTCGCGCGACTGGTTGGCCAGCAGGGTCGGGCTGCGGCCGCTGTCGGCGGCGACCTCTTCCAGCGTGCGGCCGGCCTGGACCTCGGCCAGCGCGGCCTCGGCATCGGCCTGCTGCTCGTAGCTGACCAGCTGTATGGAGCGCAGCTCGGGCTTGGCGTAGCTGTCCCTGTTCTCCTCGAAGTACGCGCGGGCGCGGGCCTCGTCGACCTCGACCTCCTCGCTGAAGAGCTCCGGGGTCAGGTGCAGCAAGGTGACGCGGCGGTACTCGGGGGCCTCGAAGTTGGAGCTGAAGTCCTCGTAGACCTCCTGCAGCGCCTCGGGCGTCGGCTCCGGCAGGTCGACGAAGGATTCTGTCGGCAGCAGCAGGTAGTCGGCCACGCGGGTCTCCGCCAGGTAGGCGAAGAGCCGCTCGGCGCCGCTGGTCGGCAAGGTGGCCGATTCCTTTGCCGGATCGACCAGATGGGCGCGCAGGATGTCGATCGAGAGGGCGTCGAGGAAGGCCTGCTCGCTGTAGCCGGCGTCGCGCAGCGCCAGTTCGTAGCGCTGCTGGCTGAAGCGGCCGTCGATCTGGAAGGCGGGCTCGGCGGCGATCTGGTCGAGCAGCTGCTGCTCGGTGACCACCAGGCCCATGTCCGCGGCCCAGGACTGGATCAGCGCCTGCTGGATCAGCGGCTGCAGCGCCCGCTGCTCGACGCCCAGCGCCACCAGCTGCTCGCGCGAGAGCGAGTTGTTGGCGCTGTCCTGCAGGCGGCGGATCTCGCGGCGCAGCGCCAGCTCGTAGGCCTGCACGCCGATCTCCCGGTCGCCGACCGTGGCGACGTGGGTGATGCGCCCGCCGCCGCGGAAGATATCGCCGATGCCCCAGAGGCCGAACGACAGGACCAGGAAGCCGAAGAGGATGAAGGTGACGATCTTGGTGAAACGGGATTTCTGCTCGGCCATGGTCTGCTGGTCTCCGCGCGGGGGACCGTCCTCTGCTGAAATGGGTATCGGGGCCGGAATTGCTGCCGACCCGGAAAGGCGCGGCATCTTAGGGAGGCGTCCGAGGGGCAGCAACCGCAAAAGGCGGTCGCGGCCGGCGCGCGGACTGGCCGGGCCTGCCGCGCCCGTGCTAGAGGGCGGGCCGCAGGAGCGCAGGAGGAGGAAGGCGACGATGAAGCTGGTGGCCGGCAACTGGAAGATGAACGGCAGCCCCGGGGCGAGCGATGCCCTGGTGGCGGCGCTGCTGGAGCGCCAGCAGGCGACGCCGGCGGCGGCGGCCGTGGTGCTCTGCCCGCCGGCCCATCTGCTGCAGCGCGTCGGCGAGGCCTTGGCCGGGACGGTCCTGCAGCTCGGCGCGCAGGACTGCTCGAACGAGGCCGGACCCGGCGCCTTCACCGGCGAGATCTCGGCCGCCATGCTGCAGCGCATCGGCTGCGGCTACGTGATTCTCGGCCATTCCGAGCGCCGGCAGCGGCACGGCGAGAGCGATGCCCTGGTCGCCGCGAAGGCGGAGCAGGCGCTGGCCGCCGGGCTGATCCCGATCGTCTGCGTCGGCGAGAGCCTGGCCCAGCGCGAGGCCGGCGAGGCCGAATCGGTGGTGCGCCGCCAGGTGGCGCAGAGCCTGCCGGCGGCCGCCGCCGCGCGGCTGGTGGTGCTGGCCTACGAGCCGATCTGGGCCATCGGGACCGGCCGGACCGCCACGCCGGAGGATGTCGCCGCGATGCATGCCGCCATCGGCCAGGAACTGGCCGGGCGGGCCGCCAATGCGCCGCGCGTGCCGATCCTCTATGGCGGCTCGGTGAAGCCGGACAACGCCGCCAGCCTGCTGAGCACCGCCGGGGTCGACGGCGCCCTGGTGGGCGGCGCCAGCCTGAAGGCCGAGGACTTCTGGGGCATCGTGTCGGCCTGCCCCGGCTAGGGGAGCCCGGGACGGGCGGCTGCGGCCTTGCGCCGCCGCGCCTGGCGTCCCATCTGGCCTTTTGCCGGCAAAGGGACTATAGAGCCCGGCTTCGGCGTCGCCCGAGGGGCGCCGCAGGTCCGAAAGTTGCAGGATAGGGTCCGATGAACGAGTTGCTACTGATCGTCCACGCCTTGCTGGTTCTGGCGTTGATCGGCACCGTGCTGGTGCAGAAGAACGAGGGCGGCGGCCTGGGAATCGGCGGCGGCGGTGGCGGCGGCGTCATGAGCGGGCGCAGCGCGGCCAACTTCTGGACCAAGACGACGGCGATCCTGGCGGCCCTGTTCTTCATCTCCTCGCTCAGCCTGACCCTGCTGATGAATACCGGCGGCGGCAGCAATTCGCTGACCGACCGGCTGCGCGACGCCGGCACCCCCGGTGCCGAGAGCACGCTGCCCTCCGAGGGCGGCGACGTGCTTCCCGGCACCTCCGGCGGGACGGAAACCCCGGCGCCCGGCGGCACCGCCCCAGGCGTGGAATAGGCCGAACGCGGCCAACCGCTATCCGAGTCGCGCCGACTCGGCGTCTCAGCGTCCACTCTTCGCGACAGCGATTCGCAGGCCAGCCTTGCGTTGGCGCTGCCGTGCTTGCCCGCCACCCTGCTTCCACCCATAGTGAGCGCCCATGACGCGGTTCATCTTCATCACCGGCGGCGTGGTCTCCTCCCTTGGCAAGGGTCTCTGCTCGGCGGCGCTCGGCGCGCTGCTGCAGAATCGTGGCTTCAAGGTGCGACTGCGCAAGCTCGACCCCTACCTCAACGTCGATCCCGGGACGATGAGCCCCTATCAGCACGGCGAGGTCTACGTCACCGACGACGGGGCGGAGACCGACCTCGACCTGGGGCACTACGAGCGCTTCACCGGCGTCGCCACGCGCAAGAGCGACAACGTCACCACCGGGCAGATCTATTCCAAGGTGCTGGCGCGCGAGCGGCGCGGCGACTACCTCGGGGCCACCGTGCAGGTGATCCCGCACGTCACCGATGCGATCCGCGAGTTCATCACCGCCGACCTGACCGACGAGGACTTCGTGGTCTGCGAGATCGGCGGCACGGTCGGCGACATCGAGGGGCTGCCGTTCCTCGAGGCGATCCGCCAGATGGGCAACGAGCTGGGCTCCGAGCAGACGCTCTTCCTGCATGTCACCCTGGTGCCCTACATCAAGGCCGCCGGCGAGTTGAAGACCAAGCCGACGCAGCACTCGGTGAAGGAGCTGCAGGCCATGGGGATCAAGCCCGACATCCTGGTCTGCCGTTCGGAGTACGAGATCGACCCCTCCGATCGCCGCAAGATCGCGCTCTTCTGCAACGTCCGCCCCGAGGCGGTGATCCAGGCCCTGGACGTCGACACGATCTATGCCGTGCCGCGGGCCTATCACGAGGAGGGGCTCGACGACGAGGTGCTGCGGCACTTCAAGCTGGAGGGCCGGCCGCCGCATCTCGACTCCTGGGACGAGATCGTGCGCCGCGTGCGCCAGCCGGACGGCGCCGTCACCATCGGCGTGGTCGGCAAGTACACCTCGCTGCTCGATGCCTACAAGTCGCTGGCCGAGGCGCTGGCGCACGGCGGCATCGCCAACAACGTCAAGGTGAAGATCAACTGGCTCGACAGCGAGATCTTCGAGAAGGAGGAGGAGGCGCTGCACCACCTCGAGGAGGTGCACGGCATCCTGGTCCCCGGCGGTTTCGGCGAGCGCGGCAGCGAGGGCAAGATCAAGGCGGCCGGCTTCGCCCGGCTGCGCGGCGTGCCCTATTTCGGCATCTGCTTCGGCATGCAGATGGCGGTGATCGAGGCGGCGCGCTCCCTGGTCGGGCTGGAGAAGGCCGACTCCTCGGAGTTCGGTCCCACCGACGAGGCCGTGGTCGGCCTGATGACCGAATGGACCCGCGGCAACGAGGTCGAGCGGCGCAACCAGGCCGGGCGACCTCGGCGGCACCATGCGGCTCGGCGCCTATCCCTGCAACCTGCTGCCCGGCAGCCGGGTGCGGGAGATCTACGACGCCGCCGACATCTCCGAGCGCCACCGCCACCGCTACGAGGTGAACATCAACTATCGCCGGGTGCTGGAGGAGAACGGCCTGACCTTCTCCGGCCTGTCGCCCGACGGCGAACTGCCGGAGATCGTCGAGATCCCCTCGCACCCCTGGTTCGTCGGCGTGCAGTTCCACCCCGAGCTGAAGTCCAAGCCCTTCGACCCGCACCCGCTCTTCACCTCCTTCATCAAGGCGGCGGTGGAGCAGGCGCGACTGGTCTAGGCCGGCGCCACCAGCCTGATTGTCCTTTACCTCGGCCGCCCGGCGCGCTTCGCTCGGTGGTCCAGAGGTCGTGTGCGACAGGAGTCCCGCCATGCTCATCGTCCATGCCGGCAAGCGGCCGCGCGTCCATCCCGAGGCCTGGGTAGCGCCCGATGCCACGCTCTGCGGCGAGGTCGAGATCGGCGCCGGTTGCCGCGTGCTCCATGGTGCCCGGCTGATCGGCGAGGGCGGCGGCGCGATCCGCCTCGGCCGGGAGTGCATCGTGATGGAGAACGCCGTGGTGCGGGCTGGGCCGAAGCACCCCTGCAGCATCGGCGACAACTGCCTGATCGGGCCCAATGCCCATGTCGTCGGGGCGACCCTGGAGGCGCAGGTCTTCGTCGCCACCGGGGCAGCGGTCTTCCACGGCGCCGTGGTGGGGCGGGGCGCGGAGGTCAGGGTCGGCGGCATCGTTCACTTGCGCTCGCGCCTGGCGCCCGGCGCCACCGTGCCGCTCGGCTGGGTAGCGGTCGGCGACCCGGCGGAGATCCTGCCGCCGAACGCGCACGACGCCATCTGGGCGCGGCAGCAGCCGCTGGATTTCCCCGGCTTCGTCTACGGGCTGGATCGCGCCACGCCGGATATCATGGTGGAGATCACGCGCGGCCTCTCGCAGCGCCTGGCCGCGCACCGGGAGGATAAGGAAGCGTAGTCCACGGCCGGCTGACGCCTTGTCCGTCGCATTGGAGGTGTTGCATGGAATCGCGAACGGCGTCCTGTTCCTGCGGCCAGCTCAGCATTCGCGTCGCGGGCGAGCCGCTCGGCGTTGGCCTTTGTCACTGCCTGGCCTGCCAGCGGCGGACCGGCAGCGTCTTTGCCGCCATCGCGGCCTTCGCGGCGCCTTTCGAGGTGACCGGGACGGCGAGCGAGTACCTTCGGGTGGGCGACCAAGGCGCCCGGTTCCTCTTTCGCTTCTGCGCGATTTGCGGGACCAACCTGTTTCATAGCGAAGTGGGTCACGAGGGCTCGGTGGGCGTGGCAGTCGGATGCTTCGCCGACCCCAGCTTCCCGTCGCCGCGCGTCTCGGTCTACGACTGCCGCCGCCATGGCTGGGTCGGCCTGCCGCCGGGCATCCAAACCTACGACAAGGACCCGCCCTGATCGCCTCCCGGTTCTCGGCGCCGCCTCTCAACCCCCCAGCCGCTCGACCAGGCAGAGGGCGAACTCCTCGCGGCCGCGCGGTGCCGGCGTCGTCTTCATGCAGGCCACGAGGGCCGCCAGGGCACGCTCTTCGGTGACGCCGGGAAAGGCGCGCGCCAGCCGCTCTGCGGCGGCCTCGTGCTGGCCGGGCTTGGCGGCGACGCGGCGCGCCTCCTCGACGGCATCCTGCTTGGCTTTCGAGAGTTCGCTCCACATCGCTCGCCTCCTTCCGCGTCCTGCGAAGGGAGACACTTTGCCGGGCGCCGGAGTTCCCGCGGCGGCGGCGCCGGATGACAGAGCGGGGGAGAGGGGCTATATGCGCCCCTGAGACAGCAGACAGGATTCCCTCATGAGCGCTCCCATCGCCGTCCAGGTCGGACCGACCACCATCGCCAACGACCGGCCCTTCGCGCTGATCGCCGGGCCCTGTCAGCTCGAAAGCCGCGACCACGCGCTGGAGATGAGCCAGGCGATCAAGGAGATCACCGACAAGCTCGGCATCGGCCTGATCTACAAGACCAGCTACGACAAGGCCAACCGCACCTCGGCGAACGCGCCGCGCGGCCTGGGCATGGAGCTTGGCCTGCCGATCCTGGCCGAGGTCCGCGAGAAGACCGGGCTGCCGGTGCTGACCGACGTGCACGAGCCCTGGCACTGCAAGGCCGCCGCCGAGGTGGTCGACGTGCTGCAGATCCCGGCCTATCTCTGCCGCCAGACCGACCTGCTGGTGGCGGCCGGCGAGACCGGCAAGGCGGTGAACGTGAAGAAGGGGCAGTTCCTCGCCCCCTGGGACATGAAGAACGTGGTGGCGAAGATCGCGGCCACCGGCAACGAGCGCATCCTGCAGTGCGAGCGCGGCGCCTCCTTCGGCTACAACGCGCTGGTGACCGATTTCCGCGGCCTGCCGGTGATGGCGGCCAACGGCTATCCGGTGGTGTTCGACGCCACCCACTCCGTCCAGCAGCCGGGCGGGCAGGGCAGCAGCTCCGGCGGTCAGCGCGAGTTCGTGCCGGTGCTGGCGCGCGCCGCCGTCGCAGTCGGCGTGGCGGCGCTCTTCATGGAGGTGCACCAGGACCCGGACAACGCGCCCTCCGACGGTCCCAACATGATCAATATCAAGAACTTGTCTGAGCTTCTTCAGAAGCTGATGGAGCTGGACCGCGTGGTCAAGCCGACGGCGCGCTGAGGCTTGACGCCGGGGCGCTACTCCCCGGCGTAGCCGTGGCGCTGGGCATTCGCCAGGCAGTCGGCGCGCTTGCTGTAGCCCTCGCAGGCGGCGCCGACACGGTTGCCGTTGGGCGCGGTGCGGCGCCAGCGGTGCTCGCCGGCCTTGTCCTTGTAGAACTCCCACTTGTCGCCGCTGACGTCGCCATCCGGCCCGCTGCCATAGCCGTTGCGGCGGGCATTGGCCTCGCAGTCGGCGCGCCGTTCATAGCCCTCGGTCGCCGCGCCAACGCGGTTGCCGTTGAGGGCCGTGCGGCGCCACCGCCACTTGCCGGCCTTGTCCTCGTAGAATTCCCATTTGTCGGCGTTCAAGGGACACCCCTCCCTTCGATTTTCTTGCGGGTCAAAGGTCGATGGCGGCGATTTTAGCCGGATGGCGACGCCGCTGACCACCGTGCCCTGCCTTGTCCTGGATCAAGGCCGCGCGCGCGGTGCCGGGGCAAGCTCGCGCCGCGCCCTGCCGAAGGCGCTTGAGCAGACCGCCCGCGGGGCGCTAGGAGTGGAGCCATGCAGAAGCCCTTTCAAGCCGCGCCGTCCCGACCGGCGGCTGGACCGACGGCCGGGCTGGCGGCCGGGCCGGCGAAGCCGCCGCCGCCCTTCGACGTCGGCGACCGCCTGCCGAACTTCCGCTTCCCCGATGCCAAGGGCGAGGTGCGGGATTTCCACGCCGAGGTCAGCGGCCGGCCGAGCCTGGTCCTGCTGGCGCCGCGTCTGGGCGAGGGGCCGGCGGCCCTGCTGCGCGCCGCCGTCGCGGCGGAGGCCGGGCTGGCCGAGCTGGGCATGGATTGCTTCCTGATCGGCGGCGAGCGCGGCGCGGCGTTGCCGCAGATCGAACGGCCCGGCGTGCCGGCCCTCTCGGTGACCGACGAGGATGGGCGCATGACGCAGCTGCTCTGCGCCGGCCAGCCCTTCGCGCTGCTGGCGCTCGATGCCAATCAGCGCACCCTGGCCGTGGTGCGCGGCGGCGCCGTCGAAAGCGCCCTGGCGGCCTGCCTGGCGGCGGTCCGGGCGTGGCACAGCTTCGCCGGCGAGCGGCGCCCGGCGCGCGGCCCGGCGCCGGTGCTGCTGCTGCCCCGCGTCCTGCCGGCGCAGCTCTGCCAGCAGCTGATCGCGATGTGGGAGGCGAGCAACCAGGAGGGCAAGGTCTCCTCCGGCGGCAACGACAACTTCTATTCGCCGGACCGGAAGAAGAACCGCGAGCATGTGGTGACCGATGTCGAGGTCAGCGGCCTGATCGCCCGCTACGTCTCGCGGCGGATCGGGCCGGACATCGCCAAGGCCTTCGTCTTCACCCAGCCCTATCGCTTCGAATCCTTCATCGTGCTGGGCTACAGCGACGAGCGGCAGGACTTCTTCGGCCGCCACCGCGACCGCTACCTGGCCGACCATCCGCGCCGCTTCGCCATGTCGCTGAACCTGAACGACGGCTACGAGGGCGGCGAACTCTGTTTCCCTGAGTATTCCAACGATCTCTACTGCCCGCCGGTCGGCGGCGCCTGCATCTTCTCCTGCTCGCTGCTGCACGAGGCGCTACCGGTGCGGCGCGGCCGCCGCTTCACCATGACGACCTTCTTCCACGCCGCTCCCGACCAGGGCCAGGCACCGCCGGCACGGCGCTGAGCGCGGCCATGGACCGGCGCGCGGGCCGCGCCGATTGCCGCAGCCGCGGCGGGGTGCCAGGTGCCCTTTGCCCGCGTCTGGCGGCGCCGCGGCATGCATGGCGCCGCGGCAGGGCGCGGACGATCACGCGCTCGTGAGCGGCGCGCGCCTGCCATTGTCGCGCCTGAGCGCCCACCTTGTGCCGATGAAAGCAGACCCCTGCCTCCTCTCGGTGGCGACGGCGGTGCCGGAGCATCGCCTGCCGCAGACGGAGATGCGCGCCTTCGCCAGCCGGCTCTTTCCCCGCCGCGCCCCGGAGAAGCTCGCACCGCTGCTGCCGGCCTTCGAGGCCGCCGGCGTCGAGACGCGCTGGATCGCCGTGCCGATGGCGTGGCTGGCGGAGCCGCACGGCTGGCCGGAGCGCTCGCGGCTCTATCGTCGCCACGCGGTGGCGCTGCTGCGCCGGGCCGCCGAGGAGGCGCTGGCGGGCGCCGGCCTGGCGGCCGGCGAAATCGATGCGCTGGTGGTCGCCTCGACCACCGGCATCGCGGTGCCCAGCCTCGATGCCCTGCTGATGGAGGAGCTGCCGTTCCGCCGCGACCTGCTGCGCCTCCCGCTCTTCGGCTTCGGCTGCGGCGGTGGGGTGCTCGGGCTGGCCCGCGCCGCCGACCTGGCGCGCGCCCTGCCGGGACGGCGCGTGCTGTTCCTGGTGGTCGAGCTCTGCAGCCTCACCTTCCGCGTGCAGGACCCGACCAAGTCGAACGTCATCGCCGCCGCGCTCTTCGGCGACGGCGCCGCCGGCCTGGTGCTGGGGCCGCCGCCGGTGGACGGCGGGTCCACCGCGACGCGGGTCGCCGCCAGCGGCGAGCACACCTGGGCCGGCTCGCTCTCGATCATGGGGTGGCGGGTGGAGAACGACGGCCTCGGCGTGCTCTTCTCGCGCCATATCCCGCGTTTCGTCGAGACCGAGATGGCGCCGGCGCTGCAGGCGTTCCTGGCGGCGCAGGGCCTGACCATCGCCGACATCGACGCCTTCGCGCTGCATCCCGGCGGTGCCAAGGTGCTGACCGCCTACGAGCAGTCGCTGGGCCTCGGTCCGGACGACCTGGCAGCGGCGCGCGCGGTCCTGCGCGACTTCGGCAACATGTCCTCCGCCACCGCGCTCTTCGTGCTGCAGCGCCTCTGGCAGCAGCCCTTCCGGCGCTGCCTGCTGCTGGCGCCCGGGCCGGGCTTCACCGTCGGCTTCCAGCTGCTGGAGCGCTGAGCCTTGCTCCTGGACCTCACCTGGGCGCTCGGCTGGCCGCAGGCCCTGGCGCTTCTGGTCGGCCTGCAGCGGTTGGGCGAGCTGGCGCTCTCGGCGCGCAACGCGCGCTGGCTGAAGGGGCAGGGCGCGGTCGAACTGGGCGACGCGCACTACCGCTACATCGTCGGGCTGCAGGTGCTCTGGCTGCTGGCACTGCTCCTGCTGGTTTCGCCGGCCGCGCCGCTTTGCTGGGGCTGGCTGGCGCTGTTCCTCGCGCTGCAGCTCGGCCGCGTGTGGGTGATCGGCACGCTGGGCCGCTACTGGACCACGCGGGTCTATCACCTGCCGGCGCGGCCGGTGGTGACGCGCGGCCCCTACCGCTGGGTAAAGCATCCCAACTATGTCGTCGTGGTCGCCGAGGTGGCGGTGCTGCCGCTGGTCGTCGGCGCCTGGTGGATCGCCGCGCTCTTCGCGCCGCTGCAGCTCGCCCTCATCCTCTGGCGCCTGCGCGCCGAGGAGCCGGCACTGCGCGAGCGGCGGGCTGCGGGGCGGCGAGTAAGCGGGGGCCATATACAAACGTCCCACCAGCCCCCGGGCGAGCCGGCCGGCCGCCGCCGCCCTTCGGGTCGGGACCGCTTCCCAACGGGATCCCCGAGCAGGGCCGATGGATTCCAGGAGGAGGGGGGGGGGGAGGGGGGAGGGGGGGGAGGGGGGGGGCTCTAGGGGCGATCCTCGCCGCCGTCCGGCCGCTTCAGGCTGGCGACCACTCAGGCTGGCAGACTCGCGCCCAAGGGGACAGGCTTGGGCGCGCGATCCCGACCAGCGCATGACGAAGCGCGCGGAAGGCGGCCAGGCGGCGCGGCGACGCGCCGACCCCACCAGCACCGGCGGGGGGCGCGCGAGCCGCGGCGCAGCGGAGGCGGCCGGCGGCGACGGGCCGGCAGCTGGGACGGCGAGGCCCACCGGCGGGCCCGGGCCCGGTCGGGCGCCGCGCGCCGCGCCGGAGCGCGCCACGCGACGGCCCGGGAGGCGCAGAACCAGGAGGGGGGTTTCCGCGGCTCGAACGAGGTCACTCGGCCGACCGCAAGAAGAACCGCGAGCACGTGGGACCAGAACCCGGCAGTGGCGCAGCAGGGCGCGTCGCCGCGCCGCATCGGGCGGATTGGCCAGGTCTTCAACACACGCAGGCCTACCGTTTCGAGCCTCATCGGCGGGCACCAGGTCGAGGGAGGATCTCGGCGACCGCGACCGCACCGCCGGCATCCGCGCCGTCGCCAGCGCGACCTGACGGTTTGACACGAGGGGGGGGTCCCCGAGAAGCACGCAGCGGGCGGGGGGCCGCCTCTCCGCGGGAGAGGGGGGGAGGGGGGGTTCACCAGACCACCCCAGGGAGGGGGGGGCGCCAGGACGCCGGGAGGGAGGCTGGCCGGTTCGGCCTGGTCGGTTCGGGCTGGTCGCTTCGGGCCAGGAGACAACGGGGGAAGAGGGAAGGGGGGACGAGAAGGGGGGGGGGAGGGAAAAAGGAGTGCCCGCGGGCGAGGGCGAGGGGGCGGTGAGGAGGGAGGGAGGGGGGGGGGGGGGGGAGCGGGGGGGGGAATGCGAGGAGGGGGGGGGGGGGGGACGGAGAGGACGGGGGACGGGGGGAAGGGGGGGGGCGATGAGAAGGGGGGAGGCGCGGGGCCACGGGGGAGGGACGGGGGAGGGGGGGGAGGAGGGGAAGGAGGGAGGGGAGGAGGGGAAGCGAGGCCGGGGGGGGGGGGGGGGGGCGCCAGATGGCAGACGGCCTCGATCCGGTTGCCCGCGGGGTCGGCGAGGAAGGCGGCGTAGTAGTGGGCGTGATAGTGCGGGCGCAGGCCGGGCGCCCCCTGGTCCTGCCCGCCGGCGGCCAGGCCGGCGCGCCAGAAGGCGTCCACCGCGGCGCGGTCCGGCGCCTTGAAGCACCAGTGGCGGGCGGGGCTCGCCTCGGGAGGGTCGCCGCGCTGGATCGCCAGGTAGGTGAGCTCCGGCCGCTCGGCGTCGCAGCGCCGGCCATAGCCGATCCCGTCGGCATCGGCGCCGACCCCGGCGACCCCCGGGGCCCCCTTACTGATTGAAGACGCGGCGGCGGGAGAGAGGAGGCGATGTCGGCGACGGCGATGGAGACGTGATCCAGCATGGCATCCTTCCCGGCGGGCAAAGCGGCGGCAGTATTGCCTCACCCCGGGAAACTCGCTAGGCCTCTGCCGCCGACAGACAAGAGGGGGAGCCCGATCCGATGAGCGCCATCGTCGATATCCGCGCGCGTGAGATTCTCGACTCGCGGGGCAACCCCACCGTCGAGGTCGAGGTCACCCTGGAGAGCGGCGCCAGCGGCCGTGCCGCGGTGCCCTCAGGCGCCTCCACCGGCGCGCACGAGGCGGTCGAGCTGCGCGACGGCGACAAGCGGCGCTACCTGGGCAAGGGCGTGCTGAAAGCGGTCGCGGCGGTGAACCACGACATCTTCGAACTGCTGTCCGGCCGCGAGGCCAGCGACCAGCTCGCGCTCGATGCCGCGCTCTGCGCGCTGGACGGCACGCCGAACAAGGCGGCGCTGGGCGCCAACGCGATCCTCGGCGTCTCGCTGGCGCTCGCCAAGGCGGCGGCCATGGAGGCCGACCTTCCGCTCTACCGCTATGTCGGCGGCGCCTCGGCGCGCCTGCTGCCGGTGCCGCTGATGAACATCGTCAACGGCGGCGCCCACGCCGACAACCCGATCGACTTCCAGGAGTTCATGATCCTGCCGGTCGGCGCCGAGAGCTTCGCCGAGGCGCTGCGTTGCGGCGCCGAAATCTTCCACGCGCTGAAGACGCGGCTGAAGGATGCCGGCCACGCCACCAACGTCGGCGACGAGGGCGGCTTCGCGCCGAACCTGAAGAACTGCCGACGAGGCGCTGGGCTTCATCATGCAGGCGATCGAGGCGGCCGGTTACCGGCCGGGAGAGGAGGTGGCGCTGGCGCTCGACTGCGCCGCCACCGAGTTCTACGAGGACGGCAACTACGCGCTGACCGGCGAGGGCAGGACCCTCGATGCCGCCGGTCTCAGCAGCTATCTCGGCGAGCTCTGCGCACGCTATCCCATCGTCTCGATCGAGGACGGCCTGGCCGAGGACGACTGGCAGGGCTGGCAGCACCTGACCGGCGAACTCGGCGGCAAGGTGCAGCTCGTCGGCGACGACCTCTTCGTCACCAACACCGAGCGGCTCAAGCGCGGGATCGCCGAGGGCGCGGGCAATGCCATCCTGGTCAAGGTCAACCAGATCGGCACGCTCTCCGAGACGCTGGACGCCGTGCAGATGGCCCAGCAGGCGAGCTTCGGCGTGGTGATGTCGCACCGCTCCGGCGAGACCGAGGATGCCACCATCGCCGACCTCGCGGTCGCCACCAACTGCGGCCAGATCAAGACCGGCTCGCTCAGCCGCTCCGACCGCATGGCGAAGTACAACCAGCTCCTGCGGATCGAGGAGGAGCTCGGCCCGGCCGCGCGCTATGCCGGCAAGGGGCCCTTCCGCCGCCAGTAGGGCCGGCAGCGGTGCCGTCCGCCGCGGCGCTGCCGCCCGGCCTCGCCCTGCGGGCCGCGCAGGAGGCGGACTCCGCGCCGCTGATCGACTTGGTGTCGGCGATCTATGGCGACTATCCCGGCTGCCACCTGCTGGTCGAGGCCGAGGAGCCGGACCTGCTGCGGCCGGGTGGCGCCTATCTGCCCGGGGGCGGCTGGTGGGTCGTCGAGGCCGGCGGCGCGCTGGTCGGCAGCGTGGCGCTGCGGCCCTCGACGGCGCGGCCCGGCTGGGGCGAGCTGCGCAAGCTCTATCTCCGCGCGGAGCTGCGCGGCGAGGGGGTCGGGGCCGCGCTGCTGGCCTTCGCGGAGGGCGAGATGGCGGCGCGGGGCTGGCGCCACGCGCACCTCTGGACCGACAGCCGATTCGCGGCGGCGCACCGGCTCTATGCGCGGGCCGGCTGGCACCGCTGCGCGCTGACGCGCATGCTGGCCGATGCCAGCCACACCACGGAATTCGAGTATCTTAAGCAGCTGGGCTAGCGCCGGGCGACGCTCTCGCGCCGGCGGGGCGCGGGACGGCAAGGGAGGGAGCGAATGGATCTCGGTATCACGGGACTGCGGGTGCTCATCACCGCCGGTGCCTCCGGCATCGGGCTGCATACGGCGCTGGCATTCGCGCGCGAGGGCGCGCGGGTCCAGGTCTGCGACATCGACGAGGCGGCGCTGGAGGCGCTGCGGTCCGGGCACCCGGAGATCGGCGCCAGCCGCTGCGATGTCGCCGACCGCGCCTCGGTCGAGGCGCTCTTCCGCACCGCGACCGCCGCGCTCGGCGGCCTCGACTGCCTGGTGAACAACGCCGGCATCGCCGGGCCGACCGGCGGGGTGGAGGAGATCGCGCCGGAGGACTGGGACCGCTGCATCGCGGTCGGCCTGACCAGCCAGTTCAACTGCACGCGCCTGGCCGTCGAGCACCTGAGGGCCTCGGGCAATCCCTCGATCGTCAATCTCTCCTCGGCCGCCGGCAAGTTCGGCTTCCCCCACCGCTCGCCCTATTCGGCGGCGAAATGGGGCGTCGTCGGCTTCACCAAGGCGATCGCGCGCGAGCTGGGGCCGGACGGCATCCGCTGCAACGCCATCCTGCCGGGGATCGTCGAGGGCGCGCGCATCCGCCGGGTGATCGACGCCAAGGCCGAAGCCCTGGGCAAGAGCCCGGCCGCGGTGCTGGAGGAGCTGCTGGCGCTCTCCTCGATCAAGCGCACGGTCGATCCGGAGCAGATCGCCGACATGATCCTCTATCTGGCCTCGCCGCGCGCGGGGACGGTCTCCGGGCAGGCGATCTCGATCGACAGCGACCTCCAGGCGCTGGTCTGAGGCGCGGCGAAGGAGCCGCAAACGGCTCGGACGAAAGAGTCAAGGCAATCGCCGCGACTCCGCAGAAACAGTGATGCGACTCGGGACTTGACCGGCGCCGACTCGGCGTGATTCCTTGGGGCATGTCACCCCTCCTGCAAGATATCCGACGACGCGCGCGCTGGGTGCTGCCGCAGTTGCTGGGTCTGGGGTTGGTGGCCTATTTCTGCTTCCACCTGGTGCAGGGCGATCGCGGCGTCTTCGCCTACCTGCAGCTCACCGCCGAGCTCGAGGCGGCGGAGACCACCGCGGCCGCGCTGGCCGCCGAGGTCGCGCACGAGGAGCAGCGGGTGGCGCGCCTCTCCAGCGCCTCGCTCGATCCCGACATGCTGGAAGAGCGGGCGCACGCGCTGATCGGCTACCTGCGCGCAGACGAGTATGTGATCTTTCTCGATCCGCGTTAAATTAATCAATTCCAAGTTAAAAATTAATTTTCATTACAATGCAATGACTTAGCCCATTGCGGCCTCGCTTGTTCCGCGCGCGGCCTCCCACTATGTTATGCCCCAAGAGGGCCTTTCGAAGGCACGCAACCAACCCCTCAGGGAGGGCAGGCATGGCCAGCAAGTCCGCCGGCGCCAAGGGCGCCAAATCCGCGACCGCGCAGAAATCCGCCGGCAAGGGAGGCGGCAAGAAGGCGGCCGCCAAAAGCGGCATCGGCGCCTACGCGCCGGACCTGGTCACCAAGCTCTATCACGACATGCTGCTGATCCGCCGCTTCGAGGAGAAGGCCGGGCAGATGTACGGCATGGGGCTGATCGGCGGCTTCTGCCATCTCTACATCGGCCAGGAGGCCGTGGTGGTCGGCCTGCAGGCCTGCATCGAGACCGGCAAGGACTCGGTCGTCACCTCCTATCGCGACCACGGCCACATGCTGGCGACCGGCATGGACCCGCGCGGCGTGATGGCCGAGCTGACCGGGCGCAGCGGCGGCTACTCCAAGGGCAAGGGCGGCTCGATGCACATGTTCAGCCGCGAGCAGAAGTTCTTCGGCGGCCACGGCATCGTCGGCGCGCAGGTGCCGATCGGCGCCGGCGTCGCCTTCGCGCACCACTACCTGGACGAGGGCGCCTGCTGCCTGACCTACCTGGGCGACGGCGCGCTGAACCAGGGCCAGGTCTACGAGACCTTCAACATGGCGGCGCTCTGGAAGCTGCCGCTGGTGGTGGTGATCGAGAACAACAAGTACGGCATGGGCACCTCGATCGAGCGCGCCTCGGCGATGTCCACCGAGCTCTATCATCGCGGCCAGGCCTACGGCATTCCCGGCGTCCAGGTCGACGGCATGGACGTGCTGAAGGTGGTGGAGGCGGGCCGCGGCATCATCGAGCACGTGAAGAGCGGGGAGGGGCCGCACATCGTCGAGATGATGACCTACCGCTATCGCGGTCACTCGATGTCCGACCCGGCAAAGTACCGCTCCAAGGAGGAGGTGCAGAAGTACCGCTCCGAGCACGACCCGATCGAGAACCTGAAGAAGCAGATGCTGGAGGCCGACCTGGCCAGCGAGGCGGAGCTGAAGGAGATCGATCGCGACATCAAGGAAATCGTCACCGACGCCGCCGACTTCGCCCAGTCCTCGCCGGAGCCCGATCCGGCCGAGCTCTGGACCGATGTCCTGGTCGCAGCCGAGTAGGGAGAGCAGAGCATGGCCACCGACGTACTGATGCCGGCGCTCTCGCCCACCATGACCGAGGGCACGCTGGCGAAGTGGGTGAAGAAGGTCGGCGACAGAGTCGCCGCCGGCGACATCCTCTGCGAGATCGAGACCGACAAGGCGACCATGGAGGTCGAGGCGGTCGACGAGGGCACGCTGGCGAAGATCCTGATCGAGGCGGGGACCGAGGGCGTCGCCGTCAACACCCCGATCGCCGTCATCGCCGCCGAGGGCGAGGAGGTCGGCGACGCGCCGGCGCCGTCGCCAGCGAAGGCGGCCCCGGCCAAGGCCGAAGAGGAGCCGGCGAAGGCCGAGGCGACGGCGGAAGCCACCAAGATGAGCACCTATGTCGAGCGCCCGGAGGAGGCGCCGCCGCAGGCCGAGCCGGAGTGGGACGGCGAGACCGTCACGCAGACCGTGCGCGAGGCGCTGCGCGACGCCATGGCGGAGGAGATGCGCCAGGACGAGCGCGTCTTCCTGATGGGCGAGGAGGTGGCGCAGTACCAGGGGGCCTACAAGATCAGCCAGGGGCTGCTGGACGAGTTCGGTCCGAAGCGGGTGATCGACACGCCGATCACCGAGCACGGCTTCGCCGGCCTGGGCGTCGGCGCGGCGATGTACGGCCTGCGCCCCATCGTCGAGTTCATGACCTTCAACTTCGCCATGCAGGCGATGGACCAGATCATCAACTCGGCCGCCAAGACGCACTACATGTCCGGCGGGCAGATCTCCTCGCCGATCGTCTTCCGCGGGCCCAATGGCGCCGCTTCGCGCGTCGCCGCGCAGCACTCGCAGTGCTACGCCTCCTGGTACGCCCACGTGCCGGGCCTGATCGTCGTCGCCCCCTGGTCGGCGGCCGATGCCAAGGGCCTGCTGAAGAGCGCGATCCGCAACCCCAACCCGGTCATCTTCCTGGAGAACGAGATTCTCTACGGCCAGTCCTTCGAGGTGCCGAAGAGCGACGACTGGACCGTGCCGATCGGCAAGGCCAAGATCGTGCGCCCGGGCAAGGACGTGACCATCACCGCCTTCTCGATCATGGTCGGCAAGGCGCTGGCCGCCGCCGAGGAGCTGGCGAAGGAGGGCATCGACGCCGAGGTCATCGACCTGCGCACGCTGCGCCCGCTCGATAGCGAGACCATCGTGGCCAGCGTGAAGAAGACCAACCGCATCGTCTCCTGCGAGGAGGGCTGGCCGGTCGCCGGCATGGGTTCGGAGATCGCCGCCATCATCATGGAGCAGGCGTTCGACTGGCTCGATGCCCCGGTGAAGCGGGTGCACGGCGCCGACGTGCCGCTGCCCTATGCCGCCAACCTGGAGCGCCTCGCGCTGCCGCAGTCCGAGGCCATCGTCGAGGCGGCCAAGGCCGTCTGCTACGCCTGAGCGCTCAACGAGAAGACCAAGAGGAAGCCTGAAGATGTCGACCAACGTCCTGATGCCGGCCCTGTCTCCCACCATGACCGAGGGCACGCTGGCGAAGTGGCTTAAGAAGGTGGGCGACAAGGTCGCCGCCGGCGACGTGCTCTGCGAGATCGAGACCGACAAGGCGACCATGGAGGTCGAGGCGGTCGACGAGGGCACGCTGGCGAAGATCCTGGTCGAGGCCGGCACCGAGGGCGTCGCCGTCAACACCCCCATCGCGATCATCGCCGACGAGGGCGAGGCGGTCGACGACGTCGCCAAGGCGGCCCCGAAGGCCGAGGCCGCGAAGCCGCCGCCGGCCAAGAGCGAGGCGGCCCCGGCCGAGCCGAAGAAGGAAGCGGCGCCGGCTCCAGCCCCGGCCCCGGCACCGGCACCGGCACCGGCGGCCAAGTCCGACGCCGATGGCGAGCGCCTCTTCGTCTCGCCGCTGGCCCGCCGCATGGCGGAGCAGGGCGGTCTCGATCTCGCCGCCCTCAAGGGCAGCGGCCCGCACGGCCGCATCGTGAAGAGCGACGTCGAGGCGGCGCTGAAGGGCGGGGCGCCGCAGAAGGCGGCCGCCGCGCCGGCGGCCGGCGCCGCAGCGGCCGCACCGCGGCCGGCCGGTCCGGGCGCCAAGCAGCTCGCCGACAGCCTCGGCATGGCCTACCGGCAGGAGCCGCTGTCGGGCATGCGCAAGGTGATCGCCCAGCGCCTGACGGAATCGAAGCAGACCGTGCCGCACTTCTATCTGACGATGGACTGCGAGATCGACGCGCTGCTGAAGGTGCGCAAGGAGCTGAACGACAAGCTGGCTGCGCGCAAGTCGGCGACCAAGATCTCGGTCAACGACTTCGTCATCCGCGCCGCCGCCCTGGCGCTGAAGGCGGTCCCGGCGGCGAACGCCTCCTACGATCCCTCGGGGCTGCTGTTCTACGACCATGCCGACGTCTCGGTCGCGGTGGCGACACCCGGCGGCCTCATCACGCCGATCGTGAAGGCGGCCGAGGGCAAGGGCCTGGCCAGCATCGCCGACGAGATGAAGGATCTCGCGGCGCGCGCCCGGGACGGCAAGCTGAAGCCCGAGGAGTACCAGGGCGGGACCTTCTCGATCTCCAACCTCGGCATGTTCGGGGTGAAGCAGTTCGAGGCGGTGATCAATCCGCCGCAGGGCTGCATCCTGGCGATCGGCGCCGGCGAGCAGCGCGCCGTGGTGAAGGAGGGGGCGCTGGCCATCGCGACGGTGATGTGCGCGACGCTCTCGGTCGACCACCGCGTGGTCGACGGCGCGGTCGGGGCCGAGTTCCTCCAGGCCTTCAAGCGCCTGATCGAGGACCCGATGAGCATGTTGCTGTGAGGTGAGCGCGGACGCTCCAGCGGGAGCGGGCCGCAAAGGACTGCGGGTGCCGCCATGACGCTGAAGGACAGGGTCGAGATCGGCGAGAAGGTCATCAAGACCGGGGCCATTCTCGTTGTGGGCGTCTGGGCGGTCTGGAAGTTCGGCGCGGAGTACGGGATCGACGCGCGCCGGCCGTTCCTGGAGAAGCAGATGGCCTTCTGCATCGAGGCCTCGACGGCCGCGGCGCTGGTCGCGGTGACCGAGGTCGAGGAGACCTACGAGCGCAACCGCGAGAGCTTCCTGAAGCTCTTCTACGGGCCGCTCGCCATCGTCGAGAACCTGCCGCTGGCGCAGGCCATGGTGGCCTACAGGGACGTCCTGGTGACGCTCGAGTTCGACGATGACCGCAGCGTGCTCAACACGCCGTCGATCGAGATCGCCCACCAATGCCGCGAGCTGGTGCAGGCGAGCTGGCGCTACGAGGCGGAATGAGATCGATGGAGAAGGTCAACCTGGCCCAGAAGTTCGCGCTCTTCAGCGAAGCCTGGTCGCCGAAGATCGTCGGGGAGCTCGACGACTACGAGATCAAGCTGGTGCGCCTGGTGGGCGATTTCGTGTGGCACAGCCACGCCGACGCCGACGAGCTCTTCCTAGTGATCGACGGGCGCCTGCGGATGGATTTCCGCGACCGCCGCGTGGAGGTCGCCGCCGGCGAGTTCATCGTCGTGCCCAAGGGCGTCGAGCACAAACCCTTCGCGGCGGAGGAATGCCGCATCCTGCTGTTGGAGCGCGCCGGGGTGCGCAACACCGGCGAGGTCGAGGAGGCACGCACCCGCCACGAGCTGGAACGGCTCTGATGGCGAAGCGTGTAAGGTAGCGAGCCGGCAAGGCAGTGAAAAAAAGGGCGAGAAACACCATGGCTGAGACGAGCTTCGACATCATCATCATCGGCGGCGGGCCGGGCGGCTACGTCGCGGCGATCCGCGCGGCGCAGCTCGGCATGAAGACCGCCGTGGTGGAGCGCGCGCACCTGGGCGGCATCTGCCTCAACTGGGGCTGCATCCCGACCAAGGCGCTGCTGCGCTCGGCCGAGGTCTATCACTACCTGCAGCACCCCGACGCCTATGGGCTGACGGCCGAGAAGGTCGGCTTCGACATGGGCAAGGTGGTGCAGCGCTCGCGTGGCGTCGCCAAGCGGCTGAACGGCGGCGTCGGGCATCTGCTGAAGAAGAACAAGGTGACCGTGATCGACGGCGAGGCGAAGCTGACCGCGGCCTCGAAGATCGCGGTGACCAAGGACGGCAAGGCGCTCGGCGACTTCCAGGCCAAGCACATCATCGTCGCCACCGGCGCGCGCCCGCGCGTGCTGCCGGGGCTGGAGCCGGACAAGAAGCTGGTCTGGACCTACTTCGAGGCCATGGTGCCGGAGAGCCTGCCCAAGCGCCTCCTGGTGGTCGGCTCCGGCGCCATCGGCATCGAGTTCGCCTCCTTCTTCCGCACCATGGGGTCCGAGGTGACGGTGGTCGAGCTGCTGCCGCAGATCCTGCCGGTCGAGGACGAGGAAATCGCCGCCTTCGCCCGCAAGCAGTTCGAGAAGCAGGGCATCAAGATCCTGACCGGCGCCAAGGTCACCGCGCTGAAGAAGGGGCAAGGACGAGGTCACCGCGACCATCGAGGACGCCAAGGGCAAGCGACCAGCGAGCAGACGGTCGACCGGGTGATCTCCGCCGTCGGCGTGGTCGGCAACATCGAGAACCTGGGGCTGGAGGCGCTGGGCGTCGCCACCGAGCGCGGCTGCATCAAGATCGACGCGATGGGGCGGACCAACGTGAAGGGCATCTATGCCATCGGCGACGTCGCCGGCCCGCCGATGCTGGCGCACAAGGCCGAGCACGAGGGCGTCATCTGCGTCGAGGCGATCGCCGGCAAGCATCCGCACGCGATGAAGAAGGAGCTGATCCCCGGCTGCACCTATTGCCAGCCGCAGATCGCCTCGGTCGGCCTGACCGAGAAGAAGGCCAAGGAGGCCGGCCACGAGGTCCGCGTCGGCCGCTTCCCCTTCGTCGGTAACGGCAAGGCCATCGCGCTCGGCGAGGACCAGGGCCTGGTGAAGACGATCTTCGACAAGAAGACCGGCCAGCTGCTCGGGGCGCACATGGTGGGCGCCGAGGTGACCGAGCTGATCCAGGGCTTCGTGGTGGCGATGAACCTGGAGACCACGGAAGAGGACCTGATCCATGCCGTCTTCCCGCACCCGACGCTGTCGGAAACGATGCACGAGAGCGTGCTCGACGCCTACGGGCGCGTGATCCACATGTAGCGGCACCTGGACGGCGGCACCCCCGCGGTCCATATGAGAGGCGTGATGGAAACGACACCCCCTACCTCAGCCCGGCCCGAGAAGGCGGCTGTGCCGGCGAGTGGCGCCGCTGGCGAGGCCGCCCCCGCGACGAAAGAGGGCGACGCGGCCCCCCGCGTCCGCCACCCGGAGAAGGCGCATCGGCCGGACAATCCGGTGAAGCGCGGCAAGCCGGAGTGGCTGCGCGTCAAGGCGCCGACCTCCAAGGAGTACCTGGAGACCAAGGCCATCGTGCGCGAGCACAAGCTCGCCACGGTTTGCGAGGAGGCCGCCTGCCCGAACATCGGCGAGTGCTGGAAGCAGCGCCACGCCACCATGATGATCCTGGGCGAGATCTGCACGCGGGCCTGCAGCTTCTGCAACGTCGCCACCGGCAAGCCTGGCGCGGTCAATCCGCACGAGCCGATGAACGTCGGCCTGGCGGTGAAGAAGCTCGGCCTCAGGCACGTGGTCATCACCTCGGTCGACCGCGACGACCTGCCGGACGGCGGCGCCGCGCACTTCGCCGCGGTGATTCGCGCCATCCGCCAGCTCGCCCCCGGCACCACGGTCGAGGTCCTGACCCCCGACTTCCTGCGCAAGGAGGGCGCGCTGGAGGTGGTGATCGACGCCCGGCCCGACGTCTTGAACCACAACCTGGAGACCGTGCCGCGGCTCTATCCCTCGGTCAGGCCCGGGGCGCGCTATTTCCACTCGCTGCGCTTGCTGAGCCGCGCCAAGGCGCTGGACCCCACGGTCTTCACCAAGTCCGGCATGATGGTCGGCCTGGGCGAGGGGCGCGAGGAGGTGCTGCAGGTGATGGACGACCTGCGCTCCGCCGAGGTCGATTTCCTGACCATCGGGCAGTACCTGCAGCCGACCCCCAAGCACATCGCGGTCGATCGCTTCGTCACGCCGGACGAGTTCACCGCCTATGCGCGCGCGGCGAAGTCGAAGGGCTTCCTGCTCTGCTCCGCGACGCCGCTGACCCGCAGCTCCTATCACGCCGATGCCGATTTCGAGGCGCTGAAGGCGGCCCGGGTGGCAGCGGTCTCGGCCGGCGCCGGGAGAGCGACGGCGTGACGCGCTGCCCCGGCGCGCACCGCAGGCCATAATCCGCGCCATGCCGGTCCACTCCGAACAGCGCGTGCTGCCCTACAGCCCGGAGCAGCTCTTCGATCTGGTGATCGACGTGGCGCGCTATCCAGAGTTCCTGCCCTGGTGCCTGGCGGCGCGAATCCGCCGGCGCGAGGAGGAGTTGCTGATCGCCGACCTGGTGATCGGCTTCAAGATGGTGCGCGAGCGCTTCACCAGCCGCGTCGAGTACGACGCCGACGAGATGACGATCGACACGACCTATGCCGACGGCCCCTTCAAGAAGATGGAGAGCCGCTGGCAGTTCCTGCCGCATCCCAACGGCTGCCTGGTGGATTTCCACGTCGACTTCGAGTTCAAGTCGCGCCTGCTGCAGACGCTGATCTCGACGCTGTTCGGCGAGGCGGTGAAGCGGATGGTGGCGGCCTTCGAGGCGCGCGCGCGGCAGCTCTATGGTGCCGGCGGCGCCGCCGCCCTCTAGGCCCAGGGCGGCTGACGGGGCCGGCCGATCCGGCGCCGGCGCGCCGGGCGGTGCGGCCGGCGGCTAGCGCAGCATGAAGACGACGGGAATGCGGAAGGTGCGGCCCTTGCCGTCCGGCGGCGCCGGCAGCGGCTGCGCGCGCTGCAGCAGGGCGCTGGCCTCCTGATCCAGCAGGCCGTAGCCGGAGGCCTCGGCCAGGCCGTGGCCGAGCAGATGCCCGGTGCCGTCGATGGTGAACTCCACCGTCACGATGCCTTCCTGCCGCTTGCGCCGGGCCGCATCGGGGTAGCGCTTGTGGCGATCGAGCCAGGCGGCCAGGAGCGCCGCATAGTCCTGCAGGTCGCCGGGGGACATGCCGACGGTCTCGGCGCCCGGGACCCCCAGGCCGCCCTCGGTGCCGGCCTGCAGCGCGGCCGACTGCTGCCCCGGCGTCGCCGGCGCGCCCTCGTCCTCGCCGGCAGCCTCCATCGGGCTGTCGCTCGGGCCCTCGCCCTTCTGACTGGTCTCCTGCTGCGGCACCTCGACCTCCGCGACCTGACGCTGGCGCAGCTTCGGCTCCGGCAGCTCGACAGCGGTCTCCGGCTTCTCCGGCGGCACCGACCGGGCGTCGGGGTCGGTCACGTCCGGCTCTGGCATGGCGTCGGGCTCAGGCGGCGGGTCCGGCAGCTCGGCCACCTGCGGACCGGCGGGCGCCGCCGGCTCCGGCGTTTCCGCGGGCAGGGGCGCCGGCTCCTGCGGCGGCGGGATGTCCTCCACCAGCTCAGGCGGCGCCTCGGCTAGTTCCGCCTCGTCCGCACTCTCCTCGGTGACGGTCTCGCTCTCGCTTTCGAGTGTCTCGTCGGCGGGGGACGCGTCGTCAAGCGGCTGGACCGCCTCCTCGGCCGCCGGTTCCGGCGGCGGTACCAGGACGGCCATCGCCACGGCGGTCTCCTCCGGCGGAGCAGGCTCGGAGGCGGCGGGCGGCGGCAGGGTGGCGTCGGGCCCGAGCGGCATGGGCGGGAGCTCAAGGGCCTCGCTGTCGCTCACCGGCGGCGCCATGCGCGGCGAGCTCTCGCGCGGCGCGGTCTGGCGCGCCTGCGTCTGCAGCCGTTCGCGCGGCTGCGGCTCCGCCTCGGGCTCGAGCTGGGGGGCCGCGGCGGCGGCGAGGGCCGCCGGGTCCTGCGGTTGCGGGATCGGATCGGGCGGTGGCGGCAGGGCCGCCGCTGTCGCTGCTTCGGCCGCCTCGACCGTCTCGATGGCGTCGCTCTGCGCCGACGCTCCGCCGGGAATCGCGCCGACGACCTCGAAGGCCACGACCTGGCCACCGTTGCCCTGGGTGGGGCTGCCACCGGCCTCGGGCAGGGAGACGAGCAGTGCCGCCAACAGCGTGGCGTGCAGTGCGAGGGAGAGAACCGCGCCGTGCCGCATGGAATTCCCGACTTCTGTGCAATCCGGATATGACGCGAATGATATTCATTCCTATTGTAAATGCGAGTCAATCGCAGTATCCGTCTTGCTGCCCTGCGGCAAACGAGGTGGGGCGAGGCCAAGGGGGACCGGTGGAGCAGACAAGCAACGAGCGTGACGAGCGGCGCGGCAGTGCCGATACGACGCCGCCGCGCATCGATAGCGGCAGCCTGCTGCGCGGCGCGCGGGAACTGGAGATCGAGCACGAGGGCGCGGTCTACCGCCTGCGCGTGACCGGCAGGGGGAAACTGATCCTCACCAAGTAGCGACGAGAGACAGAGCCGCGGCGGACCCGCGGCCGAAAGCGACAGCAACAGTCCAAGCCAGCCAGAGCCGCCAGCGAGCGACCCGCCAGCCCCGGACCCGAAACAATCCGACACGAGAGGGGAAGTGGGGCATGGCGAAGAAGCGCGAAAGCCTGATTTATGGAACGACGATGGTGGCCTTGCTGGCGGGCGGGCCGGCCCTGGGCCAGAGCGCAGTGACCGTGGCGCCGAGCATCACCGTCACGGCGACCAGCAACCCGATGTCCACCTTCGACTACCCGGGCAGCGTGACGGTGGTCGGCAGCGAGGAGATCGAGACCAAGATCCCCTCGACGCCGCATGACGTGATGAAGGACGTGCCGAACGTCACCTTCTCCGGCGGCCCGCGCCGCACCGGCGAGGTGCCGATCATCCGCGGCTTCTCCGGCCAGGACGTGATCGTCCTGCTGGACGGGACGCGGCAGAACTACATCTCCGGCCATGACGGGCGCTTCTATCTCGATCCGGCGCTGCTGAAGCAGGTCGAGGTGGTGCGCGGCGCCTCCTCGGCCCTCTACGGCTCCGGCGGCCTCGGCGGCGTGATCGAGTTCACCACCAAGGACGCCGCCGATTTCCTGGCGCCCGGCGAGACCGCCGGCGTCAGCGTCTTCATGGGCTACCAGAGCGTGAACAACGAGTATTCGCCGGGCATCACGCTCTTCGCCAATCCGGCGGAGGGCCTCGACATGATCGGCAGCTTCGTCTACCGCGACTCCGGCGACATCCAACTGGGCGGCGGCGGCGAGCTCTCCGCCGACGACGATATCCTCTCCGGCCTCGCCAAGGTCTCCTTTACCGAGGGGCCGCACCGCATCGAGGGCTCCTGGACGCGCTACGACGCCAGCGCCATCGAGCCGAACAACGGCCAGGACCCGCTCGCGACCGACTACGTCGACAAGGACCTGATGGCGGAGACCTGGCGGCTGGCCTACTCGTTCAACGAGCCGGGGAACGACTGGCTCGATCTCGACGCGCAGTTCTACTACACGCGCTACAAGGCGGACGAAACGCGCCTGGTCGATACCGACACCGGCCCGGCGGGAGAGCTGCTGACCCGCGACCTCGACACCATCGGCCTGCGGATCGACAACCGCTCGCGAATCTCGCTGGGCGAGACGTCGAACATGCTGCTGACCTATGGCGTCGAAGCCTACCGCGACAAGCAGACCGGCGAGCAGGGCAGCGGCGTGCGCGGCGGCGTCCCGGACGCCACCTCGACCTTCTATGGCCTCTTCGCCCAGGCCGAGATCACCTTCGAGGCGCCGCTGGGCATCCCGGGCGACTTCCTGGTGATCCCCGGCCTGCGCTACGACAACTACCGCTCGACCAGCGACCTGGCGGCGGACAACAAGGACGACGCGCTGTCGCCGAAGATCGGCGTCAGCTACCTGCCGACCGACTGGCTGATGTTCTACGGCAGCTACGCGCACGCCTTCTCGGCGCCGAACCTGAACGACATCTATGCCGGCGGCCAGCACTTCGACCTGACCTCCGGCTTCGACTTCCCGCCCTTCTCTCCGATTCCGCCGGGCTCGGTCTCCAACTACTTCGTGCCCAATCCCGATCTGAAGCCGCAGACCACGCGGACCTTCGAGCTCGGCATGGGCGTGGAGTTCGAGGACGTCTTCTGGCGCGGCGACCAGATGCGGGCCAAGGGCGGCTATTTCCACACCATCGCCGAGGACCTGATCTCCTTCGACGTCAACCAGCCGCTGCCCTTCTACGTCGGCGGCAGCTGCGTGCCCTACGTGCCTGGAAGCTGTCTTGGCACGACGACGGTGGTGAACGTCGCCAATGCCAAGCTCCAGGGCTTCGAGATCGAGGGCGGCTACGAGAACGAGTACTTCCTGGTGGAGCTGGCCTACGGCCACATCAACGGCATCGACCGCGATACCGGCGAGCCGATCGGCAGCCTGCAGCCCGACACCCTCTCGTTCCACATCGCCGGCAAGCTGCCGCAGATCGACACGCGGATCGGCTGGCGGGTGACGGCGGCGGACGACTTCACCGCCACCAGCGATCCGGAGGAGGAGCGCGACGGCTACGTCGTGCAGGACATCTACGCCATCTGGGCGCCGCGGGACGGCCTGCTGGAGGGCGTCTCGGTGGCCCTCGGCATCGATAACGTCACCGACACGGAATACTCGCTCGTCTACACCGGGGCGAACGAGGCGGGGCGCAACTATAAGGCAATGGTCAGCTACACAGTGGCCTGGTGAGGAGAGAGCGATGATAAGCGACGTGAGCGGAGTTCCTGTACCCGATCCCAAGGCGATTGCCGCCGCGTGGCGCGCCTATCGCGCCAAGCATCCGAAGCTGCGCACGCGCGACGTAGCCAGGGGACTGGGCGTCAGCGAAGGCGAACTGATCGCCAGCGGCGTGCGGCCGGTCGGGGCGAGCGGCGGGACGGTGCGGCTGCGCGCCGACTGGCCGGCGCTGGTCGAGGCCCTGCCGAGCCTCGGCCGCGTCATGGCCCTGACCCGCAACGAGCACTGCGTGCATGAGAAGATCGGCCGCTACGATCGCATCTCGATCAATGCGCACGGCGGCGTGGTGCTCGACCCGGAGATCGACCTGCGGCTCTTCTTCGGCCGCTGGCGGCATGGCTTCGCGGTGACGGAGGAGAGCGGGCGGCAGAGCCTGCAGCTCTTCGGCAGGGACGGCCTGGCGCTGCACAAGATCTACCTGGGGGAGCAGAGCGATGCCGCTGCCTTCGCGGCGCTGGTCGAGCGCTTCGCCGACGAAGCGCAGGCGCCCGGCATGGCGGTCGAACCGCCGGCGCCGAAGATCGGCGAGCGGCCGGACAGCGAGGTCGACCGTGCAGCCCTGGAGAGCGAGTGGCAGGGACTGCAGGACACGCACGATTTCTTCGTGCTGCTGAAGCGCCACAAGGTGACGCGCACCCAGGCCTTCCGCCTGGTGTCCGACGACCTGGCGCGCCCGGTGCCGCGCCTCGCCTTCTCACGGGCGCTGGAACTGGCGGCGGAGGCGACCCTGCCGATCATGGTCTTCGTCGGCTCGCCCGGCGTGATCCAGATCCACACCGGCCCGGTCACGCGGGTCCAGCGCATGGGTCCGTGGCAGAACGTGCTCGACACCGGCTTCAACCTCCACCTGCGGGAGGAGGGCATCGCGGACTGCTGGCTCATCCGCAAGCCGACGGTCGACGGCATCGTGACCTCGCTGGAGATCTACGACGCCGACGGCGAACAGATCGCCTGGATGTTCGGCAAGCGCAAGCCGGGCCAGCCGGAGGCGGCCGCCTGGCCGCTGCTGGCCGAGCAGGCCGTGCGGGAGGCCGAGACCCAATGACGCTGCTGCGCGCCTTCTGCCTGCTGCTGCTGCTCAGCGCACCGGTCTCGGCGGCCGAGCGGATCGTGTCGCTGGGCGGCTCGATCACCGAGATCCTCTTCGCCCTGGGGCTTTCCGACCGCGTCGTGGCGATCGACAGCACCTCGCTCTATCCGCCGGCGGTGGCGGGGCTGCCCGACGTCGGCTACCTGCGCCAGCTCTCCGCCGAGCCGATCCTGAGCCTGGCGCCCGACCTGGTGCTGGGGACCGAGGACGCCGGGCCGGCCGCGGTGATCGAGCAGATTGCCGCCGTCGGCACGCCCGTGGTGCTGGTGGCCGACGTGCCGACGCCGGAGGGCGTGCTGCAGAAGATCCGCGCGGTCGCCGCGGCGGTCGGCGAGCCGGCGGCCGGCGAGGCTCTGGCCGAGGGTGTCGCGGCCGAGTTCGCGGCGCTGGAGTCCCGCCTCGCCGATCTCGGCGACCGGCCCGCCGTGCTGTTCCTGCTCTCGGCATCCAGCGGCGCGCCGCTGGCCGCCGGCTACGACACCGCCGCCGAGGGCATCATCGCCCTGGCCGGAGGCCGCAACGCGATCGAGGGTTATGGCGGCTACAAGCCGCTGTCCCCCGAGGTCGCCGCCACCATCGACCCGGCGCTGGTGCTGATCTCGGCGCATGGCCTGGCCATGCTGGGCGGCATGGAGGCGCTGCAAAGCCGACCCGACCTCGGCCTGATGCCGGCGGTGCGCGAGGGGCGGGTGATGGTGATGGAGGCCAACCTGCTGCTGGGCTTCGGACCGCGCGCGCCGGAAGCGGCCCGCACCCTGGCGGCGGCGCTGCATCCTGCGCTCCGCGGCCCGCAGCCGTGAGCGACGAGGCCCTGCCCGGCGTGGCGACCGGACGGCGCTTCGCCGGGCGGGAGGCAACGGTGATGCTGGCGCTGCTGCTGTTGCTGTTCGCCAGCCTGCTGCTGTCGCTGGGCCTCGGCGCGGTCGCCATTCCGCCGGGCGCGGTGCTGCGCATCCTGGCGGCGGCACCCTTCGGCGGCGAGAGCGGCGAGGCCGGCGAGGCGGTCCTGCTCGGCATCCGCCTGCCGCGCGTGCTGCTGGGGCTGGCCACCGGCGCCGGCCTCTCGGTCGCCGGCGCGGCGCTCCAGGGCCTCTTCCGCAACCCGCTGGCCGACCCGCAGCTGATCGGCATCTCCGGCGGCGCGGCGCTGGCCTCGGCCGGCACGATCGTCTTCGGCGCCGGGCTGATGGCCGCCCTGCCGGCCGTCCTGGCGGCCTGGGTGCTGCCGGGCGTGGCCTTTCTCGGCGCCCTGGCCGTCACCTCGCTGGTCTATGCCATCGCCTGGCGGCGCGATGGGCTCGACATCGCCACGCTGCTGCTGGCCGGTGTGGCGATCAACGCGCTGACGATGGCCGGGCTGGGCCTGCTGTCCTTCCTCGGCGACGATCAGCAGCTGCGCCAGCTCAGTCTCTGGCTGCTCGGCAGCCTTGCCGCGGCGCCGTGGCGGCAGGTTCTGCCGGTGCTGCCGATCATGCTCTTCGCCCTGATCGCCACGCTGCGCCAGGCGCGGGCGCTGAACGGCCTGCTGCTGGGCGAGTCGGAGGCCTTCCATCTCGGCATCGCCGTGGAGCGCGTGAAGCGCCGGCTGGTGGTGCTCTGCGCCCTGACCGCCGGAACGGCGGTGGCGCTGACCGGCATGATCGCCTTCGTCGGCCTGGTCGTGCCGCACCTGATCCGCCTGGTGCTGGGGCCCGACCATCGGACGCTGCTGCCGGCCTCGGCCCTGCTCGGCGCCAGCCTGCTGCTGCTGGCCGACCTGGTCTCGCGCCTGGCGGTGCTGCCGGCCGAGTTGCCGGTCGGCGTCGTCACGGCCTTCGGCGGCGCGCCCTTCTTCCTCTGGCTGCTGCTGCGCCGGCGCGCCGGCGGAGGCCCGCTGTGATCCGCCTCGAGGGGGTGGCCCTGGAGCGCGGCGGCCGGCGGGTGCTGCAGAACCTCGATCTCACGCTGCTGCCGGGCGAGCTGGTGGCGCTGCTCGGCCCCAACGGCTCGGGCAAGTCCACGCTGCTGGCGGCGCTCTCCGGCGAGCTGGCGCCGGCGGCCGGGCGGCTGACGCTGCTGGACCGGCCGCTGCCGCAGTGGTCGGCGGCCGAGCTGGCGCTGGTCCGCGCGGTGCTGCCGCAGCAGAGCCGCCTGGTCTTCGGCTTCACCGTCCTCGAGGTGGTGAGCCTGGGACGCAGCAGCCATGCCGGCCGCGCCAGCCAGCGCGACGACGCCGTGGCGATCCGCGCCGCTCTCGACGCGGTCGGCGCCACCCGTTTCGCGCGGCGGGATTACCGCCAGCTCTCCGGCGGCGAGCAGCAGCGCGTGCAGCTGGCCCGCGCCCTGGCGCAGATCTGGAGCCCGCCGCCGGCGCGGCCGGCGGTGGCACCGCCGCGCCTGCTGCTGCTGGACGAGCCGGTCTCCAGCCTCGACCTCTGCTATCAGGAACAGGTGCTGCAGGTGGCGCAGGCCCAGGCGCGCGAGGGTGCGGCGGTCCTGGCCTCGCTGCACGACCCCAACCTGGCGGCGCGGCACGCCGACCGCATCGTGCTGCTGGGCGAAGGCGGCATCCTGGCCGACGGGGCGCCCGACGCGGTGCTCGAGCCGGTGCTGCTGCAGCGGGTCTATGGCCTGCCGCTGCTGCTGAGCCGCCATCCCGCGAGCGGCGCGCCGCTGCTGCTGCCGGCGTAACGCCGGCGCGAGCGTTACCCCAGGCCCTTGTCGAGCAGCGCCAGGGCGTGCAGCACGGTGGCGTGGCGCACGGCGCTGCGGTCGCCGGGGAAGAGCCGGCGTTCGGTCGTGACCTCGGCGCCGCGGCGGGCGAGGCCGAACCACACCAGCCCGACCGGCTTCTCGGCCGTGCCGCCGCCCGGGCCGGCGACACCGGTGACCGCGACCGCGAGCCCGGCGTGCGACCGCTGCAGCGCACCCGCGGCCATCGCGCCGGCGACCTCGGCACTGACCGCGCCCTTGGCCGCGATGTCCCGGGGCGGCACGCCCAGCAGTTCGCTCTTGGCTTCGTTGGAGTAGGTGACGAAGCCGCGTTCGACCACGTCGGAGGAGCCGGCGATCTCGGTCAGCGTGCCGGCGATCAGGCCGCCGGTGCAGCTCTCGGCGGTGGCGATCTTGACGCCGGCGGCGCGGCAGCGGTCGAGCAGCGCCTCGGCGGCGCGAATCAGGTCCAGGGGAAGCATGTCAGGTCCCATAGCAGCCATCCCACGAGGGCGGTGAAGGCGCCGGCATAGAGCCCGGCCACCATGTCGTCGGTCATGATTCCCAGCCCGCCGTGCAGGCGGCGGTCGCACCAGGAGGCCGGCCAGGGCTTGGCGATGTCGGCGGCGCGGAAGGCGAAGAAGGCGATGACCCAGAGCCGCCAGTCGAAGCAGAGCGGCACCAGCGTCAGCCACTGCGCCGCCACCTCGTCGATGACGATCTCGCCGGGATCGTCGAGGCCGATCGCCAGCGCATGGCGGTGACTGACCCAGATGCCGAGCGCGAAGACCAGGAGCGAGGCCAGCAGCAGGCCCCACCAGCCGGCGGCCCAGGCGATCAGCAGGGCCGGCGGGAAGGCGCCAAGCGATCCCCAGGTGCCGGGCGCCGGGCGAATCTTGCCGCAGCCGAACCAGGTGGCGAGAAGGGCGGCCGCCGTCATGCGCGCGGCAGCCCGAGCGTCGCGGTGGCCTGGGCGGCGATGCCCTCCTGCCGGCCGGTGAAGCCGAGGCCTTCGGTCGTGGTCGCCTTCACCGACACGCGGTCCAGCGGCAGGGCGCAGATCTCGGCCAGGCGGGCGCGCATCGCCTCGCGGTGGGGGCCCACCTTCGGCCGCTCGCAGATCAGCGTGACATCGAGATGCACCAGCCGGCCGCGGCGTTCGGCGACCAGGCGGCAGGCCTCGCGCAGGAAGAGGTGCGAGGCGGCGCCCTTCCAGCGCGGATCGCTCGGCGGGAAGTGCAGTCCGATGTCGCCGGCGCCCAAGGCGCCCAGGATGGCGTCGACCAGAGCGTGGATCCCGACGTCGGCGTCGGAGTGGCCGAGCAGGCCGCGGTCGTGCGGTACCGCCAGGCCGCAGAGCCAGACCACGCTGCCGGGGGCGAAGCGATGGACGTCATAGCCGTTGCCGACGCGGATCTCCTCGGCGGCGGCGAGCCGCAGCTCCGCCAGACGCAGGTCGTCGGGTGTCGTCACCTTGGCGTTCTCCTCGTGGCCGGGCACCAGGGCGACCGCGAGACCGGCGGCCTCGGCGACGGCGGCGTCGTCGGTCAGGCGGCTGCCGATGGCGGCGCGATGGGCGGCCAGGATCTCGGCAAAGCGGAAGCCCTGCGGCGTCTGCGCCCGCCAGAGTCCCTCGCGTGCCACGGTGGTGCCGATCAGGCCGCCGCCGCCGCGCTTCAGCGTGTCTGTGACCGGCAGGGCAGGGATGGCGCCGGGGGCGGTGTCGAGGGCGTCGACGACCGCGGCGATCACGGCCGGCGGCGGGAAGGGACGGGCGCCGTCGTGGATTAGCACCTTGGCCGGCGCCCGGTCGCGCAGGCTCTCGAGGCCGTTCAGCACGGACTCCTGCCGCTCGGCGCCGCCGGCGACCGGCTCCAGGAGAGGAAGGCCCGCCGCAGCGCGGTCGTAGAGGTCGCGGTCGTCGGGATGAATCACGGCGCGCACGCCATCGACCTGCGGGTGGGCGGCGAAGGCGGCGAGCGAATGCGCCAGGATCGGCCGGCCGGCCAGGTCCTGGTACTGCTTCGGCAGGGCGCCGCCGAAACGCTGCCCGCGCCCGGCGGCGACGATGAGGGCAATGGTGCTCATGTGCGCCGGCAGTGGGCCGAAGGGCCGGCGCGGCGTCAAGAGGCGACGGCCATGCTTCGCGCCGCGACCCGTGCTAGCAAAGCGCCATGGCCGCGCCCGCCCTCCTCAGCCTCGCCGGTCGCTTCGCCGCCTGGGCGGAGCGCTTGGCGGCGCGGCCGGCGCACAGCCTGGCCTGGCTGATCGCGCTGCACGCCCTGGCCTGGTGGCTGGCGCTGGCGGTCGGGCAGCGCAACCTGCCGCTCGACGTGATCGAGATCTTCAACTGGTCGCTCGATCCCGGGTGGGCGACGCACAAGCTGCCGCCGCTGACCGTCTGGCTCTTCTGGCTGTTCGATCGCGCCGGCTTCGGCTGGCAGCCGATCGCCCAGCTGCAGGCGCCGCTGGCCATGGCCGTCACCCTCTGGGCGCTGTGGCGTCTGGGCCTGCGGGTCTTCAGCCCGCAGCGCGCGCTGCTCGGCCTGCTGCTGCTGGAGTGCGTCGGGCCGATGACCTTCCAGGCGGCGCTGTTCAACCAGAACGCCGTGCAGATCCCCTTCTGGGCCCTGACGGCCCTGGCGCTGTGGCGGGCCCTGGAAAGCGACCGCCTGCTGCTGTGGATCGCCGTCGGCCTGCTGGCGGCGCTCAGCCTGCTGGGCAAGTACTTCGGCCTCTACCTGCTGGCGGCCCTGGGCCTCTTTCTGCTGCTGGAGCCGGGCGTGCGGTGGGTCTGGCGCCGCCCCGGGCCCTATCTCGCCCTCCTGGTGGCCCTCGGGGCGCTGGCGCCGCATCTCTACTCGGTCGCCGTCGACTATCGCTGGCAGCCCTTCGACTATGCGCTGGACCGGGCGGCCGATGCCCGCGGCTGGAGCGATCATCTGACGGCGCCGCTCGGCTGGCTGCTGGCGCAGCTCGCCAGCCTCTGGAGCGCGCTGATCGCCGCCGCGGCGGTCTTCCTGCCCGGCGGTCCGGCGGCGCTGCCGGCCGCCGCGCCGAGGCCGGCGGCGCGGCGTTATCTCCTGACCCTGGCCTTCGCGCCGCTGGCGCTCTGCCTGCTGTCCTCGGCGATCACCGGCGCGCGCTTCATCGACCCCTGGGGCATTCCGCTCTGGACCTTCCTGCCGCTCGGCCTGCTGGCGCTCCGGCCGCAGGCGATCAGCCGCCGCGGCCTGCGCAATGCCCTGGCCGGCGCACTGCTGTTCGGCGGCGGCGCGGTGCTTCTGCAGCTCGGCGGGCTCGCGGCGCCGCTGCTGCTGCGCGAGCCGCCGCGGACCCTGTTCAACGGGCCGGCGCTGGCCGCGGCGGCCGTCGCGGCCTGGCGGGCGGAGGTCCCCGGCACGGCGCCGCCGGCCTATGTCGTCGGCAGCTATTGGCTGGCCGGCAATGTCCTCTACTACGGCCCCTGGCGGGTCTCCGCCTATGTCAACGCCATCGCCGCCAACAGCCCCTGGGTCGACGAAGGCCGCCTGCGGCGCGAGGGCGGCCTGCTGGTCTGGACGGCCGGGCCGGACGAGGCGCAGCGCCCGCCCTGGCTGCGGCCGCTGCTGAAGCGCCTCGGATGGCCGCCGCGCGGCGCCTGGCGGGAGGTCGCCATCCCCTGGCGCCTCTACGGCCCGCAGACCGAGCCCTACCGCGTGCGCTTTCTGGTGATCCGGCCGGACGTCCCGCCGTGAGCCGCTCGGCCGGCCCCGCTCTTGCCGGCGCCGGCTCGCCGCTGTAAGCCCCGGCCATGGAATCCAGCCCCTTGTCGCCGGCGCTCCTGCTCGGGGTCACGGCCTGCATGGCGCTGCTGCCGGCGGTGCTGCTGGCCTGGCGCCGGCCGGCCGCGCACGTCAGGCTGCTGCTGTGGGCCTGCTGGCTGGCCGGTGTCGGCGGGCTGGGCGCCCTGCAGGCGGCCGGCCTCGGCCAGGGGGCCGGGAGGATCGGCTGGCTGGCGGCCGGCGGCGGCTGGGCGCTGGCCGCCCTGGTCCTGCTGTTGCGACCGGCGGCTGTCGGCCTGCAGCGCCTGGTGCTGTCGCTGGCACTGGCGGTGGCGCTGGCGGCCCTGGCGCTGGACAGCCTGCGCGAGGGCGGGCCTGCGATAGTGGGTGTCACAATGCGGATGGACGCGACAGTAGGGCTGCCCTAGATTGACCACGGATTAAGCAACAGCAAGCAGTGCCTCAATAATGAGCATAGTTGTCGGAGATATTCGGTTGGACGGCCCGGTCGTACTGGCGCCGCTGTCCGGCGTGACCGACGCGCCCTTCCGCCGGATCGCGCGGCGCGAGGGCCCCGGTGTGCTCCCCGATATTCTCCACACGCGCCGTGGTCTCGTCGGCGGGGCGCGACGCCGCCGAGCGGCGGAAGCTGGTGGCCGATCACCGCGCCGAGGCGCCGCTGGCGGTGCAGCTGGCCGGATGCGAGCCGGCACTGATGGCCGAGGCCGCTCGTCGCAACGAAGACCGGGGCGGCGCGCCCGCTGATCGACATCAACATGGGCTGTCCGGCGAAGAAGGTAACCAACGGCTATGCCGGTTCGGCGCTGATGGCAGGACGAGTCCCTGGCGGCGCGGATCATGGAAGCGGTGGTCGGCGCCGTCAGCGTGCCGGTGACGCTGAAGATGCGAACCGGTTGGGACGACAACAGCCGCAACGCACCGGCATTGGCGAAAATAGCGGAGCAAAGCGGTATCCGGGCGCTGACCGTGCACGGCCGCACACGCGACCAGTTCTACAAGCGGCCATGCCGACTGGGAATTCAGCGGCGGAGGTCAAGGCGTGCGGTGGATATGCCGGTGTTCGGTCAACGGCGACATCGACTGACCGAGGCGGACGCGCGCGATCTGCTCGCGGCTTCCGGCGCGGATGGCGTTCTGGTCGGGCGCGGCACATATGGCCGCCCATGGTTTCTGGACCAGATCCGCCCACTGTCTGGCGCGGGCCAAACTCGCCGACCCGCCCCTCGCCGAGCAACGCGATATCGTGCCTGGAGCATTTCGAGGCCATCCTTACGCATTACGGACGCGAGCCTGGGCCTGCAGCATCGGCGCGCAAGCACCTCGGCTGGTATCTCGAGCATCTGCCCAACGGGGCGGCCTGGCGGTCGCGGCTGCTGCGCGAGGAGGCGCCGGAGCGCGTGCTGGCCCAGCTGCCGGAGCTCTACGGCGAGGCGGAGGCCCTGGCGGCCGACCTGCGGGAGGCCGCCTGATGGGCGCGCGTCCCAAGCCGCGCCTGCGCGCGGTCAGTGCCATCGATCCGGCGCTGATCCTCTCGGCGCTGCCGGAGCCGGTCTTCGTCATCGACGCCGACAACTGCTTCGTCCACGTCAATCTCGCGGCTGAGCAATTCTTCGCTGGCCAGCGCCACCACTTGCTCGGTCGGCCGCTGAGCGACCTGCTGCCGACGACAGCCCGCTTTTCAGCCTGCTGGAACAGGTGCGCGAGCGCGGCCACTCGGTCTCGGAGTTCGGCATCACACTGGAGGGGATGCGCTTCGGGGCGCATTTCTGCTCGCTCGACATGGCGCCGCTGCCGGAGCTGCCCGGCACCGTCGCGGTGGCGGTGCAGGAGCGCTCGATCGCGCGCAAGATCGACCGCCAGCTCACACCGCAATGCCGCCCGCTCGGTCACCGCGATGGCCGCCATGCTGGCGCACGAGGTGAAGAACCCGCTGTCCGGCATCCGCGGCGCGGCGCAGCTTCTGGAGAGCGGCATCTCGGCCGCCGACCGCGAGCTGACCAAGCTGATCTGCGACGAGGCCGACCGCATCGTCGCCCTGGTCGACCGCATGGAGATGTTCGCCGACGGCCGGCCGCTGGAGCGCCAGCCGGTGAACATCCACGAGGTGCTGGGCCACGTCCGCCGCCTGGCATCCTCCGGCTTCGCCCAGCAGGTCCGCATCGTCGAGCGCTACGACCCTTCGCTGCCGCCGGTGCTGGGCAATCGCGACCAGCTGGTTCAGGTGTTCCTCAACCTGGTGAAGAACGCCGCCGAGGCGGTGCCGGCGGCCGGCGGCGAGATCGTGCTGACGACGGCCTACCGCCACGGTGTCCGCCTGGCGGTGCCGGCGGCGGCGCGCGGGTCCACCTGCCGCTGATGATCGTGGTGCAGGACAACGGGCCGGGGGTGCCGGAAGACCTGCGCTCGCACCTGTTCGACCCCTTCGTCACCACCAAGCCGAACGGCAAGGGCCTGGGCCTGGCGCTGGTGGCCAAGATCGTCGGCGACCACGGCGGCGTCATCGAATTCGACAGCGAGCCCGGGCGCACCTTCTTCCGCGTGCAGCTGCCGATGTTCGCGGCGCTGCCGTCCGGAGGGCGCGCTGAGGCGATGGCGCGACCATTCTCGTCGCCGACGACGACCGCGCCATCCGCACCGTGCTGAGCCAGGCCCTGACGCGCGCCGGCTACGAGGTGCGCGCCACCGGCACGGCGGCGCAGCTCTGGCAATGGGTGGAGGACGGGCAGGGCGACCTGGTGATCACCGACGTGGTGATGCCGGACGGGTCCGGGCTCGACCTGCTGCCGCGCATCCGCAAGCAGCGCCCGGCCCTGCGCATCATCGTGATGAGCGCGCAGAACACCCTGCTGACCGCGGTGAAGGCGACGGAGCGCGGCGCCTTCGACTACCTGCCCAAGCCGTTCGACCTGCGTGAATTGGTGCGGACAGTGGAACGGGCCTTGGTCAGCCCGGCGGCTCCCGCGGACCTCGGCAATGAAAGTGCCGACCAGTTGCCGCTGATCGGCCGCTCGCCGGCGATGCAGGAGATCTACCGCATCCTGGCCCGCCTGATGGGCACCGACCTGACGGTGATGATCTATGGCGAATCGGGCACCGGCAAGGAACTGGTGGCGCGCGCGCTGCACGACTACGGCAAGCGGCGCAAAGGCCCCTTCGTGCCGGTCAACATGGCGGCGATCCCGCGCGAACTGATCGAGAGCGAGCTGTTCGGCCACGAGAAGGGCGCCTTCACCGGCGCCACCGCGCGCGCGAGGGGCGATTCGAGCAGGCCGAGGGCGGCACGCTGTTCCTCGACGAGATCGGCGACATGCCGCTGGAGGCGCAGACCCGGCTGCTGCGCGTCCTGCAGGAGGGCGAATACACCACGGTGGGCGGTCGCAGCGCCGCTGCAGAACCGACGTGCGCATCGTCGCCGCCACCCACCGCGACCTGCGGCTGCATGATCGCCAGGGCCTGTTCCGCGAGGACCTGTTCTACCGCCTCAACGTGGTGCCGATCCGCCTGCCGCCGCTGCGCGAGCGCGACGACGACGTCGTCCTGCTCGCCGAGCACTACCTGCAGAGCCTGCGGAAGGAGCTCCCGAGCGAGGCGGAGGGGTTCGACGCTCACGCCCTGGCGGCGCTGCGCGGATACCCGTGGCCGGGCAACGTGCGCGAGCTGGAGAACCTGGTGCGCCGCCTCTGCCGCGCTCTACAGCCGAGGATACCATCGCGCGCGACGTGATCGAGGCCGAACTGGCCGAGGCGCCACCGAGCCCAGCGTGCCGCCGGCCGGCGAGTCGGCTCTCTGGCGCGCCGTCGAGCGGCATCTGCGGGACTACTTCGCCGCGCATGACGACGGCCTGCCGGCGTCGGGCCTCTATGACCGGATCCTGCGCGAGATCGAGCGGCCGCTCATCGCATTGAGTCTGTCGGCGACCCGGGGCAACCAGCTCAAGGCGTCGGCTCTGCTCGGCCTCAATCGCAACACCCTGCGCAAGAAAATCCGCGAGCTGGACATCCAGGTCGTGCGGGCCGTTAAATAGCCTGTGGCGGTTTCTGCAACAGGGTGCGGCGGCGCAGCCGTTGAGTGCCGGCATCGACGGCACGCAGGCCAAGCCACGCTGGCGACCCGCCGTCCAGGCCCGGAGCTGGCGCTGGCTGCAGCGCGTGCCGACTGGGCCGACGCGGTCTCGCGCAAGCTGACGATCTTCCTGCTGATCGCGGCTGTCGCCAGCGGCGTCACGACCTTTGCCGCCACCACCGGGCATCTGCCCGGGACGGTCGATGCGACCGCGCTCTTCTCGCTGCTGCTGCTCGACCTGGTGCTGCTGCTGGCGCTCTGCGCCGTGGTGGCCCGCCGCCTGGTGCTGGTGTGGATCCAGCGGCGTCGCGGCCTGGCGGGCGCCCGCCTGCATGCCCGCCTGGTCGGCCTCTTCAGCCTGGTGGCGGTGGCGCCGGCGATCATCGTCGCGGTCTTCTCGGCGATTTTCTTCGATTTCGGCCTGCAGGGTCTGGTTCTGCGAGCGCGGTCGACCGCGGTGCGGAACTCGCTGGCGGTCGCCGAGGCCTATCTCGAGGAGCATCAGCGACGATCTGCCGGCGACGCGCTGGCGATGGCCCGCGACGATCAACCGCGGGCGCCGATCTCGCTGATCGACCCGGCGCTGCCTTCAACAGGTCCTGGCGCAGCCAGGTCGGCGCGCGCGCACCTGGCCGAGGCGGTGGTCTTCGACAGCGCCGGGCGCAGCTGGCGCGCGCCGGCTATTCGATCTGGGCCGAGTTCGACCCCCGCCGGTGCCGGACTGGGCGATCGAGCAGGCGCGCAACGGCGAGGTGGTGATCCTGGCCAGCGGAGGACGACGCCCGCATCGGCGCGCTGGTGCGCGCTCGACAGCCTTCATCGACGCCTATCTCTACATCGGCCGGCTGGTCGACCCGACGGTCCTCGGGCAGCTCGAGCCAGTCGCGCAGGCGGTCGCGCTCTACGAGGAGCTGGAGGGCCAGCGCTTCGACCTGCAGATCACCTTCGCGCTGGTCTTCGCTGCTGGTCGCGGTGCTGCTGCTGCTGGTGGCGATCTGGGTCGGGCTGGCTCTTCGCCAACCGGCTGGCGCAGCCCGATCGGCGGCCTGATCGCCGCCGCCGAGCGGGTGCGCAAGGGCGACCTCACGGCCCGGGTGCCGGTGCAGGCCGCGGCGACGAGATCGCCACCGCTGTCGCAGGCCTTCAACCGCATGACCGGCGAGCTCTCGGAACAGCAGAGCGAGCTGCTCTCGGCCAACCGCGAGGCCGAGGAGCGGCGCCGGTTCATCGAGGCGGTGCTGGGCGGCGTCTCCGCCGGGGTGATCGGCCTCGACGCGGACGGGCGGATCAACCTGGCGAACCGCTCGGCCGGACGACCTGCTTCGGCGCGAGCGGCGAGGCACTGCGGCCAGCCGCTGTCCGAGATGGTGCCGGCGATGGGCGGTCTGCTGCGAGCGCGCGCGGATGCGGCCCGGCCGCCGGCCGAGCGGCAGATCACCATGCGCGCGCCGACGGCCACGAGCGCACCTGCTGGTGCGCGTATCGGCCGAGGCGCGACGACGGCGAGGTCGATCGGCTTCGTCGTGCACCTTCGACGACATCACCGAACTGCTGTCGGCGCAGCGCAAGGCGGCCTGGGCCGACATCGCCCGCCGCATCGCCCACGAGATCAAGAACCCGCTGACCCCGATCCAGCTTTCGGCCGAGCGCCTGAAGCGCAAGTACCTGAAGCAGATCACCGACGATCCCGAGACCTTCCAGATCTGCACCGACACCATCGTGCGGCAGGTCGGCGACATCGGCCGCATGGTCGACGAGTTCTCCTCCTTCGCCCGCATGCCGGCGCCGGTGATGAACGACGAGAACCTGAAGGATTTGCTGCGCCAGGCGGTCTTCCTGCAGCAGCGCGGCCAAGCCGGATATCGACTTCGCCGCGACCTGCCCGCCCGAGCCGATGGTGCTGACCTGCGACGCCCGGCAGGTCGGCCCAGGCGCTGACCAACCTGCTGCAGAACGCCGTCGAGGCGATCGAGGGGCGCGCAGGCGGCGCGAGAGGGCGGACTGCCGCCGGGCAAGGCCTCGTCGGTGTGAGGAGAGCGCCAGGGGCGGCGGATGACGATCGTCGTGACCGACAACGGCAAGGCGGCCTGCCGCAAGGCCGACCGCGACCGCCTGACCGAACCCTATGTCACCACCCGCGACAAGGGCACCGGGCTGGGGCTGGCCATCGTGAAGAAGATCATGGAAGATCACGGCGGCGAGGCTGACGCTTGACGATCGGCCGAAGGGCGGCGGTCAGGTGCAGCTTCATCTTCCCCGCAAGTCGGGTGCGATCGACGCTGAGCACCGCACGACGAAGTCCGCAAGAAACGAGAGCAGGTCGGCGGCGCATGGCGGAAGAGATATCCTGATCGTCGATGACGAGGCCGACATCCGGATGCTGATCACCGGCATCCTGGAGGACGAGGGCTACGCGACCCGCGAGGCCGCCGACGCCGACGAGGCGCTGGAGGCGCTCAGGACCCGCCGGCCGCACCTCATCGTGCTCGACATCTGGATGCAGAACTCCCGACTCGACGGGCTCGAGCTGCTGAAGGTGATCAACGGCGAGTATCCCGGGGTCCCGGTGGTGATGATCTCCGGCCACGGCACCATCGAGATGGCGGTGCAGGCGATACACGACGGCGCCTACGACTTCATCGAGAAGCCCTTCAAGGCCGACCGGCTGCTGCTCTGCGCCGAACGCGCCATCGAGGCCGCCCGGCTGCGCCTGGAGAACGAGGAGCTGCGGCTGCGCGCCGGCAGCCAGGCCGACCTGGTCGGCAACTCCGGCGCCATTGTCGCGGTACGGCAGGCGATCCAGCGGGTCGCCCCGACCGGCAGCCGGGTGCTGCTGACCGGCCCGGCCGGCGCCGGCAAGGAGGTCGCGGCGCGGCTGCTGCACCACCTGTCGCGCCGCGCGGCGCGGCCTTCGTGGTGCTCAACTGCGCCACCATGCGCCGGACCGGCTGGAGCTGGAACTGTTCGGCGTCGAGACCGACGCCATGGGCGGACCGGGCGCGCGCAAGATCGGCACCTTCGAGCAGGCCCACGGCGGCACGCTGTTGCTCGACGAGGTGGCCGACATGCCGTTGGAGACCCAGGGACGGATCGTGCGCGTGCTGCAGGACCAGACCTTCGAGCGGGTCGGCGGCAAACGGCGGGTCGAGGTCGACGTGCGGGTCATCGCCTCGACCAACCGCGACATCCCGGCTGAAATCGCCGCCGGCCGGTTCCGCGAGGATCTCTACTACCGCCTCAACGTTGTGCCCATCAGCGTGCCGCCGCTGCGCGAGCGGCGCGAGGACATTCCGCCGCTGGTCGCATTTCCTGATGGCGCGCACGCCGCCGAGACCGCCGGCCTGCCGGCCCGCAGCTTCGCACCCGACGCCATGACGGCGCTGCAGGCCTATGACTGGCCGGGCAACGTGCGCCAGCTGCGCAACGTGATCGACTGGGTGTTGATCATGGCGCCCGGCAATCCGCTGGAGCCGGTCACCGCCGACCAGCTGCCGCCCGAGCTCGGCGCGACGGCGCCCACCGCCCTGAAGGGGGACGGACCGGCCGCGGAGATCATGTCCCTGCCGCTGCGCGAGGCGCGCGAGGTCTTCGAGCGCCAGTACCTGGTGGCGCAGGTGACTGCGCTTCGGTTGCAACATCTCGCGCACCGCGACCTTTCGTCGGCATGGAGCGCTCGGCGCTGCACCGCAAGCTCAAATCTCTCGCGGATCGCTAGGCACCGCGGGCGACAGTCATGAAGGTCATCATTTGCGGCGCCGGTCAGGTCGGCTTCAACATCGCCCGCTAGCTCGCCAGCGAGGCCAACGACGTCACTGTGATCGACATCGATCCCGAGCGCGTCAGGCGCGTCACCGACCAGATCGATGTCAAGGGACTGGTCGGCTACGCCTCGCATCCCGACGTGCTGGCCGAGGCCGGCGCGGAGAAGGCCGACATGCTGATCGCGGTGACCTACGCCGACGAGGTCAACATGGTGGCCTGCCAGGTGGCGCACTCGCTGTTCGACGTGCCGACCAAGATCGCCCGCGTGCGCAACCAGAGCTATCTCGATCCGCTGTGGTCGGACCTCTACGGCTCCGGCAACCTGCCGATCGACGTCATCATCTCGCCGGAGATCGAGGTGGCGCAGGCGATCTCGCGGCGCCTGAAGGTGCCGGGCGCCTTCGACGCCGTTGCGATGGCCGACGGCAAGGTCAGCCTGATCGGCGTGCGCTGCAACGCCGAGACGCCGATCCTGGAAACGCCGCTCTGGCAGCTGACCGAGCTCTTCCCCGATCTCTCGCTCACCATCGTCGGCATCTGGCGCGACAACCACGGCATCGTCGCCTCCAGCGACGAGCGGCTCTTCGCCGGCGACGATGTCTACTTCCTCGCCGACACGCATCATGTGCCGCGCGCCATGGCGGCCTTCGGCCACGAGGAGCAGGAGGCTCGCCGCGTCGTCATCCTGGGCGGCGGCAACATCGGGCTCTATCTGGCGAAGAGCGTCGAGGAGACCTTCTCGCACGTCTCGATGAAGATCGTTGAGATGAACAAGGAGCGCGCTGCCTTCGTGGCGCAGAACCTCGAACGCTCGGTGGTGATCAACGGCTCGGCACTCGACCAGGAGATCCTGGAAGAGGTGAACATCGAGACCGCCGAGACCGTGGTTGCGGTGACCGACGACGACGAGACCAACATCCTGGCCTCGCTGCTGGCCAAGCGGCAGGGCTGCCAGCGCGCGGTGACGCTGATCAACAAGACCACCTACGGGCCGCTGACCGGCACGCTGGGGATCGACGCGGTGGTCAGTCCGCGCGCCATCACGGTCTCCAAGATCCTGCAGCACGTGCGCCGCGGGCGCATCCGCTCGGTCCATTCGATCTCCGAGGGCTTCGGCGAGGTGATCGAGGCCGAGGCGCTGGAGACCTCGAGCCTGGTCGGCACGCCGATCCGCGATGCCCGCCTGCCCGACGACGTCCATGTCGGCGCGCTGGTGCGACAGGGGCACGTCATCGTGCCGCGCGGCGATACCGTGATCCGCGCCGGCGACCTGGTGATCATCTTCGCCGCCAGCGGGGCGGTGAAGAAGATCGAGAAGCTGTTTGCCGTGAAGCTGGAGTTCTTCTGATGCCCCGTCTCGCCTATGTGAACGGCCGCTACCTGCCGCACCGCCACGCCCAGGTCCACATCGAGGACCGCGGCTACCAGTTCGCCGACGGCGTCTATGAAGTGGTGCCGGTGGTCGAGGGCACGCTGGTCGACGAGGAGCTGCACCTCGACCGGCTGGAGCGTTCGCTGGGCGAACTGCGCATCGACATGCCGATGCGCCGCGCGGCGCTGCGCATGGTCTCGCACGAGCTGATCCGGCTGAACGGCCTGACCTACGGCTTCATCTACATGCAGGTGACCCGCGGCGTCGCGCCGCGCGATCACAAATTCCCCAAGGGAGTGAAGCCGGCCCTGGTGATGACGACCAAGCAATTGAAGGCGCCGAGTGCCGCGACCCTGGAGAAGGGGCTGAAGGTCTCGACCCAGCCGGACATCCGCTGGCTGCGGCGCGACATCAAGTCGGTCTCACTGCTGCCCAACTGCCTGGCGAAGCAGGCGGCGGTGGAGCAGGGGGCGCAGGAAGCCTGGCTGGTCGAGGCCGACGGCAAGGTGACCGAGGGCAGCTCGACCAACGCCTGGATCGTTACGCAGGAGGGGCGGGTGGTGACCCGCAAGGCGAACCACGAGATCCTCAACGGCATCACCCGCAAGGTCCTGCTGACGGTGCTGCAGGAGGAGGGGGTGGAACTGGAGGAGCGGCCCTTCACCGTCGAGGAGGCGAAGGCGGCGCGCGAGGCCTTCCTGACCTCCTCGTCCAACTTCGTCATGCCGGTGACCGAGATCGACGGCCATCCGGTCGGCAACGGCCATCCGGGCCTCGTCACCGCCAAGCTGCGAGCCGCCTATCTGCGCAGCTTCGCGCCGGAAGGCAGCCTGGCGTGAGCCGGGAGCGCGCGCTGCCCGGCGAGCTGGCCCGGCCCAAGGCGCTGATCTTCGACTGGGACAACACCCTGGTCGACACCTGGACGGTGATCCACCACGCGCTGGTGCCGACCTTCGAGGCGATGGGCCATCCGCCCTGGAGCCTGGAGGAGGTGCGCCAGCGGGTGCGCGGTTCGGCGCGCGATACCTTCCCGCAGCTCTTCGGCGCGCGGGCCGAGGAGGCCTCGAGGCTGTTCTACGAGGTCTTCGAGGCGGTCCACCTCGAGCGCCTGACGCCGCTGCCGGGGGCGGCGGAGCTGCTGCTCGCCCTGGCCGGCGCCGGCTACGACCTGGGGGTGGTGTCCAACAAGCGCGGCTCGATCGTCCGCCTGGAGGCGCAGCATCTCGGTTGGGACCGGCAGTTCCGGCGGCTGGTCGGCGCCACCGACGCGGCGCGCGACAAGCCGGCCCCCGACCCGGTGCTGATGGCGCTGACCGAGGGGCCGGTCGGCCCCGGCGACGAGGTCTGGTTCGTCGGCGATACCGACGTGGACATGGAGTGCGCCGTGGCGGCGGGCTGCGTGCCGGTGCTGCTGCGCGCCGAGCCGCCGGATGCGGCGGAGTTCCCGGGCTGCCGGCCGCTGCTGCATGTCGCAAGTTGCGGCGAACTCGCCGACATCCTTGTCCCCTGAGGGCGCGCCTGTTTAAAGTCTGCCGCGAGGGGGTCGCGGGCACGCGCCCTCGCCGATTGGTGCCGCCCGCGGCATTGACCCGACAAGCAAGAAGACAAAGAACATCAAGGAACAAGAAGAAGGGGTCGAAAGATGGCAGCCGAAAAGCCACAGAATGTCCAGGACGTGTTCCTGAACACGATTCGCAAGAACAAGGTGCCGGTGACGATCTTCCTGGTGAACGGCGTAAAGCTGCAGGGAATCATCACCTGGTTCGATAACTTCTCGGTGCTGCTGCGCCGCGACGCTCACTCGCAGCTGGTCTACAAGCACGCGATCTCGACCGTCATGCCGGCGACGCCGGTGCAGCTCTTCGAGGGCCAGAAAGAGGAGGAGGCGTCTGACGCCTGATCCCGGACAGGAGAAGAGCGGGGCCGACGAGGCCAACGAGGCCAACGAGGCCGCGCAACGGCGCCGTCGCCCGCTCGACCTCCTGGAGAGCCGCCGCCCACCGACTCGCGCCCTCATCGTCTTCCCCGACCGCCGCATGCCAGGCGAGCTGCGCAGCGCCGAGGCGCGCCTGCAGGAAGCGGTCGGCCTGGCCCAGGCGATCGAGCTGGAGATCGGCGAGGCGCTGGTCCTGCGCGTCGAGCGGCCGACGCCCGCCAGCTTCCTCGGCTCCGGCCAGGTCGAGCGCCTGAAAGGCGTGGTCGAGGCGCACGACATCGGCCTCGCGGTCGTCGATGCGGCCCTCAGCCCGGTGCAGCAGCGCAATCTCGAGCGGGCCTGGCAGTGCAAGGTGATCGACCGCACCGGCCTGATCCTGGAGATCTTCGGAGCCCGCGCCCGCACCCGCGAGGGCCAGTTCCAGGTGGAGCGCGCCGCGCTTTCCTATCAGCGCTCCCGCCTCGTGCGCTCCTGGACCCATCTGGAGCGCCAGCGCGGCGGCTTCGGCTTCCTCGGCGGACCCGGCGAAAGCCAGCTGGAGATCGACCGCCGGCTGATCGCCGAGCGGATCGAGCGGATCGACGGCGAGCTGAAGCGCGTGCAGCGGACGCGCGCCGAGCAGCGCAAGGGGCGGGCGCAGCCGGTGGTCGCCCTGGTCGGCTACACCAACGCCGGCAAGTCGACGCTGTTCAACCGCCTGACCGAGTCCGAGGTCTTCGCCAAGGACCTGCTGTTCGCCACGCTCGACCCGACGATGCGCAAGGCCAAGCTGCCGAGCGGACGCGAGGTCGTCCTCTCCGATACCGTCGGCTTCATCTCCGACCTGCCGACGCAGCTGGTCGCGGCCTTCCGCGCGACGCTCGAGGAGGTGCTGGAAGCCGATCTGATCCTGCACGTGCGCGACGCCGCCCATCCCGACAGCGGCGCGCAGCGGGAGGACGTCCTAGCGGTGCTCTCCGAGCTGGGGGTCGATCCCGATGAGCCGGGCCGCGTCGTCGAGGTGCTGAACAAGATCGACCTGCTGCCGGCCGAGGCGCACGGCAAGCTGCTGGCCCAGGTGGAGCGCGACCCGGCGCTGGTGGCGATCTCCGCCGTCACCGGCGAGGGCGTCGATCGCCTGCAGGCCCGGCTGGAGGAGATGCTGGGGGCCGGCGAACGGCTGCTGCATCTGGCGGTGCCGCTGTCGGATGGGGCGCTGCTGGCCTGGCTCTACAGCCATGGCCAGGTGCTGGAGCGGCGCGACGAGGGCGAGGTGGCGCAGATCGCGGTGCGCCTCGACCCGGCCTCGGCCGAGCGGCTGGCCCACCGGCTGCGCGGCGGCAAGGCGCCGGACTGAGGGGCCTCCGACCGGCTTTCTTTGCGCTCCGTGCCGCCTTTCCCTTGACAGTTCCAGGGCCGCGCCCCTATATCCTGCCCGCGATTAGCACTCACCTGGCTAGAGTGCTACCAGGCCGGCGATAGGCCGGGCCTGCGATCCAAAGGGCCAATGCTTTCAAGGAGATCTGAGGATGAAGTTCAGGCCGCTGCACGACCGCGTCGTGGTCCAGCCGCTCGAAGGCGAAGAGAAGTCCGCGGGCGGGATCATCATCCCCGACACCGCCAAGGAGAAGCCGATGCAGGGCAAGGTCATCTCGGTCGGCCCCGGCGCCCGCGGTGACGACGGCAAGGTGGCGCCGCTCGACGTCAAGAAGGGCGAGACCATCCTCTTCGGCAAGTGGTCCGGCACCGAGGTGAAGATCGACGGCAAGAGCTGTTGATCATGAAGGAGAGCGACATCATGGGCGTGCTCACCGACGCCGTGCCTGCCAAGGCTGCTGCATAAACCAGACCTATCAACCGCTAGATCAAGGGATTAGCGAAGATGGCTGCCAAAGAAGTAAAATTTTCCGGTGATGCGCGTGCGCGCATGCTGAAGGGTGTCGACATTCTGGCCGACGCCGTGAAGGTGACGCTCGGCCCCAAGGGCCGCAACGTCGTCATCGACAAGTCCTTCGGCGCGCCGCGCATCACCAAGGACGGCGTGACCGTCGCCAAGGAGATCGAGCTCGAGGACAAGTTCGAGAACATGGGCGCGCAGATGGTGCGCGAGGTCGCCAGCAAGACCAACGACGTGGCCGGCGACGGCACCACCACCGCGACCGTGCTGGCCCAGGCGATCGTGCGCGAGGGCGCCAAGGCCGTTGCCGCCGGCATGAACCCGATGGACCTGAAGCGCGGCATCGACGCCGCGGTCGAGTCGGTCGTGGCCTTCCTCGGCAAGCACTCCAAGAAGGTTTCCGGCACCGGCGAAGTGGCCCAGGTCGGCACCATCTCCTCCAACGGCGACACCACCATTGGCGACATGATCGCCAAGGCGATGCAGAAGGTCGGCAACGAGGGCGTGATCACGGTCGAGGAGGCCAAGAGCCTCGAGACCGAGCTCGACGTCGTCGAGGGCATGCAGTTCGACCGCGGCTACCTCTCGCCCTACTTCGTCACCAACGCCGACAAGATGACCACCGAGCTGGAGAATCCCTACATCCTGCTGCACGAGAAGAAGCTCTCCGGCCTGCAGCCGATGCTGCCGCTGCTGGAGGCCGTGGTGCAGTCCAGCCGTCCGCTGCTGATCATCGCCGAGGACGTCGAGGGCGAGGCCCTGGCCACCCTGGTGGTCAACAAGCTGCGCGGCGGCCTGAAGGTCGCGGCCGTCAAGGCCCCGGGCTTCGGCGATCGCCGCAAGGCCATGCTGGAGGACATGGCGATCCTGACCGGCGGCCAGGTGATCAGCGAGGATCTCGGCATCAAGCTCGAGACCGTCACGGTCGACATGCTGGGCACCGCCAAGAAGGTGGTCATGACCAAGGAAGAGACCACCATCGTCGACGGCGCCGGCAAGAAGAAGCGACATCGAGGGCCGCTGCAGCCAGATCCGCGCGCAGATCGAGGAGACCACCTCGGACTACGACCGCGAGAAGCTGCAGGAGCGTCTGGCCAAGCTGGCCGGCGGCGTCGCCGTGATCCGCGTCGGCGGCGCCACCGAGGTCGAGGTGAAGGAGCGCAAGGATCGCGTCGAGGACGCGATGCACGCCACCCGCGCCGCGGTCGAGGAGGGCATCGTCCCCGGCGGCGGCACCGCGCTGCTGCACGCCACGCGAAGGCCCTCGCCAAGCTGAAGCTCGACCAACGACGACCAGAAGGTCGGCGTCGAGATCGTCCGCCGGGCGCTCGAGGCCCCGGTCCGTCAGATCGCCGAGAACGCCGGCTACGACGGTGCGGTGGTTGCGGGCAAGATGCTCGACCAGAAGGACGCCAACTTCGGCTTCGACGCCCAGACCGGCGAGTACGGCGACCTGGTCAAGGCCGGCATCATCGACCCGACCAAGGTCGTGCGCCACGGCGAGACCCTGGCGGCCTGGATCCTGGCGCCGATCCTGAAGCGCCTGGCGCTGGGCGAGCGGGGTGGCGGGGCGCTGCTCGACGGTCGGCGCGCGCGGATCAGTGCAGTGTCGCTGCCGCCGGCCGAGTTGAAGGGCACGCTGCACGCCGGAATGTTCTCGACGCCGGAGATGGGCCGCCTGATGCAGCAGCGCCGTGCCCGCGTGGATGCGCAGAAGAGCAAGTCGGCGGCCTCGGTGGAGTATCTCCGGCTGCTCGGCCAGGAGATGCAGTTCTCCTTCTTCACCAAGCTGAAGCCCTGGGACCATGCGCCGGGCTCCATGCTGCTGCAGGAGGCCGGCGGCGTCGCCCGCTTCACCGACACGGGCGAGCCCTACTCGCCGCTGCGCCACGAGGGGCAGGGGCTGCTGCTGGCGCCGGACGAGCAGAGCTGGGAACGCCTGCGCGAGACCTTGCTCGGCCAGGACTGAGCGAAAACTTCGCCATCACGGCAATCGGAGCGGTCGTTTTTCCAGGGACAGGCCAGTTAACCCTTGTCCCTCGCGGTTCAGCAGTGGAGGCTGAGTTCCATCGGGTTCCTCCTGCCCGGGGATGGAAAGCCCGCATGAGCGTCGGAACAGGCGCATCCGGCCAAAATCGTCGCGAACAATCAGATCATTGGCCATCGAATGCGGTGGCGCGAAGGCTTCCGACGCCGCAGCCAACGCTCGATCCGATCATGCGAGCGGAACCGGTCGACGACAACCAGCGGATCGAATCCGCACAGCGGGGGAACCCATGCCATGAAGAAACTAACCCTTGCCTGCACCGCCCTGGCTCTCCTGGCCGGGGTCGCCCACAGCCCGCCGGCGCGTGCCCTGGGCCAGACCGACACGCTCGGCGCCATCGGGCTCGTCGGTTTCAACTTCTGTCCGCGCGGCACGTTGGAGGCCGATGGGCGCCAGCTGTGGATCAACGGCAATGAAGCGCTCTTCTCTCTCTACGGCACCGCCTACGGCGGGGACGGGACGACCACCTTCGCGCTGCCCGATCTGCGCAAGACCGTCAAGCACGACTCCATGCGCAAGTGCGTTGTGATCGACGGCTTGTTTCCGTCCCGCAACTAGCGGAGCGCGCGCGAGATCGCGCGGCGTCCCGTCTAGACCATTAAAGGATCATGCCATGAAACGTCCTTCCATCGCGTCCACCGTCCTTGCCGGCCTGGCCCTGGGCGGCTTCCTCTCGCTTGCCGGCAGCGATACCGCGCACGCCCTCGGCGAGACCGACTACCTCGGGTCGATCGGCCTGGTGGGGGAAAATTTCTGTCCGTACGGCACCATGGAAGCCAAGGGGCAAATCCTGGCGATCAGCCAGTATGATGCGCTCTTCGCGCTGTTCGGCTGGGTATATGGCGGCGACGGACGCACGTCATTCGCGCTTCCGGACATGAGCAAGGAGATCAAGGTCGAGGGGATGCGCTACTGCGTCGTCGTCCGGGGGATCTTTCCGTCCAAGAGGAGAAGGGGGAGGGGGTACAGAAGAGGATGAGACAGAAAAGGCATGGGCGGGGAGGGGAAGGGGAGAGGGGGGGGAGAGGAGGAGGAAGGAGGGAGGGAAGGACCACAGGGGCACGGACGGATGAAGCCGTCGGGCTGCCGCACCTGAGCAACGCCGCGCCCATCGCGTCACCAGACACGTCAGGATGAGACCATGAAAAAGCTTGCCATCGCCTGCTTCGCCCTCTGCCTGGGCAGCTTTGCTGTCGGCAGCAGCCCGGCGCTCGCTCTGGATGCCAACCCGCAGATGGGCTCGATCGAGTTCGTCGGCTTCAACTTCTGTCCGCCCGGCACCCTGGAGGCAAAGGGCCAGCTCCTCCAGATTGAGGGCAACCAGTCGCTGTTCTGTGGGCCGGGGGGGGGGGGCTGGGGCGGCGGAGGGGCACGGGGCGTCGTGGTCGTCGAGGGGGGCGGGGGGCCATAGGAGTAAAGCGGGCTGGGTCAGCCAACGACGGAGGCCTGCGGGGGCCAGGCGGTGGTGCTGACTCACAGCCCCCCCCCCCACCCCGAGTCCACAGGCGAGGGCGGGGGTCGCCGCGATGCCAGCGATCCAGAGGCCGACAAACCAAAGCCAGCGGCGGGCGGCGGGCCTCACCGTGCTGTCAGTGGTAGGCATCGCCGGGTCGCACCTTGCCGCGGAAGACCCAGTAGCTATAGGCGGTATAGGCCAGGATCACCGGCACCAGGATCGCCACGCCGACCAGCAGGAAGCCCTGGCTCTCCGGCGGCGCCGCGGCCTCCCAGATCGAGATGTCCGGCGGGATGACATTGGGCCAGAGGCTGATCGCCAGGCCGCCGTAGGCGAGGGCGAAGAGGACCAGCGCCAGCAGGAAGGGCTGGCGTTCGCGCCGGCCGGCGATGGCGCGCAGCAGCAGGAAGGCAACCAGCGCGACCAGCAGCGGCACCGGCGAGAGCCAGAGAATGTTCGGCCAGGTGAACCAGCGCATGGCGATGGCATCGTGTGCCAGCGGCGTCCAGAGCGAGACGACGCCGACCACCGCCATCACCAGGACGGTGAGCGGCAGCATCAGGCGCCAGACCTTCTCCTGCAGCTCGCCCTCGGTCTTCAGCACCAGCCAGGCGGCGCCCAGCAGCGCATAGCCGAGGATCAGGGCGAGGCCGGTGAAGATGGCGAAGGGCGTCAGCCACTCGAAGACGCCACCGGCATAGTTGCGGTCGACCACGGTGAAGCCCTCGATGAAGGCGCCGAGCGCGACACCCTGCACGAAGGTGGCGACCATGGAGCCGCCGGCGAAGGCGACATCCCAGAAGGGGCGGGTGCGATCGCCGGCCTTGAAGCGGAACTCGAAGGCCACGCCACGGAAGATCAGGGCGACCAGCATGAGCGAGAGCGGCAGGTAGAGCGCCGGCAGGATGACGGCATAGGCCAGCGGGAAGGCGCCGAAGAGGCCGGCGCCACCCAGCACCAGCCAGGTCTCGTTGCCGTCCCAGACCGGCGCCACGGAGTTCATCATGAGGTCGCGGTCGCCGCGCTCGGGCATCAGCGGGAAGAGGATGCCGATGCCGAGGTCGAAGCCGTCGAGGATCACGTACATGATCACGCCGACGGCGATGATCCCGGCCCAGATCAGCGGGAAGATCGATGCCCATGGCCTCCCTACTCCGAAGCTTTGTCGGCCACGGCCGAGAGCGGCCGTTGCGGCTGGCGTGGCTGGCCCGGCCCGCCGGCCGGCGGCTCGGTCTTGCCGGGACCCTTGGCCATCAGCCGCAGCAGGTAGAAGCCGCCGCTGCCGAAGACCAGGATGTAGACGGCGACGAAGACCGCCAGCGAGGTGCCGACCGAACCGGCATCGACCGGCGAGGCGGCGTCGGCGGTGCGCAGCAGGCCATAGATCACCCAGGGCTGGCGGCCCATCTCGGTGGTGATCCAGCCGGCCAGGATGGCGATGAAACCGGAGGGTCCCATCAGCACGCAGAAGCGCAGGAACCAGCGGTTGTCGTAGAGCCGGCCGCGCCAGCGCAGCCAGAGGCTGAGCAGGCCGAGGCCGAACATGGCGAAGCCGATCGCGACCATGACGCGGAAGGTCCAGAAGATCACCGTGGCGTTGGGCCACTCGTCGCGCGGCCAGGATTCCAGGCCCTTCACCTCGCCGTCGAGATCGTGCGTCAGGATCAGGCTGCCGAGGCGCGGAATGCCGATCTTCCACTTCGTCTCCTCGGCCTCCATGTCGGGCCAGCCGAAGAGGATCAGGGGAGCGCCGCGTTCGGTGTCCCAGTGGCCCTCCATCGCGGCGATCTTGGCCGGCTGGTACTCCAGGGTGTTCAGGCCGTGGGCGTCGCCGGCGACGATCTGCAGCGGTGCCACCAGGGCGGCCATCCAGAGCGCCATCGAGAGCATCACGCGCGCGCGCTCGTCGCCGCGCCGGCGCAGCAGTTGCCAGGCGCCGACCGCGCCGACCACGAAGGCGGTGGTGAGGAAGGCCGCCAGCACCATGTGGACCAGGCGATAGGGGAAGGAGGGATTGAAGATCACCTCCAGCCAGTCATCCGGCACGAAGCGCCCGTCGACCATGGCGTAGCCGGCCGGCGTGTGCATCCAGGAGTTGGCGGAGAGAATCCAGAAGGAGGAGAGCAGGGTGCCGATGGCCACCATCAGGTGGCGAAGAAGTGCAGCCGGCGCCCTACCCGGTCCCAGCCGAACAGCATGATGCCGAGGAAGCCGGCCTCGAGGAAGAAGGCGGTCACCACCTCGTAGGTCAGCAGCGGCCCCATGATGTTGCCGGCAATGTCGGAGAAGCGGCTCCAGTTGGTGCCGAACTGGTAGCTCATGACGACGCCGGAGACGACGCCCATGCCGAAGGAGACGGCGAAGATCTTCACCCAGAAGCGGAAGAGGTCGCGGTAGACGTCGCGCCCGGTCCTCAGCCACAGCCCTTCGAGCACCGCCAGGTAGCTGGCGAGGCCGATGGTGAAGGCAGGGAAGAGGATGTGGAAGGAGACCGTGAAGGCGAACTGGATGCGCGCCAGGTCCACCGCGTCGCCAGCCGTCATGCTCGTCTCCTCTTCAGGTCCGCGCGGCGCCAATCCTACAGGACAAACTGGTCGAGCGCGGAATCATGATCAAGTGCGGCGGCCCGCGCGCAGCGTCGCAGGCTGGCCGGCCGCAGGGCCGGTGGACAGGCATGCCCCGGCCGCGGACAGCGCCGCAAAAGGGGCCGCACGCCCCCGGCGGGAGGGGGAGGCCAGGGCCGGGAGGCTCACGGGAACAGTTCCGGCCGCGGAACATTTCACCAGCCGCAATCCTGCCGCTCATGAATGTCAACAATGACGGCCTGCCCGCTTTGCGCGACAATGAGAGGCAATCGCGGCATAGTGCCCACCGTGGAACGAGGGTCCGCCTCGCGGACGACGGGACGACGACGATGGCAGAGCATTCCAGAGACGCCGCACGAATCCTGGCAGTGGCGTGGCTTGCGCTTTTCTGCCTGCTCGGGCGTGGCGCGGCCGACGAGTTGCCGGAGGCCTATCGCGACGGCCCCTACTATGACGAGCTGCTCGGCGACGTGGCGCGGCTGAAGCTGATCGGCCGCGTGGACAAGGAGACCGCCTGCTCGCGCGACGTCACGGCGCCCAATCCCTGCGCCCAGGTGAAGACGATCCTCAAGGAGATCATCGAGGCACGCGGCCTGCCGGCAACGCCGGAGACGGCGGAGATGCTCCAGGCCTATGCCGAGGGCGACTACCGCAAGGCCGACCGGCTCTATGCGGCCGCCCGCGGCTACGAGCTGCCGGACTATCTGAAAGACAAGCCGGCCACCGAGGTCGGGGCGGCGATCGCCGCGCTCGGCGTGCGGCAGCAGGTACCCGACGATACCTCCTGTACCAACGACCCCTTCGGGACGAAGCCTTGTCCGCAGGCGGTGCAGGCTTTCAAGCGCTTTACCCGCGAGCGCGGCCTGCCGCAGAACGCGCAGACGGCTGACATGTTCGTCGCCTTCGTCCAGGGCGACAGCAAGACCGGCGAACGGCTCTATGCATCGCTCAGCGGCGAGGGCGCGGACCCTGCCAACGAGTTGCTGGCGGATGTCCGAAGCTATGGCGTGCCGCCGGAGGAGGGCTCCGACACCGCTTGCAAGAACAACTACTTCGCGGCCAAGCCCTGCCCACCGGCCGTGACCGCCTGGCGCGACTTCAGCCGCAAGCATGGGCTGGAGTTGACGCAAACGACCGCCGATCTCTTCGAGGCCTTCCTGGTCGGCGATACCGTGACCGGCGACAAGCTCTATGCCGCGGCCAAGGGCATCTCGGTGGCAACGCTCCTGCACGAACGCGGCCACGACGTCGACCTGCCCTCGCTCGATCCGCTCTATGTCCCGATCCACCCGCCCGTGCGCTGAAGGCGACAGCGACCCCTGGCGCCTCGGGCTCCTGGGCTCCGCGGCGCTGCATGGCGTCGTCCTCGCTCTGGTGCTGCTGGAGGGACGACTGGAGCCACCGGCGCCCGAGCCGCAGGCCATCGCCATCGTCTTCGAGGCCGCGCCCGCGGAGGACGTCGCCGCGCCGGAGTCGGACCTGGCCGCGCTGGAGATCCCGCCGCCGCCGGAACCGGTGGCGCCGCCGCCGCAGGATGCACCGGAGCCCGAGGTCGTGCTGCCGTCGGAGCCCGAGCCGCTGCCCGAGCTGCAACCCGAGCCGCTGCCGGAGCCGCTGCCGGACTCGCAGCCGGAGCCGGAACCGGAGGTGGCACCCGAGCCCGATCCGGCGCCGATCCCGGAGGCCGACCTCGTCCCCGAACCGCTGCAGCTCGCCGAACCCGAACCGGCGCCGCAGCCGGAGCCCGCGCCGGCCCTGGAGCCCGCGCAGCTCTCGGAGCTCGCGCCGGAACCCGAAGCGATCCCCGAGGCGATCCCGGAGCCGGTGCCTGCGCCCGCCCCGGAGCCCGCGCCGGAGCCCGGGCAGCAACCGGAGCCGATCGCGGCCGCGGAGCCCGAGCCACCGCTGGCCCCCGAGCCGGACCTCGAACCGGCGCCGGAACCGGAAGCGGTGGCGGCAGTCGAGCCACCGCTGGAACCGGAACCGGACCTGGAGCCGCCGCCCGAGGAGGTCGCCGAGGCGCCGCCGCCAAAGCCAGAGGAGAGCGTGAGCCCACCGGAGCCTGAACTGGCCAGTGCGGCGCCGACGGAACAGCCGGCTGCCGGCGAACAGCCCGCACCCTCGCCACCCGCCGGCGAGGCGACGGACCCCAACAGCCTGGTGGCCGCGATCCAGGAGCAGATCCGGCCCTGCTGGACCAACCCGCCGGGCGGGCAGGGGGCCTCGGTCATGGTCGCGGTGACGCTGACCCGCAGCGGCGGCGTCTCCAAGGCCTCGTCGACGCAGGGCGGCCCCCTGGCGCAGCAGGCACGCGAGGCCCTGGTCCGCTGCGCGCCCTACCGCCTGCCCGCGGAGAGCTTCGACCTCTGGCGGGAGCTCAGGATCGAGTTCTTCGCCAGCTAGCCGCCGACGCCTGGCCTGCCTCCGGTCCAGGCCGCCCCGCGGGCGCCCGCGCCCAAGAGCTGCGGAGACGGCCCCTTCGCGGCAGCCCTGAGAGGGGGTTCTAGGCGGTCAGGCTCGTCAGCGCGCCGAGGAGGCGGTCGACCTCGGCCGCGGTGTTGTAGTGGGCGAGGCCGATGCGCAGGACGCCCTCGCGCTCGTCCAGCTCGAGGTGGCGGGCCACCTCGAGGGCATAGTTGTGGCCCGACCAGACGTTGACGCCCTGGTCGCCCAGCGCCCGGGCAAGGCTGATGGCGCCGTGGCTGGCGTGCGTGACCGAGACCGTGGGCACCCGCTCATGCAGGCGGTTGGAGTTGGCGATGCCTTGGATCTTGATCCCGGGGATCGCGCCCAGTCCGTCGATCAGGCGCTGCGCCAGTGGCATCTCGTAGGCCGTGGCCGCGGCATAGGCGCCGGCGAGCAAGGCGCGCCGGCCGCCCTGGCCGCCGCACTGGCCGCCCAGCCAGGCCAGGTAGTCGACGGCGGCGGTGAGCCCGGCGAAGAGTTCGGTCTGCGGTGTGCCGATCTCGTGCCGGCCCGGCAGGTCCTGCGGCGCGCAGCGCACCGCGAAGGCATAGAGCTCGGCCAGGATCGACTCGCGGCCCCACAGGACGCCGAGATGCGGCCCGAAGAACTTGTAGGCCGAGCAGGCGAGGAAATCGCAGCCCAGGGCCTGCACGTCGACCAAGCCATGCGGCGCGAACTGGACGGCATCGACATAGACCAGCGCACCGGCGGCCTTTGCCATCGCGGTCAGGGCCGCCACCTCGTTGATCGAGCCGGTCAGGTTGCTGGCGTAGTTCAGGGCCAGGAGGCGCGTGCGGTCATTGAGCAGCGGCTGAAGGTCCTCCGGCTCGATGCGCCAGGTCTCGCGATTGAAGGGCAGCCAGCGGATCGTCAATCCGCGTTCCTCGGCGAGGCGCAGCCACGGCGAGACGTTGCCCTCGTGGTCCATGCGCGTGACGATGATCTCGTCGCCGGCCTTCCAGCCGCGTCCCAGCGAGCGCGAGAGCTGGAAGGTCAGCATGGTCATCGACTGGCCGATGACGATCTCGCGGCCCGACGCGGCGCCGAGGAGATCGGCCATCGCGTCGTGGGCCCCGTCGTAGATCGCGTCGGCGCGGCGCGAGGCGGCGAAATTGCCGCCGAGATTGCTCGCCGCACCGCCGAGCGCCGCCGCCACCGCCTCGATCACCGGTCGCGGCACCTGGGTCCCGGCGGGGTTGTCGAGAAAGGCCTCCGGTGCGGCGAGGGCGGGAAACTGCTGGCGGACGAGATCGACGGGAAAGGCGCTCATGCCTGCTCTCCTGCTGTTCCGAACGGGCGTGACCAGGGTTTAGCGCGGCGGCGGTCGGGGCTCCATCCTCCCGGAGGAGGAGGGGGCCGCATCAGCCCGGACGCTCGTTCTTCAACGATTCCAGGAACAGCGAGAAGAGCTCGAAGTGCGTCGCGATGCCGAGCTTGCCATAGAGGTTCTTGCGGTGGGTCTTGACGGTGGTGCCGGAGATGCCGAGCTGCGCGGCGATGGACAGGCTGGAGTGGCCGCGCAGCAGCAACTGGGCGATCTCGCGCTCGCGCGGGCTGAGGAGTGCGCCGCCGAAGCGGGCATAGGCCATGTCCGCGCCGCTGTCGCGCGAAGAGGCGACATGCGCCGCCCGGGTGCGGTGCCAGTAGTGGGCGAAGGCCGCCTCGACGAAGGGCACGACGCTGCCGAAGGCGGCGACGTCGCGGTCGCTGAAGCCGCCGTCGGCACTGCGGCGGGAGAGCGAGATCTCCGCGGCCTCGTCCGTCGAGATGTGCATCGCCAGGCAGAGCTCCTCCATGCCCGGCGGCCAGCCGTGCGTCAGGTAGCCGATCTCCTCGCTGCTCGCGGCCTTCGCCTTGTAGGGCTCCACCAGGTCGCCCTTGGCGTAGCCGTCGGGGGCCAGGTCGCGCATCCGGTAGGCACCGGTCGCCAGGCCGCGCCGGTAGGCGGCATAGAAGGGATTCAGGACGTAGGTGTTGTCGGTGTAGTTGATCAGCCCGAGCTTGTGCGCCGGATTGGCGAAGGTGTCGTGCACGTGCACCGGGCCGCCCTTGTCGCGGTAGACGAACATGCAGGCCATCTCGAAGGGCGCGACGGTGGCCAGGGCGTCGAGGAGCTGCTGCGGCAGGCCGTCGTGGCCGAGCGCCTGGACCACCGCCGTGCTCGCCCGCAGCCAGTCGGCCGGCAGCGGGGCCGCTTCGCCGCCATCGACCGCCGTCATCTTGCTCGCCCCCTCCGCCACGCCCCCGTCCGCCACGCACCGTCCCGCCGTCGCCGCCATGATGCCAAGCCTAGGTGCTGTCGCGGCGCCAGGCCAGACGCCTCCTCCTCCTTTGGGAGGATAGTGGGTCGGAATGTCCGGCGCGTAGCCTTGTCGCAGGGGGCGCATTCGCCCAGACCGTCCTTCGAAGGGAGACGCTCATGCTCAGACGTTTCATCGTACCGTTCGCCGTCGCGGCTGGCCTGGCGGCCGCCCTTCCGCTGCAGGCCGCCGCCGCGGAGACCCTGCGGGTCGGTACCGAGTGCACCTATTTCCCCTTCAACTACCGCGATTCCGACGGCTCCCTGAAGGGCTACGACGTGGATGTCGCCACCGAGGTCGGCCAGCGCATCGGCGCCGAGATCGAGTTCGTCTGCCAGGAGTGGGACGGCATGATCCCGGCGCTGCTGGCCAACAAGTTCGACCTGATCGTCGCCTCCATGTCGATCACCGAGCAGCGGCGCGAGAAGATCGACTTCTCGGTGCCCTATCGCGTCTCGATCGGGCAGTTCATCGGCGCCACCAGCAAGAACCTCGAGTTCTTCAACGAGGACGGCTCGGTGAACGCGGCCGGCTTCGAGGGCGTGCGGGTCGGCATCGAGCGGTCGAGCACCTACGACACCTGGATCGAGGCCAAGATGCCGGATGCCGACATCGTGCGCTACGACACCAACGAGGCCATGTACCTCGACCTGAAGGCCGGGCGGGTCGATGCCATCATGACCAACCCGATGAAGGCCTACCTGGTGTTCCTGTCGAAGCCGGACGGCGAGGGCTTCGAGACGGTCGGCCCGCAGATCAACGAAGAGGCCTTCTTCGGCATCGGCGTCGGCATCGGCGTGCGCAAGGACAATGCCGAGCTGCTGGCCCGCGTCGACGAGGCGCTGGTCGGGATGATCAAGGACGGCTCGCTCAGCACCTTCTCGCACCGCTACTTCCCCTTCGACATCAACCCGTCGGACTGGTCCGGCACGAACTGACCGCATTGGCCGCGGGCGGCCGGGGTCATCCGGCCGTCCGCCGGCCAGGCGGCGCGAGCAGGGGCGAGGGGGCAGGCGCGACGATGGAGCTGGCGTTTGAGTGGATCGAGGCCTTCGCCGCCGGCGCGGTGGTGGTCCTGGAGATCTTCCTCGTTGCCCTGCTGCTCACCGTCCTGATCGGGCTGCTCGGGGCTTCGGCCAAGCTGTCGAACAGCCGCGTGCTGCGGCGGCTGGCCTACCTCTACACCACGGTCTTTCGCGGCACCCCCGAACTGCTGATCCTGCTGATCGTCTACTTCGGCTCCGCGCTCAGCCTGACGGCGGTGGCGCAGCTTTTCGATCCGAGCATCAAGTTCGTCGACATCCCGCCGTTCTGGGCCGGCTCGCTGGCGCTGGGGCTGATCGTCGGCGCCTATGCGACCGAGACCTTTCGCGGCGCCTTCCAGGGGGTCAGTGCCGGCCAGATCGAGGCGGGGCGGGCGCTGGGGCTCGGCGCCTGGCAGATCTTCCGCTACGTCCGCCTGCCGCAGATGTGGCGCCTGGCGCTGCCGACCTTTGGCAACAACATGCTCTCGCTGATGAAGGACACCGCGCTGGTCTCGATCATCGGCCTGGAAGAGATCATGTACGGCGAAGATCGCCACCTCGGTCACCAGCGAGCCCTTCGTGATGTACGCCATGGTCGGCGTCATCTACCTGCTCTTCACCAGCCTGCTGTCGCTGCTCGTCTCCGAGCTGGAGCGCCGGGCCGGACGCTACACGGGGGAGCGGTCGTGAGCTTCGATTTCGCGCTCATCCTGGACAGCCTGCCGAAGCTCATGGAGGGCGTCGGGCTGACGCTGCAGCTGCTGCTGATCTCGGCCTTCGCCGGCACGCTGCTGGGCGTGCTGACGGCCGCCGCCCGCCTGAGCCGGCTGTGGTACTTCACCTGGCCGGCGCGGCTCTACATCACGCTGTTCCGCGGCACGCCGCTGCTGGTGCAGATCTTCATCGTCTACTACGGCGTGTCGCAGTTCGCGTTCGTGCGGGAGAGCTTCCTCTGGCATTTCCTGCGCGAACCCTACTGGTGCGCGATCCTCGCCTTCGCCCTCAACACCGGCGCCTACGTCGGCGAGATCTTCCGCGGCGGCGTGCTGGGAGTCGACCGCGGCCTCGGCGAGGCGGGCTGGGCGCTCGGCCTGACGCGCTGGCAGCGCTTGCGGCACATCGTGGCGCCGATCGCCCTGCGCCTCTCGCTGCCGGCCTACGGCAATGCCACGATCAGCCTGCTGAAGGGCACGGCGCTGGCCAGCACCATCACGCTGCTCGACATCACCGGCGTTGCCCGCAACATCGTCGCCAAGACCTTCGCGCCCTATGAGATCTTCATCTCGGCGGCGGTGGTCTACCTCGTCATGACCTGGGTCATCCAGCAGCTGATCGCGGCGGCTGAATGGCGGCTGAACCGGCCGCTGCGCAAGAGCTGAGAGGGGGACACGATGGACGAAGGTCCGGCAATCGAGATCGAGCGGGTGAGCAAGAGCTTCGGCAGCTTCCAGGCTCTCGCCGAGGTGTCGCTGAGCGTCGCACGTGGCGAGCGCATCGTGGTCTGCGGTCCTTCCGGATCGGGCAAGTCGACGATGATCCGCTGCGTCAACCGGCTGGAGAAGCACGACAGCGGCCGGATCGTGGTGAACGGTGCCGAGCTGAGCGGTGGCAAGGGCGACCAGGCGATCATCCGCGACAACGTCGGCATGGTCTTCCAGCAGTTCAATCTCTTCCCGCATCTGACGGTGCTGCAGAACCTGATGCTGGCGCCGCGCCTGGTGCAGAAGAAGTCGAAGGCGGAGGCCCGCGCCCTGGCCATGGGCCTGCTGGAGCGCGTGCGGATTCCGGAGCAGGCGGAGAAGTACCCGGCCCAGCTCTCCGGCGGCCAGCAGCAGCGCGTCGCCATCGCGCGCGCGCTCTGCGTCAATCCGCAGATCATGCTGTTCGACGAACCGACCTCGGCCCTCGATCCGGAAATGATCAAGGAAGTGCTCGACGTCATGGTCGAGTTGGCCCGCGAGGGCATGACGATGATCTGCGTCACGCACGAGATGGGCTTCGCCCGCCAGGTGGCCGACCGCGTGGTCTTCATGGACCAGGGCCGCATCGTCGAGGCGGAGGCCCCGGAGGCCTTCTTCAAGAACCCGACGCACGAGCGCACGCGTCTTTTCCTCAGCCAGATTCTCTCGCACTAGGAGGCCTCCCTCTCATGAGCAACGAGCAGGTCGCGGCGCTGGTCCGCTTCGCGGAAGAACTGGCCGACGCGGCGCGCGCCATCGTCGAGGCGGCGCTCGCCGCCGCGCCGACGGTGGAGATCAAGGCGGACCGCAGCCTGGTCACCAACCTCGACAAGGCCGTCGAAGCACGCCTGCGGGAGATGATCGAGGGGCGCTATCCGCGGCACGGCATCCAGGGCGAGGAGTTCGGCAGCAAGGACCGCGGCGCAGCCCACGTCTGGGTCCTCGACCCGATCGACGGTACCGGGCCCTTCGTCGCCGGAATCCCGGTCTTTGGCACGCTGATCGGGCTGGCGCGGGCCGGCCAACCGCTGCTCGGCATCGCCGATCATGCCGTGACCCGGGAGCGCTGGGTGGGGGCGGCGGGCGAGCCCAGCCGCCTGAACGGCCGGCCGGTGAAGAGCCGCCAGGGGAGCAGCTTCGCGGCGGCCATGCTGAGCACCAGCAGCCCCGACTTCTACGACGCCGCGCAGTGGGCGCGCTTCCGGGCTCTGCGCCGCGAGGTCAGCTGGGCGGTCTATGGCGGCAGCTGCTACGCCTATGCGCAGATCGCTTCGGGGCGGATCGACATCGGCGTCGACTGCGCGATGGACGTCTACGACATCCTGCCGCTGGCGCCGATCATCGAGGGGGCCGGCGGCAAGGTGACCGACTGGACCGGCAAGCCGATCGATCTCGACGAAGGGTTCGGTGCTGGCCGCCGGCGACGCCGAGCTGCACGCCCAGGCGCTGGGCATCCTTCAGGCTGCCTGAGGCGGAGCCGGCCTGCCTCCAGGCGCTCTGCAGCAGTCCGAGCTCCTTGAGCTGCGGTGGTGATCCCACACCACCCAGCTTTCCGCGATCTTGCCGCCGCTGTGGCGGTCGATCTGCACGCCGGTCCAGCTGGCGCGCTTGCCGCTGGGCGGGCTCCCCAGATATTCGCCCGTCTGCTGCACGGTCAGGCGCCAGTGCGTCGCGACCCGGTCGCCGTCGCCAAGCTGCCGCAGGATCTCCAGCTGCGAGGAGGCGAAGGCGGCGTGGTGGCTGGCCAGCACCTGGCCGTAGCGGGCCAGCCCGAGCGCCGGGTCACCGTCACCGACGAAGGGCTGCTGATGATTGACGTAGTCCGCCGTGAAGATCGCGTCCGGCGTGTCGGTGTTTCCGGTCGCCCACAGCGCGAGCGCGCGGCGGGAGAGCTGCTCTTCATCCGTCGCCATGCGGTCTCCTCGCTGGGCTTCGCGGCCAGGGCCCCTCAGGCGTCGCGCTTGACGACGAAGGGTCCGAAGGCCTGCTTCTCGGCCATCACCTCGATCAGGTTGACGCCGACGTGCGGCGGCTGCGTGGCGATCCAGTAGAGCATCGCCGCGATGTCCTCGGGCTGCAGCGGCTGGGTCTTGCCATAGACCTGGCTGGCCTTCTCGCTGTCGCCCTTGAAGCGGACCAGGGAGAACTCGGTCTCGGCCAGGCCCGGCTCGAAGGAGGTGACGCGCACGCCGCTGCTGACCACGTCGGCGCGCAGGTTCAGCGAGAACTGGTGCACGAAGGCCTTCGTCGCGCCATAGACGTTGCCGCCGGGATAGGGATAGCTGCCGGCGACCGAGCCGACGTTGATGATCAGGCCGTTGCAGGCCATCATGCCCGGCAGCACCGAGCGCGCCATGCACATGACGCCCTGGCAGTTGACGTCGACCTATCTGCTCCCAGTCGTCGAGATCTGAGGTCTGCGCCGGATCGAGACCGAGGGCGCCGCCGGCATTGTTCACCAGCACGTCGAGGTCGGCGAAGGCCTTCGGCAGGCTCTCGACCGCCTGCTGCCCGGCGGCGCGGTCGGCGACGTCGAAGCAGAGCGCGTGGCACCGCTCGGCGCCGAGCTCGGCCACCAGGGCGTCCAGGCGGTCCTGCCGGCGGCCGGTGATGACCACCTTGTGGCCTTCCTTGGCGAAGAGACGCGCGGTGGCGGCACCGAAGCCGGAGGTCGCACCGGTGACGAGGGCGGTCATGGTCTTGGTCAAGTCTCGGTCTCCTATTGCTTGCGGTCGTGGTGGGCGGATGAAGCGCGCCGCGCTATCCGCCGGCGGTCTTCTCGGCCCGCTTGGCGGCCGTCCAGTGCGCTTCCATCTCTTCCAGGCTGGCCTCGGCCGGCAGCCAGCCGGCGGCCGCGAGGCCCTGCTCGACGGCGCGGAACCGCCGCTCGAACTTCGCATTGCAGGCGCGCAGCGCGGCCTCGGGATCGACCTTCAGGTGGCGCGCCAGGTTGGCGAAGACGAAGAGCACGTCGCCGAGCTCCTCGGTCATGCGCGTCTGGCTCTCCTGCGACGGCGGAGCGGCCATCTCGACCTCCAGCTCGCCCATCTCCTCGTCGACCTTGTCGAGCACCTCGCGGTGCGACGGCCAGTCGAAGCCGACCTCGGCGGCGCGCTTCTGCAGCTTGACCGCGCGGGTCAGGGCCGGCAGGCCCAGCGCGACGCCGTCGAGCTGCCCCGCGGCCTGGCCCTTCTCGGCGCGCTCGGCCGCCTTGATCGCCTCCCCAGCTCGCGCTCACCGGCGGCGGCGTCGCCGGCCTGGCCGGTGCCGAAGACGTGCGGGTGGCGGCTGATGATCTTGGTCGTCACCGCGCGCTGCACGTCGGACAGGTCGAAGATGCCCTCCTCCGCGGCGTACTGGGCATGGAGCACGACCTGCAGCAGGAGGTCGCCAAGCTCTTCGGCGAAGATCCGGCCCGGCGCCGAGGTCGAGCGCGTCGTAGACCTCGTAGGCCTCCTCGATGAGGAAGGGCTTGAGCGATGGTGGTCGAAGGTCTGCTTGCGGTCCCAGGGGCAGCCGGCTTCGGGCTGGCGCAGCCGCTCCATGATGGCTCGCAGGCGGGTCAGGGGCGGCAGGGCGGGGAGGTCGTTGTCGGGTGTGTGGCTCATGCAGGCGGGACCTTAAGCCATCAGGGCGTCGGTGCAAGGGGAGGGTGGCGGCGATGGCGGGGCACCACCGCCTCTGGCAGGATGCTGCGAGACAACCGGAGTGATCCTGCCATGTCGCCCCACAGCCCCGGCGCCGCCACGCTGCACCTCGACCTGCTGATCTTTCCGGACGACCCCGAGGCCTGGGGCCGGCTGCTGGCCGGCCTGCCCGAGGGCCTCGCCGCGGTTCTCTCTGCCCACGGCGGCCTGCAGCGGCGGCGCGTGCTGGTCGCGGCCGGCAGCGACGGACGGGCGATCGGCTTGGCGCACCTGGCATCGCGCCCGGCAACGGCCCAGGCCAAGCTGGATGTACTCTGGGCACCGGACGGCGCGCCGCTGCGCGATCTGCTGCTGCCGGCGGAGGCGGAACGCCAGGCCGCGGCGGAGGGGGCGGTGCTGCTGAAGCTGCAGGTGGCCCGCCCTCGGGCTCGGCCCTGGAGCTGCGCCAGGCAGGCTATGCGCCGCTGCCGCCTTCGCCGCAGGAGCGCCACGCCGGCGCCGGCGTGGGCTTATTACGCTGAGCGGAAACGCGGCGCCCTGGGCTGCGCCGCCGGCCTACTACAGCCAGGCTTGACCGCCTTCACCTGCGGTCCGGTGTGTCTCGGCATGGCTTTGGCCGGCTTCGGCCTGACACCGCTGAGCCGGGCGGAGGAGATCCAGATCTGGCGCGAGGCCACGACGGTGCGCACGCCGGCGGGACCCGGGGACTGCGACCCCTTCGGACTGGCGCTGGCCGCGGCGCGCCGCGGGCGCTGGCGCCGAGAATCTTCTCGTCCTCCTTCGAGGCCATCCTGCAGAACCGCGCGAAGACGGAAGAGCAGCGCGACCTCATCCGCTTCGTGCGGGCCGGCTTCCGCCGCGAGGCCGAGGCCCTGGGGCTGGCGACGGAGAACCGCGCCTTCGCGCTGGAGGAACTCCTGGCCGAGGTCGCCGATGGCGCCCTGGTCATCCTGCTGATCGACGAGGTCCACATGCATGCGGAGGGTGCGCCGCATTGGATCACCGCTGCGCATGGCTTTTGCGGCGACGCCCGGTCTGGCAAGCGACCCCTGGATCGACGACCATCTGGGCGAGAGCTGGGTCGATGCCTCGGCGTTGGCGATCCCCCGCAGCGCACTCGATGCCATGGCCTGGTACGGCGACCCGGCCTATCGCTGCGCCGTGGTGCTGCGACCCTCGCCCGGCCGGCCATGAAGGCCTTCCTTCAGCGGCCGTCGAGAGCCTCGTCGGTCGCGCCAGCGGCATCGGGAACGCGTCGGCCCGCATGCTGTCGGCGGCACCGAAACCGCGGACCTCCGTCGGAGGAACATGACAGAGGATGCGGAGGCGACAGCTGATCGAGGCCGCGCTCGCAGTCGGGTCCAGGTCGTCGTCACTGTCCATGGCGCGTCGCGCGCCGAATGACGGCACGAAGTTCTCTCCCTGTTTTGAGTTGGTTGCTTCGGAGGTGCCGGGGCCTGACCATCAAGGCCTTGGTCAAGCCGACGCGTCGCTCTGTGGCGCCGAACCCAGGCAATCCATTAGTCGGCCGGGATAGCCGTTGCCTATGGGGCTTTCGCTGCCGTCGGCCGCGCGGTTGCCTTGCTCTTCCCGCCGGAGATGACTTCGCTGGCCATCCGCTTGCCCTCCTCGAACTCCGCCCGGAAGCGTTCGCGCACATGGGCGCTGTCGAAGGTATCGATCGTGCCACCGCGGGCGAAGTGCCAGGTGAAGACCCGGCCCAGCGCCCAGGTCGATGCGCCCGCCAGCAACGGTACGGTCGCCGAACCCAGGATGTAGCCGTGCGGGACCGCCCGGACGACGGTCATGGTGGTGACGCTGACGGCATTGGTGGGCAGGGCGGTGGCGAGCAACGTGCCGATCGCCGCCTTCACGGCGTTGCGGGAGAACTGCAGACCGTAGATATCCGCGCAGAGCTGGGAGACCATGCGCAGCTACGGGCTGCTGATCGCCGCGACCTCCAGCAGCGGCACGGAGGAAGCACGCCGCCGATGCCGGCGAAGACCATGTGGCGGCGAACGATCTTGTTGGCCGCCTGTTGCAGGCTGGGAACCAGGGTCCCGTCCGGTGCGACCTCGATCGTCGTTTCGCTGGCTGCCATGCCGTCCTCCAAACCCCAGGTCAGATGAGGAAGTGTGCAGTCTCTTCCCGCCTGGGGCAGATTGCCACCGTCCTCGGCGCTCAGCCTCTTGGCGCGAGGGCGCCTCAGGCCTTGGCCTTGGCTCCGGTGCCGTTCGTCTTGTCGTCGCCGCCGACGAACTCGGCGACCTTCCGCTTGCCCTCCTCGAACTCTTCCTTGAAGCGCTCTTTCATCGCCGCGGCGTCGAAGGTCTCGACCTTGCCGCCGCGGGCGAATACCAGGCGAAGACCCGGCCCAGTGCCCAGGTGGTGGCCGCCGAGAGGGCCGGCATGGTGACCAGGCCGAAGAGCGGGCCGATCAGCGGCACGGTGCGCACGAAGGAATAGGTGGTGTAGCCCAGGGTGCTCTGCGGCAGGGCGGCGGCGACAAGGGTGCCGATCGTCGCCATGACCGGGTTCTCGAACCGCAGGCCATAAATCTCACTGAGCTTGGTGATCATCCGCAGCTGGACGCTGCCGGCGGCGACGATCTCCAGGAACGGCACCGGAATGATGCCGCAGCCGGCCGCGTAGAGCGTGTGGCGGTGGATGACCTTGTTGACGGCGGTGTCGAGCGAGGGGAGCTCCTCGGTCTCGGCAGTGTCGTCGTCCACTTGAGCATCGGCTGCCATCGCTGCGTCTCCCTGGCACAGTTCGATCCGGCCAACAGACTGAGTAATCGGCAGCGCGGTGACAAGCCCGATTGGCGGCCGCGACGCTGGAGCCGCTGGTCAGTCCGATCACCGGCATCGTCTCCGCTATCGCGGCGGGCGACGCGGGCGACGGGCTGCACGTCTTCAATGCGGTGCAGGCCTACCGCGGCAGCGGCTCGACCACCGCGCGAACCGCCGGGCAGGCAAGCCGGGCAGCGCCAGTAGCGACTGTCGGCCGCACAGGCCAAGGCGAGCTGCCTCGCGGAGGGGGTGGAGCGCTATTCCCCGACTGGACGGGGACCGAGCCGCACTGCTGAACGTCGGCGTCGCCCATGAGGCGCTCGATCTCGCGGCGACGGACCTCGGACTGTCGCCCTGTGCCCTGGGCTTCGCCAATGCGCCCTTTCGCACGTCTGACGCAACTGCATCCCTACGAAGCGCCGTCGGCACCTTTGCCATCAGCGGCCCGCCGGAGACGCCGGCCTAGGCGGTCATGGCGCCGCGGGCGGAGGGATGATGATCCGCGTCTCCGAGCGGCGCACAGATCAGCAGGGCGATCAGGGCCACCGCCGGTGTCAGCAGGAGCGCGAAGACGCCGGTGCCGAAAGCGCCGGCAATGGTGTTCCGTCCGAGCCAGGCCACGCCCAGGACGCAGATCAGGTAGATGACGACGAGGATATAGGGAAGCATGGTCAGCCTCCCTCTATTTCACCTTGGGGTCGTTGCCCGGGTCGCTCGAATTTGCTGTCCTCGGGGCTCTGGTCGCTGTAGTCGTCGCTCCGGTTGCTGTCGTCGGTCAGCAGCGGTCCGCTGACATCGACGCCGGGAAAGAGATCCTTGAGGGTCGACCAGTCGGGCAGGGGGTCGGCGTCGGGGTCGATGGAGGGAACCGGCTGCGGCACGCTCGACTGCTGGCCGATGTCGCTCAGGGGAATCAGCAGCATCTGGTCCTTGTTGCCGCCGACGACGACGATCTTCGAGTTGGTCGTGTTCGACAGTTCCACCGTTGCCTCGATACCGCGCCAGACCAGCAGACTGTCGGTCAGCGCTTCGCTGACGATGGAGTAGTAGGTCCGGATGCCGATCGCCTCGATCACCACAGCCGTTCCGCTTCCTGCTTCTGCGCCAGCAGCAGGAACTGGTAGGACGCCGCGATCTGCTCCTGCGCCAGCTTTTCCTCGATGGCGTCCGTGACCTTGGTCAGCAATGCCACGGTGGTCATCAGCAGGTCCTCGAAATAGACCAGATCGCCCGTCTGGTGGCGGCGCATGACGTGCAGCGATTCGCTGCGCAGGCGGTCGTAGTCCAGCGGTAGAGCTCGTGCGGGAATTTGTAGCGGGCGATGATTTCGCGCAGCGCCGCTTGGCGGCTGGCGGCGACGATGCGGTCGCGATACTCCGGCCCGATCGTCTTCTGCAGGATCGGCACCAGCTCGCGAGTGGGCCGATAGAGCAGCGTGCCGACCATCTGCACCGTCATGCCTTCGCGCGACAGGCCATAGAGCTGAAACGGAAAGCGCTGCGTGCGGGTCTCGTAGATGTAGACCTTGTCCCAGGGAAGCTTCAGCGCGAAGCCCTCCGGCAGGACCTCGTCGAGCACCGTACCGCCGCCCAGCAGGCTGTAGCCGACCTCGCCCGGCAGGATGACGAAGACCATCCGCCAGAGCAGCAACGGGACGAGGCCCAGGGCCATCAGCACGCCAAGTGGGAGCGTGTCCGCTGTGCACGCTCCTCCCCTCGCGGAACGCTCGGTCGAGCTCGAGGCGCAGGGAGCCGGCCCCTGCCCGGTCGCTCCGGGCGTGAGCGTCTTCATCGGGCGTCAGGATCGTTGCGGGCATGCACCCAGTGGTACAGCACCGGGACGGCCATCCGCGACAGGAGCAGCGAGGCGATCTCCCCGGCCATCAGCGAGATCGCGAGGCCCTGGAAGATCGGGTCGAACAGAATCACGGCGGATCCGACGATCACCGCCGCGGCGGTCAAGGCCATCGGGCGGAAGCGCACCGCGCCGGCGTCGACCACCGCTTCTTCGAGCGGCATGCCGTCGCGCACGCGGAGCTCGATGAAGTCCACGAGGATGATCGAGTTGCGCACCACGATGCCCGCGCCGGCCATGAACCCGATCATCGAGGTCGCGGTGAAGAACGCGCCCATCGCCCCGTGTGCCGGCAGGATGCCGACCAGCGAGAACGGAATCGCCGCCATGATCGATCAGCGGCGTCATGAACGACTGGAACCAGCCGACCATCAGCATGTAGATCAGCATCAGCACGGCGGCGAAGGCGATGCCGAGATCGCGGAACACCTCGATGGTGATGTGCCACTCGCCGTCCCACTTCATGGCAAACCGGCGGTCGCTTTCCGGCAGGCCGGCGGTGTGCTGGGCGATGCGGTAGCCCTCGGGAATCGATATCTTCTCAATCTTTTTGCGCATTTCCAGAATCGCATACACCGGGCTCTCGATCGCGCCGGCCACGTCGGCCATCACGTAAGTAACCGGCATCAGGTTCTTGTGGTAGATGCTCTTGTCCTCGTCGATGGTCTGCTCCACGCGTGACGAGCTCGCCGAGCGCGACCAGCGGACAGCGCGGCCCACCGCCGGTTCGGCCAGGCATTGGCATCGTCGGCTCGCACCGCGCAGTGCAGCATCCTCCGGATCGACCGCGCGATGGCGCAGAGTTGCACGGGCACCGGCGACGTCCTCCTTCTCGCGCGGGTCGTGCAGCAAGCCCGACGTCCATGCCCGCCACCGCGATGCGCAGCGTCTGCGAGATCGTCGCGGCGGTGATGCCGTGCAGCGCCGCCTTCTCCTTGTCGATCACGAAGCGGTAGCCTTCGGTCTGGTCGCCTCGACGTACCAGTCGACGTCGACCACGCCGGTCGTGCGCCTCGAAGACCTCGCGCACCTCTTCGGCCGCGATCTCGATCTGGCTTCGGATCGGGGCCGTAGATCTCGGCCACCAGCGTCTGCAGCACCGGCGGTCCGGGCGGCACCTCGGCCACCTCGATCGTGCGCGGTAGCGCGCTCGGCGATCGCCGAGCCGCTCGCGCGGACGCGCTTGGCGATGTCGTGGCTGGCGGCGTCGCGGCCGTGTTTCGGGAGGAGGTTGACCTGGATGTCGGCGACGTTCGGCCCCTGGCGCAGGAAGTAGTGGCGCACGAGGCCGTTGAAGTTGAAGGGCGCGGCGGTGCCCGCGTAGATCTGGTAGTCGGTGACCTCCGGCTCGTCGCGGAGCGGCGGCGGCGATCTCGCGCGCCACCGCGCGCGGTCTGCTCGAGCGGCGTGCCCTCGGGCATGTCGACGACCAGCTGGAACTCGCTCTTGTTGTCGAACGGCAGCATCTTGACCTTCACCCAGCCGATGCCGACCAGCGCCATCGAGAGCGCCGAGCAGCAGCCGACGATCCCGCCGAGGAAAACAGCCAGCGCCGGCCGGTGGTGAGCAGCGGCCCATCAAGCGGCGGTAGAGCCGCGGTGTCATCCGGTCCTCCTGCCTTCGCCGTGCGCCGTCCGTTGTGCCGCCTCCTCCCTTTCGCGCAGCACGGATCGCCGCCCAGGGCGTGACGATGAAGGCGACGACCAGGGAGAAGACCATGGCCGCCGACGCGCCGACCGGGATCGGGCGCATGTAGGGTCCCATCAGGCCGCCGACGAACGCCATCGGCAGGATCGCGGCGATCACCGCCCAGGTGGCAAGGATGGTGGGATTGCCGACCTCATCCACCCCCTCGACCGCGGCGACGTCGGGAGAACGATCGCCCTGCTGCAGGTGGCGATAGATGTTCTCCACCACCACGATGGCGTCGTCGACGAGGATGCCGATCGAGAAGATCAGCGCGAAGAGCGTGATGCGGTTCAGCGTGTAGCCGTAGAGGTAGAACACCAGCAGCGTCAGCGCCAGCGTCGCCGGGATCGCGATCAGCACGACGACCGATTCGCGCCAGCCGAGCATGAGCAGGATCAGCAGCGAGACGCTGAGCACGGCGATCCCCATGTGCATGAGGAGCTCGTTGGATTTCTCCGCCGCGGTCTCGCCGTAGTGGCGCGTGACCGTGACGTCGACGTCGTCCGGGATCATGTCGCCCTTCAGCGCTCGACCTTGTGCCAGACCGCCTCGCGTCACGGCGATCGCATTGGTCCCCTTGCGCTTGGCGACGCCAGCGTCACCGCCGGATGGGATTCCGCCCGCGTCGCGACCAGTGGCGACCTGCCGCGCCGTGCCGAACGCGAACGTAGTGACGTCGGCTCGGCTCCGCCGCCGTCGCGACCATCGGCGACGTCGCGCAAGTAGACCGGCCTCACCGCCGTGCGCGCCGACGACCACGCCGCGCACGTCGGCGGCGGTCGTCGAGCCAGCCGCCGGCCTCGACCGCACGACTGCCGGCGGTCGTCGCGGTCCGACGACCGCGCCGGCAGCGTGCGCGGTTGGCCTGCTGCGCGATGGCGCCGCCAGACCAGCGGGGCTCAGAGTCCGCGGGCGGCCAGCGCGGCCGGATCGAGGAGACCCGCGACCTGCCGCGGGCGGCCGCCGATCAGCGTGACCTCGCTGACGTCCGGCACTCTCCTTGACCGGTCGCCTGCGACCTGGGCCGCGAGCGCGCCGCAAGGCGAAAGTCGTCGTAGCGCTCGCTCCACAGGGTCAGCGCCAGAACCGGCACGTCGTCGATCGAGCGCGGCTTGACCAGCGGCGGCGACGCGACCCCGGGCGGGATCCGGTCGAGGTTGGCGCGCAGCTTGTCGTTCAGGCGACGACGGGCGCCTGCTCTTCGTCCTCGCCGACCGTGGAAGCGGACGATGACCAGTGCCTGCCCCGGGCTCGAGGTCGAGTAGACATACTCGACGCCGGGGATCTCCCAGAGCAGCTTCTCGATCGGCGCGGGTCACGCGCTCCTCGACCTCCGGCGGTCGAGCGCGCCGGGCATCGTCGCGACGAAGACGTCGACCATCGGCACGATGATCTGCGGCTCCTCCTCGACCTCGCGGCGAGCAACGAGGACCTCGTCGTCGAGCGCGAGGACGCGGACCTCCTGCGGGGCCGCCCCGTCGGTTCCGCGGCCGCGAGCGGGTGCGACTGCTGGCTGCGAAGGAACGCCAGGACGAGGATCGCTCCCAGCCCGGCGAATGAATCTGGATGAATACCTTCAGTTGGTTCGCGGTGAAATGGTTGTTCCACCCGCTCCGGAAATTATCAGAAAGAACTTTAACGTATTATGGATCAGTGCTTGCAACCTTTTGTATTGTATTTCGATACATTATTATAGTTACTTCCTACTTTGCCTGTCTGAAACAATATGAGATGAAGAAATTCCGTCAGGTGTTTATGACTTTTGTGGTTACTACTCCACTTTCCTACTTTTTAGAGGCCATTTTGTTTGCACTGATAGGGGTAGGGTTCTACTTATCAGGATATACGATTGCTGATGGTTACAATGCTTTTTCTTCTCTTGTGAAATTATTAGGTGTATTCATTGAAACCAATGTGCCTACTGTAATCAATATCACTTATTATCCTTTAGCTCTGGCTGTGGTTTTCCTGTTTTCCTATTTGCCAGAATATTTAGTGCATAGGTTATCGCACCAATCGCGCTTTTTCTGGTTTACATTTCATCAAGTACATCACATACCCGAAATTATGCACCCCATGGGCGGAGCCCCTGCTTATCTGTTTGAGTTTTTCCTTGCTATTCCTAAGGTTATCATCATGGTTGTAGTTTCAAAGCTGTTTTATGCCGAACCGATGATTCTGGAAGTGAGTTTATATTTTCTGTTTAATTATACTATGGAGATATTCAATCATAACGGAGCACAGTATGAGTGGATTCATAGCAATAAGATTATGCGTTTTTTTTGTGATGTTACGGGCAACGGCATTTATCACTTTCTTCATCATTCATCAGCTAAAGAGCATCAGATGGTAAATTTAGCAGGAGGTCCGTTTTGCTTGTGGGACAGATTATTTGGAACTTATTCTGTACCACCTGCTACCCAACCAAAAGTTGGATTAACCAATAATCCTGAAATTGTGATGAATCCTTTTCGAGTAATGCATGGCGGTATAGCCCGTTTAGTATATGAATTCATTCATAATAAAGATTTGAAAACCCGTTTTCTGATTCTTTTTGGTTCGATTCATTATTGTCCGCCAGTTACAAAAGAGTTTGTGAAGAAACATACACTTGCAGCAGTATAAATAGCATTATCCACATTCGCTTTAAAATCTTTTATTTTATGGTTTGAATAACTGCAAATGAACCGTATCTTTGCGGCCAATTACAAAAAAAACCGTTCTTAATTATTCATTATGGCAAATGTTGGAAAAATCAAACAAATCATCGGACCAGTTGTTGACGTTAGCTTCTCCGCTGAAGGTTCCAAACTCCCTGAAATTCTTAGTTCACTTGAAGTAACCCGCGAAAACGGACATAAATTGATTCTTGAAGTGCAGCAGCACTTAGGTCAGGATAGCGTTCGTACCATTGCGATGGATTCGACCGAAGGCTTGATGCGCGGATTAGATGCAGTGGATACCGGACAGCAGATTAAAATGCCTATTGGCGAAGACATTAAAGGTCGTTTGTTCAATGTAGTAGGCGATGCTATTGACGGTTTAAAAACAATTGATAAAGAAAACGGCTATAATATTCATAAGAAGCCTCCAATTTTTGAAGACCTTTCTACTTCTACCGAAGTGTTATTAACAGGTATAAAAGTTATTGACTTGATAGAGCCTTATGCAAAAGGTGGTAAAATCGGATTGTTTGGTGGAGCGGGTGTAGGTAAAACTGTATTGATTCAGGAATTGATTAACAACGTAGCCAAAGGGCACGGTGGTTTATCGGTGTTTGCAGGGGTGGGCGAAAGAACCCGCGAAGGAAATGATTTGATGCGCGAGATGTTAGAAGCAGGTATTGTGAAATATGGCGATAAATTCATGCACGGTATGGAAGAAGGCGATTGGGATTTAGCATCGGTTGATTATGAACAGTTGAAAGATTCTAAAGCTACTTTCGTATTTGGACAAATGAACGAACCACCCGGAGCACGTGCTCGTGTGGCATTATCAGGATTGACTTTAGCTGAATACTATCGTGATGGTGATGGTGAAGGAAAAGGGCGCGATATTTTGTTCTTTGTTGATAATATATTCCGTTTCACACAGGCAGGTTCCGAAGTATCAGCGTTGTTAGGCCGTATGCCTTCAGCTGTAGGTTACCAGCCAACACTCGCTACCGAAATGGGATTGATGCAGGAACGTATCACTTCTACAAAAAAAGGTTCTATCACATCAGTTCAGGCAGTATATGTTCCTGCTGATGACTTGACTGACCCTGCTCCGGCTACTACTTTCTCGCATCTTGATGCTACCACCGTATTAAGCCGTAAAATTGCCGAGTTAGGTATTTATCCTGCAGTTGACCCTTTAGATTCTACTTCACGTATTCTTACTGAAGACATTGTGGGCGAAGCACATTACAAATGTGCTCAAAAGGTTAAAATGATTTTACAGCGTTACAAAGAATTGCAGGATATTATTGCGATTCTTGGTTTGGACGAATTGAGCGATGAAGATAAATTGGTTGTAAGCCGCGCAAGACGTGTACAGCGTTTCTTATCACAGCCGTTCCACGTTGCCGAACAATTTACAGGCTTGAAAGGGGTGTTTGTGCCTATTGAAGAAACCATTCGCGGATTCAATATGATTATGGATGGTGAGGTTGATGAATATCCTGAAGCAGCTTTCAACTTAGTGGGAACTATTGACCAGGCTATAGAGAAAGGAAAGAAAATGTTGGTAAGTAATTAATTTTCAACCATGCAGTTAGAAATATTAACCCCCGAAAAGAAAATATACGAAGGCGAAATTACAGCCATTAATTTGCCGGGAGTTTTAGGTGGTTTCGAATTGCTGAACAATCATGCACCTATTATTTCGGCCTTAGATAAAGGCACTATTCGTGTAAACGGAAAAGAAGGGATAGTTACTTTTGAAATTAACAGCGGCTTTGTAGAATGTTTAAACAACAAAGTAACTGTGTTGGTGGAAGGTGCAAGTGCATTGTAATTATTTTTTCATTTGAAACATAAAAAGCCGCGGGTTTATCTCGCGGCTTCTCTGTTTTACACCCATCTGCTAACAACTATTGTCGCAAGTTCTCTATCAGTTTTCTTATTTTTGAAAATCAAATTATTTAATTATTTATTAATTGAAAACCCCACAGCTATAAAATGAAGGGATTGAGAATCGAATTTGTATTATTTGGCATCTTCATCTCGCTGAATTCCTTCGCAAAAGATTTTATCTGGGTAAACGGCACGGGCAACTGGAGCTATTTTGCCAACCACTGGGTAGATACCGGTGGCGTTGCTTATACGCGAATGCCCTCTGATACTGATAATGTTATTTTCAACGCTGCTTCTTTTTCGGGTGCGGGGCAAATTGTTACTGTTGATGTTGCCAATGCTGTTTGCAAAAAAATGGACTGGGGCACTGCTTCATTTAATCCCACACTTACCAAACTTCCGGCCAACGATTCGTTGTATTTATATGGCTCGCTTATTTTCAAAGCAGGCATGACGAATAATTATACCGGCACGTTTGTTTTAAAAACGTTGGATGCCGACACCATTAAAACCAATGGCGTTGCATTTTCGGCTGATGTGGCTTTTAAGCATCTGGGCGAATATCAGTTGAAGAGCGCCATGACCGTGAACGGCAACATTATTATTGAAAGTGGCACGCTGAAAAGTAACAACAATAATATTACGGGGCATCGTTTCAATCTGAATTTTGCTTTTCCGAGGAATATCAATTTAGGGACGTCTACCGTTATTTTTACTCAGGGGCTGGATGCGTGGCGGGCTGAACCTGCCAACCTTACGCTGGATGCATCGACCGCCATTTTTGTTTTCAATTATACTGGTGCGGACACCATTCATTTTTATTCAGCCGGCAGCGGATACATTTATAACAGTGTTACTTTTCCGAAAGCGCATATTTATCTGCATGAAAGTGCAACATTCAACACGCTTACTTTTTCAGTAGGCGCTAATGTGTTGGCAACAGCTACCACAAATCAAACAGTTACCACCATCAACATTGCAGGCACCTGTGGCGACCCGATTTTTTTCAGAAGTGATGATGCGGTTACGCAGGTGCTGCTGACTAAAACCAGCGGCACGGTGAGTGGCGATTATTTATATCTGCAAGGTATTAATGCCACCGGTGGCGGAACGTTCAACGCCACCAATTCGATAGATGAAGGCAACAACGCAGGCTGGACAATCACTGCTGCGGCAGGCCCCACTAATTTGTACTCGATAGGTGGCACAGGCAACTGGTTCGATAAAGCACACTGGTCTACTACTTCGGGTGGCGCAACAGCTAACTGTGTGCCCGGCCCTTCAACAAATGTATTTTTTGATGCTGCTTCATTTTCAGCAGCAGGTCAAACCGTAACAGCTGATTACAATGCCTACTGCAACAATATGACCCCGACAGGAGCGAACGCGCCTAACTTTCGGGTAGCTCTGATGTAAATATTCAGGGTTCGCTCACGTTAAACGCCACGGTAAATTTGCCACTCACGGGCCAGTATATTTTCTACGGAACGGGTGCCATCAGCATCAACACTTTTAACCGAACGCTGAACGGAGCGGTGATATTAAACAATGCTACAGGTGATTATTCGCTGGCTTCTGCTTTCACATCGAATGAAGGCATTGACCTGATTGACGGAAGTTTAAACACGAATAATAATACGGTGACGGCTGCGTATGTGCGTAGTAACGACATCAACAACACGCGCACACTTACTATCGGCACATCAGTAATTACATTAACAGGTAGTGGCGATGCGTGGGATTTAGATGCTACGGGTTTAACCTTCAGTAGCGGAAATTCTGTGTTGATGATGAACCACACTGGAGTGAACCTGATGGCTTTTAGAAGAAAGGGAAAAAAACTACTATGATATTAACCTGAATACTTCTGCCACAGAATTAAATGGTGCTAATAATTTTCACTGGATAAAACTTACAAAGGGAAATAAACTTTCGTTTGAAAGTGGTGTAACCCAAACTTTCGATTCGTTGATTGCCACCGGAACATGTGGTATGCTTGTTATAATTTCTGCAACAGTAACTCAGGGCGCACCTGCAATTATAATGCAACACTGCCGGCACTATTTACTGTAAATTTCGCGTATGTCAGTAATGTTATTGCCGACTCTATCGGGCTGAGAATTTATACCGCTAATTCATCAGAACTTAGATATACCACCACAGGATGGACGAATACTACCTTACCCGGCGCGGGAACAAAGTTTTACTGGATAGGCGGCACTGGAAGCTGGAACGATACAATACATTGGTCGTTAAGTTCAGGCGGAACGCCTACTACCTGTTTGCCGACTATTAAGGACACGGTATATTTCGATGCCAATTCATTCAGCGCGGCAGGGCAGGAGGTTTCGGTAAACGTAGATGCTTATTGCAACCTGATGGACTGGACAGCCTGCCACCAACAATCCGAATTTTAATATTCTGCAAACCCTTACCATCCGCAGAGATTTATTGATGAATGCCGCCATGACCACTTCAGGCACACGTATCGGATTAGTTCGATTTCTTCCCACAGCAAACAATTGTAGCCTGAACACACAGAACGTTACTTTGAATGCAAGTATTCTTTTAGAAGGAAGTGTGCTTGCCGACCAACTAAGTTTAGCCAATCCGCTGATAATGGACGATTCGCTGAACAGCGTGAATATTATTCAAGGAACATTTTTAACCAACAACAGAAACATTACTGCAAGTGCATTCAATCTGCTTACCGGAAATAATAAACAGATTACATTGGGAAGTTCGGTAATTACATTAAGATATGGATGGTATGCTCTAGGTATTACATCGGGTCTGACTGTTACTGCCGGCACGTCTCACATTATTGTTAACGGCAGCCAATCGGGCGAATATTTTCATGGTGCAGGCAAAACTTATAACAACGTAACTATTTATTCACCCGGCCCAAACATCACAAAACTTACTGGTTCAAATACATTTAACATTCTGACGATAAAACCTGGAGTTGATTTAGAAATTGAAGCGTCTTCTACGCAAACCACTTCAACGTTTCGTGCGCTTGGTTTATGCACAGACAGTATCAGTCTGTTTTCATCTATTGTAGCAACCACTGTAACGATTACGCAACCTTTAGATTCGATTTTAATTGATTGTGCTTTTATTAAGGATATTACATTAGCAGGATTGCTTTCCGTAAAACGTGTTCGTTTCTCAATGTTGAGGGAAATAATAGCGGGTTTGCTATTATGGCAACCGCTCCGGTAACAGCCAACTTTACTTATCCTGCAACATTGTGCAGAGGCACCGCTATTACATTTACGAACACTTCGACCAATATCAGTGGCAACATTGCTAATCTTTCTTTTCGCTGGAGTTTTGGCGATGGAGATACTTCGTTGCTTACCAGTCCCTCGCACACATATACGCAGGGCGGAAAAAAAGGAGTGACACTGGTTGCAACTTATACGAACGAATGTGAAAACACGAAAACTGATTCGATTACAGTAAACGACCTGCAGGTGCAATTAGAATCAAGCGCTACCTCGGGTGTAATATGTGCAGGTCAAAGCGTAACGTTCAGGACACGCAACAATGCAACTACCTATCAGTTTTTCAAGAATAATATGTGCAATGGCGGCTGCCTCGGTTGACACCTTTATTACCGTAACCAATCTTCAGAATAACGATTCGGTGTATGTGGTGGCAAATGTGGGAGGATGTTCATTTCAAAGTAATGTTAAGTTAAAGTTTACAGTGAATGCGGCTCCCACTGTTTCTCTGGTTTCTTCTGATGCCGATAATATTATCTGTGATGGAGATAAAGTGAAGTTTACCGGCAGTGGTGCTAATGAATATCTGTTCTATAAAAACGGAACTGCCGTTGGGTTCTTTACCAATATTGATTCATTCGTTACCACTACTTTTGTAAATGGAGACATCATCAGCGTTGAAGGAAAAAATACGACAACACAATGTGCTGCCTTTGCTCCGCAAACTTTCACCATGACGGTGAACCCGTTGCCTACCACAGCACTTTTATCTTCTGATGT
>CALOEA010000008.1:0-90898 GCA_942492185.1 uncultured Alphaproteobacteria bacterium
GTCGACCAGCCGCTGCGCGCCACCCGCTGCACGCCCGGCCAGCCATTCGGCTGCAGCGGCAAGCCGCAACGCTGCCTGACGCACGATCTCTGGGAAGGGCTGGGACAGCAAGATCCGCAGCTACCTGGCCTCGGTGTCGGTGGCCGATGTCGTGCAGAGCCGCCCGGCCGACTTCTCAGGGCCGCCTGCCCAGGCCAGGCTGCTGCCGAGACCCGCGGCGGCGGCGAGTAGGGGCCGCCATGGCGGCCAGTCCCCGCCTCTATCCTCGATCACAACGCCACCGCGCCGCTGCAGCCCGGAAGCGCGCGAGGCGCTGCTGCAGGCGCTGGGGCAGTGCGGCAACCCCTCCTCGATCCACCGCGAAGGCCGCCAGGCCCGCGCCCTGCTGGCGGCCGCACGGCGCCAGGTCGCCGGCCTCGTCGCCCCGGCCGGCGGCGGCGATCCACTTCACCGCCAGCGCCACCGAGGGCGAATAACATGCTGCTGCGCGGCCTGGAGCTGGCGGGCCGGCGGCCGCGCCGGCTGCTCTCCGCCGGCGAGCACCCCTCGATCCTGGCGGCGGCGCCAGACGCCGAGCGCCTGGCGCTGCTGCCCGACGGACGCCTCGACCTGGCGGCGCTGGCGCGCCCTGGCCGGCGGCGCGCTTCGGCGCTGGTGGCGCTGCAGGCGGCGAACAACGAGACCGGCGTTCTGCCAGGACCTCCCGCCGCCGCCACCCTCTGCCGCACCGCCGGGGCCTGGCTGCATGTCGACGCGGTGCAGGCCGCCGGGCGCCTGCCGCCGTCGGCCTGGGCCGAGTCGAGGCCGACCTGCTGGCGCTGTCCAGCCACAAGCTGGGCGGGCCGGCCGGCGCCGGTGCGCTGGTGCTGCTGACGGCCGAGGGACGCGCCGTGACCCTGCGCCCGCTGCTGCGCGGCGGCGGGCAAGAGGGCCGGCGCCGCGCCGGCACCGAGGCGGTGGCAATCATCGCCGGCTTCGGCGCCGCGGCCCAGGCGGCGGCACTGCAGCTGGACGAGACGGCGGCGCGCCTGGCGGCCCTGCGCGAGCGGCTCGAAACCGGGCTCCTGGCGGCGGCGCCGGAGACGCGGATCTTCGGCGCGGCCGCGCCCCGCTTGCCCAACACCAGCTGCTTCGCGGTGCCGGGCGTGGCGGCGGAGACGGCGCTGATCGCGCTCGACCTCGCCGGCGTGGCGGTCTCTTCCGGCGCCGCCTGCTCCTCGGGCAAGGTCGAGCGCTCGCATGTGCTGACCGCGATGGGCGTGCCGCCGGACCTGGCGGCCGGGGCGCTGCGCCTCTCGACCGGCTGGGACAGCGGCGCTGCCGACATCGAGGCTTTCCTCGAGCGCTGGCAGGCGGTGCTGCGGCAATTGCGCAAGCGCGCTGCCTAGGCCGCGCCCGCGATGCTAGAAGGGACCCCATGAACGACAGCCTGCCGAACCGCGATGGCCGCCCGGTCTACCTCGACTACCAGTCGACGACGCCGCTCGACCCGCGCGCGCTGGAGGCGCTGCTGCCGTGGTTCAGCGAGAAGTTCGGCAACCCCCATTCCGCGACCCACGCCCCCGGCCTGGAGGCGGCGGCCGCGGTCGAGGCGGCGCGCGCCGAGGTGGCGGCCCTGATCGGCGCCGAGCCGCGCGAGGTCCTCTTCACCTCCGGCGCGACCGAGGCGAACAACATGGCCCTGAAGGGGGTGATGCGCTTCCGCCGCGAGGAGCGGCCGCAGCTCGTCACCCTGGCGAGCGAGCACAAGTGCGTGCTGGAGAGCGCCAAGGCGATGGAGCGCGAGGGCTGCGAGGTCACGATCCTGCCGGTCGAGCGCTCCGGGCTGGTCGACCTCGCCCGCCTCGAGGAGGCGGTCAGCGAGCGTACCGCGCTGGTCTCGGTCATGGCGGTGAACAACGAGATCGGCGTGATCCAGCCGCTGGCCGAGATCGCCGCCATCGTCCATGCCCAGGGGGCCTGGCTGCACAGCGACGCGGCGCAGGCCGCCGGCAAGATCCCCTTCGACGTGCGCGCGCTGGACCTCGACCTGGTCTCGCTCTCGGCGCACAAGCTCTACGGACCCAAGGGCATCGGCGCGCTCTTCCTGCGGCGCCGACCGCGGGTGCGCCTGGTGCCGCTGATCGACGGCGGCGGCCAGGAGCGCGGCCAGCGTTCCGGCACGCTGGCACCCCCGCTGGTGGTGGGCTTCGGCAAGGCTGCCGCGCTCGCCCGCCACGAGGGCGGGGCCGAGGCGGAGCGCCTCTGGCACCTGCACCGGCGCCTCAAGGCGGCGCTGCAGGCCGGCATCCCCGGCGTCGTCTTCAATGGCGATCCCGAGCGCCGCATTCCCGGCAACCTCTCGGTCACGCTGCCCGGCGTGGTGGCGCTCGCCCTGCTGCAGGCGCTGCCGGAGCTGGCGCTCTCCACCGGCTCCGCCTGCACCTCGGCCGAGGTCGAGAGCTCCTATGTGCTGCGCGCCATCGGCCTGGACGATCAGGCGGCGCAGGCCACGCTGCGCCTCGGGTTCGGCCGCATGACGACGGAGGCCGAGATCGACTTCGCCGCCGAGCGCCTGGTCTCCGCGGTGCGCCAGCTCAAGGCTGCCTGACGGCCTCTCGAAGGGCGGGCCGCAGGCGCCGTTGCCGGTCCTCAGGCCACCTCGAGCAGGCCGTCGCGCAGCGGCGCGAAGGGGCGGATGTCGACCTCTTGGGCGGTGAAGCAGGCGAAGGAGGCGGGCGGCACCGCCTCCCAGTCGTCACGCTCGGCATCCAGCGGCTCGGAGGCGATGGTGCGGCCGCCGGCCGTATGGTGCTTGCGATAGTAGAGCGTCGGCGCGAAGGCGTCGGAGGCGTAGCGCACGGCATAGTGCCGCCGCCCGTCGGAAAAGGCGGCGGTGAAGCGCAGCAGCGGTTCGCAGCCGTACTTCCCGGCCAGGGTCTCGACGGTGCCGGCGAGGCGCGCCATGGCGCCCTGTGGATCCTCCGCCAGCCCATAGGCGAGGGCGAGCAGGAACATCACCTCGGAATCGGTGGTGCCGAGGCGGCAGGCATAGAGGTGGTCCGGCAGCAGCATGTCGAGATGGCGGCGCAGCCGCTCGTAGCCGCCGATCTGGCCATTGTGCATGAAGCACCAGGGGCCGACCGCGAAGGGATGGCAGTTCGAGCGGTTGGTGGCGGTGCCGGTGGAGGCCCGTACGTGCGCCAGGAAGAGACCGGAGCGTACCTGGCGCGCGAGGCTGCGCAGGTTGGGGTCGTTCCAGGCCGGCAGGATGTCACGATAGAGCCCGGGTTCCTCGCGGCTGCCGTACCAGGCGACGCCGAAGCCGTCGCCGTTGGTCTCGGCCTTCGCTTCGCGGGCGTGCTGGCTCTGGGCGATCAGCGACTGGCGCGGCGCGCTGATGATATCTTCCAGGAAGACTTCCGGCCCGATGTAGGCGGCCCAGCGGCACATGGCGGACAAGGACTCCGGCAAAGGCGGCCGCTTGCTGGCCGCGCGGGCAGACGATGGCGGCAGCGCCGGGCAGCGTCAAGCCGGCGGTGGCACCGCGCGCGGCGGCCGGCGACGGCGGAAACGACTGGACATTGCGGCGGCAAATCCCTACCTAGCTGGCCTCTCCCGGAACAGCGAACGACAGCGAACACGAGGACCGGCCAGCCCCATGCCCAAGATGACCTTCGTACTGCGCGACGGCACGCGCAAGGACGTGGATGCCCCGGTCGGCCTCTCGGTGCTGGAGATCGCGCACAAGAACGACGTCGACATCGAAGGGGCCTGCGAGGGCTCGCTGGCCTGCTCCACCTGCCACGTGGTGATCGACAAGTCCTGGTACGAAAAGCTGAAGCCGGCTTCGGAGGACGAGGAGGACATGCTCGACCTGGCCTTCGGGCTGACCGCGACCTCGCGGCTGGGCTGCCAGCTCATCATCACGGAGGAGCTGGACGGCCTGACCGTCGAGCTGCCGACCGAAACCCGCAACATGATGCTCGAATAGCGGCCGCGTGCGTTGAGTGCCTCCCCGCCGAACGACGAGGGCCGCCTCTATCCGCTGCTGCGCGCCGCGTCGGGCGACGCCTGGAGCGGCTACGTCGAGCACGCCTTCGTGCGCGGGATCGGCGACGGCACGCTGCCGGAGCGCTGCTTCCGCCACTACCTGGTGCAGGACTACATCTTCCTGATCCAGTACGCCCGCGCCTACGCGCTCGCGGTCTACAAGGCGGAGAGCGCGGCCGAGATGCGCTACGCCCTGGCCGGGGTGCAGGGCATCCTGGGCACCGAGCTGGAGATTCACCTCGCCTACTGCCGCGACTGGAACCTCGAGGAAGCCGACGTGTTGGCTACACCGGAGGACCCACGCAACATGGCCTACACCCGCTATGTGCTGGAACGCGGGATGGCGGGCGACTATCTCGACCTGCTGACGGCCCTGGCGCCCTGCGTCATCGGCTATGCCGAGATCGGCCGGCGCCTGCTGGCCGACCCGGCGACCCGGCTGCAGGGGAACCGCTACGCCCCCTGGATCGAGGGCTACGGCGGGCCTATTTTCCAGCAGATGGCGGTGGAGGCCTGCGAACACCTAGATATGGCGGCTTCGAGGCGTCTTGGCCCCGATTTCGCCGCATCGCCACGCTATCCCGCCCTGGTCATGACCTTCGAGGCGGCAACCCGCCTCGAGATCGGGTTCTGGGACATGGGGCTGGACGCCCCGGACCACTAGGGATCGACCAGGTCACTTTTTGCCCGCCGCGACGCCAGGCAGACCCGGCCTCGGACTTCGAAGGGCCACGGCGGATCTGGACCGGCCAACCGAAGGAGTAAGCCGATGTTTCGACTACTTGCCAGGACGGCCACGGCCGCGCTGCTGCTCTTCGCGCTGAACGCCTGCTACGTCACCGAGCGCAGCGTGCTGCCGGCCTCGCTCGCCGAGGAGATTCCCGGGATCGAAGGGCTGTGGACGGTGGTCGACGGCGACGCCAGCGACACCCTGCTGGTCGAGCGGATCCCGAACAGCAACGAGTACCAGCTGACCGCGACGCAGGAAGACGAGAAACTGACGATGCACGGCTTCAAGCTGGCCGGCGACATCGTGGTGCTGGAGATCTACGACCAGGCGGCGACCGAGGACGGTGCCATCATCGCCTTCGTGCAGATCAGCGGCGATACCCTCTCGGTGCTGACGCCGGCCGGCGACAGCTCGATGCTGGCCAGCCAGGCGGGCGTACAGCTCGGCGAGGATGCGGTCGAGGTCTTCGGCGAGCCTTCGGCGGTGCTGCAGTTCGTGCAGCTCCACGCCGACACGGCCTTCGCCCCGCCGCAGCCGATGATGACCCGGGTAAAGTAAGCGAGTCTCCGGCAGACGCACGACGTGCAGGAGTCCGGCCGCCGGCGCGACGACCAGCCCGGCGGCCGGGGCGCTCCCGCCCTCCCGGCGATGGCCGTGCCGTGGCTGTTTCGTCGGCCGCTGGCGCCGCTCTGGCTGCGGCCCTGGTTCGACAGCGCGGCGCTGCGCTTCATCCGCACCCTCTACTTCCCCGCCTCGCACGCCTGGGCGCTGGCCGCCGAAAGCGAGGACGCGGCCGACCTCTGCCGCCGGCTCGGCGCCCTGACGCCCTCGCCGGCCCTTGAGCGGGCGGTGGCGGCGGTGCGGCGCAGCGGCGACCGCCACGCCGCGGCCGAGCGTCACTGGCGGCAAGGGTTCTTCCTCGACCGCGGCGCCGATGCCGAGCGGCGCGCCGCCCTGCAGGCCGAGCGCATCGCCGGCGCCCACGACTTCATGGCCACGCGGCGGCTGTTCGGCCGCTGGCGGCGCTCGATTCCGGCGGCGGGCTGGGCGGTGGCGACACCGGCCGAGGTGGCGGCGGCGCACGGCCCGCGGCTGGAGAATGCCGGCCTGGCCTATCCGGTGCCGGCGATCGCGGCACCGCAGCGCTCGGCGTCGGTCGCCAGCGCCGGCGGCACGCTCTCCTGGCTTACCTTTCCCTCGCCGCAGCTCGGCGACCGCGTCACCGCGCGGGTGCTGGAGCCGGCCGCCGTGCGGCGCGGCGCCCCGACCCTGATCCTGCTGCACGGCATCGCCATGGAGGAGGAGATGTGGCGGCCGCGCTACGACCCCTTCGAGGCCATGACGGCGGCCGGCTGGCGCGTGGTGAAGCCCGAGGGGCCGTGGCACGGCCGACGTCGCCTGCCCGGCCGCTTCGGCGGCGAGCCGGTGCTGGCCCAGGGGCTGGGCGGCCTGCTCACCTGCCTGCAGGCCTGGCTGGCGGAAACCGCGACGCTGGTCGCCTGGGCCCGGGCGCAGGGCGGCCCGGTGGCGCTGGCGGGCATCTCGCTCGGCGCCCTGACGTCGCAGCTCTATGCCAGCCGGGCGACCGGATGGCCGGCGGAACTGGCGCCCGATGCCCTGCTGCTGATCGCCACCTCCGGCAGCGTGCGCCGCGCCGCCCACGAGGGCGCCCTGGCGACGGCGCTGGGCATGCCCGAGCGCATGGCGGCCGCCGGCTGGGACGAGGCCGAACTGGAGCGCTGGCTGCCGCTGCTCGACCCGACGGCGAGCGCGGTGCCGCCCGGACGCACCGTCATGCTGCTGGGCACCGCCGACCGCGTCACGCCCTATGACAGCGGCTGCCTGCTGGCGGAGCGCTGGCAGGTGCCGGAGGAAAATCTCTTCCGCCGGCGCCAGGGCCATTTCTCCGCCTCGCTCGGTCTCGCCGCCGACCGCCGGCCGCTGGCGCGCCTGGCCGACCTGCTGGGCTGACGGCACCCCGCTTGCGCCGCCCCGCCGCCTGCCTATAGTGCGCGCCATGACCGACCCCCGGACCCTCTTCGGACCCGACGCGCCGCCGGCCGGCGCGCGTGTCGTCGTCGCCATGTCGGGCGGCGTCGACAGCTCCGTCGTGGCGGCGCTGGCGCGCGATGCCGGCTATGAGGCGGTCGGCATCACGCTGCAGCTCTACGACCACGGCGCGGCGGTGCAGAAGAAGGGCGCCTGCTGCGCCGGGCAGGACATCCAGGACGCCCGCGCGGTGGCCGAACGGCTGGGCATCGCGCACTACGTGCTGGACTACGAGAGCCGCTTCCGCGCCGCGGTGATGCAGGACTTCGCCGACAGCTACGCGCGCGGCGAGACGCCGATCCCCTGCGTGCGCTGCAATCAGAAGGTCAAGTTCGAGGACCTGCTGGCGGCGGCGCGCGACCTCGGGGCCGCGGCGCTGGCGACCGGTCACTATGCCCGCCGGGCGCTGGGACCGGAGGGGGCCGAGCTGCATCGCGGCGCCGACCCGGCGCGCGACCAGAGCTATTTCCTCTTCGCCACCACGGCCGAGCAGTTGGACTACCTGCGCTTCCCGCTGGGCGGGCTGGACAAGCGCGAGACCCGCGCGCTGGCCGAGCGGCTGGCGCTGCCGGTGGCGGCCAAGCCCGACAGCCAGGACATCTGCTTCGTGCCCGAGGGCCGCTATGCCCGCGTGGTCGAACGGCTGCGCCCGGAGGCCGCGGAGCCTGGCGAGATCGTCGACCTGGCCGGCCAGGTGCTCGGCCGCCACGCCGGCATCATCAACTTCACCGTCGGCCAGCGCCGGGGCCTCGGCCTCGACCACGCCGAGGGGCCGCTCTTCGTGCTGCGGCTCGATGCCGCCCGGCGCCAGGTGGTGGTCGGCCCGGAAAGCGCCCTGGCGCGCGACCGCGTGGCGCTCGGCGAATGCAACTGGCTGGCGGCACCGGCCGCCGGCCGGGCGGTTGCGGTCAAGCTGCGTTCGGCGCAGCCGGCGCATAGCGCCAGCCTGGAGCGGCAGGGCGAGGCCTGGGGCCTGCGGCTGGCCGCTCCGCAGAAGGGCGTCGCCCCCGGCCAGGCCGCCGTCTGCTACGACGGCGAGCGGGTGCTGGGCGGCGGCTTCATCCGCGCCGCGACGCTCGGCGAGGACCTGGCTGCCTGATGCGCTGGCTCCCCGCGCTCGGCCTGCTGCTGGCGAGCGGCGCGTCGATGGCCGGCGAGCCCTTCGACATCGTCGGCCTCTGGCAGTTTCACCACACCGACGGCAGCGTTTTCCACGGCCGGCTCTATCCGGACCAGACCGCCACCACCGACTTCGGCGAAGGCGAGCGCGGGATCTGGCGGCGGGAGGGCGAGGCTGCCGTCAGGATGGTCTACACCGACGGCTGGGACGATCTGCTGTTGCTGACCGACAAGGGCTATCTCAAGCAGGGCTGGGCGCCCGGCGCCGACCGCTGCATGCCGCCGACCAACAGCACGCCGGCCGAGAGGCTGTCGAGCGATCCCGACGCGCCGCTGCCGGAGTAGCCCCTCCGGCATCCCCGCCCGGGATGCCGCGGGGAAAGCAGTGGCATGCGCACCGCTCCGGTCTGTTAGCCTGGCAAGGATTCGTCGGCGGCCGTCTCCACGGCTCCGCCTGCCTCTGTCAGGAGTCCCGCATCATGATTCGCATCCTCGCCTCTCTCATCGTCTTCCTGGCGCTGGCGTCGCCGGCCGCCGCCGAGGGCGGCGACTTCGACGTCGTCGGGCTCTGGCGCTTTCACGACGGCGACGGCAGCGTCTTTCACGCCCGGCTCTATGCCGACCAGACGGCGAGCACGGACCTCGGCCAGAACGGCGAGCGCGGCATCTGGCGGCACGAGGAGCTGCCGAACGGCGCCGTGGCCGTGCGCATTCTCTATACCGACGGTTGGGACGACCTACTGCTGGCGAAGGGCGAGGGCTTCACCAAGCGCAGCTGGGATTCCCGCAGCGACCGCTGCGGCCCGCCGGGCAGCGAGACCGCCGCGGAGTACCTCTCGGCCAATCCGGACGCCGACCTTCCCGGATAGGCCGGGGCATCCCGCCCAGCCCGTCCCGGCGCGGACTACCGCACCGTCAGGCGCAGCAGGGTCGTCGCGTTGCGCTGAAACTCGAAGGCGACCGGCCGCTCCTCGGCGGCTATCCCGCGTTCCCGCAAGGCGGCGACGATGCCGTCGAGGTGGGCCGAGCGCCGGCCCTCGAGGTCGTGCAGCGGGAACACCCTGACCTCGGGCGCCACGCGCAGCAGTTCCTCCAGCGCCGCGAGGTGGAAGGCGCGGTCCAGGCGGTCGCCGTAGAGGAACAGCAGGTGCGAGCAGAGCGCCAGGTCGAACTGCCGGTCGGCGAACGGCAGGTCGGGCAGGGCGCCGGCGCGGTAGCGGCCGCAGGTGCGGCCCCATTCGTAGTCCTCCAGGAAGATCTCCAATGCCTCCTGGCGGGTGCGCAGCAGGGCCTCGCGCGAGCCGTAGAAATCCCAGACGAAGCGGTCGCGGGCGCGCTCCAGGCCCTGCGTCATCGCCGGCGCCACGGCGGTGGCGCGGCGGCGGATGGCATCGCCGCCGAAGCGGTAGAGCGGATCGAGCGCGGTGACCGTCAGTCCCGCGGCGGTGGCTTCGGCGGCGAAGGAGGCGGGGCCGGCGCCGACGTCGAGGATGCGCCGCCCGGCGGGGCGGTTGTCGAGATCGAAGAAGGCACGGTACTCCGCCATCCGGCGGCCCCAGGGGACGATGCCGTCGAGTTCGAAGTCGCGCGGCGCCTCGGTGGCGGCGGCGGGCCGGGTCTCTGGTTTCGGGGACATGGCAGGCTCTCCGTTGTCTGGAGCCGCCCTTCCCGGGCGGCCCCCGGCGGAGCGCCGGGCATGAAAAAGGCCGCCTCCGGAAGGGGCGGCCGATGCTCTCGCGTGGTGCAAGGATCAGGCTCGCCCTCAGGCGAACCAGTAAAATCCCATGGCGGTGGTCGAAACTGCGGTCACGAGGTCTTCTCCTTGCGAGGCCGCGACGCTAGCGCCGTTCGACGGCGCTGTCGAGCGCTCTCTTGCCGGCTGCGCGCTGCCATTCCACCGTGACCTGCCGGGGCGAGTGTCTCTAGGATCGCGGGAAGGGAGACGGCCCATGAGCGACGAAGCGGCAGCGGCACGGCCCGCCGAAGGACGACGAGCGGCCCGGCGCAGCGGCGGGCGCGACGGCCGCCAGGCGCGGCGCAGCGCTTCGAGCGTCGCGGCCCCGCCCTACATCACGCGGGCGATCCCGGCCTACGAGTTCCTCTCGCCCGAGGGGCTGGCGCGGATCGAGGCGCAGGCCGAGGCGATCCTGCAGGAGATCGGGCTGGAGTTCCGCGGCGATCCGGAGGTGCTCGACCTCTGGCGCGCGGCCGGCGCCAGCGTCGAGGGGGAACGGGTGCGCTTTCCCGCCGGGCTGGTGGCCTCGATCATCCGCCGCAGCGCGCCGGCACAGTTCGTCCAGCACGCCCGCAATCCCGACCGCTCGGTCGTCATCGGCGGCGACTGCACGGTCTTCTCGCCGGCCTACGGCCCGCCCTTCGTGCGCGACCTGGAGGGCGGGCGGCGCTACGGCACGCTGGCCGACTTCGAGGCGCTGGTGAAGCTGGCCTGGATGTCGCCCTGGATCCACCATTCCGGCGGCACGATCTGCGAACCGGTCGACGTGCCGGTGAACAAGCGGCACCTCGACATGGTCTATGCCCACCTGCGCTGGTCGGACAAGGCGATGATGGGCTCGGTGACGGCGCCGGAGCGCGCCGCCGACTCGATCGAGATGTGCCGCCTGGTCTTCGGCCGCGACTTCGTCGAGCAGAACTGCGTCATCCTCGGCAACATCAACGTCAACTCCCCGCTGGTCTACGACGTCACCATGACGGCCGCGCTGAAGAGCTATGCGCGGGCCAACCAGTGCACCGTCGTGGTGCCCTTCATCCTGGGCGGCGCGATGGGGCCGGTCACCACCGCCGGAGCCATCGCGCAGAGCCATGCCGAGGCGATGGCCGGCGTGGCGCTGACGCAGCTGGTGCGGCCCGGCGCGCCGGCGATCTACGGGTCCTTCCTCTCCTCGATCTCGCTGCGCACCGGGGCGCCGACCTTCGGCATGCCGGAGCCGGTGATGTCGCACCTCGTGGTGGGCCAGCTGGCCCGACGCCTCGGCGTGCCGCTGCGCTGCGGCGGCGCGCTGACCAGCGCCAAGGTGGCCGACGCCCAGGCCGGACAGGAGTCGAGCGACGCGATCTTCTCCGCCTGCCTCGGCGGCGCCAACTTCATCCTGCATGCCGCCGGCTGGCTGGAGGGCGGGCTGGTGATGGGCTACGAGAAGTTCATCCTCGACTGCGACCGGCTCGGCATGCTGCACACCTTCCTGGCCGGGCTGCCGCTCGACGACAACGCGCTGGCGATGGAGGCCTTCCGCGAGGTCGGCATCGGCAAGCACTACCTCGGCGCCCAGCACACCTTGAAGAACTACGAAACCGCTTTCTACGATGCCGAGGTGGCCTCCAACGAATCGTTCGAGCAGTGGTTCGAGGAGGGCGAGCGCGACGCCAACCAGCGGGCCGACGTGCGCTGCCGCCGGTTGCTCGCCGCCTACGAGGCGCCGCCGATCGATCCCGGCGTCGATGAGGCGCTGCGCGATTTCGTCGCCCGCCGCAAGGAGGCGGCGAGCGATGCCTGGTACTGAATTCCCCGCGATGGAGCGATGATGTCCGATCCCCTGCTGCAGCCCTACCAGCTCAAGCACCTGACGCTGCGCAACCGCATTCTCTCCACCGCGCACGAGCCCTCCTATACCGAGGACGGCCTGCCGAAGGCGCGCTATCGCCTCTATCACGAGGCCAAGGCCAAGGGCGGCCTGGCGCTGACCATGATCGGCGGCTCCTCCATCGTGGCGCCGGACTCGCCGGCCGCCTTCGGCAACATCCGCCTGTGGGACGACGACGTGGTGCCCTGGTTGTCCGAACTCTCCGAGGCGGTGCACGAGGCCGGCGCGGCGGTGATGATCCAGATCACCCACCTGGGGCGGCGCACCGGCTGGAACAGCGGCGACTGGCTGCCGGTGCTGGCGCCCTCCTCGGTGCGCGAGCCGGCGCATCGCGCCTTCCCGAAGGTCATGGAGGACTTCGACTTCGCCCGCGTCATCGCCGCCTACGCCGATGCCGCCGAGCGGGTGCGGGCCGGCGGTCTCGACGGCCTGGAGATCGAGGCCTACGGCCACCTCTTCGATGCCTTCTGGTCGCCGATCACCAACCGGCGCGACGACGAGTGGGGCGGCAGTCTCGACAACCGCCTGCGCTTCGGCCTGGAGGTGCTGAAGGCGATCCGCGCGCGGGTCGGGCCGGACTTCATCGTCGGGCTGCGCATGGTCTGCGACGAGAACAGCCGCGAGGGCATCGACCGCGAGGAGGGGCTGGAGATCGCCCGGCGGATGCGCGATTCCGGGCTGATCGACTTCATCAACGTGATCCGCGGCCGGATCGACAGCGACAATGCGCTGGCCGACGTGATCCCCAACATGGGCGCGCGCGGCGCCCCCCATCTCGACTTCGCCGGCGAGGTGCGCCAGGCGACCGGCTTCCCGACCTTCCACGCCGCGCGGATCGCCGACGTGGCGACGGCACGCCATGCGGTCGCCAACGGCTTGCTCGACATGGTCGGCATGACCCGCGCGCATCTGGCCGATCCGGAGATCGTCAACAAGATCGTGGCCGGCGTGGAGCAGCGCATCCGCCCCTGCGTCGGCGCCGGCTACTGCATCGACGGCATCTACGAGACCGGCAATGCGCTCTGCATCCACAACCCCGCCACCGGGCGCGAGGGGCAGGTGCCGCAGGTGCTGCGGCGCGGCGACGGGCCGGCGAAGAAGGTGGTGGTGGTCGGCGCCGGGCCGGGCGGCCTGGAGGCGGCGCGCGTCGCCGCCGAGCGCGGCCACAGCGTGGTGCTCTTCGAGGCCCAGGGCGAGGCCGGCGGGCAGCTGCGCCTGGCCGCCCAGCTGAAGCGGCGGCGCGAGATCATCGGCATCGTCGACTGGCGGGTCGCGGAGTGCGAGCGGCTCGGCGTCGAGTTGCGCTTCAACTGCCTGGCCGAGGCCGCCGACGTCGAGGCCGAGGCCCCCGACATCGTGGTGATCGCCACCGGTGGCCTGCCCAACACCGACTTCCTCCGGGCCGGCGGCGAGCTGGTGACCACCACCTGGGATGTGCTGGCCGGCAGCGCGGCGCTGGCCGGCGAGGTGCTGCTCTATGACGACAACGGCGCGCACCAGGCGATGACCTGCGCCGAGCGGATGGCGGCCGACGGCGTCGATTTCGAGCTGGTGACCCCGGAGCGCACCGTCGCGCCGGACGTCGGCGGCACCAACTATCCGCTCTACCTGCGGGCGCTGACGCGCGCCGGCGTGCGCATCACGCTGCTGGAGCGGCTGGTGGCGGTGCGGCGCCAGGGCAACGGCCTGGTCGGGGTGTTCTGGAACGAGTACGCCGGCCGCGAGACCGAGCGGCGGGCGGACAGCATCGTCGTCGAGCACGGCACCTTGCCGCTGGACGGGCTCTACTTCGCGCTGAAGCCGTTCAGCCGCAACCTCGGCGAGATCGACCAGCCGGCGCTGCGCCACTCCCGGCCGCAGGCGCTGGAGCGCAACCCGGCGGGCCGCTTTCAGCTTTTCCGCATCGGCGATGCGGTCGCCTCGCGCAACGTCCACGCGGCGATCTACGAGGGGCTGCGACTGCTGATGCACCTCTAGCCGGCGGCGCCGGCGGCGCGCCGCCGCCGCGACTTGACAGCACTAGGCCCTCTTGCCTATAGCCCTGTCCCTCGCTGACGCCTGCGGGTGCTTCGCACCTTCGCTCCGGCCTCGGCGATACTGGGGCGGTGTAGCTCAGGGGTAGAGCAGGGGAATCATAATCCCTGTGTCGCTGGTTCAAATCCGGCCACCGCTACCAATCTGCGATTCGATCATCGGGCCCCGGCCGGGCAGTCCTCCGGCCGGGGCCCGATGCGTTCGCGGCCGGCGCCCTCGGCGCGCCGGCCGCAGAGCGGAGCGGGCCGCCGCCGCTGCGCGCGGCGGCACGGCGCGGCCGCGGCGACAGCCTGCTGCGCGTAAAGGCGCATTTACATATCGGGGTATCGCTATTGTTGCTGGAGGCGCGATTTTTTCGCGTCCAACGCGCCATATTGGTCTCGATTCATGCTATAAAAGGCTAGTCCAGCGCGCCGGTCGGCGGACCCTTGGCGCTTAGGGGAGTGGCTCGGCACCATGTCCACGAAGATTGGCCTGGCGGCGCTGGTCTTGATTCTGCTTCTCCTGCCGCGGCCCTCGGCCGCGCTGGATCTCCGGCAGAGCGTCGCGGCGGCGCTGGACTTCAGGCCGGATCTCGAGCGCGAGGGCGCCTTGGTCGCAGCCGCCGAGGCCGCCATCGACGCGGCCGTCGCCGGCTACCTTCCGGAGCTCAATCTCGGCGCTTCGGCCGGCTGGCGCACCCTCGGGACCGATGGACAGGAGCTGGTCGAGGCGCCGCTGGCGGCGACACCGGAGATCCTTGCGCTGGCCCCGGAAGAGACGCCGAGCAGCGGTGGCGGCAGCAGCCTCGAGGACAGCTTCGGCTTCGAGAGCGACTGGCGCTACGGCGGCCTGCTGGAGGCGCGGCAGCTGATCTTCGACGGCTTCGGCACCCTGGCCGCCATCGCCGGCGCCGAGGCCCGCCGCGACGGTCGCCTGGCCAACTACCGCGAGGCGGTCGAGCTGGTCGCGCTGGAAGCGGTGCAGGCCTATCTCGACGTCCTGCGCAACCGCGGCCTGGCCGAGGTCGCGCGCAGCAACCTCGAGGCCCATCGACGCCTGACGGCCCGGGTCCACAGCCTGGGCCAGGGCGGCCAGGTGACGCAGGCCGATGTCTCGCAGGCCGATGCGCGGCTGGCCCTGGCCGAGGCCGAGCTCGCCGAGCGGGTCGGCCTGCTGGCGCAGGCGGTCGCGCGCTTCGTCTCGCGCATCGGCGAGGCGCCCGACGACCTGGCGCCGGCTGCTCTGCCCGGCGGCCGGCCGCTCGACGAGGCGGCGGCGGTGGCGAGCGCGCTGCAGGGGCACCCGGGCCTGGCCGCCGCGCAGGCCGGCGTGGCCGCGGGCCAGGCCGACAGCGAGGCGGCCGGCGCCGCCTTCTGGCCACAGCTCGATCTGGTCGCCCGCGCCGAAGCCGACCGCAGCATCGAGATCCTCGGTCAGCGCACGCTGCAGGCCGAGGCGCTGGCCCAGCTGAGCTGGAACCTCTATCGCGGCGGCGGCGACAGCGCCCTGCTGCGTCAGGCCGAGGCCACGCTGGCGGCCACGCGCTACGACCTCGCCGCGCGCCGGCGCAGCGTCGAGGAGGAGGCGCGCGTCGCCTATCGCCAGCTGCTGACCGCCGAGGCCGTGGCCCTGCCGCTGCAACGCCATGCCGAGGCCGCGGCCAAGGTGCTGCGTGCCTATGGCCAGCAGTTCGACATCGGCCGCCGTTCGCTGCTCGACCTGCTGGACGCGCAGAACGAGCTGGCCGCGGCGCAGCTTCGCGCCGTCGATGCCCAGTACCGGCTGCTGCTGGCCAACTATGAACTGGCCTATGCCATGGGCAGCCTGACCGCCTTGCTGGGCCTGCCGGCCCGCGGGCCGTGAGGCGTCGGCGCGCCGGGGCGACGGTGCTGCGCCGGGCCGCTCCGCCGCCATCGCTGCCGCCGGCCGTGGCGATCGCCGTTGCGCTGGCGGTGCTGCTGTCGGTCGCATGCAGCACGCCGCTCGCCGCCGATCCGCTGCCGGCGGTGGGTCCGGGGCCGAGCCTGCAGGAGGCCGTGGCGGCGGCCCTGGCGCGCAATCCGCTGGTGGCGGCGGCGAGCGTCCGCCGGGCCGCCGCCGACGAGGGGGTCGACGCGGCCTACGCCGGCTACCTGCCCAGGCTCGATCTCACGCTCAGCAGCGGCTACGGCTGGATCGAGTTCAGCGATGCCGCCGGCATCCCGGAGGGCAGCAGCTGGTCGAACCAGGCGGTGGTGCAACTGCGGCAGCGGCTCTGGGACGCCGGCAGCACCGCCGGTACCCTGGCGGCGGCCGAGGCGGGCGAGGCGGCGGCGGCGGCGGCGCAGGCGAGGGCCGCCGAGGACATGGCGCAGAGTGTCGTGGCGGCCTATCTCGAGGCCCTGGCCGCGGAACTGCTGGTCGGGCTGAGCCGGGAGAGCCTGGAAGCGCATCGCCGGCTCCTCGGCCTGGTCGGCCAGCAGGAGGCCGCCGGCCTGGTCACGACGGCCGACCGGCTGGAGGTCGAGGGACGCGTCGCCCTGGCGGAGGCCGAGCTCATCGCCGCGCAAGGGCGCCTGGCCGTCGGCGCCGCGCGCCTGGAAAGCCTGACGTGGCTCGCGCCGCCGGCGACGGCAGCCCGGGGCGAGGGCGCGCTCGGCCTCTGGCTGCCGCCGCTGCCGCTGGGCCGTCTGCCGGCCGATCCGGCGGCGGCCCTGACGCGCGCGGTGGCCGGTTCGCCGCTGCTGGACGAGGCGGCCGCCGCGGTGCGCCAGCGGCAGGCCGAAGCGGCCGCTGCCGGCGCCGAGGCCTGGCCGACGCTCGACCTGGTGCTGCTGGGCCGCGCCGCGAACGACCTCCCGGGCATCGATGGCCCGCTGCTGGAGGCGGTCGGATTGGTCCAGTTCCGCTGGCGGCTGTTCGATGGCTTCGGCACCGAGGCGGAGGTGCGACGCCTCTCCGCTCTCGGCAGCGCGGCCCGCTACGATCTCGACGACCAGCGGCGCCGGCTGGGCGGCCGGCTGGCACGGGCCTATGCCCAGCTCGACGCCCTGCAGCGGCAAGGCCTCGCCCTCGAGGCGGCGCTGGCGGCGCAGGGCCGCACCTATGACGACTATCTGCGGCAGTTCGCCATCGGCGAACGCGGCCTGCTCGAGCTGCTCGACGCGCGGCGCGAGCTGGATCGCGTCCGCCGTGCCGCGCTCTACGTGGCGACCGAACAGGTGCGCGTGTTCTATGCGGTGGCGCACGATCTGGGCGAGCTGCGGGCCTGGCTGCTCGACGCGAACCTGCGGGCGCCGGAGCCGCCGGCGGTGTCGGCCGGCGGCGGCGGCGTCCCCGCCGACGGCGGCCGCCCAGCCGGCGGTGGCCGCCGCGATGCCGCTCCCGCCGGTCGCCGCCGAGCGACCGGACCGCCCGCAGGCCGCCGCCGCCGGGCCGACCATCGCCGTGCCGGCGGCCGCGCCGGGCCAGTTCGGCAGCGGCCCGACGCTGGAGCGCCTGATGGACGGCCTGTTGCAGCCCTCGGTCGCCGACCTCTCGGCTTTTGCACCCGACACCGCAAGGGAATAGGCTTCGCCGTGAGATCCGATCAGGCATGGCGTTGGGGGCGCTGGACGTGACCGGGCGGGCCGAGGTCAGGAAGCTGGAGCGTGCGAACCCCGACGCCGGTGGCGGCGGGATGCGGCCGCATGATCCGCTGGGCGACTGCCTGGCCTTCCTCACGCGCCACTATGGGCGCGCCTACACGCCGGCCGCCCTCGCGACCGGCATCCTGCCGCCGGGCGAGGCCTTCGACCTGGCCAGCCTCGAGGCGGCGGCGGCGCGCATCGGCTTCGTCACGCTGAGCGAGGAGGCGGCGCCGGAGGCGCTGCCGGCGGCGGCCCTGCCGGTGCTGCTGCCGCTGCGCGACGGCGGCGCGGTGGTGCTGCTGCGACGCGAGGGGCGGCGGCTGTGGCTGTTCGATCCGCGCGTCGGCGGCGACGCCCTCCAGAGCCTGCCGGCGGCGGCCCTGGCCGAACAGCTGACCGGCCGGGTGGTCTTCGTCAGGCCGGCGCATCGCTTCGACACGAGCGAGGCGCCGCCGCAGCGGCCGGGGCACTGGTTCCGCGCGGCGTTCCTCGGCAACTGGTGGATCTATGGCCATGCGGTGCTGGCCGCGCTCTTCGTCAACCTGCTGGCGCTGGCGGTGCCGCTCTTCATCATGACGGTCTACGACCGGGTGGTGCCGAACGAGGCGCTGGAGACGCTTTGGGTGCTGGCCGCCGGCGTCGCCCTCGCCGCCGGCTTCGATTTCCTGCTGCGCACGCTGCGCGGCTATCTGGTCGACGCCGCCGGCCGCCGCCTCGACCTGCAGCTCGGCACCCTGCTGTTCAACCGGGTCCTGCACATACGCCTGGGCGCGCAGCGCACCTCGGCCGGCGCGCTGGCCGCGACGCTGCGCGAGTTCGAGTTCCTCCGCGACTTCCTGGGTTCGGCCTCGATGTCGGTGCTGGCCGACCTGCCCTTCGTGCTCTTCTTCCTGCTGGTGATCTGGCTGATCGGCGGCGAGCTGGCGCTGGTGCCCGCGATGGCGCTGCCGCTGGTGATGCTGGCGGCGCTGCTGGTGCAGATCCCGCTGCATCGCCTGACCCGCCGCTCGCTGGCCGAGAGTCAGCAGCGGCAGGCCCATCTCTTCGAGGTCCTGCAGGGGCTGGAGACCGTGAAAGCGGTCCGCGGCGAGGCCTGGGCCGCGCGGCGCTGGGGCGAGGCCGTGGCGCTCTCGGCGCAGACGCAGATGCGGTTGCGCGGCTGGGGCCAGCTGGCGATGAACACGACGCAGCTGGCGCAGTTCCTCGTTACCGTCGGCCTGGTGGTGATGGGGGTCGAACTGATCGCCGCCGGCGCCCTGACGCTGGGCGCCCTGATCGCCTGCGTGCTGCTGGCCAATCGCGTGCTGGCGCCGATGGCGCAGATCGCCGGGGTGCTGAGCCGGCTGCAGCAGGCGCGCACCGCCTTCGTCGCGCTCGACGGCATCATGCGGCTGCCGGTCGAACGCGCGGCCGAGGAGAAGCGCGTCCATCGCCCCTTCCTCGAGGGGCGGATCGAGTTCCGCGAAGTCGCCTTCACCTATCCCGGCGAGAGCGTCTCGGCGCTCGACGGCGTCTCCTTCTCGCTGCGCGCCGGCGAGCGGGTGGGCATCGTCGGGCGCGTCGGCTCCGGCAAGTCGACGCTGCTGAAGCTCGCGCAGGGACTCTACGAGCCGCAGCATGGCCAGGTGCGGGTGGACGGCCTCGATCTGCGCCAGCTCGAGCTCACCGACCTGCGGCGGCAGATCGGCTATGTCGCGCAGCAGACGGCGCTGTTCCGCGGCACGGTGCGCGACAACCTGGTGATCGGCGCCCCGGAGGCCGACGACGCGGCGGTGCTGGCGGCGGCCGAGCTGGCCGGCCTGGCGGAGGTGATCCGCGACGCGCCGCGCGGCCTGGACCAGGAGGTCGGCGAGCAGGGGCTGTCGCTCTCCGGCGGCCAGCGGCAACTGGTTGCCCTGGCGCGGGCGCTGATACAGGCGCCGCCGATGCTGCTGCTCGACGAGCCGACCAGCCAGCTCGACGCGCTGGCAGAGCGGCACTTCCTGGCAGCGCTCGCAGGGCAGCTGCAGGGGCGCACGCTGCTGCTGGTGACCCATCGCCCGCCGCTGCTGCAGCTGGTCGATCGCCTGCTGGTGATCGACCGCGGCCGATTGCTGGCCGACGGCCCGCGCGACCAGATCCTGCAGCGTCTCGCCGCCGGGCGTGGGGAGGGCGGCGCAATGAGCCGCCGCCGCAGCGCCGAGGGCGACCGCGCCGCCGCCATCGCCTATGACGTGCTGCGGGGGCCGCGCCGTGCCGCGCTGCTGCTGCTGCTGCTGCTGGTCGCGACCATCGTCGGCGGCATTGCCTGGGCCGGCTTCGCCGAGATCGACGAGGTGACGCGGGCGCCGGGGCGGGTGGTGCCGGCCAGCGAGGTGCAGGTGGTGCAGAACCTGGAGGGAGGCATCGTCGCGGAGATCCTGGTCACCGCCGGCCAGCAGGTCGAGGCCGGCGAGGTGCTCCTGCGCATCGACGACACCGGCGCCGCCTCCAGCCTGCAGGAGCTGGCCGAGGCGCGCTATGGCCTGGAGGCGGCGATCGTCCGCCTGATCGCCGAGGCGGAGGACCGGCCGCTGGACTTCCCGCCAGACCTGGCCGCCGCCCGTCCCGACATGGTCGCCGCCGAACGGCAGCTCTATGAGCGCCGGCAGCAGGAGCTGGCGGCCTCGGTCGCAGCCTTGGAGCAGCAGCGCGACCAGCGCCGCGGCGAGCAGGCGGAGATGCAGGCCGAGCTCGACTCGCTGCGGCGCCAGCATGCGCTGGTGGCGGAGCGCTATCGCCTGACCAAGCCGCTGGAGGCCTCCGGCGCCGTCAGCCGCGTGGAGATCCTCGAACTGGAGAGCGAGCTGACCGAACTGGCCGGCCGCATCGAGCGGCTGGAGGCCGGCCTGCCGCGCGTCGCCGCCGCCATCGCCGAGGCGGAGAGCCGCATCACCGAGCGGCGCAGCCGCTTCCGGGCCGAGGCGCAGGCCGACCTGAACGAGCGGCAGGTGCGCCTGGCCGGCCTGAAGGAGCAGATGCGCGCGCGCCAGGACCGCGTGGTGCGCACCGAGGTGCGCGCGCCGCTGCGCGGCGTGGTGAAGGAGGTGATGGTGCCGGGCATCGGCGCCGTGGTGCAGCCGGGCGCCAGCCTGGTGGAGATCGTGCCGCTGGACGACGCCCTGCTGATCGAAGCGCGGATCCGACCCGCCGACGTCGCCTTCGTGCGGCTGGGCCAGGCCGCGCGGGTGCGGCTGACGGCCTATGACTACGCGACCTATGGCGCGCTCGAGGGCACCGTCGACTGGGTCTCCGCCGATACCTTCGTGAGCGAGGAGGGGGAGGCGCACTACCGCGTGCGCGTCGCCACCGAGGAGGCTGCGCTGCGTTCGCCCGGCGGCGAGAGCCTGCCCATCCTGCCGGGCATGGTGGCCGAGGTGGACATTCTGACCGGGCGGCGTACGGTCCTTGCCTATCTCCTGAAACCCATCCTGCGCGCGCACGAGGTGGCGTTGACGGAGCGCTGACCGGCGGTCGGGCCGGCGGCGAACGCAGTGCAGGGAGGCCTGGCGATGTCCGGCAAGAACGACGAGCGCAAGACGGCAGCGGCCTGGGAACCCGAGGAGGCCGACGAGGCGGCGCCGCAGCAGGATCTCGGCGACATCCTGCCGAAGGCCTATCGCGACGAGCTCTTCCTGCGCACGCCGGAGGCGCGGCCGCTGCGCATTCTGGCCGAGTATCTCGAGCCGCTGCGGCGCTTCAAGCGTTACCGGGTCGAGGACACCATCGTCTTCTTCGGCTCGGCCCGCATCCGCAGCCCGGAGGATGCCGAGGAGGCGCTGGTCCTGGCGCGCCGCGAGGGCCGCGACATCGCCGCGGCGGAGGCGGCCGCCGACCTGTCGCGCTACTACGAGGCAACGCGGACCCTCGCGCATCGCCTGACCGACTGGTCGAAGGGGCTGGGCGAGGGCGAGCGGCGCTTCGTGGTCTGCTCCGGCGGCGGCCCGGGGATCATGGAGGCGGCCAATCGCGGTGCCTCGGAGGCCAAGGGCATCAATGTCGGCCTCAACATCTCCCTGCCCTTCGAGCAGCACGAGAACCCGCACATCACCCGCGAGCTGGTCTTCAACTTCCACTACTTCTTCATGCGGAAGTTCTGGTTCGCCTACCTGGCCAAGGCGATGGTAATCATGCCCGGCGGCTTCGGCACGATGGACGAGCTCTTCGAGATCCTGACGCTGGTGCAGACCCGGAAGATCCGCAAGCGCCTGCCGATCGTGCTGTTCGGCAGCCGCTTCTGGGCCGAGGCCGTGAACTTCGATGCGCTGGTGCGCCACGGCACCATCGCCGCGGAAGACCTGGAGCTCTTCTTCCGCACGGATTCCGTCGACGAGGCCTTCGATTTCATCACCGAGCAGCTCTCCACCTACGCCCTGCACGCCCCCGGCGCCTCGCTCTAGCAGCGAGCGGGAGGTCCGCCAGCCGGAAGCCGAGAGGGACGCACGAGGTGCGCCCGCCGCGGCCCGGCGCCAGGCGCGCGCACGCACGGAGTGCGCCTCTCTGCATTGCAGTTTTGTGACATTTTCATTATATAGACGGAACGAATTGCCCTCCGGCCGGTGCTGGAGTCGCCGAATGAGCCGGCTTCCGCACCGAGTGGAGCAGCCCTGGATCGTCCCAGGCGGGCCAGCGGGAGACGGGTTTGGGTCACGAGATTCTGATAGAGATTGCCGGCGGCGTGGCGCTGCTGCTGTGGGCCGCGCGCATGGTGCGCACCGGCATCCTGCGGGCCTTCGGCGGCGAGCTGCGCCACAGCCTGGGCAAGGCGGTTTCGCGGCCGCTGCGGGCCTTCGGCCTGGGCCTCGCGATCACCCTGGCTGTGCAGAGCGCCACCGCCACGGCGCTGCTGATGGCCTCCTTCGCCCGCCAGGGACTGGTCACGGCGGCGGCCGGCTTCGCCGTGCTGCTCGGCGCCGACATCGGCTCCAGCCTCGTGGTGCAGGTCCTCTCTTTCGACATCCATGTGCTCTCCCCGTTGCTGATCCTGGCCGGCGTCGTCTCCTTCATGGGGTGGGAGCGGCCGCTGCCGAAGCACCTCGGGCGGGCCGCCATCGGCCTTGGCCTGCTGCTGCTGTCGCTGCGCCTCATCGTCGGCGCCTCCTCCGGGCTGGCGCACAGCGAAGGCCTGGCGACCGTCATGACCGGCCTCGCGGCCGATCCCTTCCTGGCGCTGCTGATCGGCATCCTGCTGGCCTGGATCGCGCATTCCTCGGTCGCCACCGTCCTGCTGGTGGCGTCGCTGGCCGGCGCCGGCGTGGTGCCGCCAGGTCTCGCCCTGGCGCTGGTGCTGGGTGCCAACGTCGGCGGGGCGATGGTCGCGGCCACCCTGACGCTGCGCATGCCGATGTCGGCGCGGCGGGCGCCGCTGGCCAATCTCTTCAGCCGCCTGCTGCTGGCCCTGGTGGCCTTCTTCCTGCTGCCGACGCTGCAGGGGCCGCTGGCGGCACTCGACCCCGACCCGCTGCGTCAGGCGGTGAACTTCCACTTCGGCTTCAACCTCGCGCTGGGCCTCGTCTTCCTGCCACTGGCCTGGAGCATCGGGCAGTTCTTCGAGCGCCTGCTGCCCGAGCGGGACGGGCTGGAGGAGGGAACCCTGCAGCCGAAGTACCTGGACGAGGGCGCCATCGAGCGGCCGACGCTGGCGCTGTCGAACGCCACCCGCGAGGTGATGCGGCTGGCCGACGTCACCGAGACGATGCTGCTGCAGGCGATGGATGCCTTCGAGGCGAAGGATGCCAGCGAGATCGAGGCCATCGCCCGGCTGGACGACGACATCGACGCGCTGCACGAGGCGATCAAGCTCTATCTGACGCGGTTGTCGCGCCAGGCGATGAGCGAGCAGGAGAGCCGCCGCTGCCTGGAAATCATCCAGTTCACCACCAACCTCGAGCATATCGGCGACATCGTCGACAAGGGGCTGCTGGAGCTGGCGACCAAGCGGATGAAGAACCGCCTGACCTTCTCGGCGGACGGCTGGCGGGAGCTGAAGTCGTTCCACCAGCAGGTGCTCGAGCAGCTGCAGACGGCCATGGCGCTCTTCGTCTCCGGCGACGTCGCGATGGCGCGCCAGATGATCGCCGCCAAGGAGCGCTTCCGCGACCTGGCGCAGCACAGCGCCGACAGCCACCTTGCCCGCCTGCGCTCCGGACAGGTGGAATCGATCGAGACCAGCGCGCTTCACCTCGACGTCCTGCGCGACCTGAAGCGGATCAATTCGCACCTCGTTTCCGTCGCCTATCCGATCCTCGACGCGCAGGGCGAACTGCGGCGCAGCCGGCTGAGGGTGAAGCCGGAGCCGGTCGGGGGCGGCAAAGTGGCGGAGGACTCCCGGGCGGCGGCCGGCAACGAGAAGATCGTTGCACGGCCGACATGAGGCTTTTCCGCCTCGCCTCGGCCCCGTAGCATGGTCGTAACAGTCGCCGGGCAGACTGCGGTCGCGCGGCGGCGGAATGGCGGGCATGCCGGCGGCATGCCATTCCGATCAAAAGGGCGCCGGCACAGTGGGGACAAGGGAGACTTGGACGATGACGAAAATCTGGAAGCGCGGCCTGCTCGGCGGCGCGGCGCTGATCAGCGCGTTTGCCATGGCCGCGAGTGCGGCCCAGGCGGAAACGGAGCTTACGGTCTATACCGCCGTCGAGGCGGAGGACCTGACGAAGTATGCGGCGCGCTTCAACGAGGCGCACCCGGACATCAAGGTGAACTGGGTCCGTGATTCGACCGGCATCATCACCGCGAAGTTCCTGGCCGAGGCGGACAATCCGCAGGCCGACGTGGTGTGGGGCCTGGCGGCGACCTCGCTGCTGCTGTTCAAGACCGAGGGCCTGCTGACCGCCTATGCGCCGGCCGGTCTCGAGCGCCTCGACGCACGCATGCGCGACCGTGACGATCCGCCCTACTGGGTCGGCATGGACGCCTGGTCGGCGGTGATCTGCTTCAACACCGTCGAGGCTGAGAAGGCCGGCCTGCCGGTCCCGACCTCCTGGGCCGACCTGACCGACCCGGTCTACAAGGGCCATGTCGTGATGCCCAACCCGAGCTCCTCGGGCACCGGCTTCCTCGACGTCTCGAGCTGGATCCAGATCATGGGCGAGGACGAGGCCTGGGCCTTCATGGACGCGCTGCACGAGAACATCGCGGCCTACACGCACTCGGGCTCCAAGCCCTGCAAGATGGCGGCGGCGGGCGAGTACGCGGTCGGTGTCTCCTTCGAGTTCCGGGCCGCCAAGTCGAAGAGCGAGGGCGCGCCGCTGGAGATCGTGGTCCCCTCCGAGGGCATCGGCTGGGATCTCGAGGCTGCCGCCATCGTCGACGGCACCGACAATCCGGAGGCCGCGAAGGTGCTGATGGACTGGCTGATCTCGGACGACGCCATGCGGATGTACAACGAGGGCTACGCCGTCCTCGCGGTGCCGGGCATGGCCAAGCCGGTGGAGAACATCCCCACCAACCTGACCGAGATGATGATCGACAACGATTTCGAGTGGGCGGCCAACAACCGCTCGCGCATCCTCGATGAGTGGTCGAAGCGCTACGACTCCAAGTCCGAGCCGAAGTCCTGACGCGGCTGGGTGATTCCAGTCTGATCTGACCAGGCTTGAGGCCGGCCGCTGCGCTTCCCGCGCGCCGGCCGGCCTCTCGCTATGGACCGGCGGGCCGGGTGGGCGGCCCGCGGAGCGTGGTTTGCAAGGGGGATGCGATGGCGGCGGAGGGCTATCTCAGGATAGAGGGGGTGAGCAAGCGCTTCGGCGAGTTCACCGCCCTGCGCGAGGTGTCGCTGGCGATCCGGCGCGGCGAGTTCGTCTGCTTCCTCGGCCCATCGGGCTGCGGCAAGACCACCTTGCTGCGCGCCATTGCCGGCCTCGACATCCAGAGCGAGGGGCGCATCCACCAGGACGGGCGGGAGATCTCGAACCTGCCGCCGGCCGAACGGGACTTCGGGATCGTCTTCCAGTCCTACGCCCTCTTTCCCAACCTGACGGTGCTGAAGAACGTCGCCTACGGCCTGGAGAACCGCCGCATGGCGCGCGCCGCGATCGACACGCGGGTCGCCGAGCTGCTGCAGCTGGTCGGCATGCCGGAGCAGGGGCGGAAGTATCCCGCCCAGCTGTCCGGCGGCCAGCAGCAGCGCGTCGCCCTGGCGCGCGCGCTGGCGACCTCGCCCGGCCTGCTGCTGCTCGACGAGCCGCTCTCGGCGCTTGACGCCAAGGTGCGCACGCGGCTGCGGCACGAGATCAAGGAGCTGCAGCGCCAGCTCGGCGTCACCACCATCATGGTCACGCACGACCAGGAGGAGGCGCTGACCATGGCCGACCGGATCGTGGTGATGAACCACGGGGTGGTCGAGCAGATCGGCACGCCGGAGGAGATATACAGCGACCCGGCCTCCGCCTTCGTCGCCGACTTCATCGGCACGATGAACTTCCTGCCGGCGGTGGTCTCCGGTCCGGGCCGCGTCCGGCTGGGCGACGTCGAGCTGGAGAGCGACGACGGCGAGGGGCTGTCGAGCGGCACGCCGGTGACGCTGGCGGTGCGCCCCGAGGACATCATCGCGCCGGCCGAGGCGGCGCCGGCGGAGGAGAAGATCGGCGGCAACGTCGTCGAGGGCACCCTGGGCGCCTTCGAGTTCCTCGGCTACTACGTGCGCGCCGACCTCGTGCTGCCCGGTGTGGAGGCTGAGCTGCGCTGCGACCTCTCGCACAATCGCATCCGCCGGCTCGGCCTGCATGAGGGGCAGCGCCTGAAGGTCGCCTTCCCGGCCTCGCGCCTGCGCCTCTACCCGCGCAGCGCCGCAGCCGGAGGTGGTGGAATGACGGCGGCCAACCTCGGCGTCCTGGCGGAGCCGAAGGCCAGCGCGCCGCTCGGCGGCCGCATCCGGCCGAAGGCCAGCCGCGACGACTGGACGATGCGCGCGATGATGGCCGTGATCGGCCTCTATCTGCTGATCGCGCTCGCCTTTCCGCTCTATGCCATGCTCTCGAAGTCCTTCGAGACCTACGCCTTCGAGTTGTCGGCGCTGGAACTGCAGGAGAACCCCGGCGACGGCTGGGGGCCGGTCGAGACCGCCGCCGAGCGCGCCGCCGCCCTGGGGCTCGACCTGGTGGAGGACCCGCGCACCTCCGCCGGGGAGCGGCTGCAGATGCGCGCGCTCTTCCCCGATGCTCAAGCGCACCGACGAGGTGACGCGCGTGCGCCTGCGCGACCTCTCGACCGGAGGGCGGTCGCATGCTGATCAAGGGCCAGGTGAGCCAGGGCAGCGACTGGATCGAGCTGGGCGCCAAGGCCCTGCTGCGCACGGTGCTGAAGCCGGCGCAGTCGAGCGGCGTCGACAACTACCTGAACTACTTCTCGACGCCGGCGCTGACCAATTCGATCGAGAACTCGGTGACGATCGCCGCCATCACCACGGTGATCACCGTCTTCGTCGCCTTCTGGTTCGCCTACGCGCTGACGCGCACGCGGATGCGGGGCAAGGGTCTCTTCAAGACCATCGCGCTGGTGCCGATCCTGGTGCCCTCGCTGCTGCCGGGCATCTCGCTGGTCTACCTCTTCGGCAACCAGGGCGTCGTCACCGGCCTGCTGATGGGCGAGTCGATCTACGGCCCCATCGGCATCGTCATCGCCTCGGTCTTCTTCACCTTCCCGCACGCCATGCTGATCATGCTGGTGGCGCTCGGCATCTCCGACGCGCGGCTCTACGAGGCCGCCACCGCGCTCAGGACCTCGCGCTGGCGCACCTTCTGGACCGTCACGCTGCCCGGCGCGCGCTATGGCCTGATCTCCGCCGGCTTCGTGGTCTTCACGCTGACCATCACCGATTTCGGCGCGCCGAAGGTGATCGGCGGGCAGTACAACGTGCTGGCGGTCGACATCTACAAGCAGGTCATCGGCCAGCAGAACTTCCAGATGGGCGCGGTGGTCTCGGTGGTGCTGCTGATCCCGGCGGTCCTGGCCTTCGCCGTCGACCGCGCGGTGCAGCGCAAGCAGGTGGCGCTGCTCTCGGCGCGCGCCGTCCCCTACGAGCCGAAGCCGGAGCCGCGGCGCGACCTCGGCATGTTCCTCTTCTGCTCGCTGATGGCCTTCTTCATCCTGGTCATGCTCGGCATGGCGCAGTTCGCCTCGATGGCGAAGCTCTGGCCCTACGACCTTTCGCTCTCCTGGAAGAACTTCGAGTTCGACCGCATGGATGGCGGCGGCTGGGCCTCCTACTACAACTCCATCGAGCTCGGCGTCTGGACCGCGCTGGTCGGCACCACCGTGGTCTTCCTCGGCGCCTATCTGGTGGAGAAGACCCGCGGCTTCCGCACCGGGCGAAACCTCTTCCAGTTCCTCGCCATGATGCCGATGGCGGTGCCCGGCATGGTGCTGGGTCTGGCCTACATCTTCTTCTTCAACGACCCGGACAACCCGCTGAACTTCCTCTACGGCACCATGGGGATCCTGGTGGTCTGCACGGTGGCGCACTTCTACACCGTCTCGCACCTGACGGCGCTGACGGCCCTGAAGCAGATGGACCCGGAGTTCGAGAGCGTCTCGGCCTCGCTGAAGCAGCCGGTCAGCCGCATGTTCCGCCGGGTGACCGTGCCGGTCTGCCTGCCGGCGATCCTCGACATCGCGATCTATCTCTTCGTCAACGCGATGACGACGGTCTCGGCCGTGGTCTTCCTCTATTCCACCGACACGACCCTGGCCTCGGTGGCGGTGCTGAACATGGACGACGCCGGCGACGTCGCTCCGGCCGCCGCGATGGCAATGCTGATCTTCTATACCAACGTCGCCGCGCGGCTGATCCACCTGGGAATCTCGCGCGTCATCCTGACCCGCACGCAGGCCTGGCGAAAACGCTAGGGCGCGCGGCTGGCCGCCGCCGGCGGCCCCGGCAGCAGCTCCAGGAAGGCGGCGATCACGCGGTCCTGGCGGCGCTCCGCCAGGCAGGCGAGGTATTCGGTCGAGCTGAGGCCGGCGTCCTTCACCGGCAGGGCGTGCAGCCGCTCGTCCCAGCCGATCTCGCTCTCGAAGACGGCGCCGACCCCCAGGCCCTCGGCCACCGCCTCGCGCAGGCCCTCGCGGCTGCCGACCACCCAGGTGGCGGCCGGCGCGATGCCGGCGGCGCGCAGCGTGCCATCGAGGATCGAGCGGGTGGTGGAACCGCTTTCGCGCAGGATCAGCCGCTCGCCGGCCAGCTCGGCCAGGGCGACCGAGCGGCGGCGGCCCCAGGGGTGGGCGCGGCTGACCACCAGAACGAGCCGGCCGCGCTCCAGCGGCACGGCGAAGAGGCGGCGGTCGCGCTCGATGTCCGGCAGCACGACGATGTCGGCCTGGCGTTCCAGCAGGGCGGCCAGCACCCGCTCGCTGTTGCCGAAGTCGAGCGACAGCTCGATGCCGGGGTGGCGGCGCGAGAAGGCGGCCAGCAGCGGCATCACCAGATAGGGCGCGTCGGCCACCACCCGGAGGCGCCCGCGCTTCAGGCCGCGGGCAGCGGTCAGCAGCTGCTCGGCCTCCTGCTCGACGGCGAAGAAGCGCCGGGTGATGTCGTGCAGGGCGCGGCCGAGGTCGGTCAGCTCGCTGCGCCGGCCGCGCCGCTCGAAGAGCCGCACGCCATAGTGCTGCTCGAGCTGCTTCACCTGCTCGGAGAGGGTCGGCTGGCTGACATTGAGGCGCAGCGCGGCCTTGACGAAGCCGCCTTCGCCGGCAACGGCGTGGAAGGCACGGAGCTGGGCGAAATTCATCGGCACAACCTATCTGTCACATACAGACAATCGATTGGATTTATATTTCCTGCAAGCCTAACTAGGCAGCGTCTCACGATTTCGCGGCCCGGTCGCACGCCCGCCCGCCGCCCCAGGAGGATGATCATGGCCGAGCAGACCCCCAATCTTTCCCCCACCGGCGACCCCTGGCTGCTGACGCCGGGCCCGCTCACCACCTCGCCGACGGTGAAGCAGGCGATGCTGCACGACCTCGGCTCGCGCGACCGCCGCTTCATCGCGGTGAACCGCGCGGTGCGCGAGCGCCTGCTGACGATCGTCGGCGGGACCGAGAGCCATGTCTGCGTGCCGCTGCAGGGCTGCGGCACCTTCGTGGTCGAGGCGATGATCTCCACCTTCCTGCCGGCCAGCGGCAAGCTGCTGGTGCTGGTGAACGGCGCCTATGGCCGGCGCATCGCCAAGATCTGCGAGGTCGCCGGCCACGCCCTGCGCGACCCTGGAGTGGGCGGAGGACCAGCCGGTCGATCCAGCGGCCCTGGACCGCACGCTGGCGGAGGACGGCAGCATCACCCATGTCGCCGTCATCCACTGCGAGACCACCAGCGGCATCCTCAATCCGGTGAAGGCGGTGGCCGAGGTGGTGCAGAAGCACGGCCGGCGCCTGCTGATCGACGCCATGAGCGCCTTCGGTGCCGTCGCGCTCGACGCCGGCGAGATCTTCTTCGACGCCCTGGTCGCCTCCTCCAACAAGTGCCTGGAGGGCGTGCCGGGCCTGGGCTTCTGCCTCGCCCGCCGCGCGGCGCTGGAGGAGACCAGGGGCAACAGCCCCTCGCTCTCGCTCGATCTCTACGACCAGTGGCAGGCGATGGAGGCGAACGGCCAGTGGCGCTTCACCCCGCCGACCCACGCCATCCTGGCCTTCGACCAGGCGCTGAACGAGTTCGAGGCCGAGGGCGGCCAGCCCGGCCGCGGCGGCCGCTACGCGGACAACTGCCGCATCCTGGTCGAGGGCATGCGGGCGCTGGGTTTCAGGACGCTGCTGCCGGACCAGCTGCAGGCGCCGATCATCGTCACCTTCCTGATGCCGGCCGACAGCGGCTTCCACTTCCAGACCTTCTACGACCGCCTCTCCGAGCGCGGCTTCGTGATCTATCCCGGCAAGCTGACCGTCGCCGAGACCTTCCGCATCGGCTGTATCGGCCGCCTGGGAGCGACCGAGATGCGCGCCGCCCTGCAGGCGATCCGCGAGGTGCTGGCGGAGATGGGCGTCAGCAACTGCGCCGCCGCCGCCTGAGATCCAGAAAGGACCCCTTTCTCATGGGCATCCAGTCCCGAACCATCACGCTCAACGGCCGCAGCTACGCCTGGCCGAAGCGGCCGACCGTCGTGGTCTGCCTCGACGGCAGTGCGGCGGCCTATCACCTGGAGGCGATCGCGGCCGGCCGCATGCCCTTCCTGGAGCAGGCGATCGCCCGCGGCGCCGACCTCAGGGCGGACTGCGTGGTGCCCTCCTTCACCAACCCCAACAACCTCTCGATCGTCACCGGCGCGCCGCCGGCGGTCCACGGCATCTCCGGCAACTTCTTCCTCGACCCGGCGAGCGGCGAGGAGGTGATGATGAACGACGCGCGCTTCCTGCGCGCCGAGACCATCTTCGCCGCCTTCCAGAAGGCCGGCGCGAAGATCGCGGTGGTGACCGCGAAGGACAAGCTGCGCGGGCTGCTCGGCAAGGGCCTGGCCTTCGGCGACGGCAGTGCCGTCTCCTTTTCCGCCGAGCGCTCGGACCGTACGACCATGGCGGAGAACGGCATCGACGATGCTCGCGCCTATGTCGGCCGGCCGCTGCCGGAGGTCTATTCCGCCGACCTCAGCGAGTTCATCTTCGCCGCCGGCGTGAAGCTGATGGCCGACCGGCGGCCGGACCTGATGTATCTCTCGACCACCGACTACATCCAGCACAAGCACGCGCCGGGCACGCCGGTGGCGAACGACTTCTACGCCATGATCGACGGCTACCTGGCGCAGCTCGACGCGATGGGCGCGACGCTGGTGGTCACCGCCGACCACGGCATGAACGCCAAGCACGATGCCGGCGGCCAGCCTGACGTGCTCTACCTGCAGGACCTGATCGACGGCTGGATCGGTGCCGGCACGGCGCGCGTCATCCTGCCGATCACCGATCCCTACGTGGTGCATCACGGCGCGCTCGGCTCCTATGCCGTGGTCCATGTCGAGGGCGCGGCGCGCCAGCAGGTGGCCGAACGACTGCGCGGCGAGCCCGGGGTCGAGGTGGTGCTGAGCCGGGCCGATGCCTGCGAGCGCTTCGGCCTGCCGGCGGACCGCGTCGGCGACCTCGTCGCCGTCGCCACGACGCACAAGGTCTTCGGCACCTCGGCATCGCGCCACGACCTCTCCGGCCTGACCGAGCCGCTGCGCTCGCACGGCGGCATCTCGGAGCAGGAGGTGCCGCTGATCGTCAGCCGGCCCCTGAGCGGCCTGCCGCAGCGCCGCCTGCGCAACTTCGATGCCTTCGACCTGGCGCTGAACTGCGTCGCCTAGAGCCCCCAAGAGTTGGAGAGAACGATGTCGGTGATCAACGAGACGCTGCGCCTGGCCGGCGAACGGGTCGCCTGCGCGGAGAGCCTCCGTGTTTCCAGCCCCTACAGCGGACAGCTGGTCGGCACGGTGCCGAACTGCGGTGTCGAGGAGGTGCGGCGCGCCTTCGATACGGCTGCGGCCTATCGTGCCAGGCTGTCGCGCCACGAGCGCGCGACCATCCTGCGCAAAGCGGCCGACCTGCTGGAGGCGCGCAAGGAGGCGGTCTCCGACCTCATCACCGCCGAGTCCGGGCTCTGCAAGAAGGACACGCTCTACGAAGTCGGCCGTGCCTGCGACGTCTTCAATCTCTCCGCCAGCCTGGCCATCCTCGACGACGGCCAGTCCTTCTCCTGCGACATCTCGGCCCAAGGCAAGCAGCGCCGCATCCACACGCTGCGCGAGCCGGTGAAGGCGATCTCCGCCATCACGCCCTTCAATCATCCGCTGAACCAGGTGGCGCACAAGGTGGCGCCCTCGATCGCCACCAACAACTGCATGGTGCTGAAGCCCTCCGAGCGCACGCCGCTCACCGCCTACCTGCTGGCCGACGTGCTCTACGAGGCCGGGCTGCCGCCGGAGATGTTCCAGGTGCTGACCGGCGATCCGCGCAAGATCGCCGACGAGATGATCACCAACGAGCATGCCGAGATCGTCACCTTCACCGGCGGCGTCGCCATCGGCAAGTACATCGCCGCCAAGGCCGGCTATCGCCGCGTGGTGCTGGAACTCGGCGGCAACGACCCGCTGATCGTGATGGAGGACGCCGACCTCGAGCGCGCCGCCACGCTGGCGGCCGCCGGTGCCACCAAGAACTCCGGCCAGCGCTGCACGGCGGTGAAGCGCATCCTGGTCGACGAGCGGGTGGCCGACGCCTTCCTGCCGCTGCTGACCGCGAAGGTGCAGGCGCTGAGCTACGGCGACCCCAACGATCCCAAGACCGACATGGGCACGGTCATCACCGAGCAGGCGGCGAAGCTGTTCCAGGCGCGGGTCGAGGACGCGGTGGCCCGGGGCGCCACCCTGGTGCACGGCAACGGCCGCGAGGGCGCGCTCTACCAGCCGACCGTGGTCGACCACGTGGCGCCGGACAGCGAACTGGTGCGCGAGGAGACCTTCGGACCGGTCGCCCCGGTCATCCGCTTCAAGGGCATCGACGAGGCGATCCGCATCTCCAACTCCACCGCCTACGGCCTCTCCTCGGGCGTCTGCACCGACCGACTCGACTACGTGACGCGCTTCGTCAACGAGCTGAAGGTCGGCACGGTGAATGTCTGGGAGGTGCCGGGCTTCCGCATCGAGATGAGCCCCTTCGGCGGCATCAAGGACTCCGGCCTCGGCTACAAGGAGGGCGTGCTCGAGGCGATGAAGTCCTTCACCAACCTGAAGACCTTCTCGCTGCCCTGGCCGGCCTGAGGCCGCGTCTTCACAGCGGCGGCGGCTCGCTGAGCGTCACCCAGAAGAAGAGCGCCCCGAGCAGGATCACGGCGAGAGCGCCGGAGATAGCCGGCGGCCCGAGCGAGGCGCCGGCCGGTGCGGCTGCCCTCGCCGGCGAGACGGAGGGCCAGGCGGCGCGAGCCGACGGCCAGCAGCGCCAGCAGCCCGACTGTCAGCGCGGTGCCGGCCGCCATCGCGACGGCGGCGGCGATACCGGCCGCCATCAGGCCCTGGCCCATGGTGAACAGCAGGACGATGACGGCGCCGCTGCAGGGGCGGATCCCGATGGAGAGCGCCATCGCCCAGAAATCGCGGATCGGAATGGCCTCGGCGCCGTGCCCATGGTCATGCCCATGCCCACGCCCATGGGGATGAGCGTGGCCGTGGTCGTGCCGATGATCGAGACCGCAGGCCTCCCGGCCGCGCAGCAATCGCCACAGCATCAGGCAGCCGATGGCGACGATGAGCGCGTAGCTCACCAGTTCCAGGAGCTGCACGTTCTGCGCCTGCGCCGTGCGGGCCTGGTGCAGCAGGGCGACGGCGACACCGACCAGCAGGATGGCGCTGACCGCCTGCAGCAGCGATGAGACTGCGGTCAGCGCCAGCCCGCTGCGCAGCTTGGCGGCATTGGCGAAGAGGTAGGAGGAGATCACCAGCTTGCCGTGGCCCGGGCCGGCGGCATGCACCACGCCATAGAGGAAGGCGCCGCCGACCAGGGCCCAGAGGGCGCCGCCCTCGCCACCCTTCAGGGCCGCGAGCAGCTCGACCAGCTGGTAGCGCAGCGCCGACTGCTGTACCGCAAGCCAACCATAGACCCGGGCCAGGAGGTCGGGCTCGCCGCCCGCCGGGGGCGTGGCGCCCAGGCCGGGCAGGCCTTGCGCCAGCAACGGCATCGCCGCGCAGAGCAACAGGCCGGCCGCCGCCAGGGCCAACAGCCGTCCTGCTCTAGTCGCCATGGCAATCGAGCGTCGCGTAGGTGGGGAAGAAGGTGCCGAAATAGAGCGGCTGCTCCAGGTCCTGCTCGAGGCGGACGGCGCAGCCGCTGGCCGGGTCGAGGGCGACGTCGCGCTCGATCAGCAGGATGTCGACGTAGTAGGTCTCGTCGAAGAGGCCGACGGCCAGCGGCGTGACGGCGGGGTCGACCGGCTCCGGCAGCGGCACGCGAAAGCGGTAGAGGATCAGCTCGCCCGCCTCCTCGGCGTAGAACGCCTGCACCCGGGTCACGCGCAGGCGCTCCTGGCCGATCCGCAGGTGGGTGAAGAAGCTGAACTCCACCAGGTTGGCGGCGGAGATGCCGACCAGTGCGTCCAGCTCGCTCTGCGACAGGTTGCCGTCGCCGTTCTGGTCGAAATCCTGCCGCACCAGCTCGCTGTAGAAGTCGTCGAAGGTCCAGGTGATGTCGAAGGCGGTGACCTGCCGGCCGGCGAAGACCGGCGACAGGGTCGCCTCGATCCAGACGTGCGGGTGCGCGTCCGCCGCGCCGCCGCCGATCGCCGCGAGCGCGGCGGCCAGCCACAGGGCGGCGAGGCGGCGCGGGCCTGCGAGGCGCGCCGCGATCATCGCCGGGCACCGGCTTCGCGCGCGCCGACGGCCCCGAGGCGCCGCGGCAGGGCTTGCAGCAGCACGAAGAGCAGCGTGGCGGCGACCACGATCGAGGGGCCGCTCGGCGTGTCGAAGCGCCAGGAGCCCCAGAGCCCGCCGCCGACCGCCAGTGCGCCGAGCAGCGCGGCGAAGCCGGCCATCGCCTCCGGCGTGGTGGAGAGGCGGCGCGCGGCGGCGGCCGGCAGGATCAGCAGGGCGGTGATCAGCAGGATGCCGACCACCTTCATGGCGACCGCCACGACGATGGCCAGCAGCAGCAGGAAGGCGAGCTGCAGCGCGAAGACCGGCAGGCCCTCGGCGGCCGCCAGTTCCTCGTTCAGCGTCACCGCCAGCAGCGGGCGCCAGAGCAGGGCGAGGCAGAGGCCGGCCAGCGCACCGCCGCCCCAGATCAGCGCCAGGTCGGGGCGGGTGACCGCCAGCAGGTCGCCGAAGAGGTAGCTCAGCAGGTCGATGCGGAGGAACTCCAGGAAGGAGAGCAGCACCAGCCCCAGCGCCAGGCCGGCGTGAGCCAGCAGCCCGAGCGCCGTGTCGCCGCCGAACAGGCGCCGGCGCTGCAGGAAGAGCAGGCCGGCCGCCAGCAGGCTGCCGGTGGCGGCGACGCCGAGGATCGGGTCGAAGCCGATCAGCAGGCCGAGCGCGATGCCGAGGAAGCCGGAGTGGGCGAGGGCGTCGCCGAAGTAGGCCATGCGGCGCCAGACCACGAAGCAGCCGAGCGGCCCGGCAATCAGCGCGACGCCGAGGCCGCCGAGCAGCGCGCGCAGGAGGAAATCGTCAAGCATGGACACCGCCGAAAGGGCAACGGGCCCTCCCTCGCGCGGCGCCGGTGGAGAGGGGCGCCGCCGCCGGACCCCGGCCGCCGCCGGGCAGAGGCCGGGCGGAGGCGAGCGTGGGGTGCCTCATGGCTCCTTCCCGGCGTGGTCGTGGTCGTGACGATGCTCGTGGCTTTGGGTCGTCCCCCGGCCTTCGCCCGAGAGCGGCAGGATCTCGCCGCTGGGGCCGTGGCTGTGGTCGTGGTGATGGGTGTAGACCGCCAGGGTCTGCGCGGCCCGCGGGCCGAAGAGCCGCAGGTACTCCGGATGACGGCTGACGGTTTCCGGCGCGCCGGAGCAGCAGAGGTGCTGGTTCAGGCAGATCACGCGGTCGGTCGCCGACATCACCAGGTGCAGGTCGTGGGAGACCACCAGGATGCCGCAGCCGCGCTTTTGTCGCAGCCGTCCGATCAGCTGGAAGAGCTCGATCTGCCCGGCGAAGTCGACGCCCTGCACCGGCTCGTCGAGCACCAGCAGGTCGGGGTCGCGGACCAGCGCGCGGGCCAGCAGGACCCGCTGGAACTCGCCGCCGGAAAGCTCCGAGAGCTGCTGCCGCCGCGCAGCGCCCGGCGCCGACCTCCGCCAGCAGCTCCGCCACCGCCGCCTTGCCGCCCGGCGCGGCCAGCGCCAGGAAGCGTGCCACGGTCAGCGGCAGGGTCGGGTCCATCTGCAGGCGCTGCGGCACGTAACCTACGGTCAGGCCCGGCCGGCGCCACAGGCTGCCGCTCTCGGCGCGCTGCAGGCCCAGCAGGACCCGCACCAGGGTGGTCTTGCCGGCGCCGTTCGGGCCGATCAGGGTCACGATCTCGCCCGGCGCCACGCTGACCGAGACGCCGTCCAGCACGCGGCGCTGGCCGTGGCGCACCACCAGGCGCTCGCCGGCGATCAGCGGCGCGCTCTCCGCGACCAGGCTCATGGCGACTTCTCCGGCTGGCAGCGCGGGCAGAGTCCTTCGAACTCCACCGTGCGCTGCTCGATGGTGTAACCCAGCGCCGCCGCCTGGCGCTCCAGCGCCACCAACGCCTTGTCGGCCGCCAGCTCGGCGGCCTCGCCGCAGGCACGGCAGAGCAGGAACTGCGCCGGCGTGCGCCGCGCCGGGCTGGGCGCAGCCGACGAAGGCGTTGCGGCTCTCGATGCGGTGGATCAGGCCTTGCGCCTTCAGGAACTCCAGCGCGCGGTAGACCGTCGGCGGCTGCACCTTGCCGGTCTCGGCCGCCAGCTTCGCCAGGATGTCGTAGGCGCCGATCGGCGCGTGGCTCGACCAGACCAGTTCCAGCACGCGGCGGCGAATCGGCGTGAGCTGCGCGCCGAGCTCGACGCAGCGAGCCTCGGCGGCGGCCAGCGCGTCGGCGACGCAGTGGGCGTGGTCGTGCTCGCGGGCTGTGGGTCTCTCTGGTCTTGCGGTTGCGCGCTGTTGTTATACTATAACATTCTGGCCAACACGCTATAACATAGCATCCATCCCGGAGTCCCGCCATGTCGCGCCGCCGCCTCAGCCTTGCCTTGCCGCTCGTCCTGGCGCTGCTCGCCGCGCCCGCCTTGGCGGCGCCAACACTGGCGGCGCCCGAGGTGGTGGTCTCGATCAAGCCGCTGCACAGCCTGGTGGCGCGGGTCATGCAGGGCGTGGGCCAGCCCCTGCTGCTGGTCGGTGGCGGCGCCTCGCTGCACAGCTACAGCCTGAAGCCCTCGCAGGCGGCGGCGCTGGAGCGGGCCGACCTCGTGGTCAGGGTCGGCCCCGGCTTCGAGCGCTTCCTGGAGCAGCCGCTCAGCGCGCAGGCCGGCGACGCGGCACAGGTCGAGGCGATGGAGGTCCCCGGCCTGGTCCTGCTGGCGCCGCGCGAGGGCGGCGCCTGGGAGGTGGACGACCATGACCACGACCACGAGGAACACGCAGAAGGCGACGTGGACGGCCACCTCTTCCTCGACCCGGGCAATGCCGCGGTCCTGACGCTGGCCCTGGCCGAGGCGCTGGCCGCGCTCGATCCCGCCAACGCCGCCGCCTACGCCGCCAACGCCGTGGCGCTGCGGGACGAACTCGCCCTGCTGGACGCCGAACTCGTGGCCCTGCTGGCGCCGGTCCGGGAGCGGCCCTTCGTGGTCTTCCACGACGCCTACCAGTACTTCGAGGCGCGCTACGGCCTCGCGGCCATCGGCTCCATCGTGGTCTCGCCCGAGCAGCCGCCGGGCGCCCGGCGCCTGGCCGAGATCCGCGACAAGATCGCCACACTGGGCGTCGTCTGCGTCTTCGCCGAGCCGGGCTTCCAGCCGGCGCTGGTGGAGACCGTGGTCGAGGGCACGGGCGCGCGCATCGGGCAACTCGATCCCGAGGGCGCCGGCCTGCCGGAGGGGCCCGGTGCCTACCCGGCCCTGCTGCGCGGCCTGGCGCTGAGCCTGACGGACTGCCTGGCCGCGAGCCGCTGAACGAGCGGCCGCCGGGAGTGTCGAGTACGCGATCGCCGACGAAAAAGGGGTGGGACCCTGCGGTCCCACCCCAGGCAACGACCTGACAGGCGCGGGGAACGCGGACGAAACTCAGCTGCCGATGACGCCGCCGTCGTCCTTGGTGATGGCGACGATGGAGGGGCGCGGCGTCATAGATGATCTCGAATGGAGCTTCGCCAACGCGTCGGCCAGCCAGCGCGCGGTGTCGGCGCAGGCCTGGTGGATGCGGGCGAAACCCTCCCGGCCGAGCCTGAGGAAGCTGAAGTACTGCGCGATGATCTCGCCGCCGGGCCGCGAGAAGTTGAGGGCGAAGGTCGGCATGTTGCCGCCGAGATAGTCGACGTTGAAGATCAGCGCCTCCGGCAGGTCCTCCTTCGACGCCCAGACCACCCAGCCGACGCCGAGAGGCGCCAGGCCGTACTTGTGGCCGGAGGTGTTGATCGACTTGACGCGGGCGATGCGGAAGTCCCACTCCAGCTCCGGCTGAATGAAGGGCGCGATGAAGCCGCCGGAGGCTCCGTCGACATGGATCGGGATGTCGAGGCCGAGCTCGCGCTCCAGCGAATCGAGTTCGCGGGCGAGGGCGGCGACCGGTTCGTAGACGCCGGTGAAGGTCACGCCGAGGGTGGCGACCACGCCGATGGTGTTCTCGTCGCAGAACTCGCGCAGGTCCCGCGGCTGCAGGCCGAGGGCGTCGCCCCGCAGCGGCACCTCGCGCAGCTCGACATCGAAGTAGCGGGCGAACTTCTTCCAGCAGATCTGCACCGGGCCGGTGACGATGTTGGGCCGGCTGGCGTCGAGGCCGGCCGCCTGGCGGCGCTTGCGCCATTGCCACTTCAGCGCCAGGCCGCCCAGCATCGCCGCCTCGCTCGATCCGGTGGTCGAGCAGCCGACGGCTTCCCACGAGCGCTGGGCGTGCCAGAGGTCGGCGATGATATGGACGCAGCGGTTCTCGATCTCCGCGGTCTGCGGGTACTCGTCCTTGTCGATCATGTTCTTGTCGACGGCGTCAATCATCAGCTCCTTGACCTCCTCGTCCACCCAGGTGGTGCAGAAGGTCGCGAGGTTCTGCCGCGAGTTGCCATCGAGCAGCAGCTCGTCGCGGATCAGGCTATAGGCGGCGCGGGGATCGGAGGCCTGGTCCGGGATGCGGTACTTCGGCAGCGGGGCCTCGGAGCCGCCGGTCGTGTAGATGTCCTGCAAAGTCGCGGACCCCTCTGCTGCTACGCGATGGACCGACATGGCGAACTCCTTCCGATGGTGTCTTTGACGTGGTGCAACCGGCAGTCTGACCGATTGACGTTCTCGTTCAACCCGTTGCTGCCGCGGGGCCCGCGCACATAAGAACGGGCGGGTCCCGAAGGACCCGCCCGCAAGTGGCACGACAGTTGGGGCTCAGGGTCGGCGCCGGAGCCGCGGGGCTCTAGGCGCCGATGACACCGCCGTCGTCCTTGACGATGACGACGACGGAGGGGCGGGGCGGCATGCCGTCCTGGAAGTCAGGCCAGCGCGTCGCCGGATCTTCGAAGCTCGAGTTGCGGGCGAAGGGTTCGTAGGCCTTCACGCCGTCGGTCGCCGGGTGCTGGACCGCGAGGAACAGCGTCCGTCCGTCCGGCGTGAAGCGCGGGCCGCAGAGCTCGGCGCCGACCGGCACGCGGAAGAACATGCGGCTGAGACCGCGCTGCTCGCCCTCGGTGCCGATGGCGTAGAGCCCGTCGGCGGTGCCCGACTTCGACCAGGCGCTGCCCTGGTCGGTGGCGACCCAGAGGTTGCCGGCGGCATCGACGGCGCAGTTGTCGGGGCTGCCGAACCAGCCGTTGACGCTGGTCGCCGGGTTCCACAGCGCGCCGACCTCGGCCACCGCCGGATCGCCGCAGCGCACCAGCAGGTCCCAGGAGAAGTCGGTGGCGGCGTGATCGTCGCCGTCGCCCGGCGTGATCTCCAGGATGTGGCCGAAGACGTTGTCGGCCCGCGGGTTGGCGGCGTCCTCCTGCTCGGCCTTGCGCTTGGTGTTGTTGGTCAGCATGACATAGACCTTGCCGGTGACGAGGTTCGGCTCGACGTCTTCCGGGCGGTCCATCTTGGTGGCGCCCAGGGCATCGCCGGCGAGACGCGCGTTGATCAGCACATCGGCCTGGTCGGCGAAGCCGTTCTCGGCGGTCAGCGGACCCTGGCCATGCACCAGCGGCAGCCAGCGGCCGGAGCCGTCCTCGTCGAAGGCCGCGACGTAGAGCGTGCCCTCGTCCAGCAGGTCGAGGTTGGCGGCGCGATCCTCGGCGTTGTAGGTGCCGGCGCTGACGAACTTGTAGACGTAGTCGAAGCGCTCGTCGTCGCCGGAGTAGACCACCACGCGACCGTCTTTGTTGACGACGGTCTCGGCGCCCTCGTGCTTGAAGCGGCCGAGGGCGGTGCGCTTCTTCGGCGTGGCCTGCGGGTCGGACGGGTCGACCTCGACCACCCAGCCGAAGCGATTGGGCTCGTTCGGCTCGGCGTTCACGTCGAAGCGGTCGTAGAAGCGCGCCCAGCCGTACCAGCCGCCCGGCACGCCGTAGCGCTTGTAGGCGGCGGCCTGCGGGTGGCCGTCGACGGCGCCCCAGAAGTAGCCGTTGAAGTTCTCCTCGGCCATCAGGTAGGTGCCCCAGGGCGTGATGCCGCCGGCGCAGTTGTTCAGCGTGCCCTGCACGCGGGTGCCGCTGGCGTCGGCCGAGGTCTTCAGCTTGTCGGTGCCGGCGGCCGGGCCGCTCAGCTCCATCCAGGTGAAGCCGGTAATGCGCCGGGCATAGGGACTGTCGGGCACCACGCGCCAGGCGCCCTCCTGCTTGACGACCTCGATCACCGAGCCGCCGTGCGCGGCGATCTCGGTCTCGACCTGCTCGAAGGTCAGCGAGGAGAAGTTGTCGTCCTGCTCGCCGACGCCGGGGAACATCACCTCCTCGGAGGTGTATTCGTGGTTCACGCAGAGCAGCCCGTGCTCCGAGTTGTCGGAGCCGAGCGGCAGCGGCAGGTAGCCGATGAAGTCGTTGTTGTAGCCGAACTGCTGCAGCTGCGCGGCGGCGCTCTGCGCCATCGGGTCGAAGTCCGGCGCGCCCTTGGTCACCGGATCGCCCCAGCGGATGAGGATCTGCGCGTCGTAGCCCGGCGCCACGTGGTGCGTCTCGTCGACTCCGTGGGCGATCTCTTCGAAGGCCTGGTGGCCGGCCATGGTGGCGGCCTGGCCAGCGCGCGGCGCCACCAGCGCCGAACTGCCCATCAGCGCGGCGGCGGCGGAGACGCCCAGCGCGCCCTTCAGGAAGCCGCGGCGCCCGAAACGGGCCGCCATGACCTCGCCGATGGTGGCATTGGCGCTGGGGTTGCTGCCCCGGTCTTCGGAAGCCTCGCGGGCCTCGCTCCGCGTGAGGCCGGCTGGGACGCGCTCTGTCATCGTGGTCTCTCCTGTCAAGACGAGGTGGCGCGTGCGGTGCAGTCGGCCGTTGCGATGAGGCGTCGGCGGGCCGGTCCGCACGCTTTCTGCCCCCGGTGGTAGGCGGCCTGTCTGACCGGTCGCTGACAGCCGGCTTAAATCTATGTGACGGCCGAGTTTCCGTCGCGCCCGATCCACCGGCGCGCGGCGGGCGTATCAAGGCCATGACCGGGATGCGAAAGACCGAACTGCCGCCGGGCGTCGACTGGATCACCGGCGCCTCCTCGGGCCTCGGCAGGGCCTTGGCGCTGCGCCTTGCCCGTGCCGGGCGGAGCGTGGCGATCTCGGCACGCGACGCCGGGCAGCTCGAGGCCGTGGCGGCGGAGGCCGCGGGCCTCCCGGGCAGGCTGCTGCCGCTGCCGCTCGATATCACCGACCAGGCCGCCTGCCGCGCGGCCGTCGCGGAGATCGAGCGCTCGCACGGCCCTCTGGCGCTGGCGGTGCTGAATGCCGGCACCCATCGCCCGACGCCGGGCGCTGCGCTCGATCCGGCCGATTTCCGCGCCCTCGCCACGGTGAACCTGCTGGGCACGGTGAACTGTCTGGCGCCGGCGGTCGAGGCCATGAAGCAGCGCGGCCGCGGCCAGATCGCCGTGGTGGCCTCGCTGACCGCCAAGCGCGGCCTGCCGAGCGCGGCGGCCTATGGCATGACCAAGGCCGGGCTGGTCAATCTCTGCGAGGCGCTGCAGCCGGAGCTGCGCGCGCTGGGCATCAAGCTGCAGCTGGTCAACCCGGGATTCGTGAAGACGCCGCTGACCGACCGCAACGACTTCCCCATGCCATTCCTCATGCCGGTGGAGCAGGCGGCCGCCGCGTTCCATCGCGGCCTGCGGTCGCGCCGCTTCGAGATTGCCTTCCCCTGGCAGATGGCGCTGGCCACCGGGTTGCTGCGACGCCTGCCGAATCGCCTCGCGCTGGCGATCACCGCACGCATGCTGCGCCGCTGAGCGGCCTCACGCGGCCTGCGACAGCCCCTGGTCGGGCTTGTGGAAGAAGAGCATCACCTCGCCGATGAAGACCCCCCACTTCGAGAGGCGCGCGCGGTTGATCAGCACGCCGTCCCGGCGCAGCAGCATCCAGTCGTCGAAGGCGACGACGAGGCGCCGGCCGCCGATCTTCAGGCGCAGGCGGTAGCGCCAGTTGAGCGCCGGCCCGGCGGCATGGCCGGTCGCCTTGCCGACGACATCGGCGGCGCTGCCCTCGTAACGGCCCTCGCCGAGCGCCCGGACGGTCCAGAGGCGGCTCTCGCTCTGGCCGTCGTCGTAGCGGAATGTCTCATGCAGGCGGCAGCCCTCCGGCGTGCGCTCGCCGACGATGGTGACGTCGAACTGCCGGCGCACCTTGCCGAAACGGTCCTGGATCAGGCCCCAGGCCTGGACCGGTCCGTCGAAGTAGTCCTCCAGCCGAAAGCGCGGGCCGCGGCCCACGAAATCCTCGGGTTTCATCTCTGCCACCAACCTGCTGCCGTTGTCTCGGAACCTGCTGCTTATACGCAGGCGCCGTCGGCGGCGATCATCGGCTAGGCGGTGAGCGCGACCTGGCGGACGTCGATGCGGCCGGTGCGGAAGCCGGCCTCGCAGTAGGCGAGGTAGTAGGTCCAGAGCCGCCGGAAGCGCTGGTCGAACCCCAGCGCGGCGATCTCGTTCCACGCGGTCTCGAAGTGCTCGCGCCAGACCTTGAGGGTGCGGGCATAGTGCAACCCGAAGCCCTCGTCCTGCCGCCAGGCGAGGCCGGCGGCCGCGGTCTGCTGGCGCAGCGCCGACAGGCTGGGCAGCATGCCGCCGGGAAAGATGTAGCGCTGGATGAAGTCGGTGCCGCGGCGATAGCGATCGAACAGCCCGTCGGCGATGGTGATGATCTGCAGCGCGGCCCGGCCGCCCGGGCGCAGGCTTTCCTTCACCTTGCGGAAATAGGTCGGCCAGTAGCTCTCGCCGACCGCCTCGAACATCTCGATCGAGGCGACGGCGTCGAAGTCGCCGCGATGGTCCCGGTAGTCCTGCTTCACCACGCGCACGCGCTCGGCCAGGCCGGCCTCGTGGACCCGGCGGCTGGCGGCCTCGAACTGCGCATCGGAGATCGTCAGCGCGGTGACGCGGGCGCCGCGCTCGCCGGCGGCGTAGGTGGCGAAGCCGCCCCAGCCGCAGCCGATCTCCAGCACCTCGCGCTCGGGCTGCACCGCCGCGGCGTCGCAGATCAGGCGATACTTGTGCCGCTGCGCCTCGTCCAGGCTCTGGCCGTCGTGCAGGAAGACCGCCGAGGAGTAGGTCATCGTCGGGTCCAGCCAGAGCCGATAGAACTCGTTGCCGAGGTCGTAGTGGGCGCGGATGTTGCGCCGCGCGCCGCGCCGGCTGTTGGGGTGCAGGGCGTGGCGCAGGCGATGCCAGAGGCGGACGTACCAGTGCCCGGTGAGGGCCTCCTGCAGCAGCGCCTCGTTGAGCGCCACCAGCCGCAGCAGGGCTTCCAGATCGGGAGTGTCGCAGTCGCCCTCGACATAGCCCTCGGCGAAACCGTTGGCGCCGCCGGCCAGCAGCCGACGCAAGAGGCGCGGGCGGCAGACCACCAGGGTGGCCTCCGGTCCGGGGGTGCTGCCGGCAATCTCGTGCCGGCTGCCGTCGCTTAGGACCAGCGTCAGCCGGCCGGCGGAGAGGCGCCGCGCCAGCGTCAGCAGGACGCGGTCGGCGGCCTTGGCCAGGGTCTGCGGGCGCGCGGCGGCGGTGGGCGCACCGCGCGATTGGGCTTCGGTCATCGGGGCAGCCTCATTCGGCGGCTTCGAGTCTCTCTCTTGCCTCTTGCCCGCTTCCGACCAGGGTCACTGCGTCCCGCGGCGGCGCCGGGCGGCGGTGGAACCTCGCGCCCTTCAGCCAAAGCCTGAGCGCCTGCCAATGGATGGCGAGGATCACCTTGAGCGTCAAGAGTGGGAAACGCAGGAGCTGCCTCAGCAAAGCGGCATCGCTGAGGTCGCGCCGCCGGCCGGTCAGCCGCGCCACCAGGAGCGGCCCCTCCGGCACCGCCTGGCGGATGGTGACCGCCAGGCGCTCGCCGGGGGCCGCCAATCGGAAACGATAGCGCGCCGCCATGGCGATGAAGGGCGAGACGTAGAAGCCCTTGTCGCAGCCCTGCTCCACCGTCTCCCCCTCGGCGGCGCCGGGCACGAGCGGGATCAGGTAGGCATGGCCCTGGCCGAAGGTGTTGCGCACCTCGTAGAGCACCGCCAGCAGCCGGCCGTCGCGATGATGGCAGAACCAGAGCGTCAGCGGATTGAAGGCATAGCCCAGGATCCGCGGCAGGCAGAGCAGGCGCACCGCGCCGCCCTCCAGCGCTATCCCGGCCTTCGCCAGCTCGCTCTCGATCCAGGGGCGCAGCGGGCTGCCGTCGCGCGGCCCGTGATCGCGCTCGTGGAAGGCCAGCAGGCCGCGGCGGTTGAAGCGCAGCAGGCGGGAGCGGCGGGCCAATCCCGGGAGCTCGTCGAGATCGAGCAGCAGGGTGAAGAGGCGGTAGCGGAAGGCATGGCGGAAGGGCCTGAGGCGGGCGTGCATCACCGCGCCGACGTAGAGGGCCGAGGCGATCGGGGGCGAGGGCTCCATGCGGCTATTCCGCCGCCACCGGCAGCGCCGGCGCAAGCGCCGGCTCCGGCGCCTCCTGCCAGGGGGCCGGGGCGCCGAGCGACGCCGCGACCGCCAGGCCCGGCGCTCAGGGCATCCTCGTGGAAGCCGTAGCCGCAGTAGCTGCCGCAGTACCAGAGGCGGCCGCGGCCCTGGATCTCGGCCAGGCGGCGCTGCGCGCGCAGGGCCGGCAGGTCGAAGATCGGGTGGGCGCAGCGATAGCGTCCGTGCGTCAATGCCGGCTGCGGCTCGTGCAGTGGATTGAGCGAGACGAAGAGCGGCTGCTGCGGCGGCAGCCCCTGCAGCCGGTTCATCCAATAGGTGACGGCGACATTCTCGCGCTGGCGGCCCGCCGCCGGCCGCTCGCCGAGGTAGTTCCAGCTCGACCAGAGGCGGCGGCGGCGCGGCATCAGGGCGGTGTCGCCATGCAGCACCGCCTCGTTGTCGCTGTAGCGGAAGGCGCCGAGCAGCTGCCGCTCCGCCAGTTCCGCGGCACTGCCGAGGAGGCGCAGCGCCTGGTCGGCGTGGCAGGCGAGCACCACCTGGTCGAAGCGCCGGCTGCCTTGGGCTGTGGTCAGCGAAACGCCGAGCTCGTGACGCTGCAGCGCCAGCACCGGGGTCGCCGCGTGGAGGTCCGCGGCCCCAAGATCGGCCAGCAGGCGGGCGACATAGCGGCCGCTGCCGCCGGTGACGCTGCGCCACTGCGGCCGCGCCTTGCGTTGCAGCAGGCCGTGGTTGGCGAAGAAGCGCAGGAAGCTGGCGAGCGGAAAGCCGAGGATCTCCTGGGCCGGGGCCGACCAGATCGCCGCCGCCATCGGCAGCAGGTGGCCCTCGACGAAGAGTCGGCTGTAGCCGCCGGCGGCGAGGTAGTCCGCCAGGGTCCCGTCGTCGAGCCGCGACAGCCCGCCGTTCGCCGCCAGGGCTTCGGCCTCGCGGAAGAAGCGCAGGATCTCCGCCGCCATGCGCCAGTGCGTCGGGCGCCAGAGATTGGAGACCTGGCCGAAGAGACCAAGGGCGGAGCCGGCATATTCGAAGGCTCCCCGATCGAGCGAGACGGCGAAGGACATCTCGCTCGCCTGGGTCTCCACGCCGAGGTGGCGATAGAGCCGGGTCAGGTTGGGATAGTTGCGCTCGTTGTAGACGATGAAGCCGGTATCGACCGTCACCGCGCCACGGTCGCCCGGCAGCGTCACGCTGTGGGCATGGCCGCCGAAGCGGGGGGCCGCCTCGTAGAGCGTCACCGCGTGCCGGCGCGCCAGGGCCCAGGCGGCGCCGAGACCGGCGGCGCCGCTGCCCACCACTGCGATCTTCATGCCGCGGCGTCCTTCCGGATACCCTCGAAGGCGGCCAGCGCCCGCCGTCGCGCTTCGGCATGGTCGAGCAGCGGCTTGGGATAGTCGCGGCCGAGCACGATGCCGGCGGCCGCCAGCATCGCCGCCGGCGCGTCCCAGGGGCGGTGGATGTGGCTGTCCGGCAGGCCGGCAAGCTCCGGCAGCCAGCGACGCACATAGTCGCCCTTCGGATCGAACCGCTCGCCCTGCAGCACCGGATTGAAGACCCGGAAGAACGGCGCGGCGTCGGCGCCGCAGCCGGCCACCCACTGCCAGGAGGCGGAATTGTTCGCCAGGTCGGCGTCGAGCAGCGTGTCCCAGAACCAGGCGGCGCCGCGGCGCCAGTCGATCAGCAGGTCCTTGACCAGGAAGGAGGCCGCGATCATCCGCACGCGATTGTGCATCCAGCCGCTTTGCCAGAGCTCCCGCAGGCCGGCATCGACGATGGGGTAGCCGGTGCGTCCGCGGCACCAGGCCGCGAAGCCCTCCTCGTCCTCTGCCCAGGGGAAGCCGTCGAACTGGGGGCGCCAGTTGGCCTCCGGCAGGCGCGGGAAATGATAGAGCAGGTGGTGCGAGAACTCGCGCCAGACCAGTTCGCCGAGGAACCTGTCGGCGCCGCGGCGCTCTACGGCTCCGGCGGCGACGGCATGCTCGGTGGCGTGCCAGACCTGGCGCGGTCCGATCTCGCCGAAGTGCAGATGCGGCGAGAGCCTCGAGGTCCCGATGCGATCCGGCCGGTCGCGATCCTCGCCATAGGACGTCAGGGCCTCCTCGAGGAAATCCTGCAGCCGGTTGACGGCGCCGATCTCGCCCGGCTCCCAGGCATCGGAGAAGGCGGAGGCCCAGTCGGGTGCATCCGGCAGCAGGTGCCAGTCGGCCAGCAAGTCGCCGGCCAGACGCGCGGCGGCCGGGAGGCGCGGCGGCGCCGGCAGCGGCGGGCGGTCGCGATAGGCAGCGGCGAGAGCGCGCCGGAAGGGCGTATAGACCCGATAGGGCGCGCCGGCGCCGGTCTTCAGTTCCCAGGGCTCCATGAGCAGCGACGCCTTGTGGCTCTCGACCGCGATGTCCGCCGCCGTCAGGGTCGTCTTCAGGCTGGCATCGCGGGCCACCGCGAAAGGCTCGTAGCAGCGGTTCCAGAAGACCGCGTCGGCACCGCTCTCGCGCAGCACCGACTCGAGCACCGCAGCGGCCGGGCCGCGGCGCAGAGTCAGCTGCCCGCCGGCGGCGGCTACCGCGTCGCGCAGGGCAGCGAGGGCATGGTGCAGCCACCAGCGCTGCGCGGCGCCCATGGCGTGCTCACCGGGGCTCACGTCGTCGAGAATGTAGAGCAGGAGCAGCGGCCGGCCACGCGCCACCGCCGCCGTCAGGGCGGGATTGTCCGCCAGCCGCAGGTCCTGGCGGAACCAGACGAGGCTCGGCGCGGCGCTCATGGCGCGAAGCGAAGCGCGGGGTGTGGCGTGGAGCGTGTCATTGCAGTCTTTTACGCGCCGCCGCCGCAAGGGGATCATTCCCGGTCCGCGACGGAGGCCTCAACGGCCCATCCGCGGGCGGTCGTCGAGCTCCTGCGCCAGCATGAGCAGATAGCCGTCCGGGTCCTGGACGAAGGCCTCGCGCTGGCCGATCCGCTGCGCGCCGCAGTCGCGCCAGGCCTCGCGCAGGGCGCTGTGCAGCGGCCAGCCGGCGGCCGCCAGGCGGGCCAGGACCGGGTCGAGGGCGTCGAGGTAGACCTGGAACATCACGCCGCGGCCGAAGGGACGCTCCAGTGCTGCGGTCTCCCACCCGCCCCAGCACTGGCACAGCATGATCTGCGCGCCGCCCAGGTCGAGGTAGGCGAAGCTCTCGTCCGGCCGGGCATAGGCGACCTCGAAGCCGAGGAGGTCGCGCCAGAACGCCAGACTGGCCGCCAGGTCGGTGACCAGGACCTCCGGGGCCATGCGGGCGAAGCCGCTCTTCGGCGGTCCTCCGGTCGCGGTCGTCATGCGCGGGCTCCCTTGCTGCTGCCTCGCGGCCAGTCTGCCCGCTGCCCGGCGCGCGCGACAGCGCCGGCCGCTAGACCAGCGCGTGTGCCGGGAAGCGCACGGCGCGACGCTGGCCCAGGATCACCACCTCGAAGCCGCGCGGGAAGAGCGGACGGTAGGCCGCGTCGAGCACGTCGAGCCCGCCGGTGAAGGCGCCGAAGGCCGGCAGGATCAGCCGCCGCCCGTCGGTCATGAAGCAGCGTCCGCCGACGCGTCCGGCGCTGTGGCGGACCGCCGCGCGGGGGTGGAAATGGCCGCTGACCTCGCCGGCGACGTGGCCGGGGCGGGCTTCATGACGGAAGACCAGCGGGCCGACCACCAGTTCGCCGGCAGGCCGGCCGAGGCCGGCCGGCCAGGCGCCGGGGTCGTGGTTGCCCTCGATCCAGACCAGGTCGCACTGCGCCGCCAGCGCGGCCAGCGCGCGCCGCTCGCCCTCCGGCAGGCGGGCCGGGCCGTCGGGATCATGGAAGGAGTCACCGACCAGCAGCAGCGTGCGCGGACGATGGCGGGCGACCAGCGCGGCGAGGCGCGCCAGGGTGGCGCGGCTGTCGTAGGGCGGCAGCAGGTGGCCTTGCCGGGCCAGCGAGGAGGCCTTTTCCAGATGCAGATCGGCGACCGCCAGCAGGCCGCCGTCCGGCCAGAGGAGGGCACCGGCCGGATCGGCCAGCAGGCGGGCGCCGTTCAGCTGCAGCTCGTGCGCGCTCACAGCGGCAGCTCGCCCTGGTGGTGCCTGGCCGTCCTGCGCTTGCCCTTGGGCTTGCCACCCGGCGGCGGTTCGGCCGCCATGGCCTCGGCGATCAGCGCCTCGGCGGCCTCGTCCAGCATCGCGTCGAGACCGCCGCCCGCCACCTGCTCGCGGCCGATCTCCAGGATCACCGGCACCGCCAGGGGCGAGATGCGGTCGAGCGCCTGGTGCTGGATGCGGCCCTGGATCCGCTTCAGCATCGCGGCGAGGCGGGCGATGTCGGTCAGCCCGCCGGCGGCGTCCTGCCGGGTGGCGCGCAGCAGGATGTGGTCCGGTTCGTACTTGCGCAGCACGTCGTAGATCAGGTCCGAGGAGACGGTCATCTGGCGGCCGCTCTTCTCCTGGCCCGGGTGGCGGCGCTCGATCAACCCGGCGATGGTGGCGACCTGGCGGAAGGTTCGCCGCAGCATCGACGATTCGGCCATCCATTCCTCGAGGTCGTCGCCCAGCAGGTCCTCGGCGAAGAGCGTCGCCAGGTCGGTGGCGGGGCGCAGGCTCCAGACCGCGATCACGTAGTCGGTGGCAACGAAGCCCAGCGGCTTGAGGCCCAGCCGCTCCATCCGCCGCGTCAGCAGCATGCCCAGCGTCTGGTGCGCGTTGCGCCCCTCGAAGCAGTAGGCGACGAGGAACTCCTTGCCGGCGCGCGGGAAGGTCTCGACCAGCAGGCCCTGGGCGGGCGGCAGGCGCGAGCGCCAGCGCTGGATCTCCAGCCATTCCACCACCGGCGCCGGCAGGTCGCCCCAGCGGCGCTGGTCGGACAGCAGGGCGCGCACCCTGGCGGCCAGTTCGCTGGTCAACGGCAGGCGGCCGCCGGCATAGGCCGGCACCTTGGGGTCCTCGCCGCCACCCTTGGCGACCAGGGCGTCGGTCTCCTTCAGGCCGAGGTAGGTGAGGAACTCGCCCGCGAAGAGGAAGCTGTCGCCCGGCACCAGCCCCTGGATGAAGTACTCCTCCACCTCGCCCAGTGCGCGGCCGTTCTTCAGCCGCACCTTGATCAGCGGTTCCTCGACGATGGTGCCGACGTTCATGCGATAGCGCTGGGCGATCTTCGGATAGGCGATCCGCCAGAGGCCGTCCTTGCCCTGGCGCAGGCGGTGGTAGCGTTCATAGGCCTGCAGCGCATAGCCGCCGGTGGCGACGAAGCCGAACACGGCCTCGTAGTCCTCGTAGGCGAGGTCGGCGTAGGGCGCGGCCCGGATGATTTCGTCATAGAGCCTCGTGGCGTCCAGCGGGTCGGAACAGGCCAGCCCCAGGATGTGCTGCGCCAGCACGTCGAGCCCGCCGGGCCGGCTCGGCCCCTTGTCCAGCTCCATCGCCGCCACCGCCTCCAGCGCGGCGCGGCACTCCAGCACCTCGAAGCGGTTGGCCGGCACCAGCAGCGCCCGGCTCGGCTCGTCCAGCCGGTGGTTGGCACGGCCGATGCGCTGCAGCAGGCGGGCCGCCCCCTTCGGCGCGCCGACCTGCACCACCAGGTCGACGGCGGCCCAGTCGATGCCGAGGTCGAGCGACGAGGTGGCGACCACGGCGCGCAGCTCGCCGCGGGCCATGGCCGCCTCCACCTTGCGGCGCTGCTCGCGCTCCAGCGAGCCGTGGTGCAGCGCGATCGGCAGGTTCTCCTCGTTCAGCTGCCAGAGCGTCTGGAAGACGATCTCCGCCTGTGCCCGCGTATTGACGAAGACCAGCGCGGTGCGGGCCTGCCGGATCTGCTGGTAGACCGGCCCCAGGCTGTGGTGGCCCATGTGGCCGGCCCAGGGGATCTCGGCGCCGGCCTCCAGGATCTCGACCCTGGCGCGGGCGCCGGCACGGCCCTCGACCAGCGCCACGGCATCCGGATCGAAGCGTCCGCTTGGGGAGAGCCAGGCGCGCAGGCGGTCCGGCTCGGCGACCGTGGCCGAGAGGCCGACGCGGCGATGGCCGGGGGCGAGGACGGCCAGCCGCGCGAGGCCCAGCGACAGCAGCTCGCCGCGCTTGTTGTCGGCCAGGGCATGCAGCTCGTCGATCACCACCGCCTCCAGCCCGGCGAAGAACTCCGCCGCGTCGGGGTAGGAGAGCAGCAGCGCCAGCGATTCCGGGGTGGTCATCAGCAGTTGCGGCGGCCGGGCCCGCTGCCGCTGGCGGCGGTCGTAGGGCGTGTCGCCGCTGCGCGTCTCGGCGCGGATCGGCAGGCCCATCTCCTCGATCGGGCGCATGAGGTTGCGCTGGATGTCGACCGCCAGCGCCTTCAGCGGCGAGATGTAGAGCGTGTGCAGCGACTGGCGCGGCCGCTCGGCCAGCGCGACCAGGCTGGGCAGGAAGCCGGCCAGGGTCTTGCCGCCGCCCGTCGGCGCCACCAGCAGCGCCGAACGCCCGGCGCGCGCGGCCTCCAGCAGCGCCAGCTGGTGCGCATGCGGCTGCCAGCCGCGCTGCTCGAACCAGGCGGCGAATGCGACGGGCAGCGGGCTCGGCAGCGGGTTCACCGGGCCGGCGTCTCCGCGGCGGCCAGCGCCACGGCGATCTCGCCGGCGAGGCGCGCATTGGCCTCCAGCAGGGCCTCGTTGCTGCGCGCCGTTTCGCCGCCGGAGAGCTCGGCCAGGCGGCCGAGCAGGAAGGGGGTGACGCCCTTGCCGGCGATGCCGATGGCGGCGGCATCGGCCAGCGCATGGGCGATCCAGCCGTCGACCTGCGCCTGCGGCAGGGCCTCGCTTTCCGGCACCGGATTGGCGATCAGCACGCCGCCGAGGCCCAGGTGCCAGTGCGCCGCCAGCAGCGCGGCGGCCTGCTGCGGCGTCTCCACCCGGTGGTCGACCGGCAGGCCGCTGTCGCGGATGTAGAAGCCCGGCAGCTTGTCGCAGCGGTAGCCGACCACCGGCACGCCCTCGGTCTCCAGAACCTCGGCGGTGCGCGGCAGATCGAGGATCGCCTTGGCGCCGGCGGAGACCACGGCGACCGGCGTGCGGCCGAGTTCCCGCAGGTCGGCGGAGACATCCAGCGTCGACTCGCCGCCGCGATGCACGCCGCCGATGCCACCGGTGGCGAAGAGCCGGATGCCTGCGGCGGCGGCCAGAATCATGGTGGCGGCAACGGTGGTGGCGCCCGGCCGATGCGAGGCCAGCAGGGCGCCGAGGTCGCGGCGCGATACCTTGGCGAACTGCCGCCCGCCGGCGAAGGCCTCGAGCAGCGGCTCGTCCAGACCGATGCGCGCCCGGCCGTTCCACAGCCCGATTACCGCCGGGACCGCGCCGGCGGCACGCACCGCGGCCAGCTGGCGATGCACCAGCGCCAGATTGCGCGGATAGGGCAGGCCATGGGCGATGGCGGTGGTCTCCAGCGCCACCACGGCGCGGCCCCCGGCCAGCGCGTCGGCCACCTCGGGGGCGATCTGGAGTGAGCGGTTGTGCTGCATGGCGGCTGGCTCGCAGTTGCGGGGCGGGGTCGCCCATATCTTGGGACGCGCTTCGTCGCCTACTATAGACCGATGCTCATTCTGATCACCGGCGGAACCGGCTTCATCGGCCGCCACCTCGTCGCAGAGCTGCTCGCGGCGGGCCACGAGGTCCGGCTGGCGGCGCGCGACTCGGCGCGCGCCTCGCGCCTCTTCCCCGGTGCCGAGGTGGTGCCCTGCGACATGAATCGCGACGTCTCGCCGGCCGACTGGCTGCCGCGGCTGGCCGGGGTGGCGGCGGTCGTCAACTGCGCCGGCGTGTTGCAGGGCGGGCGTGGGCGGGACATCGACGCGATCCACCGGCGCGCGCCGGTCGCGCTCTTCGAGGCCTGCGTGCAGGCCGGCGTGCCGCGGGTCGTGCAGGTCTCGGCCCTTGGCGCCGGGCCGGCCTCCGGCACCGCCTATGGCGCCAGCAAGCAGGCCGCCGACGAGGCGCTGCTGGCGCTGCCGCTGGAGGGCGTGGTGGTGCAGCCCTCGCTGGCCTATCTGCCGTCCGGCAGCTACGGCGGCACCTCGCTGTTCCGGGCCCTGGCGTCCTGCCCGTTCCTGCTGCCGGTCCCGGGGGCCGGGCAGCAGCGCTTCCAGCCGATCGCCATGGCGGACCTGACGCTGGCGCTGCGGCGCCTGATCGAGGCGCCGCAGCTGGTGGCCCGCCGGGTGGCTGCCGTCGGGCCGGAGGCGGTGACGCTGCTCGACCTGCTGCAGCGCTGGCGCCGCTGGCTGGGCTTCGCGCCGGCCCGCGTCCTCCACCTGCCCGATGGCCTGGTGCGACTGGCGGGGCGTGTCGGCGACCTCTTCGGCGACGGGCCGATCACCACCACGGCGCTGCGCATGATGCGGCAGGACAACGTCGCCGCCGTGGCCGGTTTCGTCGAGGCGACAGGCGTCGAGCCGCGGGCGATGGACCCGGTCTTCGCCGCCGCCCCGGCCCATGCGCAGGACCGCTGGCATGCCCGCCTCTACCTGGTCCGGCCGCTGCTCCGTCTGCTGCTGGCGCTGGTCTGGATCGCCACCGGCCTGGCCACGCTGCTGCAGCGCGAGGCGGGGGCGGCGACCTTGACATCGCTCGGCTGGCCGCCGGACTGGTCGCTGCCCGCAGCCTGGGCCGGCGGCCTGTGGGACCTCCTGCTCGGCGGGCTGTTGCTGGCCGGCTGGCGGCGGCGCGCGGTGCTGGCGGCGATGGGGATGACGCTCCTGCTCTATGCCCTCGCGCTGGCGATCCTGCTGCCGGCCACCTGGACCAGCTGGCTGCTGCCGGCGAGCCTGTTGCTGCCCTTCGCCGCGCTGACGGCGGTGCAGCGGCTGCTGGAGAACGACCGGTGAGCGCCCTGGAGGCGGCGCGGTGGCTGCACGTAGTCTCGGCGACGCTGCTGTTCGGCACCGGGCTGGGCAGCGCCTTCTATTTCCTGCGGGCCAACCTCACCGGCGATCTCCAGGTGATCGCCTTCGCGGCACGCACCGTGGTGCTGGTGGACTGGCTCTTCGTGCTGCCGGCGGTGGTGCTGCAGCCGCTGAGCGGCGGCTACCTGCTCTGGCAGATGGGCTACGACCCCGCGGCCCCCTGGCTGCTGGCCACCTATGGCCTCTACCTGCTGGCCGGCGCCTGCTGGCTGCCGGCGGTCTGGTTGCAGGTTCGCATGGTGCGGCTGGCGGCGGCCGCCGTGGCCTCCGGGAGTGCCCTGCCGGCGGTCTATCGCCGCTGCTTCCGCGCCTGGTTCCTGCTCGGCTGGCCGGCCTTCCTGGCGGTGCTGGCGATCGTCTGGCTGATGATCGCCCGACCGGTCTAGCCGCGCTTCGCTAGGCGGCGCCCAACCGCTCGCGCAGCAGGCGGCAGCGCTCCGCGAGGCCCTCGGGCGGGTAGGGGCGGGCCGGCACCTGGCCCCAGACCGGCTTCGGCCAGGCCGGATCGTCGGGGAAGCGTGCAATCACGTGGATGTGGAGCTGCGGCGTGACGTTGCCGAGCGCGGCGACGTTCATCTTGAAGGCGGCGGTCGCGGCCTGCAGGGCCCGCGAGGCGCGCTCCATCTCCGCCATGCAGGCGGCGCGGTCGGCGGCCGCGAGATCGTGCAGTTCGCGCAGCCCCGGGCGACGCGGCACCAGCACCAGCCAGGGGTAGTTGGCGTCGTCCATCAGCAGCACCTGGCAGAGCGGCCAGTCGAGCAGCGGCACGCAGTCCTTGATCAGGGCGGGGTCCAGCGCAAAGTCTTGGCTCATGGCGGTCCTCTCCTCTCCCGACCCGAAGGTTCCCGAGTCCTGGCTGAAGGTTAGCCCGGCGGGGCTGTGGTGCGAACCCGGCGGCTTTCACATCGACCCGCACCGCGCGGTGCCGCGCGCGGTGGTGACGCACGGCCACGGCGACCATGCCCGGCCCGGTCACGGTGCGGTGCTGGCGACGCCGGGGACGCTGGCGATCTATCGCACGCGCTATGGCGAGGCGGCCAGCGAGAGCCTGCAGGCGCTGTCCTATGGCCGCGCGCTGCGACTGGGCGAGGTCGATGTGACGCTGCTGCCGGCCGGCCACGTGCTGGGCAGCGCGCAGGTGCTGATGGCCTGGCGCGGCTGCCGCATCGTGGTCTCCGGCGACTACAAGCGGCGCTTCGACCCGACCTGCACGCCCTTCGAACCGGCGCCCTGCGACGTCTTCGTCACCGAGGCGACCTTCGGCCTGCCGGTGTTCCGCCACCCGCCCGCCGAGCAGGAGATCGCCCGCCTGCTGCACTCGCTGCGGCTTTTCCCGGAACGCACGCACCTGGTCGGCGCCTATGCGCTGGGCAAGGCGCAGCGGGTGATCGCCATGCTGCGCCAGGCCGGCTGGGACCGGCCGATCTGCCTGCATGGCGCCATGCTGGCCCTGTGTGCGCTCTATCAGGAGCCTCGGCGTCGAGCTGGGCGACCTCAGGCCGGCGACGAAGGAGGCCGGGCCGCTCGCCGGCGAGATCGTCATGGCACCGCCCTCCGCCATCGCCGAGCGCTGGTCGCGGCGCTTCGCCGATCCGGTGACGGCCGCCTGCTCCGGCTGGATGCGGGTGCGCGCCCGCGCCCGCCAGGCCCGCGCCGAGCTGCCGCTGGTGATCTCCGACCATGCCGACTGGGACGAGCTGCTGCAGACCCTGGCGGACGTCGCGGCGCCGGAGGTCTGGGTCACGCACGGCAACGAGGAGGCGCTGTGCCATGCCGCCGCCGGCCTGGGCATCCGGGCGCGCGCGCTGGCGCTGGTCGGGCGCGGGGCGAGGAGGCCGAGCAGGAGGCGGAGTTCGCGGGCGTGACGCAACGGCGCCGCGTGAAGGGCCTTTCGCTCGCATCTGCTCGACGCGCTCTCCACCATGGCCTCGCGCAACGGCAAGCTGGCGCTGATCGCCGACTACTGCGCGCGGACACCCGATCCGGGTCGCGGCTATGCCCTGGCGGCGCTGACCGGCGAGCTGTCCTTCGCGGCCGCCAAGCCGGCGGCGATCCGGGCGCTGGTCGAGGCGCGCGGCGATCCGGTGCTGTTCCGCTGGTCCTACGACTATGTCGGCGACCTGGCCGAGACCACGGCGCTGATCTGGCCGGCGCAGGCCAGGCGCCAATCGACCGCCCGAGCTGACCGAGGTGGTGGATGGCCTGGCCGAGGCGGCGAAGCGCGAGGTGCCGGGCCTGATCGAGCGCTGGTTGGACGCTCTGGACGCGACCGGCCGCTGGGCGCTGCTGAAGCTGGTGACCGGCGCGCTGCGGGTCGGCGTCTCGGCCCGCCTGGCCAAGACCGCGCTGGCGCAGCTGGTCGGGCAAGGACGCTGGCCGAGATCGAGGAGGTCTGGCCCAGCCTCTCGCCGCCCTACCGTCCCCTCTTCGACTGGCTGGAGGGCAGGGGCCCGCGGCCGGACCCCGGCTCGGCGCCGAGCTTCCGCCCGCTGATGCTGGCGACCGCGCTCGACGAGGCGGGGCTCGAGGCGCTGGCCCCCGAGGACTTCCTGGCCGAGTGGAAGTGGGACGGCATCCGCGTGCAGCTGGTCGCGCGCGCCCGGCGGCGCGGCGGCTCTTCTCGCGCACCGGCGACGACATCGGCGGCGCCTTTCCCGAGCTGCTCGAGGGCATCGACTTCGACGCCGTGCTGGACGGCGAACTGCTGGTGCTGCAGCGACGGCGAGGTCGCGCGCCTTCAACGACCTGCAGCAGCGCCTGAACCGCAAGGCGCCGACGCGCGAAGCTGCTGGCTCGAGCAGCCCGGCGCACCTGCGGCTCTACGACCTGCTGCTCGAGGGCGAGGAGGACCTGCGGGCGCTGCCGCTGCTGCAGAGACGGCGGCGGCTCGATCGCTGGTACCGGCGCACGGCGCCGGAGCGCATGGATCTCTCGCCGACGATTCCCTTCGCCGGCTGGCCGGACCTGGCGGGCCTGCGCGAGGCCGCCCGCGCCGCCGGGATCGAGGGGCTGATGCTGAAGCGCCGGGACAGCGCCTATGTCGCCGGCCGCCCCAAGGGTCCCTGGTTCAAGTGGAAGCGCGATCCCTTCACCGTCGACGCGGTGCTGATGTACGCCCAGCGCGGCCACGGCAAGCGCAGCTCCTTCTATTCCGACTACACCTTCGGCGTCTGGCGCGACGAGGAGGCGGGCGGGGCGGCGCTGGTGCCGGTCGGCAAGGCCTACTTCGGCTTCACCGACGAGGAGCTGAAGCTGCTCGACAAGTGGGTGCGCGACAACACGGTCGAGCGCTTCGGCCCGGTCCGCGCGGTCGAGCCCGGGCTGGTGCTCGAGGTCGCCTTCGATGCCGTCCAGCACTCGAGCCGGCACAAGTCGGGCCTGGCCATGCGCTTCCCGCGCATCAGCCGCATCCGCTGGGACAAGCCGGCGGCCGAGGCCGATGGCCTGCCGGCGCTGGAGCAGTGGCTGCAGGCGTGAGCGCCGCGGCGCTCACGGCAATGCTAGACCGAGCGGGTGATGCCGCCGTCCACCCGGAGGTTCTGCCCGGTGATGTAGCCGGCGCCCTCGGAGGCAAGGAAGGCGACGGTCGCGGCGATCTCCTCGGTCCGGCCATAGCGCTCCATGGGAATGCGACCCTTGAACTCCGCCTTCTCGGGGAGACTGTCAATGAAGCCCGGTAAGATGTTGTTCATACGAATATTTTCCGCCGCATAGCGGTCCGCGAAGAGCTTGGTGAAGGTGGCCAGGCCGGCGCGGAACACGCCCGAGGTGGGGAAGACCGGGTCGGGTTCGAAGGCGGCGAAAGTGGAGATGTTGATGATCGCGCCGGCCTTCTGCCGCTGCATGATCGGCGTCACCAGCCGGGTCGGCCGCACGGCGCTGAGGAAATAGACCTCCATGCCGCGGTGCCAGTCGTCGTCGCTGAGCTCGAGGACCGGCGCGCGGGGACCGTGGCCGGCACTGTTGACCAGGACATCGACCCGCCCCCAGCGCTCCAGGGTGGCGTCGAGCAGCCGCTGCAGGTCCTCGTTCGACTGGTTGGAGCCGGTGACGCCGACACCGCCCAGTTCCTGCGCCAGCGCTTCGCCCTTGCCGGAGGAGGAGAGGACGGCGATCTCGAAGCCGTCCTGTGCCAGGCGCCGCGCCGCGCCGGCGCCCATGCCGCTGCCGCCGGCGGTGACGATTGCTACCTTCTTGGCCGTCATGACGTGTCCTCCCTCTGTCTGGCGCCGGGACGGCGCGAACGGTCGGGCGAGCCCTGCCGAACCCGGAGCCTGTCGCCCTGGAGCCACGGCATCGCACGGCGCCGAGAGATCGTCCAGCCACCACCGCCCTTGCGGTCGACCTGCAGCGGATCGACACTCGCGGCCATGCAGACCTATCCCGCGTCTCAGTTGGAGGGCTTCGCGCAGCGCCTCCTGCAGGCCTTCGGCTCGGCCGCCGAGGAGGCGGGCATCGTCGCCCGCCACCTGGTGACCGCCAATCTCTCCGGCCACGACAGCCACGGCATCCACATGCTGCGGGTCTATGCCGAGTGGCTGCGCGACGGCGTCACGCGGCCGAACACGGCGGTGCGGCTGGTCGAGGACTTCGGCAGCATCCTGCGGTTCGACGGCGGCTTCGGCTTTGGCCAACGGGTGGCGCTGGAGGCGACCGATCAGGCGGCGGAGCGGGCGCGCGAGAGCGGGCTGGCGCTCTGGACCCTGACCAACGCCATGCATGTCGGGCGTATCGGCCACTACGGCGAGCGGCTGGTCGAGCAGGGCCTGGCCGGCATCTTCTTCGTCAACGTCACCGGCCATGCGCCCTTCGTGGCGCCGCACGGCGGCCGCGACGCGCGCCTGCTGACCAACCCGATCTGCATCGCGGTGCCCGGCGACCCGCCCTTCCTGCTCGACATGGCCACCTCGCAGATCGCCCTGGGCAAGGTCGAGGTGGCGAAGGCCAAGCGCGTGCCGCTGGGCGCCGGCCTGGCGCTCGACGCCGCCGGCGAGGCCACTGTCGATCCGCTGGCGGTGCTCGAGGGGCCCGGCGCACTGCTGCCGGCGGGGTTCCACAAGGGTTTCGGCCTGGCGGTCGCTTGCGAGATCCTGGCCGGCATCATCGGCGGCGGCGGCACCCTGGCGCCGCAGAACCCGCGCGACGGGACGACGCAGAACCACCTCTTCGCCCTGACCTTCGCGCCCGACCGCTTCGGCGACGTGGCCACGCAGCGCCGCCAGCTCGAGGAGCTGCGCGCCTATCTCACGGCCTCGCCGCCCCGCCAGGCCGGGGGCGGGGTGCTGCTGGCCGGCGATCCGGAACGCGCGGAACGCGCCGCGCGGGGCAAGGCCGGGGTCGCCGTGCCCGAGGCGACCGTGGCAATCCTGCTGGAGATCGCCCGCACGGCCGGGGTCTCCGGCGCCGGGCTGGTGCCCTTCGCCGTCGACTGAGAGAAAGAACGGCGGGCTCCCGAGGGGGCCCGCCGAGTTTTCAGACGAAAGGGAAAGGAAGGCTCGAAGGCGGTCAGGTCAGCGCCGACGGCCTATTCGCGCGGACTGGATCGCCAGCGTCGTCGCGAAGGCGGCGAAGGTGACGAGGACCAGGACGAGATAGGCGATTTCGATGCCGTCCATGACGCGCTCCTCCTGTGAGCGTTCCTGCCTCTACTCCCGGATGTCGGCCTCGCAGCCGACGAGGGACAGCCTCGCCGGACCCGGCGCCCGGCACCTTGATTCAGGTCAATCGTCGCCGCGTCGGGCTGTCGCAGGCGCGAAAGTTCGCCCGCACCGGCGCGGTGTTGTCGCGAAGCGGGTAAAGAGGGGCGCGGCAGGCCTTGCAGTGCGGGCGGAAAATCGCGAGTCCTAGGTCCTGCTGTCGCCCGGCCCGCCGGGCGCCGGCGCCGCGGGTGTGAGTGGAGCGAGCGATGCTGGGTGTGCTTTGGCAGGTTTCATCGGTGCTGGCCGGAACGGCCCTGCTGACCATCGGCACCAGCCTGCTGTCGATCCTGCTGCCGCTGTCGCTGGCGCGCAACGGCATCTCCACCGAGCTGACGGGCCTGGTGATGTCCGCCTACTACGGCGGTCTGATGCTCGGCGCGCGCTACGGCCTGTCGATCATCACCCGCATCGGCCACATTCGCGCCTTCGCCGGCTTCGCCGCGATCTGCTGCGCCTCGGTGCTGGCGCATCCGCTCTGGGTCGACCCGGCACCCTGGATCGCCCTCCGCCTGATCTGCGGCTTCTGTCTCGCCGGGCTCTTTTCGGTCATGGAGTCCTGGCTGAACGACAGCACCACCAACGCGACGCGCGGGCGGGTGCTCAGCGTCTACCTGATGACCAGCTACATCTCCTCGACCGTGGGCCAGCTGATGGTGAACGTCTGGGACGTCTGGCAGGTCTTCCCCTATCTGGTCGCCGGCCTGATCATCTCGCTGTCGCTGGTGCCGGTGGTGCTGACCGGCGTCCATGCGCCCGACATCAGCCGCGTGCAGCCGCTCAAGCTCCGCCGCCTGATCAAGATCTCGCCGCTCGCCGTCGTCGGGACCTTCTGCTCGGGGATGCTGATGGGCGCCTTCTACGGCCTGGCGGCGGTCTATGGCCAGCTGGTGCAGTTCGACGTGCTCGGCATCTCCGTCTTCCTGTCCGCCATGGTGATCGGCGGCTTCCTGCTGCAGTTCCCCATCGGCAAGCTCTCCGACGTGCTCGACCGGCGCACCGTCATGGCCACGGTGATGGCGGTCGCGGCGGCGCTGTCGGTGATCGGCGTGCTGCTGCCGAACTTCACCGGGAACTTCTGGTTCTTCGTCGTGCTGGCCGGGCTGGTCGGCGGACCCTTCTCGGTGGTCTATCCGCTGGCGCTGGGGCAGGCCTTCGACTACCTGCCGAAGGAGAGCTATGTCGCGGCCAGCGGCGGGCTGCTGTTGTCCTACGCCGCCGGCGCCACGATCGGCCCGATCGTCTGCTCCTTCCTGATGGGGCAGATCGGTCCGAGCGCCTTCTTCGGCTACTTCGCCGCCGTCTGCTTCCTGCTCTTCGCGTTCGTGATCTATCGCATGCGGGTGCGCACGCCGCTGCCGGCGGCGGAGCAGGAGGTCTACAAGGCCGTGCCGGTCAACTCGCCGATCGCCGCCGAGCTCGATCCGCGCTCCGGCACCCCGGCCGAGGACGGCGGCGAGCCGCCGCCGGCGCCGGCGGCCTAGCCGGCCGCCACACGGCTGGCGGCGCGGCCCGCCGCGCGGCGATGCTTCGCCGCCGCAGGGGAGCCTTGAGCCCAGGGCGCTTTACCCGGCGCGGCAATCGGGGCCAGCATGGCCGACACGAACCCTCCGGGCGGCTGCCTTTCCCCGTGCGCCAGATCCTCCTTGCCCTCTTCGCCGTGCTGCTCGGCAGCGTCATCGCCAAGCTGGGCAATGCCCTGCTGGGCCTCACGCTGGTCTTGCGGATGAACGAGTCCGGCGTCCCGAAGCAGGAGATCGGCCTGGTCGCCGCCAGCTTCATGGCCGGCTTCATGATCGGCGGCTTCTATACCCGGCGGATCATCGAGGCGATCGGCCATGTGCGTGCCTTCGCCGGCGTTTCCGCCGTGGCGGCGATCTGCACGCTGCTCTTCCCGCTGCTCGACGACCCCTGGGTCTGGGCCGGCCTGCGGGCGATCTACGGCTTCACCGGCGCGGTCAGCTACATCGTCTTCGAGTCGTGGCTGAACGAGCGCGCGACGCCGGAGACCCGCGGCCGCGTGCTCTCGATCTACGGCACCAGCAACTACCTGGCGATCACGCTCGGCCAGTTGATGATCAACTTCACGGCGCTCGGCAACTTCGCCTTCACGCTCTGCGCCATCCTCGTCATGTCGGCACTCATCCCGGTGGTCTCGACCCGCCTGCCGCAGCCCTCGCTGGGCGAGGCGGCGCGGCTGTCGCCGCGGGCGCTCTACCGCCAGTCGCCGATGGCGGTGGTGGCGGTGGTCGGCGGCGGCATGATCAGCGGCGCGCTCTTCGGCATGAACGCGGTCTTCGCCCAGGGCATCGGCCTCGACCTCCTGCAGGTCTCGATCTTCTCCGGCTCCGGCGTGTTCTCCGCCTTCCTGTTCCTCTGGCTGATCGGCCGCTTCTCCGACCGCTATGGGCGCCGCGCGGCGCTGGCCGGAGCGCTGGGGCTCGTGGTGCTGACCTCGACGCTGATGGCCTTCAGCGGGCTGCTCGGCTTCGGCTTCCCGACCCTGCTGGCCTTGGCGATCCTGCAGGGCGCGCCGCTGCTCAGCGTCTATCACTCGGCGGTGGCGCACGCCTATGACCGCATGCCGCGGGCCTACTACGTGGCGGCCTCCGGCTCGTTCCAGATCTGCTTCTCGGTCGGTTCGATCATCGGCCCGATCCTGGTCGGCTACCTGATGCAGCACGTCGGGCTCTACGCCCTCTTCGGCTATGTCGCGGTCATCTCCGGCTTCCTGCTGGCCTTCGTCTTCTATCGCTGGAAGGTGCGCCCGCAGGTCGAGACCGACCTCCAGTCGCCGACCCCCAAGCCGCCGCGCGGCGGCGTTACCAGCTAGCGCGGCGGCGCGCGGCGGCCGAGCGGGCGGCTCCACAGGCCGTCGCGACACAGGATCTTCAAGCCCTCCAGGCCGAAGCGCTGGCGGCGCGGCCGGTCGTCCAGCCGGTAGCCCCCGGCGGCCACGTCGGCGAGGAAGCGGTTGCGGTAGTCCTCGTTCAGACCGGTGCGCTGCACCTCGACGATTGGCTTCGGCAGCGCCTCGGGGCCGCGCTCCGGCAGCTCGAGCAGGCGGCGGATGCGGTTCAGCGCGGTCAGCGGATCGGCCACCAGGTCCTCGTAGGCCAGCTCCAGCGGCTGCCGGTCGGTCAAGGCGAAGAGACGGCGCCAGTAGCCGTCCCACTCGACCAGATAGTCGAGCAGGCGCAGCAGCTCGGCGAAGTCGTAGTCCGGCTGCGGCCGTTCGCGATTGTGGCTGGTCCAGGCGCCGCTGCCGACGGCGAGGTAGAGCGAGACTGCCTGGCTCAGCAGGTCGCGGCGGCGCAGGTGGACGAAGCGCAGGCCGGGAAACCAGGCCAGAGCATCGAGGCCGAGCTCGTCGCGCAAGGTCGTGAGGTGGGTGGGGAAGAGCTTGATCGCGAAGCGGCCGTTGCTGCTGCTGCCGCGCGTGCGCACGCCGGCCATCCACGCGGCGGCGTCGGCGGGCAGGGGGCACTCGCCCTCGGTTGCGGCGCGGAAGTGCTCGCGGGGGCGGCCGGCGTCGCCGCAGAAGCCGATCAGCTCCGCCAGGTAGTTGGAGCCGGAGCGCGGCGTGGCGCAGACCGCCAGGCCGTGGGAGGGCGCCTGCCAGTCCTCTGGCGGATCGCACCACTTCTCACCCGCCACCCTATCCCCCCCTTTGCATCGCCGTTCCTCGCCGAGGTCGCTTTTGTCACAAAGCGTGCCTCTCATAGCCAACTCTTTCGGACGCCTGGCCGATCTGATTGAATGGCAAGGTCCAAGCGCCGCCGTGGTCTTCCTACGGAGGGCGCTGCAAGGAAGCAAGACGGCGCGGGGAGGCGCCAGGTCGGGCGCCGCCGCCAAAGGCGAACGCAGCCGGCCTCCTGAATCGACAGGCATCATGGAAAGGAGACCCGTTCGATGAAACTCAAGGTGCTTTGCGCCGCCAGCGTGTTCGCGCTGGCAGTCGCCGCCACCCAGGCACAGGCGGCCGATCCCGATAGCTGCTCGACCGTGCGCTTCTCGGATGTCGGCTGGACCGACATCACCTCGACCACGGCGGTCACCACGACCCTGCTGCAGGGCCTGGGGTACGAGACCGAGGTGCAGCTGCTCTCGGTGCCGGTGACCTACGCCAGCATGAAGAACGGCGACATCGACGTCTTCCTGGGCAACTGGATGCCCACCATGGAGGGCGATCTCGCCGCCTATCGCGACGACGGCTCGGTCGAGGTGCTGGAGCCGGCGAACCTCGTCGGAGCGAAATACACCCTGGCGGTGCCGGCCTATACCGCCGAAGCCGGCCTGAAGGACTTCGCCGACATCGCGACCTTTAAGGACAGCCTCGACGGCAAGATCTACGGCATCGAGCCGGGCAACGACGGCAACCGCCTGATCCTCGACATGATCGATGCCGACGCCTTCGGCCTCGGCGACTTCGAGCTGGTGGAGTCCTCCGAGCAGGGCATGCTCTCGCAGGCCAAGCGCGCCGCCGAGCGGAAGGAGGACATCGTCTTCCTCGGCTGGGCGCCGCACCCGATGAACGCCAACATCGACATGGTCTATCTCTCCGGCGGTGACGACTGGTTCGGGCCGGACTACGGCGGCGCCAACGTCTTCACCAACACCGCCGCCGGCTACAGCGAGGCCTGTCCCAACGTCGGCACGCTGCTGCACCAACTCGTCTTCTCGCTGGAGATGGAGAACGAGATCATGGGCGCCATCCTCGACGACGGCGAGGACCCCGACGCCGCCGCGGCGGCCTGGCTGAAGGCCAATCCGGCCGTGCTCGACGCCTGGCTCGCCGGCGTGACGACGCGCGACGGCAGCGGCGACGGCCTGGCGGCGGTGAAGAAGCACCTGGGCCTGATGTAATCGCAGCCTGCCTGCTAGGATGAGGTGAGCGAAGAGGCCAGGTCCCGGCCCACGGGCCTGGCCTCTCGTCATTTGGGAGGGGGAGAGCTGTCATGGAGGAGTGGTTCACCGGCTGGAAGTTTCCGCTCGGCAAGTGGCTGGATGCCATCGTCAAGTGGATCAGCGACATTCTGCAGGTGCCGATCGACACCTTCTCCGACGGCCTGAAGTGGCTGATCGACGCGACCGCGGACGGGCTCTACTGGTGCCCGCCGCTGGTGCTGATCGCGCTCATCGCCGGGCTGGCCTGGTGGCTGCAGCGCTCGGTGGCGCTGACGGTGGCGACGGCGCTCTCGCTCTTCCTCATCGTCGTCCTGGGCTACTGGGAGGCGACGACCCAGACCCTCACGCTGATCCTCTACGCCACCATGGTCTCGATGCTGGTCGGCGTGCCGCTTGGCATCGCCGCAGCCCACCGGCCGCGGCTGTGGACCGCGCTGAGGCCGGTGCTCGACCTGATGCAGACGATCCCCACCTTCGTCTACCTGATCCCGGCGCTCGCGCTCTTCGGCCTGGGGGTGGTGCCCGGCCTGGTCTCCACCGCGATCTTCGCCATGCCGGCGCCGATCCGCCTCACCTACCTCGGCGTCTCCTCGGTGCCGAAGCCGCTGATCGAGGCGGGCGAGGCCTTCGGCGCGACCAAGAAGCAGCTGCTGTGGAAGGTCGAGGTGCCGCACGCCATGCCGACCATCATGGCCGGCCTGACGCAGTGCATCATGCTCTCGCTCTCGATGGTGGTGATCGCCGCCCTGGTCGGCGCGGACGGCCTCGGCAAGCCGGTGGTGCGGGCGCTGAACCAGGTGAACGGGCCGCTCGGCTACGAGAGCGGCCTGGCCATCGTCATCATCGCCATCCTGCTCGACCGCATCTGCAAGCAGCGCAAGCCGGGAGGCGGCGAATGAGCCAGGAGCAGAAGCCAAAGGACTGGGCGGTCGATTTCCGCAACGTCGACATCATCTTCGGCAAGCAGCAGGAGGAGGCGATCCGCCTGCTCGACGCCGGTCACCATCGCGGCGAGATCCTGGAGAAGACCGGCTGCGTGATCGGCGTCGCCGGTGCCTCCATCACCATCGAGCGCGGCGAGATCTGCGTGCTGATGGGCCTCTCCGGTTCGGGCAAGTCGACCCTGCTGCGCGCGGTGAACGGGCTCAACAAGGTGACCCGGGGCGAGGTCTGGATCGACGACGGGCAGGAGCAGATGGACGTCGCGCACTGCGATGCGGCCAGCCTGCGCCGGCTGCGCCGCGGCAAGGTCGCAATGGTGTTCCAGCAGTTCGCCCTGCTGCCCTGGCGCACGGTGCGCGAGAACGTCGGCCTCGGCCTCGAGCTGAAGGGCATGGGCAAGGGCGAACGCGACGCGATCGTCGACGAGAAGCTGAAGCTGGTCCGCCTGGAGCAGTGGTCGGAGAAGTACGGCCACCAGCTCTCCGGCGGCATGCAGCAGCGCGTCGGCCTCGCCCGCGCCTTCGCCACCGACGCCGACCTGCTGCTGATGGACGAACCCTTCTCGGCGCTCGACCCGCTGATCCGCGAGCATTTGCAGGACGAACTGCTGGAGCTGCAGCAGCGGCTGAAGAAGACCATCGTGTTCGTCAGCCACGATCTCGACGAGGCGCTGAAGATCGGCACCCACATCGCCATCATGGAGGGCGGCCGCATCGTGCAGTATGGCGAGCCCGAGGAGATCGTGCTGAACCCGGCCAACGGCTACGTCGCCGATTTCGTCGCCCACATGAACCCGCTGAAGGTGCTGACAGGCGGCTCGCTGATGACCCCGGCGGAGGAACTCGGCCGCGACGGCGAGAGCCTGCTGCTGGACCGCCGCGGTCACGTCCGGCTGGAGCTGGCGGCCGGCGGCGGCCCTGCCGGGATCACGCTTGACGGGCGGCCGGGCCGCATCGTCCCCTACAGCGACACGCTCGATCTCGCCGGCCTGCCGGAGGGAACCTTCGTGACGGCCTCGCCGGACCTGAAGATGCGCGACGCCATCCGGCTCCGCCAGGCGGCCGGCACGCCGGTGCTCTTCCTCGCGGAGGGCCGCTTCGTCGGCGTCTGCGGCGACGACGAGATCTACGGCGGCATCCTGCGGCAGACCCGCGCCGACGAGGGGCCGAAGACGGAAGGAGATGGCGCGGACGAGACGGCGGCCTGAGGAGAGGGCGATGGCGAGACTGCGTGGGCTGCTGTTCGACAAGGACGGCACGCTGCTCGATTTTCATGCCACCTGGGCGCCGATCCTCGACCGCCTGGCGGCCGACCTGGCGGCCGGAGACCTCGCCCTGGCCGCCCGCCTGCTGGAACACGGCGGCCGCGACCCGCTCAGCGGCCGCTATCGCGCCGGCTCGCTCCTGGCACAGGCGAACACCGCCGAGATCGCCGAGGCCTGGGGACCGCTGCTGCCCGACTATCCGGCTGACCTCTTGGTCGAGCGCATGGACCGTGTCTTCGCCGAGGACGGGGTCGAGGCCTCAACGCCGGTGCTGGACCTGGCCGCCTTCTTCGCGCGGCTGAAAGCGCGCGGCCTGAAGCTCGGCGTCGCCACCAGCGACAACGAGCGCGCCGCGCGGGCGATCCTCGAGCGCTTCGAGGCCCTGCACCTGCTGGACTTCGTCGCCGGCTACGATTCCGGCCACGGGCCGAAGCCGACGCCCGGGATGGTGCAGGCCTTCTGCCGCGCCACCGGCCTGGAACCGGCGGAGGTCGCCATGGTCGGCGACAACCGGCACGACATGGAGATGGGCCGCAGCGCCGGCTGCGGCGCCACCATCGGCGTGCTGACCGGGACCTCGGCGGTCGGCGACCTGGCGCCGCTGGCTACGGTGGTGCTCGACTCCGTCGCCGCGCTGGAGCGCTGGCTGGAGCAGCGAGGCCTGTCGTGAGCCCGCCGCTGGTCGTCGTCGGCGCCGGACCGGTCGGGCTCACCGCTGCGCTGGAGCTGACGCGGCGGGGCAAGGCCGTGCGCATCCTGGAGAAGGAGCGCCAGCGCCAGGATTTCTCCAAGGCGCTCGCGGTCAACCCGCGTTCGCTCGACCTGCTGGAGGCCTCCGGCGCGACCGAGCGGCTGCTGGCCGCGGGCCTGCGCATCGAGCGCCTGGCGGTCGTGCTCGAGGGCCGGCCGATGGCGACCCTCCCGCTCGCTGCACTGCGCCATCGCTTCCCCTTCATGCTGGGCCTGCCGCAGAGCCGGACCGAGGCGATCCTCGAGGATTGCCTGGCCGAACGCGGCGTGACGGTCGAGCGCGGCCTCGAGGTGGTCGGCCTGGAGCAGGGACCGGCCAGCGTGCTGGTCCGGGTCGAGGGCGCCGGCGCCCCGTCCCTCGTCGAGGCCGAGGCGGTGCTGGCCGCCGATGGCGCCCATTCGAGCCTGCGCAAGGCGCTCGACCTCGATTTCCCCGGCGTGCGCGACGAAGAGACATTCCAGATGATCGACGCCGAGGTGGCATGGTCGCGGCCGCACGACGAGGTCGCCATCCTGCTCGACGGCCACCGGCCGCTGGCCTGCATCCCCCTGCCGGAGGCCGGTTGCTACCGCTTCATCGCCATCGAGGAGGACCCGGCACCGCGCGTCGCGGCGCACGGCACGCTCAAGCGCGAACTCTGGCGCAGCAGCTTCCAGGTGAGCTATCGCCTGGCCGACAGCTTCAGCCTCGGGCGGGTCCACCTGGCCGGCGATGCGGCGCACATCCATTCGCCGATCGGCGCGCGCGGCATGAATCTCGGGATCGAGGATGCCTGCTTCTTCGCCCACTGCGTCGCCGCCGGCACGCTGGAAGCCTATGGCCCGGCGCGGCGCGCGGTCGCTCGCGGCGTGCTGCGCCTGACGCGCAACCTGACGGGCGCGATCACCACGCAGTCGCCGTTGCTGCGGCGCCTGCGCGATCTCCTGGCCTGGCGGCTGTTGCGTCTGGGCCCGCTGCAGCGCCGCGCATTGCGCGGCGCGACCGGCCTGGACCACGCCAATCCGGTGGCGGACTAGCGCCTGGGGGACCGGAGTCTGGCGGACCGGGGTCTGGGGGACCGGGTCTGGCGGACTGGGCCGTTTGCTAGAAGCCGGCCCGCCGCCGGCCGCGCCGCCGCCGCCCGTCGCCCTCGCTGTCGCCCCCGTCCCCGCCTTCGGGGCCCAGCAGGCCGAGGCGCAGCGTGCCGTCGGAGACCTGGCCCAGCCGCGCCACGATGGCCTCGATCGTCGGCTTCTCGCCCGGCTCGTAGCCTTCCAGCGAGGCGCGCATCGCCGCGACATGCTCCGGCGTGGTGCCGCAGCAGCCGCCGATGATCCGGGCCCCGGCGTCGCGCGCCAGGCGGGCGTAGTCGGCCATCAGGGCCGGCGTGCCGGAATAGCGGATCTCGCCCTCCACCCAGGCCGGGATGCCGCAGTTGGACTTGGCGATCAGCACGTCGCCGGGCTCCGCCGCCTCGGCCATGCCGAGGAGCGCGGCCAGCAGCTCAGAGGCCCCGGTGCCGCAGTTGCCGCCATAGGCCGCCAGCGGCGTCGGCAGCGCGTGCGACAGCCGGGCGAAGTCGGCCGGCGTCAGGCCCATCATCGAGCGGCCGTTGGTATCGAAGGAGAGCGTGACGGTGACCGGCAGGCCGCTGTGGGCGGCGCCCTCCACGGCGGCGGCGATCTCCTCGCGGCTGGACATCGTCTCGATCCAGAGGACATCGGCACCGCCCTCCGCCAGCGCCTCGGCCTGCGCCCGGAAGGCGGCGACGCCCTCGGCGTGGCTGAGCGGGCCCAGCGGCTCGAAGAGGTCGCCGGTCGGTCCCATCGAGCCGGCGACCACCACCGGCCGGCCGGCCTTGCCCGCGACCTCCTTCAGCAGCGCCGCGGCGGTGCGGTTGATCTCGGCCACCTGGCCCTCCGCGCCGTGCAGCTTCAGGCGGTTGGCGGTGCCGCCGAAGGAGTTGGTCAGGACCAGGTCGCTGCCGGCCGCGATGAAGCTGGCGTAGTGCGCGCGGACCTGGTCCGGCTGCTGCAGGTTCCAGAGGTCCGGCGCCTCGCCGGTCTCCAGCCCGCGGGCGAAGAGGCTGGTGCCGGTGGCGCCGTCGGCGAGGAGCCAGGGGCGCTCGGCCAGGAGGGAGAGGAAGAGATTGCTCAAGGGAGATCCACGCTGACGATCTGCTGCGGGCAGGGGACGCCCAGCTTAGCAAAGCTGCCGGGTGCTGTCCCGGCTGCCGCCGGTGGTGGCGGCGCTCACGCTAGAAGAAATTCGGCAGCAGCAGGAAGAAGAGGCATCCGGCGGCACCGAGGCGGCGGCGTGGATCGAGCCGCTGCGCAGCACATCGAGGATCGCGGCGATGGCGCCGATGGCGTTGGCGATGTCGTTGGCGCCGTGGCTGAAGGCAAAGCCGGCGGCGGTGAAGACCTGCAGCCAGCTGAACAGCAGCGACTTGCCGCGCATCGAGCGGGCGAAGATCGAGGTCGCCATCCAGACCGAGGCGGCGATCATCGCCATGATCAGGTGGTTGTGGGAGGCATCGGTGCCGGGGTCGAGCTGCTTCGAGAAGCAACGGCAAGTGACTTAGATCGCGCGAGCGGCCGGCGAAGGTCGCGATGGGGGCGAAGGCGCCCGCGATTATGGTATTGTGGAGCGCTCGATCGCTCAAGAATTCTCCGGCAGTCTCGGGCCCTGCGAGGGCGGCGCGGCCTTCCGCGTACCGCGGTTCGTGGCCGGCTGGCGGGCCCGCCGCGCGGCAAGGCAAAGGCTGATGGCAGTTCCCTCCCTCGCGATCCTGACCCACCGGCGGCAAGGACTGGACGGCGGCTATTTTCTGGCCGCCCTCGTCGATCGCTTCTGGCGGCCGGCCGGTGTCGCGGTGACGCTGCACCAGGGAGCCGGCGCGCCGCCGGCGGCCGAGCTGGCGATCCTGCACGTCGATCTGACGCGCATCCCGCCGGACTACCTGGCCCTCGCCGCAGCCTATCCGCGCACGCTGAACGGTGCCGTCGCCGACATCTCGAAGCGGCGGGTCGGCCTGGGGCTGCTGGCGGAACGCGACGACTACGACGGCCCGGTAATCGTGAAGAGCGATCTCAACCACGGCGGCGCCAGCGAACGGCGGCTGCGCCGCAGCGAGGCCGGCCCCTGGCGTGCCGCCCTGGCGAGCCTGGCGGAGCGCTGGCCGACGCCCTGGCGGGCCGGACCGCAGCAGGGCGACTACCGCCTGTTCGAGCGGCGCGCGCAGGTGCCGGGCTGGGTCTGGCGCCACCCCGCGCTGGTGGTCGAGCCGCTCTACGTCGAGCGGCAGGGCGCCGCCTTCGCGCTCAACCAGTGGCTCTTCCTCGGCGAGGCGGAGGTGGTCTCCACCCTGCTGGCGCCGGTGCCGCTGGTGAAGATGGCCTCGGTCACCGGCAGCGTGCCGCTGCACTGCGACGTGCCGCCGGAGATCCGCCAGCGCCGCCGCGAACTGGGCTTCGACTACGGCAAGTTCGACTATGTGATCCACGAGGGGCGGGCGCGGCTGCTCGACGCCAACGCCACGCCGCACCGCGGACCGGATCAGGCCTACGAGGCCCGCGTGATGGAGTGCTGCCGCATCCTCTCGCTGGGCCTCGAGAGCCTGCCGGTGGCCGGCTGATGGCCCGGCCGGCGCGGGTCGCCCTTCTCACGCACCTCCGGCAGGGTCTCGACCCCGGCTACTTCCTTGCTGCCATCGCCACACATCATTGGCGTCCGGGCGGCATCGAGGTCGTCCTGCAGCAGGGCCTGCGCGATCCTTCCGCCGTCGACCTGGCGATCCTGCACGTCGATCTGACCCGCGTGCCGCCGGACTACCTGGCGCTGGCCGCGCGCTATCCCCGCACGCTCAACGGCGCGGTCGCCGACATTGCCAAGCGACGGATCAGCGGGCATCTGCTCAGCGAGGACGACGGTTCCGACGGCCCGGTGATCGTGAAGAGCGACCTCAACAGCGGCGGTGCCAGCGAGCGCCGGCTGCGCGCCGCCGCGCGGGGCGGGCCCGGCGGCAGCCTGGCGAGGGCTGCCGGGCGGCTGGCGGCGGCCTGGCGCCGCGGGCCGGCCAGCGGCCGCTATCGCGTCTACCGGCGACCGTCGCTGGTGCCGCGCGCCGTGTGGCGCAATCCAGCCCTCGTCGTCGAGCGGCTCTTCGTCGAGCGACACGACGACCTCTATGCCCTGAACCAGTGGTTCTTCCTGGGCGACGCCGAGGTCGTCTCGACCCTGCTGGCGCCGGTGCCACTGGTGAAGATGGCCAGCGTCACCGCGCGCCTGCCGCTGCACCGCGCGGTGCCGCAGGAACTGCGGCAGCTGCGCCGCGAGCTGGGTTTCGACTACGGCAAGTTCGACTACATCCTCGAGGACGGCCGGGCGCGGCTGATCGACGCCAACCGGACGCCGCACCTGGCCTGCGATTCCCCGCTGACGCCGCGTATGCGGGAGGTTTGCCGCACCCTGGCCGGCGGGCTGGAGGCCTTCCTCTAGGACCTGAGCGCCGTGTTATCGGGATCGTAGGGGCTCTCGGCGACGATACGCGCGGGGCGCATCTGGTCGAGCACGCGGACATGGCATTCCCGGCCGACCTCGGCGAAGTCGCTCTTCATGTAGCCCAGCATGAGCGACTTCTTCACGTGGTGGCCATAGCCGCCGGCGGTGCCGCGGCCGACCACCTCGCCGTCGATAAGCACCGGCTCGTTGCCGAAGGGGTCGGCGTCGTCGGCATCGATCTCGATGGTGACGTAGCGATTGGGCACGCCGTCCTGCTGCTGGCGAACCAGCGCGTCGCGACCGGTGAAGTCGCCCTTGTTGAGGCGCACGAAGCGCTCCATCCCGGCCTCCAGGATGGTGTTCTCGGCATTCAGGTCGGTGCCCCAGAGGCGGTAGGATTTCTCCAACCGCATGGAATCCATGGCCCGCATGCCGACCAGCTTCAGGCCGTACTGCTCGCCGGCCTGGGTCAGCGCCTCATAGAGGTGCAGCTGGTACTCGATCGGGTGGTGCAGTTCCCAGCCCAGCGAGCCGACGAAGTTCACCCGCAGCGCCCTGACGCCCGGCGCGTAGCCGATCGGCATCTCGCGGGCGGCGAGCCAGGGGAAGGCGGCGTTCGAGAGGTCGCCGTCGGCCAGCGGCTGCAGCAGGTCGCGGGCGTGCGGCCCGGCGACGATCAGCACGCCGAGCTGCGTCGTCAGGTCCTTGATGAAGACCGAGCCGTCCTTCGGCGAGCTGCGCACGAAGAAGTCCCAGTCGATGTCGTGCGCGGCGCCCGGCCCGACCACGTAGAAGCGCTCGCCGTAGAGCCCGTCGGCCATGCGGCTGATGGTGTATTCCGAGCGTACCGAGCCGGAGGGGAAGAGCGAGTGGGCCAGCGTCATGCGCCCGACGCCCTTGGGAATGGTGTTGGCGACGATCGAATCGAGGTAGGCGCGGGCGCCCGGTCCCTCGACTTCGTACTTGGCGAAGGAGGAGAGCTCCATCAGGCCGACGCGCTCGCGCATCGCTGCCACCTCCTCGCCGACCGGCGCGAACCAGTTGGAGCGGCGGAAGGAGTAGTCGTCCTTGCGCTCCATGCCGGCGGGGGCGAACCAGTTCGGCCGTTCCCAGCCGAAGCGCTGGCCCCAGACCGCGCCGGCCTTGTCCAGGCGGTCATAGATCGGCGGCGCCTTGGCCGGCCGCGCGGCCGGTCGCTCCTCCATCGGGTAGTGGATGAAGAAGACGTGCTCGTAGGCCTCCTCGTTCTTCACCCGGGCGAAGTTCTTCGTGGTGACGCCGAAGCGGCGCGGGTCGACGCCGGTCATGTCGACCGTCGGCTGCCCCTCGACCATCCACTCTGCCAGCTGCCAGCCGGCGCCGCCGGCGGCGGTGATGCCGAAGGAGTGGCCCTCGGAGATCCAGAAGTTCGGCAGGCCGAAGGCCGGTCCGACCATCGGGTTGCCGTCCGGGGTGTAGGAGATCGGGCCGTTGACGATGTCCTTGATGCCGGCCTGCTCGAAGGAGGGAACGCGGGTGATGCAGGCCTCGACATGGACCATCAGGCGCTCGAGGTCGCCGGGGAAGAGGTCCTTCTCGAAGCCGGCGTCGACGCCGTCGATGAAGCGGGCCGGGGCGTGCTTCTCGTAGGGGCCGAGGATCCAGCCGTTGCGTTCCTCGCGCAGGTAGTACTGCGAGTCGGACTCGCGCAGCACCGGCAACTCCTTGTGGCCGGCCTCGCGGTACTGCTTCAGCGTCTGGTCGATATCGGTGACGATGTACTGGTGCTCGACCGGGATCGCCGGGATCTCCAGGCCGACCATCTTCGCCGTCTGGCGGGCGTAGTTGCCGGTGGCGCAGACCACATGCTCGCAGGTGATGTCGCCCTTGGCGGTCTTCACCACCCACTCGCCGGAGCCATTGCGCTCGATGCCGGTGCAGGGGGTCTGCTGGTAGATCTCGGCACCGCGCGCCCGCGCGCCGCGGGCCAGTGCCATGGTGACGTCGACCGGGGCAATGTGGCCGTCGGTCGGGTGCCACAGCGCGCCGACCAGGCCCTCGGGATTGATCAGCGGCCAGAGCTTCACGATCTCGTCGACGCCGATCAGGTGGCTCTCGACGCCGATGGTGTCGGCCGTGCACTGGTAGTTGCGGTACTCGTCCATGCGGTCGCGATTGCGCGCCAGGCGCAGGTTGCCGGTGTTGTGAAACGACACCGCCTGGCCGGTCTCGGCCTCCAGGCCCTTGTAGAGCTCGACCGAATACTGGTGCAGCTGGCCGACCGAGTAGCTCATGTTGAAGAGCGGCAGCAGGCCGGCGGCATGCCAGGTGGACCCGGCGGTCAGCTCGGTGCGCTCCAGCAGGACGACGTCGGCCCAGCCCTTCTTGGCCAGGTGATAGAGCGCTCCGACGCCGTTGACGCCGCCACCGATAACCACCACGCGCGCATGAGTCTTCATTGCCGCAATGCCTCCCTGCTTCAACCGGCCCCAACCTTGCCCTGGCGGGCGCCGGATTCCCTTGAGTAAGCGACAGGGGAGCGCCGGTTGGCGACACGCTGCCAAGGGGGACAGGGCCTGCGGCGCGGCGGGTGGCTGCCGCGATCTGTCCGCTGCGGGTCGCGCATTCGACAGAGAGGGGCAGTGGTGCGCACGAAGATCGCGGTCAACGACTTAGCGAATCAGAGGATTCCGCCATGGGCGAGCCCGTTCCCTCCGTTCCCGCCACTCCCGCACCGGAGGCCGCCGCAGAGGGCGCTGGCGAAGGGCGCGGCCGCCGCGCGCGCGGCGGCGCCGACGCGCGCCGTGCCGCCCGTCTGGGGGGCAGTGTCAAGCAGCTGAGGAACATCGTCCGCACCATCCCGCCCTACGAGATCCTCTCGCTCGAGGCGCTGGAGATCATCGAGGCCAATGCCGACATCGTGCTGGAGGAGATCGGCATCGACTTCCGCGGCGACGCCGAGATCCTGGAACTCTGGCGCGACGCCGGCGCCGACGTGCAGGGCGAGCGCATCCATTTCCCCAAGGGGCTCTGCCGCCAACTGGTGATGGACCATGCGCCGAAGAGCTTCACCCAGCACGCCCGCAATCCCGAGCGCTCGGTGGAGATCGGCGGGCTGAACACCGTCTTCGCCCCGGTCTATGGCTCGCCCTTCGTGCGCGACCTCGAGGGCGGGCGGCGCTATGGCACCATCGAGGACTTCCGCAACTTCGTGAAGCTCGCCTATATGACGCCGGCGATGCACCACTCCGGCGGCACCGTCTGCGAGCCGGTCGACGTGCCGGTGAACAAGCGGCACCTCGACATGGTCTATTCCCACATGCGCTGGTCGGACAAGCCCTTCATGGGCTCGGTCACGGCGCCGGAGCGGGCCGAGGACACCGTGGCGATGGCGAAGATCCTGTTCGGCGACGACTTCGTCGAGAACAACACGGTCTGCATCTCGCTGATCAACGCCAACTCGCCGATGGTGTGGGACGACACCATGCTGGGCGCGCTGAAGGTCTACGCGCGGCACAACCAGGCGGTCATCACCACGCCCTTCATCCTGGCCGGCGCGATGGCGCCCTGCACGGTGGCGGGCACCATGACCCAGACGCTGGCCGAGGCGCTCTGCGGCATGGCGACGGCGCAGCTGGTGCGCCGCGGCGCGCCGGTGGTGCTCGGCTCCTTCGCCTCCTCGATGTCGATGCAGTCGGGTGCGCCGACCTTCGGCACGCCGGAGCCGGCGCTGGTGCTCTATGGCATGGCCGCCCTGGCGCGCCGCCTGGGCGTGCCCTTCCGCTCCGGCGGGTCGCTCTGCGGCTCCAAGTCGGCCGATGCGCAGGCTGCCTTCGAGAGCGCGCAGACACTGATCCCGACGCTGCTGGCCGGGGTGAACTTCACCCTCCATGCCGCCGGCTGGATGGAAGGCGGACTGGTCTCCTCCTACGAGAAGTTCGTCATGGACGGCGACCAGCTCGGCATGATGCAGGTGATGGCCGGCGGCGTGGACATGAGCGAGAACGGCCAGGCGATGGACGCGATCCGCGAGGTCGGGCCGGGCAAGCACTTCCTCGGCTGCGCCCACACCCAGGCCAACTTCCAGACCGCCTTCTATCGCTCCTCGATCGCCGACAACAATTCCTATGAGCAGTGGCTGGCCGAGGGCGAGCAGGACGCGGTGCAGCGCGCCAACAAGATCTGGAAGAAGATGCTGGCCGCCTACCAGCCGCCGGAGATCGATCCGGCGGTGGACGAGGCGCTGCAGGCCTTCGTTGCACAGCGCAAGGACTCGATGCCGGACGCCTTCACCTGAGCCGCCATGGCGATAGCGCCGGGTCCGCCTGCGTCACCGGGTGGCCGCAGTCGATTGCCAGCCGCGCCGCCGGTCGCTAGTTTCCGATCCCTGGGGTGAAATCCCCGGGGTGGGGGACCGCGGCGCGGCGCCGGGCCGCCGGCCGAAGGGCCGGATCGGATGCGCCGAGCGGTCCCTGCGCCTTTCTCGCAAGCAAGAAGAGACGGACCGCCGCTGGCGATGGCCGACTGGATCATCATCTTCCTGAAGGGCTTGGTCGCGGGTCTCTTCATCGCCGCGCCGGTTGGTCCGGTGGCGGTGCTCTGCGTCAAGCGGGCGATGTACTACGGCGCGGCCGGCGGGCTGTCGGCCGGCCTCGGTGCCGCCATGGCGGACGCCGTCTTCGGGGCCGTGGTCGGCTTCGGCGTGGCCGCCGTCTCCGGCTGGTTGATCGAGCACGAGCAGTCCATTCGCGGCGTCGGCGGTGTCATCCTGGTGGCGCTGGGCGCACAGCTCTTCTTCAGCCGCTCGAAGCCGATGGAGAAGGGCGCCAGCGGCGCGGGCCTGGCCGGCACCTTCTTCACCACCTTCATGCTGACGCTCACCAATCCCATCACGATCATCTCGTTCCTGACGGTCTTCGCCAGCCTGGGGCTGGCCAGCGTCAACCTGAGCTATGGTGAGGCCGGGGTTCTGGTGGCCGGGGTCTTCCTCGGCTCCGGCGTCTGGTGGATCGCGATCTCCGCCATCGTGGTGTTCGCCCGCGGCCGCATCGGCTTTGAGTGGATGCCGGTGATCAAGCGCTGGTCCGGGGTGCTGATCGTCGGCTTCGGCATCTGGGCGCTGGTCACCGCCCTGATCGGCTATCTCGAAGGCTAGCGCCGCCCGCTGGGCAGGGCGCCCAGCAGGCCGAGGCCGCCCAGGCCGGCGAGGATTGCCAGCATGGCCGGCAACCCCAGCCAGGGGTCGAGCCAGCCAGCCAGGGGGTAGGTCAGCAGCCAGCAGAGATGAGAGAGCGCAAACTGTGCGGCGAACAGCGCCGGCAGCTCGGACGGCTCGGCGCTGCGCCGCAGCAGGCGGCCGACCGGCGTCAGCAGGGCGGCCTCGGCGGCGCCCAGCAGTGCCCAGATCGCCAGCATGGCGGGCCAGCCCGCCGCCGGCGGCAGCCACTGCAGCGCCGCGGCGGCGGCCAGCAGGCAGAGCGGCGCCACGCAGCCGCCGGCCAGCATGATGCCGCGTTCGGTGCGGCCGCGCAGCAGACGCGGCAGCAGCAGCGCCAGGATCATCGAGCCGCCGCCGAAGGCCGCCAGCAGCAGCGGCAGCGCCTCCGAACCGCGGCCCAGCGCGTCGCGGACGATGACCACGCTGGAGACATAGACCGGCGCGCTGCCGGCGGCGGCGACCACGATCAGCGCCAGCAGCGTGCGCAGCTCGCGCCGCCGCAGATAGGCACCGAGGCCGCGCAGGCTGCGCTGCCAGAGGCTGCCGCCGGGCCCGGCGACCACCGCCGGCAGGACGAGCCCGACGATCAGCGCGGCGGAGAGCAGGAACCCGGCAGCGGTCGCGCCGAACAGCCAGTGGAAGGCCATGATGTTCAGCAGGGCGGCGGCGACCAGGGGGCTCAGAAGGCTCTCCAGGTCGTAGGCCAGTCGGGCCAGCGTCAGGGCCTGGGTATAGTCCTCCTCCTCCACCAGGATGGCCGGAATCGTCGCCTGGAAGGCCGGCGTGAAGGCCGCCGAGGCGGCCTGCAGCAGGAAGACCAGCAGATAGATCTGCCAGACCGCGTCGACGAAGGGCAGCAGCAGCACGATCGCGGCGCGCGACAGGTCCATCGCCACCAGCAGGCCGCGGCGCGGCAGGCGGTCGGCGTAGCCGGCAACGACCGGCGAGACCGTGACATAGGCCACCATCTTGATCGCCAGGGCGGTGCCCAGAACCGCACCGGCATCGGCGCCGGCCAGTTCGTAGGCCAGGAGCGCCAGGGCAACGGTGGCGATGCCGGTCCCGAACAGCGCGATCAGCTGGGCGAGGAAGAGACGGCGGTAGAGGGGATTGGCGAGGGCACGGCGCATCGGAGGCCGACGCTAGCAAGACCCGCGTGGCCGGAACAGGGGGCTGACCGCCCGGAACGCTAGGCGACGCGCTTCCGCTCCCGCGCGAAGGGGCTGAGGCCGAGCCAGGTCTGCATGGTGGCGGCGATCGTCCTGTCGCCCACCAGTTCGATCCGGGCGGCCTCCTGCTTGACGGTGCTGAGGCCCATCCAGATCGTCGTCATGGTCTTCAGGTCGGTCGAGATATAGAGGTCGACGTCGAAGCCCGGGTCGGCGGAGCAGAGATCGACCTCGCCGCGGGGCTCGACCACCAGCCACCAGCGGCGGTGAGCGCTGGGGAGCTCGGGATACAGAAACTGTATCACCGTCCGGCGCGCGGGTAGCGGACGCGGGTCGAGGTTGCGGCGCATGTCCCACATCAGCAGCGACGGGTCGAGGTTGCGCAGCGACGAGCGCGTTTCAATCCAGCGCTGGCCCCAGAGGCCCATGGCCTCGACCACCGGGCGTAGATCGAGGCCGGCGTCGGTCAGGCGGTAGTCGAAGGCGCCAGCGTCGCCGCGCACCGGCGTCCGCGCCAGGATACCGGCGGCTTCGAGCTCCTTGAGCCGTTGCGAGAGCAGGCTCGGCGACATCTTCGGCAGACCGCGGCGCAGGTCGTTGAAGCGGGTGGAGCCGGCGATCAGCTCGCGCAGCAGCACCACGGTCCAGCGCGAACAGAGGATCTCGGCCGCCATGGCGACGGGACAGAACTGCTTGTAGGCGGCGTGGCTCATGGTGTCGCTCCCTCGGGCATGACTGCGGAGACGCTAGGGCAGGCGCGCGCCGCCCACTAGTACAGGAACTGTATCAGGTGATTCAGATCGTGGACTGGCCGGGTTTCCCTTTGCATCCGAGGATCGGCCTGCGTCGCGGCGAGGTGCCGGCGGCGGCCAAGGACATCCAAGGGAGACGCGCCATGAGTGTATTTCTGATCGCCGACATCGCGGTGACCGACGACGGCTGGGTGCCGGCCTATGCCGCAAATGTGCATGGGATCGCCGCCCGCCACGGCGGCACCTATCTGTCACGCAGCGGGAAGATCGAGGTGCTCGAGGGCGAGCCCAAGGACAGCAGCCTGATTGCCCTGATCCGCTTCCCCTCGCGCGCGGCGCTGCAGGCCTTCGCCGAGGACCCGGAGTACCAGCCCTATGCCAAGGCCCGCCAGGCCGGCAGCGTCAGCCGCCTGCACGTGATCGACGACTGCGACCTGGCCGGCAAGATCCCCTATCTCGCCAAGGGGTGAGGGTGAGGCGGGGCGGCCGGCAGCTTGCGATCAGGCTGGCGCGCCGCCCGGCTGCGGGAGCTGCTCGCGGAAGAAGGCGACGTTCACCAGCAGGCCCGGCAGCAGCCACTGGAACAGGCGGACGACGGCCAGGACCTCCTCCAGGGAGGCATCGGCCGCCGCCGCCGCCTGCAGCGCTTCCGGCACGAGGCCGCCCGGGTTGGGTAGCGACCGGGCCTCGGCGACCACGCTGTCGTGGACACCGGCCACGCCGGCCTCGTAGCCGGCCGTCGACACCCGCTCGCGCAGGTCGCCCCAGGCGGCGGCGAAGTAGCTCGGCCAGCGCGCGAGCGCCCGGTAGTCGGTGTTGACGAAGGGCAGGCCGAGGGTGGCCTGGATGTCGTCGTAGAGCGCCCGTGTCGGCCCGTCGGCGTGATGGCGTTCCATCAGCACCAGCCCTTGGCCGGCGGCCGGTCCGTGCACGCTCGCATGGGGCGTTGCCGCGGTCGTGCCGGAGAGCGCCTCCCCCTCCAGCAGCAGGCGCGCCAGCGTAGCGATCAGCACGTAGGGCATGTTGCCGTGCGAGAAGATCTCGAGCTCGGCGCCGATGGCCTCCAGCTCGCGCGGCGCGTAGCCGATCTGCGCGAGGTGGCCCGCCAGGGGCGTCGGCTGCAGGCGGCCGGCAGCCAGTTCCGCATCGTGTCGGACGGACGCGCAGGCGGCGACGAAGGCGGCCGAGCCGCACAGCGGGCGCAGGCCCTGCCACAGCGTCGCGTAGAAGGTCGGGTAGTGCGCGAAGGCCATGGTGACGACGCCCATCCAGGGCACCTGCAGCACCGCCTTGGTGTCTTCGTAGATCGCCTTGCGTGCGCCCTCTGCCAAGTACTCGGGCAGCGGGTGAAGGCGCGGGACCGGGTCGGGCTTGTGCCGGGGCAGGCGGCTCGCCTGCGCGCCTGCGCGTGCCATCGCCATCGCCGTGCCCCTCAGACCGAGATCAAGGCCACGCCGACCTCGCGGCCGGCGTCTTCCAGCCAGCGGAAGAGGTAGTCGGCGAAGGAGCGGCGCACCAGGAGGTGGAAGAGCGCGCCCTCCTCGCCCTCGCCGTCGCGCAGCAGCTGCAGCACCACGGTTGCCTTGGCGACCACCGTGCCGGCGACGTCGCCCGGCCGGAAGGCGCGCGGATGCAGGTCGAGCGGGCAGCCCTTGGCGAGGATGCGCCGCGCCGCCGGGCCGGCGGCGACCAGCGTGCAGTAGTTCTCGCCGACGTCGGTGACGGCGACCAGCTGGCCGGCGCAGGCCTGGGTGAGGCGCGCGGCAACCGCCGGGCCCTCGCCGCCGACCAGCAGCCACTCGTCGGGGCCGAGGGCGAGCAGCGCCTCGCTCCCCGCGGCCGCGCTCTTGCCGATCGGGGGCAGGGCGGTGCCGAGGGCCGACTCCAGGGCCTGCCGGGCGCTGGGGTCGCCGCGCCTGGCGCGCAGGTTGACCGCACCGCGGAAGCGGATCTCGCCGAGGCCGAAGCCGGCCCCCTCCAGCCCGGCCTGGGCCCGCGCCGGGAGCGAGAGGTGATCGAGCGGCGCTTGCCGCAGTATCGCGAGATCAGCCACGCAGACGCTCCCCCTCCTTGTCGAAGAAAACAGTCTCGGAGACCCTGCAGGCCACCACCTTGCCGCCGGCCAGGGGCGCGTGCAGCGCCTGGCCCATGCGGGCATGGCCGCCCTTCACCAGCGCCAGCGCGATGGAGCGGCCGAGGTTCGGCGACCAGTAGCTCGAGGTGACGTGCCCCAGCATCGTCATCGGGGGTGCGTCCTTCAGCTCCTCGACCAGCTGCGCGCCCTCGGGGAGCACCTCCGCGGGGTCCTCGGTCAGGATGCCGACCAGCTGCTTGCGGTCGGGCTTGGCCATGTCGCTGCGGGTGAGCGAGCGCTTGCCGACGAAGTCCTTGGTCTTGGAGACGATCCAGTCCATGCCCAGGTCCAGGGGATTGACCGAGCCGTCGGTCTCCTGGCCGACGATGATGAATCCCTTCTCGGCGCGCAGCACGTGCATCGCCTCGGTGCCATAGGGGGTGATGGCGTACTTGGTGCCGGCGGTCGCCACCGTTTCCCAGAGGCCGAGGCCATAGGAGGCCGGCACGTTGATCTCGTAGGAGATCTCGCCGGTGAAGGAGATGCGGAAGACGCGCGCCGGCACGCCCAGCACCTCGGTCTGCACCACCGACATGAAGGGAAAGGCGCTCGGCTCCAGCACCAGGTGCGGCGCGATCTCCAGCAGCAGGTCGCGCGCCCTCGGGCCGGCCAGCTGCAGCGTTGCCCACTGCTCGGTCACCGAGGTGCAGAAGACCTTCAGCTCCGGCCACTCGGTCTGCAGGTACTCCTCCAGATGGCCAAGGACCGCGGCGGCATTGCCGGTCGTGGTGTGCATGAGGAAGTGCTCGGGGCCGAGGCGCGCGGTCACGCCGTCGTCCATCACCATGCCGTCTTCCTTCAGCATGAGGCCGTAGCGGCAGCGCCCGACCTCCAGCTTCGACCAGCCGTTGGTATAGATGCGGTTGAGGAACTCGGCGGCGTCGGGGCCCTGGATGTCGATCTTGCCCAGCGTCGAGGCGTCGAGCATGCCGACGCTCTCGCGCACCGCCTTGACCTCGCGGTTCACCGCCTCGTGCAGGTCTTCCAGCGTGCCGTCCGCCTTGCTGCGCGGGTAGTACCAGGCGCGCCGCCACTGGCCGACATCCTCGAAGCGGGCGCCGTTGGCCTCCTGCCAGGGGTCCATCGGGCTCTTGCGCAGCGGGTCCAGCAGGTCATCGCCGTCGCGGCCCATGAAGGCGCCGAAGGACACCGGCGCGTAGGGCGGGCGGAAGGTGGTGGTGCCGACCTCGGGGACCGGCTTGGCCAGGGTCTCGGCCACCAGGGTGAGCGCGTTGACGTTGGAGGTCTTGCCCTGGTCGGTGGCCATGCCGGTCGTGGTGTAGCGCTTCAGGTGCTCGATCGAGACGTAGCCCTCGCGCAGCGCCAGCTTCAGGTCGGCGGCGGTGACGTCGTTCTGCTGGTCGACGAAGTGCTTGCCCTTGTGGCCGAGCGGCCTGTCCGACGGCACCAGCCAGAGCGGTCGCAGCGGCAGGAAGTCACGGTCGTCGGCCCGTGCCGAGGGGCCGGCGGAGGCACTGCCATAGCCGGCGTCGGCCGTCGCCGCGGTGCCGGCGGCGTGGCCCTCGGCCAGCGCGGCGCCCAGCCCCCAGGTGCCATTGCAGGCGCCCGCCGAGCGCTGCGGCTTCTGCCCCGGCTGGCCGGGACGGAACCAGTGGCGGCGCTCGTCCCAGACCAGCTTGCCGCGGGACTGGCTGAAGAGATGGACGGTCGGCGTGAAGCCGCCGGCGTTCAGCACCAGGTCGCAGTCCAGGCTCTCGACCGGCTGGCCGATGGCCTGGCCGTCCGCGGCCAGCGGCGCCACCTTGACGCCCTCGACCCGGAAGCGGCCCTCGACCCCGACGATGCCGTGGTCGGCCAGCACGCGGATGCCGGCGGACTCGGCGCGCTCGGTGAGCAGGCCGTCCGGATTCTGCCGCAGGTCGACGACGGCGGCGATCTCGACGCCGGCCGTCTGGAGGTCGAGGGCGGCGCCATAGGCGCTGTCGTTGTTGGTCAGGATCACCGCCCGCTTGCCCGGCTGGACCGCCCAGCGGTTGGCATAGGCCTGCGCGGCGCCGGCCAGCATGACGCCGGGACGGTCGTTGTCGCGGAACACCAGCGGCCGCTCCAGGGCGCCGGTCGCCAGCACTACCTGGCGGGCGCGCAGCTTCCACAGGCGGTGGCGCGCGCCGCCGGCCGGACGCTCGCGCTCCGGCAGGTGGTCGGTCAGGTTCTCCCAGAGCGCGACCATGTTGTGGTCGAAGTAGGCGAAGGCGATGGTGCGGGTCAGCAGCGTGACCTCGGGCAGGCTCTCCAGTTCGGCCCGGGCGGCGGCGATCCAGCTCTCGGCCGGCTGACCGTCGATGATCTCGCCCCGCTGCGTCAGCAGCCAGCCGCCCAGTTCGCTGTCCAGTTCGACCAGCGTCACCCGCGCGCCGCTGCGCCCGGCCGCCAGCGCGGCTGCCAGGCCGGCGGCGCCGCCGCCCACCACCAGCACGTCGGCGTGGGCGAAGGTCTTGTCATAGCTGTCGGGGTCGCGCTCGGTGGGGGCCTTGCCGAGACCGGCGGCCTTGCGGATGAACTTCTCCCAGAACAGCCAGCCCTTGGTCGAGGGCGGCCACATGAAGGTCTTGTAGTAGAAGCCCGAGGGCAGGAACTTCGAGAAGAGGCTGTTGACCGCGCCGAAGTCGAAGCGCAGCGAGGGCGAGCGGTTCTGCGAGGCCACCGTCATGCCGTCATAGAGCTCGGTCGCCGGCGCCTTCAGGTTGGGCTCGCTGCGCGCGCCCTCGCCGACCTGGATCAGCGCGTTGGGCTCCTCGATGCCGGCCGTCACCACGCCGCGCGGGCGGTGGTACTTGAAGCTGCGGCCCATCAGGTGGACGCCGTTGGCCAGCAGCGCCGAAGCGACGCTGTCGCCGGCGAAGCCTTCGAACGCGGTGCCGTCGAAGGTGAAGGTCAGTGGCCGCGTGCGGTCGATGCGGCCGCCGGTCGGCAGGCGGTGGGACTGGGTCATGGACTTCGCTTTCCGCCTAGACGTACTGCTTCGGTTCGAAGGGCGGCGGCTGCTGGCCGCTCTCATAGGCGCCGAGAATCTCGTAGCTGACCGTGTCGCGCACCACGTTGAACCAGCGCCGGCAACCCTGGGCATGCATCCAGCGCTCCAGGAACACGCCCTTCATGTTGGAGCGCCAGTAGACGTAGTCGGCCCACTCGGCGTCGCTCAGCGCCTCCGGCTGCTTCGGGCGCGCGATGTGCGCCTCGCCGCCGTAGGAGAACTCGATCTCGGCGCGCTCGCCGCAATAGGGGCAGGGGATCAGCAGCATGGCTCTGGCCTTCTCAGTGCGCCACGGCGGCGGCGCCGTGCTCGTCGATCAGGAAGCCGCTGACGAAGCGATCGAGGCGAAAGGCCTCGTTCAGCCTGTGCGGCTCGCCGGTGGCGATGGTGTGGGCGAAGACATGGCCGGAGCCGGGGGTCGCCTTGAAGCCGCCGGTGCCCCAGCCGCAGTTGATGAAGAGGTTCTCCACCGGCGTCTTGGAGATGATCGGCGAGGCGTCGGGGCAGACGTCGACGATGCCGCCCCACTGGCGCAGCATGCGCATCCGGCGGAACATCGGGAAGAGCTCGCAGATCGCGCCCAGGGTCTCCTCGGTCACCTGGAGCGAGCCGCGCTGGCCATAGCCGATGTAGTGGTCGACGCCGGCGCCGATCACCAGCTCGCCCTTGTCCGACTGGCTGATGTAGGCGTGGACCGCGTTCGACATGACGACGCAGGGCACGCAGGGCTTCACCGGCTCGGAGACCAGGGCCTGCAGCGGCAGCGAGGTCAGCGGCAGGCGGAAGCCGGCCATGTTGGCCAGCACCGAGGAGTGGCCGGCGGCGACCAGGCCGACCTTCTTGGCGCGGATCAGGCCCTTGCCGGTGCGCACGCCGACGACGCGGCCGCCCTCGATCTCGAAGCCCTCGACCGGGCAGTTCTGGAGGATGTCGACGCCCAGCGCGTCGGCGCCGCGGGCATAGCCCCAGGCGACGGCGTCGTGGCGGGCGGTGCCGCCGCGGCGCTGCAGGCTGGCGCCCAGCACCGGATAGCGGCCGTTGGTCCGCAGGTCGATGGCCGGGCAGAAGGCCTTCACCTGCTCCGGGTCGAGGAACTCGCTGTCGACGCCGTTCAGGCGGTTGGCGTTGACCCGGCGGGAGAGCTCGCGCAGGTCGTGCTGGTTGTGCGCCAGGTTCATCACGCCGCGCTGCGAGAACATGACGTTGTAGTTCAGCTCCTGGGAGAGGCCCTCCCAGAGCTTCAGCGCGTGCTCGTAGAGCCGGCCGACTGGTCCCAGAGATAGTTGGAGCGCACGATGGTGGTGTTGCGCCCGGTGTTGCCGCCGCCCAGCCAGCCGCGCTCGATCACCGCGATGTTGGTGAGCCCGTGCTCCTTGGCCAGATAGTAGGCGGTGGCCAGCCCATGGCCGCCGCCGCCGACGATGACGGCGTCGTACTCCGCCTTGGGTTCCGGCTGGCGCCAGGCCGCCTGCCAATCCTCGTGGTGCGAGAAGGCGTTGCGGATCAAGCTGAAAAGCGAATAGCGCTGGCTCATTGCTGCTCCCGTCCTGGTGCCGCGATCCTACCCCGCGCGATCCTCCCAGGCTATGCGGCGACCCGGCGCAAAGCCCGATTGACCTACCCGAAGGGGGGTGCGACAGCTTCGCCGAAGGGTGCGTACAGGCCAGGGAAGGGCTTGCGAGTGCGCGCCGGGAACTTATCATTCCGCGACGCGGCCCGTTTTTCGCCTGCCGCGGCCGGAACGGTCATGAGAGGGCAAGCGCTTCAGTGCTCGGTTCACAACCCCGCCGTCTGCCGCAACGCCTGGCCTTCGTTCTGGTCCCGCGTTTCTCGATGATCGCCTTCACCGCCGCGGTCGAGCCGCTGCGCCTGGCCAACCGCGCCGCCGGCAAGACGCTCTACGACTGGAAGATCTATAGCGTCGACGGTGGCCCGGTCATCGCCTCGAACGGCATTCCGATCCATCCGGAGCGCTCGATCGAGCAGGCAACCGACATCGACGTGGTGGTGGTCTGCTCCGGCATCGACGTGCAGCAGTACAACGACAAGCGGCTACCCTCATGGCTGCGCCTGATGGACCGCAAGGGCGTGGACCTCGGCGCGCTCTGCACCGGCAGCCATATCCTCGCGCGCGCCGGGCTGCTCGACGGCTATCACTGCACGATCCATTGGGAGAACCTGGCCGGTTTCGCCGAGGACTTTCCCGACCTGGAGGTGACTCCGGAGCTCTTCGAGATCGACCGCAACCGCTTCACCTGCGCCGGCGGCACGGCGGCAATCGACATGTTCCTGAACGTCATTTCGCTGCAGCACGGCTATGAACTGGCCGCCCAGGTGGCCGACCAGTTCATGCACGAGCGCATCCGCGACCGCCACGACCAGCAGCGCATGAGCCTGCCGGCGAGGCTTGGCGTGCGCCATCCCAAGCTGCTCTCGATCATCGAGATCATGGAGAAGAACCTGGAGGAGCCGCTGTCGCGCGGCGAGCTGGCGCGCCATGCCGGCCTTTCCACCCGGCAGCTCGAGCGGCTGTTCCGCAAGTACCTGAACCGCTCGCCGGCCCGCTACTACCTGGAACTGCGGCTGAATCGCGCCCGCCTGCTGCTGCTGCAGACCAACATGAGCGTGATCGACGTGGCGCTGGCCTGCGGCTTCGTCTCCGCCTCGCACTTCTCCAAGTGCTACCGCGACTTCTTCGGCCGCACGCCGCGCAAGGAGCGCGGTCTGCCGTCGCTGCCCGGCGAGATCGACCCCGAGACCGGCGAGGCCGCCTGACCCCATGGCCGATGCCGCCTTCCTGGAGGAGCCCGGCCCCATCGACCGGGCGGCGATCCGGCGCTACCGCCTTGCGCGGGTGCGCGCGCAGATGGCGCAGGCCGAGCTCGCGGCGCTGCTGCTGATCGATCCGGTCAACCTGCGCTACGCCACCGGCAGCCGGAACATGCAGGTCTGGACCCTGCACAACGTCTGCCGCTATGCGCTGATCGCGCTCGAGGGGCCGGTGGTGCTCTATGACCTGCCGAGCTCCGCCCACTTGGCGCGCGGCCTGGAGACGATCGACGAGGTGCGCCCGTCGCTGGCCTGGGACTACATGGCGGTCGGCCCGCGGGGCGAGGAGATGGCCGGGCGCCTCGCCGCCGAGCTGGCCGATTTCCTGCGCAGCCATGGCGGCGGCAACCGGCGGCTCGGCATCGACCGCGGCGACCTGCTGCTGCAGCAGGCGCTCGCGCGCGAAGGCCTCGCGCTGAGCGACGGCAAAGGGCCGATGGAGCGCGCCAGGGCGGTGAAGTCGCAGGAGGAGCTGCGCGCCTTCGTCGCCTCGCTGCGGACGACCGAGGCGGCGGTGGCCGAGCTGCGCGCGGCGCTGCGGCCGGGGATGAGCGAGCAGCAAGCCCTGGCGGTACTGCTCTCCGGCTCCCTCGCGCGTGGCGGCGAGTACCCCGAGACCCGCCTGCTGACCAGCGGCCCGCGCACCAATCCCTGGTTCCAGGAGACCTCGGAGCGCGTCATGCAGGCCGGCGAGCTGCTCTCCCTCGACACCGACCTGATCGGGCCGGACGGCTTCTACACCGACATCTCGCGCTCCTTCCTGGTCGGCGACGGCCGGCCCAGCGACGCGCAGCGGCGGCTCTACGACCTGGCGCGCCGGCAGCTCGCCACCAACATCGCGCTGCTGCGCCCGGGCGCGCATTTCCTCGAGCTGTCGCAGAAGGCCTTCCGGCTGCCCGAGGATTGCCTGCCGAACCGCTACGCCGACATCGCCCACGGCTGCGGCCTGAACGTCGAGTATCCGCTGATCTGGTATGCCGAGGATGCCGAGTGGGGCGCCTACGACGGCGTGCTGGAGCCCGGGATGGTGGTCTGCGCCGAGAGCTACATCGGCGCCGTCGGCGGCGGCGAGGGCGTGAAGCTGGAGGAGGTCGTGCTGATCGGCGAGGCGGGCCCGATCCAGCTGTCCCGCGCGCCGCTGGAGGAGAGCTTCGCCTAGGGACCGCGCCCAGCCTGCCGCCGCCGCCCTCCGGCTCAGGCCGCCAGGGCGGGTGGCCCCTCCCAGCGCCGCGGGGCCAAGCGGCCGCGGTCGCCGGCAAGCAGGGCGGCGAAGTCGTCCTGCAGCCGCTCCAGCAGCGCCTCCCAGGCGTTCAGCGCCGGCGGCCGGTAGAGCTTCAGCGTCGGATACCAGGGGCTGTCCTCGCGTTGCAGCATCCAGCGGAAGTCGGGGATGAAGGGCAGCAGCACCCAGCAGGGGACGCCCAGCGCGCCGGCGACATGCACCGTGGTGTTGTCGATCGAGACCACGAGATCGCAGCCGGCGACCTGGTCGGCGAAGGCGTCGAGGTCGGCGCGAGCGTCGACCGCTTCGTCATGCTGCAGCACGATCCCGCGCGTCCGCTCCAGCGCCGCGCGCTCCTCGGCGGTGTCGCCGTACTGCAGGTCGACCAGGCGCACGCCGGGACCGGCCAGCAGGCCGGCGAGGCGCTCCAGCGGCAGCGAGCGCTTGCGCCCGGTGGCGCCGATCGACTTCCAGGAGAGGCCGACCACCAGGCTGTCCTCCGGGCGGCGGTAGCGTCGCGGCGACGCGGCGGTCAGGTAGGGCGTGTCGCCGGGGATCGACTGCAGCTGGGTCCCGAGCAGCCGCGGCAGGCCGATCAGCGGCAGCTGCAGGTCGCGGGGCGTCAGGTTGATGCCGATCTTGTTGACGTGCGGCAGCACCAAGAGGCGCGGCAGCGCGGCGAAGCTGCGGCCGAGCAGCGCCACGGTGGAGGCCTGCACCTCGAGCACGATCTCGGCGGTCGGATGCTGTGCCGCCAGCAGCGGCAGGTAGCGGCAGAACTGCACGGTGTCGCCGACCCCCTGCTCGACGTGGATCAGGATGGCGCGGTGGCCGATCGGCTCGCCCTGCCAGAAAGGCTCCTTGAAGGGGCGCAGCGAGCTCTTGAAGTCGCCGGTGCCCCAGCGCGACTCGTAGCGCTCCCACCCCAGCGCGAAGTCGCCCAGCAGCAGGCGGATGTGCGCCTCGTTCCAGCGCGGCGTCGGATCGTCGGGCGCCAGCGCCTGGGCGTTCATCTGGCAGACCAGCGCCTCCTCGATCAGGCCGCATTCCTTCAGCGCGACGCCGAGGTTGGAGAGGCTCTTCGGATCGTCCGGCTGCAGCGCCACCACCCTGCGGAAGACCGCGACGGTCTCCTCCTGGCGGTTCTGCGCCATCAGCACCATGCCGAGGTTGATGTAGCCGTCGGCCAGGTCCGGCGCCAACTCGGTGGCCCGGCGTCCGGCGGCCTCGGCCTCGGCGATGCGGTCCAGCCGCAGCAGGCTCTGCGCCAGGTTGGCGTAGGCGCGGGCGTAGTCCGGCTTCAGCCGCAGCGCTTCCTCCAGCGCGGCGACCGCCCCCCTGTGGTCGCCCTGTTGCTGCAGGGCGAGCCCGAGGTTGTTGTGGGCCTGCGGCAGGGTCGGTTGCAGCTGCAGCGCGCGGCGATAGGCGGCGATGGAGGCACCGGCCTGGCCCAGCGCCTTCAGCGAGACGCCGAGGTTGAGCCAGGCTTCCACGTGGTCGGGCTGCTTCTCCACGATGCGGCGATAGAGGCGGACGGCGATCCGGTGGTCGCCGAGCGCGGCGCGGCCGGCGGCGTAGCGGAACAGCAGCAACGTCTCCTTGAGTCCGCTGCGGACATAGGGCTCCAAGGCGGCCACCAGGGCGCCGTGGTCGCCGCCCTGCAGCAGGGCTTCGCTCAGGAGGCGCAGCGCCGGCGCGCTCTGCGGGTCGCGCGCCAGCAGGCGCCGGGCGCCGGCGGCGGCCTCCTGCCAGCCGCCGTCGCGCAGCCTTTGCGCGAGCTCGTCCAGGGATTCGGGCGCAGGGGAGGGGGCCATGGCGCGACGCTATCACCGCCGTCGCACCGGTTGGAAGCCGGCTTCAGGTGGCGACGGTCTGCTTCGCCAAATAGTCGAGAAAAGCGCCGTACAATGTTCCAAGAACGCTCTGCCAGTCCTGCTGCTCCGCTTGGCGGAAGAGCCGCAGGCTCGGATACCAGGGTGAGTCGTCGCGTTCCAGCAGCCAGCGCCAGGACGGCGCGTGCGGCAGCAGCAGCCAGGTTGGCCGGCCGAGCGCGCCGGCCAGGTGGGCGGTGGTGTTGTCGATCGTCACCACCAGGTCGCAGCCAGCCAGCAGGTTGGCGAAGGGCGTGAGCTCGGCGCCGGTGGCAATGCCCTCGGGGTTGAGCAGCGCGATGGCTTCGCGCCGGGCCAGCTCCGCCTGCGCGGCACGGCTGTCGCCGTACTGCAGGTTCACCAGGCGAACGCCCGGCTGCTGCAGCACGCGCGCCAGCTCCAGCAGCGGCAGCGATCCGCGCGCCTGGCCGTTCTGCGCGTTGCTGCTGTGCCAGGCGATGCCGACCGTGACGGTGTCCGGCGCGGCCAGGCGCCTGGGCTGCGGCGCGTGGAGATAGGCCGCTGCCGCGGGAATCGTCTCCAGCCGGGTCTCCAGCCGGTGCGGCAGGGAGCAGAGCGGCAGGTAGAGATCGAAGGGCGGCAAGTTGGCGCCGGCGCGGTCCCGGGTCCCGATCACCGTCACGCGCGGCGCCTTCTGCAGGCTGTAGTCCACCAGCGGCGCGACCGCGCCGTGCAGCTCCAGCACGACGTGCGCCTCGGGATGGCGATGGGCGATCAGCGGCGCGTAGCGGCAGAACTGGATGGCCTCGCCCAGGCCCTGCTCGGGGCCGATCACCAGCGTGCGGCGGCCGAGCGCCTCGCCCTGCCACCAGGGCTGCGGCATCGCGCGGCGGAACTGCGCGAAGCGCGTGGCCTGCCAGCGCCGCTCGTAGAGCGGCAGGCCGCTGGCGTAGTCGCCGAGCAGCAGGTGCGTTTCGCCC
>CALOEA010000009.1:0-7365 GCA_942492185.1 uncultured Alphaproteobacteria bacterium
GCGAGGTCGTCGACAGAGAGAGGAAGTCGACAGGGGAGGAAAACGAACAAGGGGGCGGCGCGCGAGCCTCGCCCGGCAGGACCTCGTCAGGCGGCGCCGCGCGGCGGGGGTTGTCTCCCCCCCCCCCCCCCCCCCCCCCCCCCCCCCCCCCCCCCCCCCCCCCCCCCCCCCCCCCCCCCCCCCCCCCCCCCCCCCCCCCCCCCCCCCCCCCCCCCCCCCCCCCACGATTGGCCGCCACGGCCTTGTCGCAGCGCGCCAGCACGGCGGCCGGCGCGAAGCGCAGGTCGCCGCGCGAGACGCCGATGTCGGCCAGGATATGGTCGTCGAGCTGACCGAGCTCGCCCAGCGTCACCAGCTCACGGCGCCAGCGGGCCACCGGCCGCACCAGCGGCGCCAGGATGGCCTTGCCGATCCCGGTGAGCCCATCGAGGGCCCACGCCGGGGCGCGCTGCTCGAGCGCGGCGTCGACCGCCTCGTCGAGCGTGCCCCGCTCCAGGCCGATGTCCCGCAGCATGCGGTCGTCGAGCCGGCTGAGCTGGCCGATCACGCGGCGGCGGGTGCGCGCCTGGGCGACTCCCTCAACCGCGCGGCGGTAAAGCTCGGTACTGGTCTTGGTCCCAAGCTGACGGTCTCGGCGGTTAGCCTCGGTGCGCAGGCGCCGACAGACGGTGATGGCCGTCTCGAAGGCAACCAGCTCGCGCAGCCTGGGCTTGCCGGCGGCGGAGTAGCATCGTCGGCTCCTTCGCGCTCCAGCGGGTCGCGCAGGAACTCCTTTCGTCTCATCCATCGCGACGATCACCGCCGGTTCCGCCGAACGCTCTGGTCCGTCGGCCCAAGTTCATTCCTGAGCCCAATGCCCTCGTGGATTGAAGCGGGTGTCGTGTGGTTCGCTGTGGTATCTCAGGAGATCGCGCTGGAACTTTTCCAGCGTCTATTGTGCACGCACCATTGATGGCGATGCATAGCTCAGGCTTGATGCATTGTTTCAACTACTTAACTTTCTGATGCCATAAAACGCATAGCTCCTCCCCCGCTTTCTGGAGGCCTGCCGGCGGGCCCGCGAGTGCCTAGCTTCAGCGGTCATGACCAGCCACAGCAGCCCGCATGCCGCCCGCCTGGAATTGCTCCGCGCGCGGCTGGCGCAAGACGGCCTCGACGGCTTCGTCGTGCCGCGCACCGACGAGCATCAGGGCGAATACGTGCCGCCCCGCGCGCAGCGGCTGGCCTGGATCTCCGGCTTTACCGGCTCGGCCGGGCTGGCGGTGGTGCTGGCCGACAAGGCCGCCCTCTTCGTCGATGGCCGCTATACCGTGCAGGCCGCTCAGCAGAGCGACGCTGCGCTGTTCCAGCCCTGCCACCTGGGCGAGGAGCCTCCGGATGGCTGGGTGGCCGGGAACCTGCCCAAGGGCGGCCGCCTCGGCCTCGACCCCTGGCTCTCCAGCCGCAACGAGGTCGAGCGCTTCCGCCGCGCCGCGGCGCAGGCCGGCGGCACGCTGGTGCTGGTCGAGCAGAACCCGCTCGACGCCGTCTGGCCCGACCAGCCGGCCGCCCCGGCCGAGCCGGTCCGCCCGCAGCCGCTGGAGTTCGCCGGCCGCGGCTCGCAGGAAAAGCGGGCCGAGATCGGCGCCGCCCTGGCGCACCACGGGCTCGCCGCGGCGGTGCTGACCCTGCCCGATTCCATCGCCTGGCTGCTGAACGTCCGCGGCCATGACGTCGAGCGCAATCCCTTCGCCCTCTCCTTCGCCCTGCTGACGCAGGACGGCGGGGTGCTGTGGCTGATCGAGCCGTCCAAGCTGACCGCCGAGGTGCGCGAGGCGCTCGATCCGGGCGTCGAGATCCGCCCGCCAGCCGGCTTCGGCGCCGCGCTGGACGCCCTGGCCGGCCAGCGGGTGCTGGTCGACCCCGCCAGCGCCCCGGCCTGGGTCTTCCAGCGCCTGGCCGACGCCGGCGCCAAGGTGGTGGAGGGCGACGACCCCTGCCAGCTGCCGAAGGCGGCGAAGAACGCCGTCGAGCAGGCCGGCGCGCGCAACGCGCATCGGCGCGACGGCGCCGCCGTCACCCGCTTCCTCGCCTGGTTCGCCGCCGAGGCGCCGCGCGGCGAGCTGACCGAGATGGCCTGCGCCGAGCGCCTCGAGGCCTTCCGCCGCGAGGACAACCTGCTGCGCGATCTCTCCTTCGATACCATCGCGGGCTCCGGGCCGAACGGCGCCCTGCCGCACTATCGGGTCAGCGCCGAGTCGGACCGCCGGCTGCAGCCCGGCGACCTGATGGTGCTCGATTCCGGCGGCCAGTACCTCGACGGCACCACCGACATCACCCGCACGCTGCTGGTCGGCGAGGCCAGCCCCGAGGCGCGCGACCGCTATACCCGCGTGCTGCAGGGCCACATCGCGCTCGCCACCACCCGCTTCCCGCGCGGCACCACCGGCAGCCAGCTCGACGCCATCGCCCGGCGGCCCCTGTGGCAGGCCGGGCTGGACTACGACCACGGCACCGGCCACGGCGTCGGCAGCTTCCTTTCGGTCCACGAGGGACCGCAGCGCATCTCCAAGGTGGCGAACCGCACCGCCCTGCTGCCCGGCATGATCCTCTCGAACGAGCCCGGCTACTACAAGGCCGGCGCCTACGGCATCCGCATCGAGAACCTGGTGATCGTGGTCGAGAGCGCGCCGGGTGCCGGCGTCGCCGCCGAGGACCGCCCGATGCTGGGCTTCGACACCATCACCCTGGCGCCGATCGAGAAGCGCCTGATCGAGCCGCGGCTGCTGTCGCCGGCGGAGGTCGCCTGGCTCGACGCCTATCACGCCCTGGTCGAGACCGAACTGGGTCCCAAGCTGGAGGGCGCCGCCAGGGCCTTCCTGGCGGAGGCCTGCAAGCCGCTGGGCGTGGCTTAGGCTGGTCCGGCCGGTCCCTCGCCGGCCGCATGGCACCCCGCGCCCTTTGCCGTAGGTGGCGGACAGGGGCCGCGCTAAGGTCTGCCGCATCGCACCATGAGCAGCTCCCCCTTCACCCCCGGCGTCCTGCGCGGCCTGATCCTGATCGTGGCGGCGGTCTTCTGCTTTGCGCTGCTTGATGCCACCGCCAAGTGGCTGTCGCAGTTCTACCCGACGGAGCAGATAGTCTGGGTGCGCTACGTCACCGGCTTCCTCTTCGCCCTCGCCTACGCCTGGCGTTCGCTCGGCCTCAGGGTCTTCCGCTCCGGCCGGCTCGGCCTGCAGGTGCTGCGCGGCGCCCTGCTGGTCGTCTGCACGGCGCTGAACTTCCTGGCGCTGCGCTTCCTGCCGCTGGCCGACGTGCTGGCGGTGCTCTTCACCGCACCGCTCTTCACCTGCGCGCTCTCGGTGCCGCTGCTGCGCGAGAAGGTCGGCTGGCGGCGCTGGAGCGCCATCGCCGTCGGTTTCGCCGGCATCCTGGTGATCGTGCGCCCCGGCTTCGCCGAGGTGCATTGGGCGGTGTTGCTGGCGCTGTCCTCGGCCTTCTTCGGCGCGCTCTACAACATCGCCACCCGCGTGGTGGCGGCCTATGACCACCCCAAGGTCTCGCTGGTCTATGTCAGCCTGGTGGGCGCGCTGATCGCCACGCCCGGCATCGCCTTCGGCTGGAGCGACCCGGCCGGCTGGGACTGGGGACTCTTCGTGCTGCTCGGCCTTTTCGGCGGCACCGGCCATCTGCTGCTGATCAGCGCCTTCGCGGCCGCCCCGGCCTCCACCCTGGCGCCCTTCAGCTACACGCAGATCATCTGGACCACGATCCTCGGCTACCTGCTGTTCGACAAGCTGCCGGACCTCTGGACCGTCGCCGGCATCAGCGTGGTGGTGGTGAGCGGCCTCTACCTGCTGCACCGCGAGCGGGTGCTGGGCCGCGGCATCACCGCCCGCGCCGAACCGCAGGCACGCTGAAGCCCACAAGGCCGGCGCATCCTGGCCGCGGCGGTTCTATTTCCCCTTGGCGCCCTTCCAGCCGCCGCACTAGCATCGCCGGGCGTCACACCCCCGCGGCGAAGGCGGCCCGCAGAAGGCCGCCGAAGCCCACAACAGGGACCACTGAAGGAGAAGCACAGATGGCCAAGCTCGGCCCCGTCCTGCTGCACGGCGCCCTGGCCGCGACCCTGGTCGCCGCCACCAGCCTGCCGGCTTTCGCGGACATGATGATGGAAATGGGCACGCCCGAGGGGCAGGTCGATATCGTCGCCTGGCCCGGCTATATCGAGCGCGGCGAGACCGATGCCGGCTTCGACTGGGTCACGTCCTTCGAGGCGGCGACCGGCTGCACGGTCAACGTGAAGACCGCCGGCACCTCGGACGAGATGGTCGCGCTGATGAACGAGGGCGGCTTCGACCTGGTGACCGCCTCGGGCGACGCCTCGCTGCGCCTGATCGCCGGCGGCCGCGTGCAGGAGGTCAACACCGCGCTCGTTCCCTCCTGGTCGACGGTGGACGAGCGGCTGCAAAGCGCGCCCTGGCACACGGTCGGCGGCAAGCACTACGGCGTGCCCTACCAGTGGGGCGGCAACGTTCTGATGTACAATACCGAGGCCTTCGGCGGCACGGCGCCGACCTCCTGGTCGGTGGTCTTCGAGGAGCAGACGCTGGCCGACGGCAAGTCGAACAGCGGCCGCGTGCAGGCCTTCGACGGTCCGATCTACATCGCCGACGCCGCGCTCTACCTGATGGCCCACCAGCCCGACCTCGGCATCACGGACCCCTACGAGCTGACCGAGGATCAGTACCAGGCCGCGCTGAACCTGCTGCGCCAGCAGCGCGGGATCGTGAACCGCTACTGGCACGATGCCTTCATCCAGATGGACGACTTCAAGAACGAGGGCGTCGTCGCCTCCTCCTCCTGGCCCTTCCAGGTGAACCTGCTGCAGTACGACGGCGTGCCGGTCGCCAGCGTGGTGCCGGAAGAGGGCGCCACCGGATGGGCCGACACCACCATGATGCACGTCGATGCCGCCCACCCGACCTGCGCCTACCTCTGGATGGAGCACTCCATCAGCCCGAAGGTGCAGGGCGACCTCGCGGCCTGGTTTGGCTCTGTCCCGGCGGTGCCGGCGGCCTGCAGCGGCAACGAGCTGCTGACCGACGAGGGCTGCGACATCAACGGCATGGGCAACTTCGAGCGCATCCACTTCTGGCGCACCCCGGTCTCCAAGTGCGCCAGCCAGGAGGAGTGCGTGCCCTACTACCGCTGGGTCACCGACTACATCGCGGTCCTCGGCGGGCGGTGAAGCGGCAGGGCCTCCCCTCGAACCCTCCCCCTTCACGGGGGGAGGGCAGGGTGGTGACGGAGCGGCCGGCCGGCGCCGGCGCCGGGCACGGAGGCCGCAACCTTCCCCACCCCGACCCTCCCCCGTGAAGGGGAGTGGAACAGCGAACCGCGAAGCATCCATGACCGCAGCCGTCACCTTCCAGGCCGTCTCGCGCCACTTCGGCGCGGTGCGCGCCGTCGACGAGGTCACGCTCGAGATCGCGGAGGGCGAGTTCTTCGCCATGCTCGGGCCCTCGGGCTCCGGCAAGACCACCTGTCTGCGGCTGATCGCCGGCTTCGAGCAGCCGACCAGCGGGCACATCGAGATCTTCGGCCAGACGGCCGAAGGACTGCCGCCCTACGAGCGGCCGGTGAACACCGTTTTCCAGGACTACGCCCTCTTCCCGCACATGAACGTGCGCGACAACGTCGCCTACGGCCTGATGGTGCGCGGCGTCGAGAAGCGGCGACGCCGGGCGCGCGCCGAGGAGCTCCTCGAGCTGGTGAAGCTCGACGGCCTCGGCGGCCGCCGGCCGGGTCAGCTCTCCGGCGGCCAGCGCCAGCGGGTCGCGCTGGCGCGCGCGCTGATCAACGAGCCGCGCGTGCTGCTGCTCGACGAGCCGCTGGGCGCGCTCGACCTCAAGCTGCGCGAGCAGATGCAGGTCGAACTCAAGGCCCTGCAGCGGCGGCTGGGCATCACCTTCGTCTTCGTCACCCATGACCAGGAGGAGGCGCTCTCGATGAGCGACCGCGTCGCGGTCTTCAACGAGGGCAGGGTGGCGCAGGTCGGCCGCCCGGCAGAGATCTACGAGCACCCCGCCACCGCCTTCGTCGCCGGCTTCGTCGGCGTCTCGAACCTGCTGACCGGCGCGCTGGCCGGGGGCGGCAGCGTGGCGGTGCGGCCGGAGAAGATCCACCTGGCCCCGCTCAGCGGGGCGGCCGCAGCCGACGCCGGCGAGGTCGCCGCCGAGGGCGAGATCCTCGACAGCCACTATCACGGCGCCACCACGCGCTACGAGGTCGCACTCTCCGACGGCCAGCGGCTGGTGGTGATCGGCCAGAACCGGCGCAGCGTGACGCGCGAGAGCGCCTTTGCGACCGGCGAGCGCGTGCGCCTCACCTGGCAGCGCGAGGACATGCAGCCGATCGGCGGCACATGACGGCGCTGGCCGAGAGCCCTCCGCGCCGCGGCTGGAGCCACCGCCTCTCCAACCTGCTGTGGCGGCGGCCCGCGCTGCTGCTGGTCCTGTGCCTGGCGCCGCCGCTGCTGTGGCTTGGCGTGATCTACCTTGGCTCGCTCTTCGCCCTGCTGCTGCAGGCCTTCTGGAAGGTCGACGAGTTCTCCGGCGTGGTGGTGCGCGAGTTCACGCTCGACACGCTGGCCCAGCTCTTCCACGCGGCCAATCTCGACGTCATCATCCGCACCGTGACGATGGCGGCGCTGGTGACGCTGAGCGCCGCCGCCATCGCCTTCCCCATCGCCTACTTCATGGCGCGCTATGCCAGCGGCAAGACCAAGGCGCTGCTCTATCTGCTGGTGATGATGCCGCTCTGGTCGAGCTACCTGGTCCGGGTCTATGCCTGGAAGCTGCTGCTGGCGAAGGAGGGCGTGATCGGCTGGGTGGCGGCCGAGGTCGGCCTTGGCGGAGCGCTGGAGTGGGTGCTGCAGCTCCCGGTGATCGGCGGCAACTCGCTCTCCACCAGCTACATCGGCATCTACCTGGTCTTCCTCTACATCTGGCTGCCCTTCATGATCCTGCCGATCCAGGCGGCGCTGGAGCGCGTGCCGCGCTCGCTGCTCGACGCCTCGGCCGATCTCGGCGCCGCGCCGGGCACGACCTTCCGCAAGGTGATCCTGCCGCTGGCGCTGCCGGGCATCGCCGCCGGCTCGATCTTCACCTTCTCGCTGACGCTGGGCGACTACATCATCCCCTACATCTTCGGCCAGTCGAAGTTCTTCATCGGCCAGGTGGTCTACCAGCAGCAGGGCACGGCCGGGAACATCCCGCTGGCCGCCGCCTTCACCCTGGTGCCGATGGTCATCATGGGGCTCTACCTCTGGGGGGCGAAGCGACTGGGGGCCTTCGATGCGCTCTAGCGGCGTGGCCGAGAAGG
>CALOEA010000010.1:0-44965 GCA_942492185.1 uncultured Alphaproteobacteria bacterium
CGCCAACGGCTACAGCAATGGCGGCGGTTCCTACAGCGGCAACGGCGGCGGCGGCAACATCGTGGTCGTGGAGAACAACGACCAGATCTACATCAACTGGGTCCCCTTCAACGACGGCACCGCCGATGAACTGATCGGCATCAAGGCGCAGTCGCAGGGCGGCAACGGTGCCAACTCGGCGCACAACTACGAGAGTGGCGGCCTGGGCGGCGATGCCGGCAACGTGACGGTGCAGAACAACGCCGATATCACCGTGATCTCGTCCAACGCCGCGCTGTCGAACGGCGGCGGCATCGTCGTGCGCAGCACCGGCGGCACCGGCGGCGTCGGTGAGAAGCAGGGCGACAGCGATACCGACGGCCAGGGTGGCGAGGGGGGCGATGCCGCCGACACCACGGTCACCCACAACGGCAGCGCCCAGATCTTCACCTCCGGCGACGAACTGCCCGGTATCATCGCCTTGTCGCGCGGCGGCGCCGGCGGCAGCGGCGGCAGCGGCTTCTCGGAGGACAACTCCAGCGGCGGCGACGGCGGCAATGCCGGCACCACGACGGTCGGCGTCACCGGAACGGCCGGCATCCACACGGAAGGCGATGACTCCCCCGGCATCCTGGCCCAGGGCATCGGCGGCTACGGCGGCGACGGCGGCACCGACGGCGGGCTGGTCGGCGAGGCCGGCGGCGCGGGCGTGGGCGGCAGCGGCGCCGAGATCACCATCACCACCGACAGCGGCACCGCGATCGAGACCGACGGCGACTTCTCCTATGGCGTGGCCGGCCAGTCGCTCGGCGGCGGCGGCGGCACCGGCGGCGACTTCATCGGCGTGCTCGGCGGCTCCGGCGGCGACGGCGGCCGCGGCGGCGACGCCCAGACGGCCTCGATCACCGTCAATGGCCAGGTGGCGACCCACGGCGACCACTCCACCGCCATCCTGGTGCAGTCGATCGCCGGCGGCGGCGGCGCCGGCGGCGTCGCCACCGGCCTGATCTATGCGCTTGGCGGCGACGGCGGCGCCGGCGGCACCGGTGGCCAGGCGCAGGCGAACAACTACGGCGTGGTGACCACCGAAGGCTATGCCGCCTACGGCATGCTGGCGCAGTCGATCGGCGGCGGCGGCGGCGCCGCGGGCGTATCGCTCGGCGGCATCTCGGTCGGCGGCGACGGCGGCCAGGCCTATACGGCCAACGGCGGCGCCGTCACGGTGAACAACGGCGGCAACATCACCACCTCCGGCGACGCGGCCGGAGCGATCCTGGCCCAGTCGATCGGTGGCGGCGGCGGCAGCGGCGCCGGCGCGACCGGCATCGCCGCGGTCGGCGGCCAGGGGCAGGCCGGCGGCGCCGGCGGCGTGGTGACCGTGACGCTCACCGGCGGGACCACGTCCTCCGGCATCATCCACACCAGCGGCGACTACGCGGCCGGCGTGGTCGCGCAGTCGATCGGCGGCGGCGGCGGCAACGGCGGCAACGTGCTGGACTTCTCGATCGGCGTGCCGACGCTCGGCATCGGCGGCAGCGCCCAGGGTGGCGGCAGCGCCAGTACGGTGACCGTCGACTTCGGCGGCACCATCATCACCGAGGGCGACCACGCGCAGGCCATCGTGGCGCAGTCGGTCGGCGGCGGCGGCGGCAACGGCGGCGATGCCGTCGGCCTCGGCGGCCTGACGCTCGTCGAGCTGACCATCGGCGGCAACTCCGGCGACGGCGGCGCCGGCGGCAACGTCACGGTGACCGGCGAACCCGTGAACGGCGGGCTCCTGACCTTCGGCGCCTACAGCCACGGCGTCGTCGCCCAGTCAGTCGGCGGCGGCGGCGGCAACGGCGGCAACGCCTACGGCTTCGACGCCTCGCTCAACTTCTCCGCCGGAGTCGCCATCGGCGGTCTGGCCGGCAGCGGCGACTCCGGCGGCGCTGTCACCGTCGACTGGCAGGGCGGCACCATTACCACGGGCGGCAACCTCCAGCCGCCAGCCGCCGGCCAGCCGCTGGCGATCACCGACCAGGGGACCAACGCCTTTGGCATCGTCGCCCAATCGCTTGGCGGCGGCGGCGGCAACGGCGGCTCGGCGACGCTTGACCAGTTCGTCTTCTCGGTTCCGGACGGCGATCTGCCGATCCCGACCGTGAACATCGGCTCGGCCATCGGCGCCACCGGCGGCTCGGGAGGCTCCGGCGGCACGGTGGACGTGACCGTGACCAGCAGCCTCGTCACGACCTGGGGTGCCGGCAGCCACGGTGTCGTCCTGCAGTCGATCGGCGGCGGCGGCGGCACCGGCGGCGACGCCACGGCCCTCGGCGTCTCGGCCGCGATCCCCGATACCACCGAACTGCCCGCCATCACGCTGGAGTTCGCGCTCGGCGGCAGCGGCGGCGTCGCCGGCACCGGCGGCGCGGTGAGCCTGACGCTCGCGAGCCCGGTCAACGAGGTCGGCATCGTGACCTACGGCGACAATGCCAATGCGATCGTCGCCCAGTCCATCGGTGGTGGTGGTGGCGATGCCGGCGTCGGCAGCAGCGCGACCTTCGCACCGGGCCAGGCGGAAAGCGTCTCCGCTGCGATCGGTCTCGGCGGCTCCGGCAGCGGCGGCGGTACCGGCGGGACCGTCGAGATCAACCTCAACGACTACCCCTTAATCGCGACTTTCGGCTCCGGCTCGCGCGGCATCGTCGCCCAGTCGATCGGCGGCGGCGGCGGCACCTCGCAGGGCGGCACCGGGGCCCTCTATGTCGGCAACTTCGTCGCCAACGTTCAGGTCGGCCGTCCGGGCGGCGGCGGCGGCGACGCCGGCGAGACCGTTACGGTCACCAGCAACGCCAACATCGTAACCAAAGGCGGCGACGCGGACGGCATGCTCGTCCAATCGATCGGCGGCGGCGGCGGGCTTGGCGGCACCTTCGGCGCCGACGGTTCGCTCGACGATCCCAACTGGGTCGACGTCGTGCTCGACGTGAAGCATGTAATCGACCAGTTCGACGACAGCGGCGCGACCTACAGCACGACCGTCACGGTCGGCGGTGCCGGCGGCGTCGGCGGCGATGGCAATACGGTCAACGTTGGCAACGCTGGCGGCATCTTCACCACCGGAGACTGGGCCGACGGCATCGTCGTGCAGTCGATCGGCGGCGGCGGCGGCGCCGGCGGCACGGCCGTCGCCGACGGCAGCCAGCAGACCGTCTCGGCCAATGTCGGGGTCGGCGGCAAGGGTGGCGCCGGCGGCGACGGCGGCGTCGTCAACGTCTCCGAGGTAGGCACCATCTCCACAAAGGGCTATGGCGCCTATGGCCTCCTGGCGCAATCGATCGGCGGCGGCGGTGGCCAGGGCGGCGACGGCTCCACCAAGGCCACCGGCTCGATCACCGTCGGCAGCGGCGCCGGAGGTTCGGGCGGCACCGGCGGCAACGGCGACTACGTTGGGATCACGAAGGGTGGTTTCATCTCCACGACCGGCGACGACGCCCACGCCCTGGTCGCGCAGTCGATCGGCGGCGGCGGTGGCGTCGGCGGCGCGGGCAACGCCCAGTCGGCCGCCGTGTTCGAGAATCGCGCCTTCGACATCATCGTCGGCGGTGCCGGCGGCGCCGCCGGATCCGGCGACCGCGTGGTGATCTATCTGGAGGATGCCACCGACTACCTGGCGATCAGCACATTCGGCGACCGCTCCTTCGGCATCGTGGCGCAGTCGATCGGCGGCGGCGGCGGCATCGGCGGCGCCGGCACGGCGGCCAGCATCACCTCAGTGGTGGTCGGCGGCCCGGGCGGCAGCGGCACTGCCGACGGCGACGAGGTCTACATCGCGATCAACGAAAGCAACATCACCACCAGCGGGCAGGGTTCCCATGCCATCGTGGCGCAGTCGATCGGCGGCGGCGGCGGCATCGGCGGCGACGCCTAGGGCGCGCCGCTGTCGTTCGAGGGCAACACCCAGGGCAGCGACTACGGCAACGGCGGCACGGTAAGCGTCTTCTCCGAGGGCGCGCTCACGACGACCGGCGACTACGCCTTCGGCATCCTGGCGCAGTCGCTCGGCGGCGGCGGCGGTTTCGGCGGCGACAAGAACGGTGCATTTGCCGGCTCCAACGGCAGCCCCGACATTTACGTCTACAGCGGCGATATCACGATCGAGACCGGCGGTCCGATCAATGCGACCGGGACGAACTCGATCGGCATCTTCGCCCAGAGCGATTCCGGGCAGACCAACGGTACCATCGCCATCACCCTGGATAGCGCCGTCAACGGCGGTTCCGGGTCGCAGGGTGCGGCCGTGCACGTCGACGAGGGCAACAGCAACAATACCCTGACGATCACCACGGACGGCAGCGTCAACGCGGCCTCCGGCAACTCGATCGTCTACTCCGGCAAGGCGACGCTGACGACGGTCAACAACGGCACGACCCAGGCCAACGTCCTGCTGCGCAACGACTTCGACCTCCTCGGCCTGTTCCAGAACCATGGCCAGCTCCTGGCCGGCACGCTGATCGATGCCGACCTGGAGAACAGCGGTCTCTTCCTGGTCGGTCTGGCCGGCGGCGGCCTGGAGACCACCGAAGTCGGTGGCGACTTCACGCAGTTCGCCGACGGCGAGCTGCGGATCGACGCCGACCTCGCCGCCAACCAGGCCGACGTGGTTCACGTCAAGGGCCAGGCGACGCTCGACGGCACGACCTCCTTCAACTTCCTCTCGCTGCTGCCCGGCGGCGAGGCGCTGGTGCTGACCGCCGACGGCGGCATCGCCGGCGAGCTCGCGCCGGCCGGTTCGGGCGTCTTCGATTTCGTCCTGACGCACGCGGCCAACGAGGTCCGCCTCTCGGTCGCCGGTGCCGACTTCCAGACCGACGGCCTGGCCGGCAGCCAGCGGTCGGTCGCCGGCCACCTGCAGGATATCTGGAACGCCGGGGGGTCGGACGACATCGGCACGGTCTTCGCCCAGTTGGAGAACGCCGCGGTCGAGGGCGGCTACCCCGATAGCCTGTCGGACCTCTCGCCGGGCGTCGCGCTGGCGCCGGCGGCCCGCAGCGGGCCGGCGGTGCAGATCTTCACCAACAGCCTGATGAGCTGCCCGGTCTTCGAAGGCGACGACGCGCTGCTGACCGAAGGCGAATGCGGCTGGGCGCGGGTGGCCGGCCGCATCACCAACCAGACCGAGGACGACGGCGTCGCCGGCTTCGACAACAGCCGCGTGACCTATCAGGCCGGCGGTCAGGTCGAGGTTGCCGACGACTGGTTCCTCGGCGGATCGCTGGCCTTCGAGCAGAGCTGGTTCACCGGCGACGACGACCGCGTGACCAGCGACGGCAACGCGATCTACTTCGGCCTGGCGGCCAAGCACACGATGGGGCCCTGGCTCTTCGCCGCCTCGGTCGGCGGCGGCTACGGCTGGTACGACACCGAGCGGAGCATCGGCTTCGGCGACGTGGTGGCGGAGAGCAGCCCGACGGTGCAGAACGTCGGCGGGCGACTGCGGGCGGCCTACACCTTCGCCGGCGAGAGCTGGTACCTGCGCCCGATGGCCGACCTCGAGCTGATCTACGTGCGCGCGCCGGGCTACAGCGAATCCGGTGCCGGGGCGCTCGGCCTGGAGTACGACGACGCCGACCAGTTCACCTTCGCCTTCTCTCCGGCGCTCGAGGTCGGCGGTCGCGTCGGGCTCGGCGGCGGCTATGCCCTCCGGCCCTTCGCGCTGGCCGGCGTCAGCGTGCTCTCCAACGACGAGTGGGATGTCACGACCCGCCTTTCCAGCGCACCGGCGGGGACCGCGGGCTTCGAGACCACGCTGCCGCTCGACCAGGTGATCGGCCGGGTGAGTGCCGGCGTCCAGCTCATGGGATTGCAGGGCGCCGATCTGCGGCTCACCTACGACGGCGAGTTCTCCAACCACATCACCAGCCATGCCGGCGCGCTGACCGTCTCGGTTCCCTTCTGAGGCCGGCCGACGCCGGCGGCGCCCCGGCGCTTCCGGGCCCTCGCCGGCGCAGAGAAAAAAGGGGGCGATCCGGACGGATCGCCCCCGAGGTCTTAGGGGAGGGGAGACGTGGCCGCTTGCCCCCGGCCAGGGGTGATCTGCTAGGCCGGGTAGCGCTCGTAGCGGTGCCGGACGGGCCGGACGGTAAGCGGGACGCGCGGCGCGGTGGAGCAGCTTTCCTGCGCCGCGGCGCAGGCGCCCGAAGGCCGCCGCGAAGGCCTCGGCCTGGGCGCGACGCCCGGCCGCCTGGCCGAGCTCGACGGCCTGCATCAGGTCCTCGTGCGCCAGCCGCTGCAGGCTGTGCAGCGAGGGAGCGGTGGTGTTTGCGGTGCGGAGCATGGAACTCTCCTTTCGATCGGGCGGGGCCTCGGGTCGGCCCCTTGCTGAGGAGAAATAGGCTCACGCTTTCCAGTTGATAATCTCGCCGATTTTCCTATTATCCGTGCCTTCATGTCACAGATGGAGTGCTCGATGGATTCGCTGAACGCCATGGAAGTCTTCGTGCGGGTGGTGCAGTCGGGCAGTTTTTCCGAGGCCGCGCGCAGTCTCAACCTGACGCCCTCGGCGGTGTCCAAGCAGGTGAGCCGGCTGGAGGATCGCCTGGGGGCGCGCCTCATCAACCGGACCACCCGGCGGCTGGGGATGACCGAGGAGGGTCAGGCCTTCTTCGAACGCGCGCAGCGGATTCTCGCTGACGTGCAGGAGGCGGAGCAGGCCGTCACCACGCTGCACGGCGCGCCGCGCGGCACCTTGAAGCTGAACGCCCCGGTGGTCTTCGGCCGCATGCACATCGCCCCGCTGATCCCCAGCTACCTGACCGAGCATCCCGAGGTCCGCCTCGATTTCTCGGTGAACGACCGCTACGTCGACATCGTCGAGGAGGGGCTGGATCTGGTGATCCGCATCGGCGAGCTGAAGGACTCCAGCCTGATCGCCCGCCGGCTGGCCACCAATCGCCGCGTCGTCGTGGCGCACGAGAGCTACCTCGCCAAGCACGGCGCCCCGGAGCGTCCGCAGGACCTGCAGAAGCACAACTGCCTCGTCTACCTCTACCGCCAGCAGCGCAATCTCTGGCAGTTCGACGGCCCGGAGGGGCCGGAGGCGATCGAGGTGAAGGGCGATGCCGAGGCCAACAACGCCGAGGTGATCCTGGAGCTGACGCGCGCCGGACAGGGGATCGCGCTGCTGCCGACCTGGCTGGTCGGCAACTGCCTGCAGAACAGCCACCTGACGCAGATCCTGAAGGACTACGTGGCCGCCGACTCGCAGATCTACGCGGTCTATCCGCCCGGCCGCCACCTCTCGCCCAAGGTGCGCACCTTCGTCGACCATCTGGTACAGCACTTCAAGGCTTCGCCGCTCTGGCGCGAGACGCAGTAGGCAGCCGGCTTGATTCAGATCATCGCGCCCCTTGCGCGGCGGCGCCACCATGGCGACCTAAGGGAGGCATGACGATCCCGGCGGCGCCGGGGTCCGGATCGGGGTAGCGGTCGCCACGGCGGGAACCCGGGGCGGCCGGGGGAGCGTTCTCTGATGCAGGAAGGGGCTGCCCCGCCGGGGCGGCCGACGCGCAGCCACGAGGAGAATGGCATGACCGACAAGACCCGCAAGACGACCGGCAGCGCCGGCACCGCCCCTGGCACCGCCCCCGGCATTCCCGGCGGCACCCCCTTGGGGGTTCCCGATCTGGTGAACGGCCCGCTGGGCGACGCCATGACGCGATACGGCGAGACCTGCGCGCAGGGTCTGGCGGCGCTGCAGCAGGAGGTGGCCGGCTTCGCGGAGACCCGGATCGCCAGCAACCAGGCGCTGGCCCAGAAGATGGCGCAGTGCCGCGAGTGGACCGAACTGGTGCAGCTGCAGCAGGACTGGGCGCGCGAAACCAGTGCCGCCTACCTGGCGGAAAGCAGCCGCATGACCTCGCTCTTCTCCGAGCTGTCGCGCGCCTGGCTCGGCCCGATGGAGGCGATGCTGGAGGCCGCGCCGGCCGCGATGCGCCAGGCCATGCCGCGCCGCAAGGGCGACTAGCGCGGTTTCGCGGGTCAGGCTCGGGGGCTTCGCTTGCCGCAGCGCGACGCCGCACCGCCGCGCGCTATGGCCGCGCCGCGCTTTGCCAGCCTGACGACGGAGCGGCTCACCCTGCGGCGCTTCGTGGCGCGCGACCTGCCGGCGCATCTGGCGCTGCGCGGCGATCCCGGCACGCGGCGCTTCCAGTCCTATGCCCGGCACTACGGCGGGCTGCAGGCCCTGAGCTTCTTCCACGCCATGCGCGGGCGCGACCCCGATGACGGCCGCGGCTGGTTCAACCTCTGCATCGCGGCGCGCGGAGACGGCACGCCGCTGGGCGACCTGGGCGTCAGCCGCACGGCTTCGCGGGCGATGCTCGGCATCTCGCTCGCCCCGGCGGCGCGCGGCCGCGGCTATGCCACCGAGGCGCTGCAGGCCGTGATCGCCTGGCTGGCGGCACGCGGCCTGACCGCGCTGCGCGCCGAGATCGACGCCCGCAACGGCAAGTCCATCGCCCTCTTCCAGGACCGCCTCGCCTTTGCCCCGCTCGGCCGCTACTGCGACGGCAAGCTCGAGGTGCTGGTGTACGAGAGGCCAGTGGCCGCCTGATCGCCGGCCAGCTGTGCGACGAGGCGCCGGGCCGGCAGCGGCAGCCCCGCCAGCGAGCGCATGCAGAGCAGCAGGCGCCGCTCGGCCCAGGGGTCGGTCAGGCGCAGCAGTGCGAACGCCCGGCCGCCGCCGCAGCGTTCGGCCGCCGCGGCCGGCACGATCGCCAGGCCGACGCCGCGCGCCACCAGCAGGCAAAGCGCATCGAATCCGGCGATGCGCGCGCGCAGCCGCAGGCGTCCGCCCAGCCGTTCGGCCTGCGCGGCGACATGGGCCTGCAGCGCGCTGCCGGGGGCGAGGCCGACGAAGTCCTCCCCCAGCACCTCGGCCAGCGCGACGCGGCGGCGGCGCGCCAGGCGATGACCCGGCGGCACCGCCAGCATCAGGCGGTCGGTGCGGAACGGCAGCCACTCGAGGTCCAGCAGGTCGGCATGGTCGGCCAGCACGCCGATCTCGGCCACGCCCTGCACGAGCGCGGCGGGGATGGCGTGGCTCGGCCGCTCCTCGAAGCTGAGGTCGATGCCGGGGTTGTCGCGCAGATAGGGCGCCACCGCGTCGGGCAGGAAGGCCCCGAGCGCGGCGCTGTTGCACAGCAGGCGCACCTGGCCGCGCAGGCCGCGCCCGTGCTCGGCCAGTTCGCCGCACAGCAGCTCGACCTGCTGCAGCACCAGGGCCGCGTGATGCCGCAGGGCCTGCCCGGCCGCGGTCAGGCGCACGCCGCGCCGGCCGCGCTCCAGCAGCCGCTGGCCGAGCCCGAGCTCCAGGGCGCGCACCCGCCCGCTGACGGCGGCGAGCGAGAGGCCGGCGCGCGCCGCGCCGCCGGTCAGGCTGCCGGCCTCGGCGATCCGCAGGAAGAGCCGCAGGTCGACCAGATCGAAGTGCATCGCTCGCCTCCTGCCTTCGGAATCCCCGAAGGGACCCTTCGGGCCTTCGAGCTTGCCGCAGAGGCGCGCCCTGACGCAAACAGCAGCCATGGACGCCATCGTCAGCCAGCTGCCGGTCCTCGCCGCGGTCTTCCTCCTCGGCGGCGCGGTCAAGGGCCTGACCGGTCTGGGCCTGCCGACCCTGGCGATGGCCCTGGGCACGCTGGTGGTGAGCGCGCCGGAGGCCGCCGCCCTGCTGCTTGTGCCCTCGCTGGCGACCAATCTCTGGCAGGCGATCGACGGCCCCGCCGTCCGGGGCCTGCTGCGCCGCTTCTGGCCGCTGCTGCTGGCGCTCTGCGCCGGCGCGGCGCTCGGCCGCGAGCTGCTGGCGCCCGGCGGCGCGACCTGGCTGCTCGGTCTGATCCTGCTGCTCTACGCCCTCATGGGGCTCGCGTTTCCTGCCTTCGCCCTGAGCGAACGCTGGGCACGCCGCCTGCAGGTTCCCGTCGGCCTGGCCACCGGCCTGCTGACCGCGGCGACGGGGGTCTTCGTGCTGCCGCTGGTACCCTACCTTCAGGCGCTGCGGCTGGAGCGGAACCTGCTGGTCCAGGCCATGGGACTGGGCTTCACCGTCGCCACGCTCGCGCTGGCGGGATCGCTCGCCGGCACGGCCGTCCTCTCGCCGGCGCTGCTGGAGCTCTCGCTCGCCCTACTGCTGCCGACGCTGGCGGGGCTGGCCGCCGGCGTCTGGCTGCGCGGGCGGCTCTCGCCGGCGCTGTTCCGCCGCTGCCTGTTCCTGGCCCTCGGCGGCATCGGCCTGCACCTGCTGCTGCCCTGAGCCCGCCGGCAAGCGGCCTGCCCTCAAGCGCAGCGGTCCAGCGTGAAGCTGCGGCCCTTGCCCTCGGCATGGTCCACCGAGATCTCCATGCGGTCGGCCGAGGCCGCGAGGATCGTGACGGTGGCCAGGTCGAAGGCGTCGGGGCGGCGCAGCGAGCTCTCCTGCACGGTGATGGCGCCGGGCCCAAGCTCCCAGGTGCCGATCGACTCGACCGGATTGTCGCCGCCGTTGGTCACCGCCCAGGCACCGCTGGCAAAGAAACTGAGGGTGTCGCGGCTCTCGCAGCCCTCCGGCCCGTCGAGCGACCAGTGGCCGACGAAGTGGGCGGCGCCGAGCGACTGCGGATCGACCTCGGCCGAGGCCGGCGAGGCCGCCAGGCCGGCGGCGAGGGCCAGCGGCAGGGCGGCGGCAAGGAGACGGAGCATGATGTTCTCCCGGGCTATGGAGCGAAGACGGAAGCCTAGCGCCGCCTGGCCGCCCTGCCGAGCAAAAGCCGCTCGCCGGCTTGAGCGCGGTCAGCCGCAACGCTGGAAGGCCATGGCGCGGCCATCGTCCTCCAGCTCGATCCGGCCGCTGTCGGCCGCCAGCAGGGGCATGAGGGCCTCTTCCAGATGCGTCGGGCGGTCATGGTCGCTGGCGCGCATGACCAATCCATCGGCGCTGAGCCCCCAGGTCCCGATCGTGGCGAAGGGGCCGTCCAGCGGGCCCTCGTAGAAGACCCAGGCGCCGCTCCGATAGAACACCAGCATGCCCTGCCCGCCCGCGCAGCCGGCGGCGCTCTCCAGCGCCCAGATGCCGATGAAGTTGTCCTCGCCCAGCGACAGGGCGTCGAGCTGGGCGGCGGCGGGCTGGGCCAGCGACAGGGCGATGGCGGCGGCGGCGGCGGCGGCGGCGATGCGGACCATGGGCTTTCTCCCTTGTCTTGGACGGAATGGGAGACAGCCTAGCCCAATCAGTGCCGGAAATGCCTGATGCCGGTGAAGGCCATCGCCAGGCCGGCCTTGTCGGCGGCCGCGATCACCTCCTCGTCGCGCAGCGAGCCGCCCGGCTGGATGACCGCCGTGGCGCCGGCGGCCACCGCCGCCTCCAGGCCGTCGGCGAAGGGGAAGAAGGCGTCGGAGGCGACGACCGCGCCGCTGGCCCCCTCGGCGCCGAAGGCCTCCTTGGCCTTCCAGGCGGCGATGCGGGCGCTGTCGACGCGGCTCATCTGGCCGGCGCCGATCCCGACCGTGGCGCCGCCGCGGGCGTAGACGATGGCGTTCGACTTCACGTGCTTCACCACGCGGAAGGCGAAGACCATGTCGGCCAGCTCGCTGGGCGTCGGGGGCCGCCGGGTCACGACCCTCAGCGCCGCCGGATCCAGCCGCCCGGCGTCGCGCGCCTGCAGCAGGAAGCCGCCGGCGATCGGCTTCACCAGCCGGCCCGGCGCCGCCGGCTCGGGCAGGCCGCCGGTCACCAGCAGCCGCAGGTTCTTCTTCGCGCCGATGATCGCCGCCGCCTCCGGCTCCACGCCGGGGGCGATGATGACCTCGGTGAAGAGCTGGGCGATCTCGGCCGCCGTGGCCGCGTCCAGCGGGCGGTTCAGCGCGACGATGCCGCCGAAGGCGGAGACCGGGTCGCAGGCCAGCGCCCGGGCATAGGCCTCGCTGAGGTCGTCGCCCTCGCAGACGCCGCAGGGGTTGGCGTGCTTGACGATCACCACCGCCGGCCGCTCGAACTCGGCGACGCACTCGAAGGCGGCATCGGCGTCGGCCAGGTTGTTGTAGGAGAGCGCCTTGCCCTGCAGCTGCTCGGCCGTGGCGGCACCGGGCCGCGCCGGCCCGCCGAGATAGAGCGCCGCCTGCTGGTGCGGGTTCTCGCCATAGCGCAGCAGCGCCTGCCGCCGGCCGCCGAGCGCGACGTCGAGCGGCAGCGCCTCGCCGGCGAGGCCGCCCAGCCAGGCGGCGATGGCGGCGTCGTAGCGCGCGGTCATGGCGAAGGCCTTGGCGGCGAGGCGGCGGCGTGTCGCCGGCTGCACGCCGCCGGCCGCCAGCTCCTCCAGCAGGCCCCCGTAGTCGGCCGGGTCGCTGAGCACCGCGACGAAGTCGTGATTCTTCGCCGCCGCGCGGGTCATCGCCGGGCCGCCGACATCGATGTTCTCGATGCAGGCCTCGATGTCGGCGCCCTGCGCCAGCGTCGCCTCGAAGGGATAGAGGTTCACCACCAGCAGGTCGATGGCGCCGATCGCATGTTCCGCCATGGCGGCCCGGTGCTCGGCGGAATCGCGCCGCGCCAGCAGGCCGCCATGGATCTTCGGGTGCAGCGTCTTCACCCGCCCGTCCATGATCTCCGGAAAGCCGGTCACCTCGGCCACCTCGACCACCGCCAGGCCGGCCGCCTTCAGCGCCTTGGCGGTGCCGCCGGTGGAGAGCAGCTCGACGCCGGCGGCGGCCAGTTTCTCGGCGAAGGCGACCAGCCCCGCCTTGTCGGAGACCGAGAGCAGGGCACGGCGAAGGGGAAGCGGCTGGTCGGCTGACGTCATCGGGCAGTAGTCCTCGCGGAGACAGGCTGGAACGGGCGCGGCTCAGGCGCGGCCGGCGAGACCCTCGCCGGCCGGCGTGGCGCCTTGATACTCCGGCACCAGCCGCGCGAGAAGGCGCAAGACTGCCGCGGCGTCGCGCGCGGCGGCGGCGGCGTGCAGCTCCTCCAGCCCGCGCGCCAGCAGCTCGTGGTTGGCGACGCGCGGCGAGGCCAGGCGCAGGCCGGGGTGGCCGGTCGGCGCCAGCGATTCCTGATCGTGGAACAGCTCCTCGGTCAGCTTCTCGCCCGGGCGCAGTCCGGTGTAGACGATGGCCACGTCCTTGTCCGGCGTCAGCCCGGCCAGGCGGATCATCTGCCGCGCCAGCTCGACGATGCGGATCGGCTGGCCCATGTCGAGCACGTGGATGCGCCCGGCCGCCTCGCGGTCGTCGGCCAGCCCCAGCACCGAGGCCTGCAGCACCAGCTCGACCGCCTCGCGGATCGTCATGAAATAGCGCGTCATCTCCGGGTGGGTGACGGTGATCGGCCCGCCGCGCGCCAGCTGCCGCTGGAACAGCGGCACCACCGAGCCGGTGGAGCCCAGCACGTTGCCGAAGCGCACCGTGACGTAGCGCGTGCCGCCCGCAGCGGTGCCGTGCGCGCCGCCGCCGGCGGGACCCTTCTTGCGCTCCGCCAGGTCGAGTGCCTGGCAGACCTGCTCGGCGAGGCGCTTGGTGGCGCCCATCACCGAGGAGGGATTGACCGCCTTGTCGCTGGAGATCAGCACCATGGCGCTGACACTCTGGCTGCGGCAGGCCTCGGCCACCAGCCGCGTGCCCTCGACGTTGGTCAGCACGCCCTCGACCGGGTTCTCCTCGACCAGCGGCACGTGCTTCAGCGCCGCGGCATGGAACACCAGCTCCGGCCGCTCGGCGCGGAAGACCTCGGCCAGGCGGGCGGCGTCGCGCACGTCGCCCAGCAGCGCGCGATGCGGCAGCAGCGGCCAGCCCTCCGCCAGCTCGCGCTCGATCGAATAGAGGTTGAACTCGGAGGCCTCGAAGAGCGTCAGCGCCGCCGGCGCGAGGGCGGCGATCTGGCGCACCAGCTCGGCGCCGATCGAGCCGCCGGCGCCGGTCACCAGCACCCGGCGCCCCTCGATCAGCCGGCGCATGGCGGGGCGGTCGAGCAGGGTCTGCGCGCGGCCCAGCAGGTCCTCGATCGCCACCGGCCGCGGCTCCAGCCGCTGGCCCTCGGCCAGCTCGCCGTCGGCGCCGCCGTTGGCCGCGAAATCGGTCAGGCGCGGCAGGCTGGCCAGCGTCATGCCGCGGCTCTCGGCCACCGCCAGCAGGCTCTCGACGCGCTCGCGCGGCAGGCGGCGGGAGAGGATCAGGCGCTGCGGCATGCGTTCGCGCCGCCCGACCTGCTGCAGGATCTCCGGCAGCCGCTCCAGCGGCCCGAGGATCGGCACGCCGTGGATCGCGCGGCCGACCCGGCCGCCCTTGTCGTCGACCAGCGCCAGCACCTCGTAGGCGGCCTGCGGATCGCGGCCCATGGCGCGGACGAAAACCTCGGCCTCGTCGCCGGCGCCGATCACCACCACCGGCACGCGGATGCCGGAGCGGCGCTCCAGCAGGTGCTTGAGGCCATGGTCCTTGTAGATGCGATAGCCGATGCGCCCGGCCGACAGCAGCGTCACCAGCAGGAACCAGGCGATGACGAAGGCGGAGCGCGGCACCGCCTCCAGGCGGGTCAGCAGGAAGGTGACCGGCAGGAAGACCAGCAGCGCCAGCGTCGCCGCGCGCACGATGGCCAGCAGGTCGGAGAGCGAGGCATAGCGCCAGACGCCGCGATAGAGGCCGGTGAAGAGGAAGACCACGGCGGCCACCGCGGTGAAGAGCGCGGCCGGCAGCCAGAGCCCGTCGGCCAGGGCGCGCCAGGCCTCGTCGCCCAGCCGCAGCGCCAGCGCCAGGACGAAGGCGAGCGCCGCCATCACCACGTCGTGCAGGAAGGCGACGGCGGCGCGCGGCGAGGGCTTCATCAGCGACAGCGACAGGGACACACGGCTCTCCTTTTCCCGCAGTCTAGCGCCTGGCCCGCGCCGAGAGCCACGCCAGCAGCGCCAGCACCGTCAGCAGGGCCCCGCCCAGCGCCGGCCAGCGCCCGGCGGGACTGAGCGCCCAGAGGCCGAGCGCCAGCAGCACGAGATCGGCCAGCAGCACCGCCAGGAGCACCGGCCCGTGCGGCCCCTGGCCGGCGGCGCGCTGGTAGAAGTGGCTGCGGTGCGCCTGCCAGACCTTCTCGCCGCGCCGGGCACGCGCCAGCAGCGTCCAGGTGGCGTCGGCCCAGTAGTAGAGCGGCAGGATCAGCGCCAGCGGCCAGAGGCCGGCATGGCAGGCCTGCAGCAGCAGCCAGCCCAGCAGGTAGCCGAGCGGCACCGAGCCGCTGTCGCCGAGGAAGATCGCCGCCGGCGGCCAGTTCCAGGCGAGGAAGCCCAGCAGCGCGCCGAACAGCAGCAGGGCGTGCAGCCCGAGTTCCGGCGGCGCCAGCCCCAGGGCGGCGACCAGCGCCAGGCCGAGCGCCGCGGCGCCGACCTCAACCCCGGTGATGCCGTCGATGCCGTCCATGAAGTTGGTCAGCTCGGTCAGCCAGAGCCAGGCGAGGCCGGCCAGCAGCAAGTCGGCCCACTGCGGCAGCCAGCCGCCGCTCAGGGCGAAGTCGGCCGGCAGCGCGCCGAGGCCCAGGATCACCGCCGCCAGATGCAGCAGCAGGCGCAGCGCCGGGCCGAGGCCGCGCAGGTCGTCGAGGAAGGAGAGCAGCATCAGCCCCAGCGCCGCCGCCAGCACCCAGGCTTCTTCGCCCGGCAGCGCCCAGCGGCGCGCCAGCAGCGCCCAGGCCAGCAGCAGCAGGGGGATCAGCGCCAGGCCGGCCCCGCGCGGCGTCGGGACGCGATGGCTGGAGCGCTCGTTCGGCCGGTCGAGCACCGCGCGGCGCAGCAGCAGGGCGCGCAGCGGCGCGGTCGCCAGGGCCACCAGCAGGGCCAGGACGGGGGCCAGCAGCAGCAGGCCGAGCGGCCCGTTCACGCCGCGCCGCCGCGTGCGGCCCCGAGGCTGCGATCCGCTCGGCGCCGCACGCTTCGCCGCGCCCTTGGCGGCCGGTTCCGCCCGCTTCGCCGGCGCCCGGCCATGGTCGCGCTGCAGCGCCCAGCGCACCAGCGTCTCGCCCGGCAGGCTGGTGCCGAAGAGGACCAGCTGCAGGCTGCGCCGGACCTCGCCGCCGCGGCCGAGATAGATGCTGGGCTCCAGCTTCAGCAGCGCGCCGCGCGCCCGGAGCCACCAGCCGCCGCCCTTGGGCAGGCGCAGCAGCGCCGCCGCGCCGCTCTGCGCCAGGCTGGCCTGCACGGCCGGATGCAGATGGAAGCGCAGCGAGAACGGCAGGCCGCCGCGGCCACCCTGCAGCCGCTCCTCGCCGCGCAGGTCCTCGCCGGAGCGCTCGAGATAGAGGCGGCGGTGATGCTGCACGCCATAGCGCGGGCGATAGCCGTCGTGACTCATGTCGAGCCAGACGCTGCCCTCGCCCTCGTCGCGGCGGCAGGTGACGCCGTCCGGCCGCTGGCCGAGGCCGCCGCGCGGCAGCAGCTCCGCCAGGTTGTGGTCGTCGAGCGTCAGGGTGGAGTGCGCCGCGGTGGCGCGCTGCACCCGCCGCCAGGCGGCATCGCCGGGATGCGCGCCGCAGTTGACGATCAGGCGCTCGCGGCCGACCGAGACCTCGAAGGAGAGGGCGCCGGCGTGCGCGCCGGCATCGAGTCCCGGCGGCGGCGGCCGGCCGCAATCGACGATGGCGACCAGGCGGCCGGCCTGCAGCCGCTGGAAGCCCGACTGCGGCGCCGACATGATCGGGCGCAAGCGGCCGCTGGCGCGCTGCAGCACCAGGTCGACCATCAGCGCCTCGCTCTCCTCGCCGCCGTTGAAGAGGGCGAGCGCACCGTCGCCGTGCTGCAGCAGGCGCAGCATCGGCGCCATCTGCTCGATGGCATCGGCCAGCGCCGGCGGCGGCGTCAGGTCGGCGGCGTGGATCGCCGCCTTCAGGTCGATCAGGTCGCGCAGCACCGCCAGCTGCCGCGACGGCGAGCGCTCGACATGGCCGCCGTCGGCCAGCACCTGGCGCGGCAGCTCGCGCACCACCAGCTGCTGCGCCTGCTCCAGCCAGGGGCCGCCCTCCTCGAAGGCGGCGCCGGCGATGGCCAAGCCCTTGAGGGCGGCCACCAGCTCGCCGCCGGCCAGGCCGGCCGGCAGCACGCGCGACAGATAGCGGGCCTGGCGCCGCAGCGAGGCCAGCAGCCGCTGGCGGAACATGACCTCGGCGGAGACCGCGAAGAACTCCCAGTGGCCGAGCCAGGCGGCGATGCGCTCGCCGGTGACCGCCGGGTCCCAGACCGTCGCCGTCCAGCGGGTTTCGCGCTCGATCCAGAGCGCCACCAGCTCGCGCGCGGCGCGGCGTCCCTGGTCGCCGCCGAAGGCGCGCAGGTGGCGCAGCCAGCCAAAGCCGTTCAGCGCCGCGATCCAGCGCTGGTCGGCGCCGAGCGGACGGAAGGGCGGCGTCGGCGCCGGCAGCGTGCGGCCGAGCAGCGGGAAGCGCTCCTGCACGATCTCCTGGCCGATGGCGGCAAGGCCGGGCCAGGTATCGGGCACCAGGGCGCGCGGCGCGCGGGTCTGGGTGGCACCGGCAATCCAGTCGAGTGCGGGGGCCGCGGCCAGGCGGCCGCCCAGGCCATAGGCCAGGCGGCGCAGCGCCAGTTGGCGCGGCAGGCGCGGCAGGTCGCGCAGGGGCCGCAGCGGCGCATCGCCCTCCGCCGGCAGCCGCGGCGGATCGTCCCGGGCGCGAGGGGCACCGGCGCTCAGCGCCCCGCGGCCACCCCTGGCCTGCTGCGCCATGCCTCAGCCTCCGCGCAGGCGCCGGATGTTCTCGGCGTAGTGCCCCGTGCCGCCCTGAAAGCTGGCGGTCCCGGCCACCAGCACGTCGGCGCCGGCGGCGATCGCCTGCGGCGCGGTCTCGAAGTTGATGCCGCCGTCGACCTCCAGGTCGACCGCCCGGCCGAGCCGGTCGATCATGCCGCGCAGCGCCTCGATCTTGCGCAGCGTCGAGGCGATGAAGGCCTGGCCGCCGAAGCCCGGGTTGACGCTCATCAGCAGCACCAGATCGAGCTCTTCCAGCAGCGGCTCGACCAGCGACAGCGGCGTGCCGGGGTTCAGCACCAGGCCGGGCTTGGCGCCGAGCGAGCGGATCAGCTGCACCGTGCGGTGCGGGTGCGCCCCCGCCTCGGGGTGGAAGGAGACGATATCGGCGCCGGCCTCGACGAAGGCGGCGACGTAGGGATCGACCGGGCTGATCATCAGGTGGACGTCGAAGGGCTTGCCGGAATGCGGCCGCAGCGCCTTCACCACGGCCGGCCCCATGGTGATGTTGGGCACGAAGTGCCCGTCCATCACGTCGACGTGGATGTAGTCGGCGCCGGCGGCGTCGATGGCCGCGACCTCCTCGCCCAGGCGCGCGAAATCGCTGGAGAGGATCGAGGGGGCGATCTTGACGGACTGGGCCATGGCTCTGCTTATCAGAAGCCGCCGAGAGCGCTCAAGCGGCGCGCGCCGCCGCGCCGCCGCGACCGCGACGGCAGGAGGCCGCGCCTCACCCGCCCCGCTCCAGACGGCAGGCGTAGAAGCCGTCGAGGCCGCCCTGGTTGGCCAGGTGCGAGGGCAGGGTGCGCAGGTCGCCCTGCGGTGTCACGAGTTCCGAGAGCCCGCCGAGATCGCTGCCGCCGAGTTCCCCGGCGCGCAGCGGGCGGCGGCGGAAGCCTTCGTTGTCGGCCAGGAAGCGCTCGATCTGCTGCTCGCCCTCCTCGGGTTCCAGCGAGCAGACGGCATAGACCAGGCGCCCGCCGGGGGTGAGCAGTGCCGCCGCGGCGCGCAGCAGCCGGGCCTGCAGGGCGACCAGCGCCGCGAGGTCGCCGGCGCGGCGCTGCAGTGCCAGGTCGGGATGGCGGCGCAGCGTGCCGGTGGCGCTGCAGGGGGCGTCGAGCAGCACCGCTGCGAAGGCCTGCCCCGGCGCCCAGTCCACGACGTCGGCCGCGACCAGCTCGGCCGCGAGGCCGGTGCGGGCGAGATTCTCCGCCAGCCGCTCCAGGCGCTGCGCCGAGAGATCGACCGCGGTGACCCGCGCGCCGGCGGCGGCGAGCTGCAGCGTCTTGCCGCCGGGCGCGGCGCAGAGATCGGCCACCGACTCTTCCGGCTGCGCCGCCAGCAGGCGCGCCGGCAGCGCGGCGGCGGCGTCCTGCACCCACCAGGCCCCCTCGGCGAAGCCCGGCAGCCGCTGCACCTCGCCGGCGCCCGGCGGCAGGCGCAGGCTGCCCCCCGGCAGCAACGCGGCGCCCAGGCGTTCGGCCAGTTCCGCCGCCGCCTCGGGGCTCCGCGGCGTCAGGTCGAGCGGCGGCTCGCCCAGATGCGCGGTGGCGATGGCCTCGGCGGCGGGGCGGCCATAGGCCGACACCCAGCGCTCGAACAGCCAGGCCGGCGCATTGGCGACCCCGGCGGCGGTGCCGGAGAGGGCGGCGCCCTCGCGCGCCAGGCGGCGCAGCACGGCGTTCACCAGGCCGCGATAGGCGCTCTCCTTCGGCGCCAGCAGCGCCACCGAGGTGGAGACCGCGGCGTGCGCCGGGGTGGCGAGAAACAGCAGCTGCGCGGCGCCCAGGCGCATCGCCAGGCGGGCGCGCCAGCCGCGCTCCGGCAGCGGCTTCGCCAAGAGGCGCTCCAGCGTGGCGTCGATCTCCGGCAGGCGGCGCAGCAGGGTCGCCACCAGGTGGCGGGCGAAGCCGCGGTCGCGCGGCGGCAGGCGCGGAAAGTCGGCGCTGGCCTCCAGCGCCTCGTCCAGCGTACGGCCGCGCGTCAGCACGGCGGCGGCGATATCGAGCGCGACGCGGCGCGCGGGCAATCCATCGGTCATGGCGCGCGGTCTAACACGCCGGCGCCCGCGCCATCAGCCCGCAATCGTCGCAGGGCAGGGCAGAGCGGCGGTGCGCCGTCACCCCCAGGGGCCGCGCGACGCGGCGGGAGCGCCGCCGCCGGGGCCCATCGCCTGCGCCATCTGCTGCAGCCGGGCGATGCGGTTCTGCACCGCGGGGTGGGTGGAGAAGAGGCTGTCGTGCTTGTGCGCGTGCAGCGGGTTGACGATGAAGAGGTGCGCGGTCGCCGGATTGCGCTCGGCGCGCGGATTGTCGATGGCGGCGGCGGCGCTGGCGATCTTGCCCAGCGCCGAGGCCAGCCACAGCGGCTGGCCGCAGATCTCCGCGCCGCGCCGGTCGGCCTCGTACTCGCGGCCGCGGCTGATCGCCATCTGCACCAGCATGGCGGCGAGCGGCGCCAGGATCGCCACCAGCAGCACGCCGACGATGCCGAGGGGATTGTTGCGGTTGCCGCCGCCGCCGAAGAAGAGCGCGAAGTTGGCCAGCATCGAGATGGCGCCGGCCAGCGTCGCGGTCACCGTCATGGTCAGCGTGTCGCGGTGATGCACGTGCGCCAGCTCGTGCGCCATGACGCCGGCGACCTCCTCCGGCGAGAGGCGGCGCAGCAGCCCGGTGGTGGCGGCCACCGCCGCGTTCTCCGGGTTGCGCCCGGTGGCGAAGGCGTTCGGCTGGTCCGACTCGATCAGGAAGACCCGCGGCATCGGCAGCTCGGCGCGCGCCGCCAGGTCGCGCACGATGCGATGGAAGGCCGGCGCCTCGCGCTCGCCGACCTCGCGCGCGCCGTAGTAGCGCAGCACCGCCTTGTCGCTGTTCCAGTAGGCATAGAGGTTCATGCCGCAGGCGACGACGAAGGCGATTACCATGCCGCCGGCGCCGCCGATCAGGTAGCCGACGCCGACGAAGAGCGCGGTCAGCAGCGCCAGCAGGAAGGTGGTCCGGGCAAGGTTCATCGGCGGTGGATCGCTCGTGGTCGTTGCGGCTTCGGCGGCAGCGGCCACCGGCGACCCTGAGATGGTCGCGCCGCGACGCCATCGCAAGGCTTGGCGGCGGCGCCGCGGGATGCCATATCAAGGCCATGCGTCTCTTCGTCAGCCATAAGACCGAAGGCGGCCAGCGCAGCGAGGCCCGCCGCGGCGATCCGCCGAAACGCGGCCCGGTCGTGCCGGCGGCCAAGCTGGAAGCCACCGCCACGGCGCCGGCCGCAGCGGCCAAGGTTCCCGAACTGGGCGGCCCCAGCGGCCCGGAGCCGACACGCTACGGCGATTGGGAACGCAAGGGCATCTGCTCGGACTTCTGATGCGATCGACCGCGCGGCACACCCTGCTCGTTCTGGCGCTGGCGGTCTTCGCCGGGCCGGTCGCCGCCGAGAGCGGCAGCGAGGTCGATTGGTTCGAGGTCGAGATCGCCGCCTGCCAGGCGCTGGGCCGCTACGCCGCCGAACAGCCGGCCGAAGCCTTCGAGACCTGTCCGGTCGGGCTGCAGGGACGCTGCCTTTTCAATCGCCCGCGCGACAGCGTGATCGTGGTCTCGCCGGACAGCGGCGGCGGCCTCGCCATGGCCTACACGACCGGCGCCGGCCTGGCGCATTGCGCCCACTGCGTCGCCGGCAAGGTCGCCTTCGGCCTGCTCGAGCCGGAGTTCTACAGCCGCAATGCCACCAGGTTGCCGCCGCCGCTCTGCAGCGACGACTAGCGCGCCGCCCCGGCGCGCCGGGGCCGCAGGTTGACCAGCGCCACGCCGGCCATCACCAGCACCATGCCGCCCAGCTCCAGCGGGCTCAGCACCTCGCCGAACAGCGGCCAGGCCATCAGCGCCGTGGTCGGCGGCACCAGGAAGAAGAGGCTGGCGACGCGCGAGGCGGCGCCGCGGCGCACCAGCATGAGGAACAGGGCGACGGCGCCGAGCGAGAGCACGATCACCAGCCACGAGAGCGCGAAGGCGAACTGCCAGTTCCAGGTGACGTCCCACTCCTCGAAGAGCAGCGCCACGGCGAGCGCGGCCAGCGCGGCGGCGGTGAACTGCAGCGCGTTGCCGGCGAGGAAGGGCATGTCGGCCAGATATCGCTTCTGGTAGAGCATCGCCACGGTGATGGCGATCAGCGAGCCGAGGCAGAGCCAGACGCCGGCCAGGGCCTGCTGGTCGAAGCCGGCCTTGCGCCAGACCACCAGCGCGACGCCGGCCAGCCCGAGCAGCAGGCCGGTCCACTGGCGCAGCGACACCCGCTCCTTGAGCAGCGGTCCGGCCAGCGCCGCCACCAGCAGCGGCTGCACCGAGACGATCAGCGCCGTGGTGCCCGATTCCAGGCCCCGCGACATGGCGACGAAGGCGCCGCCGAGGTAGACGCAGTGCAGCAGCACGCCGGCCAGCGCGATGTGGCCGAACTGCCGCCAGCCGCGCGGCCAGCGCCGCGCCGTCAGCAGCGCCCAGACGAGCAGCACCAGCGCGACGATCAGCAGGCGCATGGCCAGGAAGGTCATGGGCGGCGCGTAGGGCAGGCCGAACTTGGCGCCGACGAAGCCGGTGGCCCAGAGCAGCACGAAGAGCGCCGGCGCCAGCGCCGACCAGCGCGGGCGGCCGCCGGCGGCGCCGCGGTCAGGGACGGGCGCGGGCGGCGGCATTGCGCTCTGCGGGGCGGTGGTCATGGCGGCGGAGACTGCCCGAGCGCGGGGCGCCGGTCAGCCCCTCTCGCCGCAGGGCAGCCTTGCCCGCGCGGAACCTTCCGGCGGCACCGGGGTTCCTTTCCGACATCGATGGACGCTTAGCTGCTAGGCTGCGCGATCGGTGCCAAGCGACATGTCTGAATCTCGATCGCCGGAGGCCCCCCATGCGACTTCGGATCGGCTATGAGCTGCAGTTCGACTTCCCGCAGCCGACGCCCGTTATCTTGATGTTGAACGTCCACTTCACCCGCGTGTCCGACCTGGAGACGGCGGACCATACGCTGATCAGCCCCTCGGTGCCGCTGCGCGCCTACCGCGATCTCTATGGCAACTGGTGCAGCCGCTTCATGGCGCCGGCGGGACGCGTCGTGGTCTCGACCGACGCGGTGATCCGCGACAGCGGGCTGCAGGACCCCGTGGTCGCCGGGGCGCGCCAGATGGCGGTCGAGGAGCTGCCGGAGGAGGCCATCGTCTTCCTGCTGCCGAGCCGCTTCTGCGAAAGCGACAAGCTGCTCGACCTCGCCTGGTCGCTGTTCGGCCAGGCGACGCCCGGCTGGGACCGGGTGCAGGCGGTCTGCGACTTCGCCCACAACCACATCAAGTTCGACTACCAGCAGGCGCGGCCGACCCGCACCGCCTGCGAGGCCTACGAGGAACGGCAAGGCGTCTGCCGCGACTTCGCGCACCTGGCGGTCGCCTTCTGCCGGGCGCTGAACATTCCGGCGCGCTACTGCACCGGCTATCTCGGCGATGTCGGCATGCCGCCACCCTATCCGCCCGGCGACTTCGCCGCCTGGTTCGAGGCCTATCTCGACGGCCAGTGGCATACCTTCGATCCGCGCAACAACCAGCCGCGGATCGGCCGGGTGCTGCTGGCGCGCGGGCGCGACGCCGCCGACGTACCGATCTCCACCACCTTCGGCCCGAACAGCCTGCAGTCCTTCCGGGTCTGGACCGACGAGCTGCCGGCGACGGCCTAGAGGTCGCCGCGGCGGCTAATGCACCCGGCGCCAGGCGGCGGCGCCGATGTCGGCCTCGATGCGCACCGGCACGATGCCCTCCTCGAGGTCGAGCAGGAACTCGGCCTCGTCGGAGTCGATGAAGGGCATCTCCTGCAGCTCGGCGGCGATGCGGTCGAGGTCGATGGTCAGGATGGTGGCGGCCCGCAGCGTGCTGCGCGTCTTGTCCGCCAGCGTGTCCCAGGCCTTGCCGCTGTGGCGGCGGGCGAAGGTGGCCAGAGTCTGGTCCTTGCCGACGCCGTGCGGCAAGGGATGCGCCACCGCCAGGGCGAAGAGCGAGCGGCAGTGCAGCCGCACCGGCATCGCCGCCTGCACGCCGGGGGCGGGAACCTGCAGTCCCCCCTTCGGCACCAGCCCGAAACAGACGATCGGCGTGCCTTTCGCCTCGCGCGTTTCGCGCGTGGCGTCGGAAGCATCCCAACAGAGCAGGTTGCCGTGCCGCCAATAGACGCTGTCGTAGACCTCGGGTCCATCAGGGCTGCTGTAGCCGATCTGCGCCACGCCATAGGCATCGAGGATGCGATAGACCGTCGCCCGATCCGCCGGCAGACGCTCGACCGCGTCGTCAGCGGCGCTCACCGCATAGCCGAACAGTTCGGGAAAGCGCCAGAAGCGATGCTCCGACATGCTCTTTGCGTTCCTCCGCTCCCACCGGGCCTCGCCGGCAGGCGATCCATCCCAAGCCCAGGCGTAGAAGCCTAAGGTTGAATTAAACCTTCAGGCTCCCTCACCTGGCAAGCGAGACGCGCCCCAGGAGCGTCATCTTTTGGCCGCTCCGGCGCCGCAGCGCGCATGCTAGCCTCGCTCCCTCACAGTACTGCCGAGCTCCAGGGGGACAGCATGAAAAGATTGCCTCTAATTGCCGGTGCCGCCGTTCTCGCCCTCCTGCCGGGCTCCGGCCTGCTGCAGGCCGCCGCGGCCGCCGACCTCAGCCTGAAGCGGGTTCTGCTCTCTTCCGGCGGTGTCGGGTACTTCGAGTACCAGGCCACCGTCACCGGCGACGAGACGCTGCAACTGCCGGTCCGGCTCGACCAGGTCGACGACGTGATGAAGTCGCTGGTGGTCTATGACGACAAGGGCGGGATCGGCGAGGTGAGCCTGCCGGGAAGACAACCGCTGAGCGATGTCTTCCGCGACCTGCCCTTCGACCAGAACGCGCTCTACTCGCCGGCCGCGCTGCTCGATTCCCTGCGCGGTTCCGAGATCGCGGTCACCGGCGCGCGGCGCCTCGAGGGCCGCATCCTCTCGGTCACCAGCGAGGACCTCATCACGCCGGACGGCAACGTGCTCTCGCGCACCCGCGTCAGCCTGATGACCGCCGCCGGCGTCGCCCAGTTCCTGCTCGAGGATGCCGATACCCTGACCTTCACCGACCCGGCCCTGCAGGCCGCGGTGGAGAAGGCCCTGGCCGCGCTGGCGGAACACTCGCAGCGCGACACCCGCGTGCTGCAGCTCAGCACCCAGGGCGAGGGCGAGCGCACGATCACCGTCGGCTACGTGGTCGAGACGCCGCTGTGGAAGACCTCCTATCGCCTGACCCTGGACGAGACTCCCGGCAGCAAGACAGCCGAGCTGCAGGGCTGGGCGGTGCTGGAGAATCTCAGCGGCGAGGACTGGAACGAGGTCGAGCTCACCCTCGCCTCGGGCAACCCCGTGACCTTCCGCCAGGCGCTCTACACCAGCTACTACGTCAACCGTCCGGAGATCCCGGTCGAGGTGCTGGGCCGCATCCTGCCGCCGGTCGACGCGGAGAAGCAGCTGGCGGACGGTTACGGCTACGACGACGCCGCAGAGGAGGATCGCAGCCGCAGCAAGAGCGCGCCCGCTCCGGCACCGATGGCGCAGCCGCCGTCGCAGCCCTACGCCGAGACCGAAGGCAGCCTCGGCGGCGGCGCGACGCCGCCCGCCGCCGGTTTCAACGCCGCCGCCTCGAGCGAGGCGACGACGCAGGTGATCTTCACCTTCCCGACGCCGGTGACGGTGGCGAGCGGCCACTCGCTGCTGGTGCCCTTCGTCGGCCGCGCGGTCCCGGCCGAGCGGGTGGCCTACTGGCAGCCGGCGACCCATCCGACCCATCCGCTGGCGACCGTCATCCTCACCAACGACGGCGAGAGCGGCCTGCCCCCCGGGGTGATCACGCTCTACGAGCGTGGCGCCGGCGGCGGCGTCGCCTATGTCGGCGACGCGCAGCTCTCGGTGCTGCCGGCCGGCGAGACGCGGCTGATCTCCTATGCGCTCGACCAGAAGGTGGCGATCCGGGCCGAGGACTCCGGCCGGCAGACCGTCACCGAGGTGAAGATCGCCCAGGGCGTGCTGACCCTGATCAGCCGCGAGGTGAACCGCACGACCTACGAGGTCGAGGGTGCCGCCAAGGAGGAGCGCGTCGTGCTGCTGGAGCATCCGCGATGGAGCGGCTGGACCCTGGTCGAGCCGGCGGAGGAGCAGCTGGAGCTGACGGCCAACAGCTACCGCGCGCTGGTCGCGGTGCCGGCCGGCGAGACCGTCGAGTTCGCCTTTGCCTTCGAGCGCCCGGTGACGCAGCGCATCGCCCTGCAGAATCTCGACGACTCGCAGCTCAACTACTACATCGAGTCGAGCTACATGCCCGAGGCCGGCAAGGAGCAGCTGAAGCTGCTGGTGGGGCTGCGCGGCGACCTCAGCGCGCGGCGCCGCGAACTGCAGCAGCTCGAGGGCAAGATCAACCAGATCATCGCCGACCAGGGCCGCCTGCGGGAGAACCTGAAGTCGGTGCCGCCGGAGAGCGACCTGCAGCGCCGCTATCTGGAGGAGCTGACCAAGCAGGAGGACGAGCTGGCCCGCCTGCGCGCCGCCGCCGAGGCCAAGCGCGAGGAGGTCGCCGCCGCCGAGCGGGCGGTCGGCGAGTTCATCCGCCAGCTGACGCTCTGAGGCTTCGGCATCACTTCGTTGCGGACAAGGGCGGGGGCTGCGGCTCCCGTCCTTTCTGCTGCCCGCCGGTGCGCGCTCAGCTGCGCAGCTGCTGGAAGCGCCACCAGGCGAAGGCGAGCGCGCCGGCCAGCAGCAGCGCGATGACGAAGGCGCCGCCGCCCATGCCGCGGCTCAGGGCCAGGCCGACCACCCCGAGCACGATGACCGAGAGGCCGGCGACGCCGGCTGCCTGCTGCGCCTGGACGAGCTTGCCCTGGCGCGAAAGCTGGAACGCCCAGATGGCGTAGCCGCCGATGGCGATGTCGGCCAGCGAGACGATCGCGACCAGCAGGATCGAGCCGCCCTGCACCAGGCCGATGAAGCCGAGCAGCGCGAGGATGGCGCCGCTGACCACGCAGGCGGCCTCGGCCTGGACCTTGGGCTGCGTCAGGTCGAGCGCGGCCGGCGTCCCCGCGGATGTCCCGGTCGGCGGCGAAGGCGGTGGCGCGGGCGCCGGCGGCACGGCCTCCTCGCCGGGCGCCGCCGCACCGCATTTCGGACAGAACTTCGCGCCAGCCGGCAGGGCCGCGCCGCACCCGGTGCAGAACATGCTGTGCTTCTCCCCTGGCAGGTTCCGGACGCCGCTCAGAGTGCCGGAGCGGGCCGTCCTTGGCCAGGGGCCGGCCGCGCCTAGTGCTTCTCGGCGCGGTTCATGCGGTTCGACACCAGGTCCTGGACCACCGCCGGATCGGCCAGGGTCGAGGTGTCGCCGAGATTGCCGTGGTCGTTCTCGGCGATCTTGCGCAGGATGCGCCGCATGATCTTGCCGGAGCGGGTCTTCGGCAGGCCGGGCGCCCACTGGATCAGGTCGGGCGAGGCGATCGGGCCGATCTCCTTGCGCACCCACTGCACCAGCTCCTTGCGCAGCGCATCGCTCGGCTCCTCGCCCCGCACCAGGGTCACGTAGGCATAGATGCCCTGGCCCTTGATGTCGTGCGGATAGCCGACCACGGCCGCCTCGGCCACCTTGGTGTGGGCGACCAGGGCGCTCTCCACCTCGGCGGTGCCCATGCGGTGGCCGGAGACGTTGATCACGTCGTCGACCCGGCCGGTGATCCAGTAGTAGCCGTCGGCGTCGCGGCGCGCGCCGTCGCCGGTGAAGTAGACGCCCGGGAAGGTCGAGAAGTAGGTCTGGATGAAGCGCTCGTGGTCGCCGTAGACCGTGCGCATCTGGCCCGGCCAGGAATCGGCGATGCAGAGGTTGCCCTCGCAGGCGCCCTCGAGGTGCCGGCCGTCGGCATCGACCATGGTCGGCTTGATGCCGAAGAAGGGCCGGGTCGCCGAGCCGGGCTTCGTCGGCGTCGCGCCGGGCAGCGGCGTGATCAGGATGCCGCCGGTCTCGGTCTGCCACCAGGTATCGACGATCGGGCTGCGCCCCTCGCCGATCACGTTGTAGTACCAGAGCCAGGCCTCGGGATTGATCGGCTCGCCGACCGACCCCAGCAGCCGCAGCGAACGGCGGTCGGTCTTCTTCACCGGGCCGTCGCCCTCGCGCATCAGCGCGCGGATCGCGGTCGGCGCGGTGTAGAAGATGTTCACCTTGTGCTTGTCCACCACCTGCCAGAAGCGTGAGGCGTCGGGGTAGTTCGGCACGCCCTCGAAGACCAGCGAGGTGGCGCCGTTGGCCAGCGGCCCGTAGACGATGTAGCTGTGTCCGGTCACCCAGCCGACATCGGCGGTGCACCAGTAGACGTCGCCGTCGTGGTAGTCGAAGACGTACTGGTGCGTCATCGAGACATAGACCAGATAGCCGCCGGTGGTGTGCAGCACGCCCTTCGGCTTGCCGGTCGAGCCGGAGGTGTAGAGGATGAACAGCGGGTCCTCGGCGCTCATCTCCTCCGGCGGGCAGTCCGGCGAGGCCTTCGCCATCTCATCGTCGTACCAGAGGTCGCGGCCGTCGACCCAGCCGATCTCGCCGCCGGTGCGGCGCAGCACCAGCACGTGGCGCACGCCGGCGACCTTCTCCAGGGCGGCATCGACATTGGCCTTCAGCGGCACCTTGCGGCCGCCGCGCAGGCCCTCGTCGGCGGTGATGACGAAGTCGGACCCGCAGTCCTCGATGCGCCCGGCCACCGAATCCGGCGAGAAGCCGCCGAAGACCACCGAGTGGATCGCGCCGATGCGCGCGCAGGCCAGCATCGCGTAGACCGCCTCGCAGACCATCGGCATGTAGATCGTGACGCGGTCGCCCTTCTTCACGCCGCGCGCCTTCAGCACGTTGGCCAGGCGGCAGACGAAGCCATGCAGTTCGCCGTAGGTGACGTGCTTCGACTCCTCCGGGCTGTCGCCTTCCCAGATCAGGGCGACGTCGTCCGCCTTGGTCGGCAGGTGCCGGTCGATGCAGTTGTAGGCGACGTTGGTGGTGCCGTCGGCGAACCAGCGAATGTGCACGTCGTCGGGCCCGAAGGAGACGTCCTTCACCTGGCTGTAGGGCTTCATCCAGTGGATGCGCTTGCCCTGCTCGCGCCAGAAGCTCTCGGGGTCGTCGAGCGAGGCGCGGTACATCTTCTGATAGGTGGCCTCGTCGATCCAGGCGCGCTCGGCCATATCGGCCGGCACGGGAATCAGCGTCGTCTCCGACATGGCGGTACGTTTCCCCTTGCTTCGTTGGCCCGGCCGCAGTGGCTCCGCGGCGCTTCTTGCGCGGCATTATTGAACAGCCGGCGGGGGCGACACAACGGGCGGCCCGGAGAGCGCCCTGTCGCGGCCGTCGCGACCTCCCTCGCGGCGCGCCGAGGCCGCGCCTCCCCTAGAATGCGTGGGTATCTCTGATACGATGCGCGGAATTGGATAGAGAAGCGGGAGCGTGGCTCATGGCCTTCGGCTGGTTCAAACGCAGGGGGAAGGAGCCGACCGCCGAGCAGCGCGTCTTCGGCGCGGGCCGCGCGCCGCGCCTCTCGCTGCCGGCCCAGTCCGAGCGCCGCCGCCCTCCGCGGCCCGAAGAGCCGCTGCGCGTGGCGCTGGCCGAGCTGGCCGATGCCGTGCGGCTGGCCCGCGCCACCGGCGAAGCGCGCGGCCGGGCGCTCGCCATTGCCGGCATCCGCGACGCGCTGGAAAGTGTCGCCCTGGCCGGCGAGGACCCGGCGGTGCTCCGCGCCTGCAGCCTGTTCGGCGACCTCCTGGGCAGCGCCACGGCCAGCGACGCCCTGCGTCTGGAGGCGGCGCAGCTGGCGCTGGAGACCCTGGCGCTGCTGGCGGTGCCCGGGCCGGGCGAACAGCGTGATCGCGCGACCGTCGCGATCGGCGTGCTGGAGCGTGCCGCCGAACGGGCCCGCGCCGCCTGAAACAGGGGCCGGGCGCGGCGCCTAGGGCCGCGCCTGAGGTTCCGCCAGGGGCCGTGCGGCCAGACCCGCCGCCAGCCAGAGGGCCGGCAGCGTCACCTGCACCACCAGCGCGCGGAAGAGATCGCCGTGCCAGAGATAGCTGGCATAGGGCAGCGCGGCCAGCGCCAGCAGCAGCAGGCCGAAGGCCAGGGCGGCGCCGCGTGGCTGCCGCGGCAGCCCCAGCGCCAGCCAGAGCGAAAGCGGCAGCAGCGCCGCGGCGTGATGCGGCTGCACCACCGGGCTCGCCACCAGCGGCAGCAGCGTCAGCGCGGTGCCGGCCAGCAGCCGGCGCAGCGGCCCCTCCGGCAGGGCCCGCGCCAGGCGCCAGGCGCACCAGAGGCCGAGCGCCAGTCCGGCCAGCGCCCAGAGCAGCGACGGCAGGGCAAGGGTGGGATGGGCCAGCGGCCGCTCGAGCGCCGCCGCCAGCAGGCTGCGCGGCGAGGCCAAGGCGCCGGGGAAGGCGGCCAGCGTCGCCGGGTCGCCGGCGCTCGCCATCCGCGCCAGCCAGTCGCCGGTCAGCTGCCAGGCTGCCGCCGCGTCGAAGGCCAGCAGCGGCGGCAGCAGGAAGAGCAGCGCCAGCCAGCCGAGCGTCGCCGCCAGCCAGCGCCCGTCGCCGCGCAGCAGCAGCCAGGGCAGCAGGATCAGCGCATAGAGCTTCAGCGCCCCGGCCAGGGCCAGCAGCAGCCCGGCCAGGACCGCACGGCGCGGCCCCAGGACCAGCGCGCCGCTGGTCAGCGCCAGCACCGGCAGGTTGACGTTGTAGGCGCGGAGATCCCAATGCAGGCCGTAGTGCGCCGCCAGCAGGCCGAGCGCGCCCAGTAGGGCGGCGGTCCAGCCGCCGGCCGGCGGCGCCGCCAGCCGCCAGAGCAGCGCCACCACCGCCAGCAGGGCCAGCAGCTGCGCCAGGCACCAGAGCAGGAACCCGCTCGCCGCCGGCAGGGCGCCCAGGCCCAGCATCAGCGCCAGATAGGGCGGCGGGTAGAAGAAGTTGGCCGGATAGGCCGCCGCCTCCGCCGCCTGCCGGCTCAGCTTGAGATTGAGTGCATAGTCGCCGGGACTCTCCGGCGGGAAGCTCGGATCGAGCAGCCGCAGATAGTAGAGGCCATAGAGCAGCGCGAAGCCGAGCAGCGCGATGCGCCCCGCCGTCCAGCCACCGGCGGCTGCCGCCCTTGCCGTGCGTTGCATCGACCCCCCCTGCCGCCCGGTGTGGAGTGCGTGGTTCCGCCATGCTATGCGAATCGTACAGGGGCAGCGAGGGGGCGATCGCCGGGATGGAGGAGCGGGACGAACGGCCGGGCCAGCCGCACCGCCAGAGGGCAGGGTGGCAATGGCTGCTGCTGCTGCTCGCCGCCGCGCTGGTCCTCGGCAACAATCTCGACGCCTTCGGCAGCCTGACCGAGCACGAGATCGTGGTCGGCGGCATCGCCCAGCAGATGGCGGCCGACGACAGCTGGGGCCGGCTGCTGATCGGCGACCGCAACTGGCTGGAGAAGCCGCCGCTGCCGCACTGGCTGGCGGCGGTCTCGGTCAGCCTCTTCGGCACCGCGCCGCCGCTGGCGCAGGACGAGTGGGTGGTGCGCCTGCCGTCGCTGCTCGAGGGGCTGGGCGTGATCCTGCTGGTCGCCGCCCTGGCCGGGCGCTGGTACGGCGCCGCCGTCGGCCTGATGGCCGGACTGGTGGCGAGCACGCTGCACGGGATCTTCCTCTACGCCCGCCTGGCCGAGAACGACATGGTGCTCTGCCTGATCCTGACCGCCGGCATGGCGGCGCTGGCCCGCGCCCTCGAGGCGCCGCCCGGCAGCAGGGCGTTCCGCCGCTGGCGCCTGCTGTTCTGGCTGGCGCTCGGCGCCGCCAACCTGACCAAGGGGCCGCTCTACGGCGACCTGCTGATCGGCAGCGCGCTCGCCGCCTACTGCCTCTGGCAACGCGACTGGCGGCTGCCGTTCCGGCTGCTCTCGCCGCTCGGTCTGCTGCTGGCATTGCTGCTGGCGCTGGCCTGGCCGCTCTGGGTCTGGAGCCAGGGCGAACTCTCGACGCTGCTCGACTGGTGGTTCAGCGAAATGGGCGGCCGCTTCGACAAGAGCTACTACGGCACCGACCAGCCCCTCTGGTACTACCTCGAGGCGGTCGCCGGGCAGCTGCTGCCCTGGTCGCCGCTGCTGCTGCTCTCGCTGCCGCTGGCCTGGCGCCGCGCCCGCGCCGCCGTCTCGGCCCCGCTCCCCGCCGGCCGGCCGCGGCCCTTCAATCGCGAGCGCTTCCTGCTCTGCTGGGCCTTCGCGCCGCTGCTGCTGCTGACGCTGGCGCCGCACCGCCATCACCACTATGCGCTGCCGACCCTGCCGGCGCAGGCGATCCTGCTGGCGGCGGCGCTGCCGCCGCTCTGGGCCTGGCTCGCGGCGCGGCCGGCGCTGCGGCGGCGCTGGCTGCCCGCCCTGCTGCTGCTGGTCGCCGCCGGTCTGGCGGCGGCGCTGGCGCTGCCGCTCGGCATCCCGCCGGACGCCGAACCCTTCCTGCTGCCCTTCGGACTGCCGGCGCTGCTCGGCGCGCTGGCGCTGGCGGCGGCGCTCGCCTCGAGCGCGCGGCCGGCGCCGGCGGCAACGGCGCTCTTCGCCCTGCTGCTGTCGCTCTTCTGGGTCTTCGGTTCCGGCCTCATTCCGCGCAACGACCCCTCCGCCGCCGACACCGCCTTCTTCTCGCGGGTCGCCGCGGCGCTGCCGCCGGGGGCGCGTCTGGTGCTGACCGGCGGCCAGCCGGTCGCCCGCTTCGGCTTCTATGTCGCCCACCCGGCCGAGGGGCTGTGGTACCCGGAGAGCCTGGGGGCGAGGACGCAGCCCGGCGAGACGCTCTACATCGTCACCCGCGGCGACGAGGAGCCGGCCCTGCAGCGGCTGGGCACGCTGGAGCGGCTCGACCGCAGCGAGCTCTCGCGCTTCGGCGGCGACCCCGCCTTCCTCTATGGGCTCTATCGGCTGCGGATCGCAGCGCCCTAGCCGGCCGTTCCGTCAGGGCAGCTTCTTCAGCCCGGCCAGCCGGCAGATGTGCTTCCAGTGCGTCGGCTCGATCGGCATCACCGAGAGGCGCGACTGGCGCACCAGCGCGATGCCCTCCAGCGCCGGATCGGCCTTCATCTCCTTCAGGGTCACCGGGCGCGGCAGGGTCGCCAGCGGCGCCACGTCGACCATGACGAAGCGCCCGGCCGGATCGGAGGGGTCGGGATAGGCCTCCTTGACGATCTCGCAGACGCCGACCGCCGCCAGGCCCTCGTTGGAGTGATAGAAGAAGGCCCGGTCGCCGCTCTTCATGGCCTTGAGGTTGATCGCCGCCTGGTGGTTGCGCACGCCGTCCCAGTGGGTCCGGCCGTCCTTCTGCAACTGCTCCCAGGAATACTTGAAAGGTTCCGATTTCATCAGCCAATAGGCCATGCCCGCTCGCACTCCCCGCCGTCTCGTTGCCGCCCTTGTATCGTCCACGAGCGCATGGCTAGGCTCAAGGGCCAAACCCAGAGGCCCGCAGACAACCCCCAGGAGCGCCGATGTACCTGCAACTCTCCACCTGGCCCGAGGTCGAGTCCTACCTGAAGACCTCGCGCGCCTGCATCATCCCGATCGGCTCGACCGAGCAGCACGGCCCGAACGGCTTCATCGGCACCGACGCGCTCTGCCCGGAGATCCTGGCCCGCGGCATCGAGAAGGAGACCGGTTGCCTGGTGGCGCCGACCATCTCGGTCGGCATGGCGCAGCATCACCTCGGCTTCGCCGGCTCGATCACGCTGCGGCCCTCGACCCTGATGGCGGTGATCCAGGACACGGTGAACTCGCTCGCCCGCCACGGCTTCGAGCGCTTCTACTTCCTCAACGGCCACGGCGGCAACATCGCCACCGCCACCGCCGCCTTCTCGGAGATCTATGCCGAGTCCTCGCTCGGCACCGCCGGCAGCAACCGCCCCTCGCTGCGCTGCAAGCTGCGCAACTGGTGGGAGGCGCCGAGCGTCTCCGGCATCTCGCGCCGCCGCTTCGGCGCCGCCGAGGGCAGCCACGCCACCTGCTCGGAGGTGTCGCTGACCTGGTACGGCTATCCCGAGGAGCGCCGGGACGGGGTCAAGCTCACCCCCGACATCGCGCCCAACGGCCCGATCTACGACGCCGCCGACTACCGCCGCCGCTTCCCCGACGGGCGCATCGGCTCGAACCCGGCGCTGGCCTCGGTGGAGGCCGGCAAGGAGCTCTTCGAGGCGGCGGTGCCGGAACTGGCGAAGGACTTCCGGGAGTTCTCGGCCGCGGACTGAACCCCAGCCAGGAGGCGGCCGGGACCGGCGGCTGGGCACGCCTGGGCGCGGTTGCGCCGCGCGGGAGCGGACCGCCGCTGACCCCCGTCGGCCCGCCGGACGAGGGCCTTCGCAGCGGCGCGGAATCCTGGCGGGCCACAGGCGCGGCGGGCGCCCTGGCGCGCGTTCCACCCGGGCTACGCTGCAGCGCGGAAACCCTTTCTCCTTGCTTTGCAGGTCCGAAACCGCCATTTAAGGCGCGTTACGCTGCCTAGGACGGCCGGCTGCCAGAGCTCCCGCGCGTTCGCCTCACGGCGAAATCGCATCCGGATCCCTTCATGCTGTCGCTCCCTTGTCAGTCTGACGCGTCGCGCAGGTGTGCGGCGCCACAGTCATCTATGGAGGACGGTCATGCCGATTGGCACCGTGAAGTGGTTCAACAACACCAAGGGTTTCGGTTTCATCCAGCCGGAGGGCGGTGGCTCGGACGTTTTCGTCCACATCTCCGCCGTCGAGCGCGCTGGCATGAGCACGCTCAATGAGGGCCAGCGCATCTCCTTCGAGGAGCACCGCGACCCGAAGCGTGGCAAGACCTCTGCCGAGAACCTGAAGGCCGTCTAGGCTTTCAACGCTTTACTGAGGCGCGACCCGCGGCGGCCCGAAACAGGCCGCCGCGGGGACCGCTGCAGGAGATTGTATGGCTTTCAAGCCGAACTACGGCCAGCAGCGCGGCGACCGCCGCCGCCTGAAGGAAGCGCGTAAGCAGGAAAAGCTGCAGCGCAAGGAAGAGGCCGTGGCCGAGCGTCGCGCCGCCCGCCAGGACGGGGTCGGCGAGATCGAGCAGGACGGCGGCCAGGGCAGCGATGGCGCCGGCGAGTCCGGTGGCGATGCCGGCGGCGACGGCGGACCCGACTGAGGTCTCGCGACCGCGCCGCAGGCTCGCGGCGCACAGCCCAACGACAGCATAACCCGCCGGCCTGGCGCCTAAGGGCCGCCCTGCCCGCCGTGCCTCAGCTCGGCTCGAGCTTCGCCGGGAACCCCGGCGCGCGCAGCTCGACGCCCAGGGCGTCCTCCAGCAGCTTCACCACCTGGGTCGACTGCGCGGCGCCGCCGTAGGTCGCCTTGGCGCGCACGAAGGTCTGCTCGACCAGGCCGGCCAGCTCCAGCGGCACGCCGAAGCGGCGCCCGAACCCCAGCGCGAACCCCAGGTCCTTCAGCGCCAGATCGTTGCTGAAGCCGACGTCGTAGCTGCCGTTCAGGATCAGCTGCCCCTCGGTCTCGTGGACGAAGGAGTTGCCCGAGCTGGCGGCGATCGCCTTCCAGGCCTGGCCGAGATCCAGCCCGCCCTGCTTCGCCAGCATCAAGGCCTCGCCGCAGGCCACCAGGTGGATGAAGGCCAGCATGTTGGTGATCACCTTGATCACCGCCGCCTGTCCGAGCGCGCCCATGTAGAGGATCTCGCCGCCCATCGCGGCCAGCGCCGGGCGATGGCGGGCGAAGACCGCCTCCTCGCCGCCGACCAGCACGGTGATCTTGCCGGCGGCGGCACGATGCACGCCGCCGGTGACCGGGCATTCCAGCGTCGCCACGCCGCGCGCCGCCAGCAGGGCGGCGAGGCGGGCGATCTCCGCCTGGTCGTTGGTCGAGCACTCCAGCCAGGTCGCGCCGTCGCGGAAGCCCTCCAGCAGCCCGGCCGGCCCCTCCATCACCGCCCGCGTCGCCGCCGGCGAGGGCAGGCAGGTGAAGACCGCGTCGCTCGCCGCCGCCAGCGCGCTCGGGCTGTCGGCCCAGGCCGCGCCGGCCGCCAGCAGCGGCGCCGCGGCGGCCGTGTCGAGGTCGTTCACCGTGACCGCGAAGCCGCCCTTCACGAGGCTCATGGCGAGGTGCTGGCCGAGATTGCCGAGGCCGACGAAACCGATGTTCATGATGCTGTCCTTTCGTGTTTGGCCGCTGGCGTTCGCCGCCTCCCCGACCTTCCGCCGCCGCGCGGGAGGGGGGACCGCAGCGCCGGCCAATGGCTCCTCCCTCTCCCAAGCGCCGGTGAGAGAGGGTCGGCGAGGGGGGTTCGACGCCGCTGCGGTCTAGATCGGGTCGGGGTGCATCTCCAGGTGCAGCGCCGCACCCTCCCAGGGGTGCGCCAGCGCCACCGCCTCGTTCAGCTCGACGCCGAGGCCCGGCGCGTCGGGCGGAATGACGTAGCCCTCCTCCCAGCGGATCGGCGTCAGCAGCAGCTCGGCGTGGAAGCCGTCGAAGCGCTGGATCGATTCCAGGATCAGGAAGTTCGGCGTGCAGGCGGCGAGCTGGATGTTGGCGGCGCCGACCACCGGGCCGCAGTAGAGGTGCGGCGCGATCTGCGCGTAGTGGGTCTCCGCCAGGCCGGCGATCTTCTTCGCCTCCAGCAGGCCGCCGACGCGGCCGAGGTTCGGCTGCAGGATGGCGACGCCGGCGTCGAGCGCGCGGGCGAACTCGTACTTGGTGGTCAGCCGCTCGCCGGTGGCGATCGGCACCGGCGAGCCCTCGCAGACCTTGGCCATGGCCTCCGGCATCTCCGGCGGCGTCGGCTCCTCGAACCACAGCGGCTCGTAGGGCGCCAGGCGGTCGGCGAGGCGCAGCGCGCCGGCCGGGGTGAACTGCCCGTGCGTGCCGAACAGCAGGTCGGCCCTGTCGCCCACCGCCTCGCGGATCAGGCGGCAGAAGTCCTCGGCGCGCTGCAGCTCGGCCATCGAGGGCTGCCTGGGGTCAAAGGCGCCGTAGGGCGCGACGGGGTCGAACTTCACCGCGGTGAAGCCCTGCGCCACGTATTCGGCCGCGCGCGTCGCCGAGAGCTGCGCGTCCTTGTAGATTGCGTCGCTCTCGCCGGCGGCGACGTCGGGGTAGATGTAGGTGTAGGTGCGCAGCCGCTCGTGCACCCGCCCGCCCAGCAGGCGGTGCACCGGCTGCTCCAGCGCCTTGCCGATCAGGTCCCAGCAGGCCATCTCCAGGCCGCTGACGCAGCCCATGACGGTGGGGTCGGGCCGCTGCGAGAAGCCGGTGGAGTGGGCGCGGCGCCAAAACCTCTCGATCTCGAAGGGCTCGTGCCCGACCAGCAGGCGGCCGGCCATGTCCTCGGCCAGCTTCGCCACCAGGTGCGGGTCGAAGGTGGCGCAGTAGATCTCGCCCAGCCCCTCGAGCCCGGCGTCGGTCTCCAGCTTGAGGAAGAGGTAGTAGCGGCCGCCGAAGCCGGGCGGCGGATTGCCGACGACGAAGGTCCTGATGCCGGTGATCTTCATGGGGTGCCCCTCTGCGCAGTGCGGCGCAGCCTAGCGCGGGAAGGAACGCGGAGTCTGAGGCCGGATACGCCGCGGATTTCTCCCCAGGCGACGCGCGATCGCCGCCACCCCCCTCCCTGACCCTCCCCCGCGCTGGCGCGCGGGAGAGGGCGGACCGAGGCGCCGCGCCGAACTCCTCCCTCTCCCGCTTGCGGGGGAGGGTCGGGGAGGGGGCGCTGATGAAAGGGCGCGTTGCCGTCTGGCACGCCCGACTGGCACGCCCGACTGGCACGCCCGACTGGCACACCCGACTGGCACACCCGACTGGCGCGCCCGCCGGCCCTGCCTTAGGAAGAGCCCATGACGCTCTACATCGACGCCGACGCCTGCCCGGTGAAGGAGGAGGCTCTCAAGGTCGCCCGCCGCCACAAGCTGCCGGTGGTGCTGGTCTCCAACCAGGGCCTGCGCCCCAGCCAGGACCCGCTGGTCAGCCAGGTGGTGGTCTCCGACGCCTTCGACGCCGCCGACGACTGGATCGTCGAGCATGCCGGTCCCGGCGACGTGGTGGTGACCGCCGACGTGCCGCTGGCGCAGCGCTGCGTCGCCGCCGGCGCCCAGGCCGTGGGCCCGACCGGCCGGCCCTTCACCGAGGCCAACGTCGGCATGGCCCGCGCCATGCGCGACCTGAAGGCGCACCTGCGCGAGACCGGTGTGGATCGCGGCTTCAACCGCAGCTTCACCAAGGAGGACCGCTCGCGGTTTCTCCAGGCGCTGGAGGAGGCGGTCCGGCGGGCGGCGGCGGGCTAGAGGGCCGGGGAGGTCAGAGCCTGTGGCCCCTCCTTCGAGACGCCTTGCTGCGCAAGGCTCCTCAGGATGAGGCCCGTGAGGATGAGGTCCGCGCCCTTTGCCGAACCCTCATCCTGAGGAGGCCGCGAAGCGGCCGTCTCGAAGGATGGGCCGGAGGCGCAGGCATACAGACCAGCCGTACGCCGTACCTACAGCCCCTTCGCCTGCTCCCGCAGCAGGTACTTCTGGATCTTGCCGGTCGAGGTCTTCGGCAGCGGCCCGAAGATGACGCCCTTGGGCGCCTTGAAGCGGGCCAGGTGGGCGCGGGCGTGCTCGATCAGCTCGGCCTCGCTCACCGCGGCGTCGGCCACCAGCTCGACGAAGGCCAGCGGCGTCTCGCCCCACTTCTCGTCCGGCCGCGCCACCACCGCCACGGCGGCCACCGCCGGGTGGCGGTAGAGCGCGCCCTCGACCTCGATCGAGGAGATGTTCTCGCCGCCGGAGATGATGATGTCCTTGGAGCGGTCCTTCAACTCGATGTAGCCATCGGGGTGCCAGACCCCGAGGTCGCCGGTGTGGAACCAGCCGCCCTGCAGCGCCGCCTCGCTCGCGCGCGGGTTCTTCAGGTAGCCCTTCATGACGACGTTGCCGCGCATCATGACCTCGCCCATCTGCTGGCCGTCCCGCCGTACGGGTGCCAGCGTGGCGGGGTCGGCCACCATCAGGTCCTCCAGGACCGGATAGCGTACGCCCTGGCGCGACTTCAGCTCCGCCTGGCGCTCGGGGGGCTCCTGCTCCCAGGCCTCGTTCCACTCGCAGACCACGGCCGGACCGTACACCTCGGTCAGGCCGTACACGTGGGTGACGCGGAAGCCGGCCTGCTGCATCGCCTTCAGCACCGAGGCTGGCGGCGGCGCGGCGGCGGTCATGAACTGCACCGGGCCGGGCAGCGGCCGGCGCTCCGCCGGCTTGGCGCCGAGCAGCAGCTGCATGACGATCGGCGCGCCGCAGAGGTGGGTGACGCCGGACTCGGCGATCGCCTGGTAGATCGCCGCCGCCTCGACCCGGCGCAGGCAGACGTGGGTGCCGGCCAGCGCGGTCACGGTCCAGGGGAAGCACCAGCCGTTGCAGTGGAACATCGGCAGGGTCCAGAGGTAGACCGGCGGCGGCGGCGCGCTGCCGCTGGTCTCGTCCGCCGTCATGTTCCAGGTCATGACGTTGCCCAGCGCCAGCAGGGTGGCGCCGCGGTGGTGGTAGACCACGCCCTTGGGGTCGCCGGTGGTGCCGGAGGTGTAGTTCAGCGCGATCGCCTGCCACTCGTCGGCCGGCGCCGCCCAGGGGTGCTGCGGGTCGCCCTCGGCCAGCAGCGCCTCGTAGGTCAGGGCGCCGAGGCGCTCGCCCTCGGCCGCCAGATCGAACTCGTCGATCACCAGCAGGTCGTCGCGCCCCAGCTCCGCGAGGGCCGTACGTACGACCGGGGCGTACTCGACGTCGGCGATCAGGGCCTTGGCCTCGCCGTGGGCCAGGATGAAGGCCACGGCGGCGGCGTCCAGGCGGGTGTTGATGGCGTTCAGCACGGCACCGGCCAGCGGCACGCCGAAGTGGCACTCCAGCATCGCCGGGGTGTTCGGCAGCATCGCCGCCACGGTGTCGCCGGGCCCGATGCCGCGCCGCGACAGCGCCGAGGCGAGGCGGCGGCAGCGCGCCGCGGTCTCCGCCCAGGTTCGCCGCAGCGGGCCGTGGATGACGGCGGTGCGCCCCGGATAGACCTCGGCGGTCCGGCGCAGGAAGCTCAGCGGCGTGAGGGCCGCCCAGTTCGCCTCGTTCGGCGCCAGTTCCGGCGCATCCGCCGCGATCTCGCTCTGTCCCTGACTCATGCGTCTTCGTCTGCTCCCTTTGCCGCGATTTGAGCGGGCCGGCGGGTGGATGGCAAGGGCGCCGCGCCTGTGGCGGCGCAGCCACAGGCGCGGGCGAACGCTCCCCGCTCGCCCGATTCAGGCTTGCCGCCTGCGACGGACTGACGCATAAGGCTCCTCCCGACGCGGCAGTCCGCCGCCGGGACGACGTGGAGAGACCCGTTCAGATGCTTATCGCCAGCCATCCAACAGCGAGCCGCCGGGCCGCGCCGAACGAACCGGAAGGGGCCATGGCCCTCGTCCCGGCCGCCCGGCCCGCCCCGCGCCCCGCTCGCCAGGATCGCCCGCTGCTCGGCTGACGCCCCGTCTGCCGCTCCGGGTGGTCCCAGACACACCCAGGAGCCGCACCATGATCTTCTGCTACTTCCTAATTCTGTACGCCCGCCTGACACGGGCGGACTCCGGCCGGCCTTCGCGCTTTCCCCGGCGCCGCGCCTACCGGCGGGACCGCGACTAGCGCCACCCGGCCGCCGCGTCGCGCCGGCGCCGGCCGAATCGGCCCTTTGCGGGTCGCGGCCGGCCCGGCAAGATGCCGCTGGCGATCGTGGCGGCAGCCGGGCAGGCAACCGGCGGCGGCCGGGGGTCGGCGGCCGGGGGTCGGCGGCCAGGGGGTCGGCCGGCAGGGGGTCGGCCGGCAGGGGCTCGGCGGGCAGGCGGGGCGTCCAAGGCATGCAGTACGATCTGATCCGCCAGCCGGACTGGCGCCCGCGCCCGCACTATGACGTCTGCATCGCCGGCGCCGGCGCCGCCAGCATCGCCCTCGCCCTGACGCTCGCCCGCGCCGGCCGCAGCGTGCTGCTGCTGGAGGCCGGCGGCGCGACGGCGACGCCGGCCGCGGCGACCCTGACCGAGGGCCTGAACGTCGGCCACCCCAACATGCCGCTCGACCGCAGCCGCCTGCGCCAGCTCGGCGGCGCCTCGAACCACTGGGGCGGCTGGTGCCGCACGCTGGACCCCGTCGATTTCCAGCGGCGTCCTGGCCTGCCGCTGACCGGCTGGCCCTTCGGAGCGGAGGCCCTAGCGCCCTTCCTGGCGCCGGCCGCCGCCTGGCTCGCCATCGCTCCCCCCGCCGCCGACGGCGCGCCGCTGGCGGCGGCGGCGGGCTGGCCGGCCGATCGACCTCGCCTTCGGCCGGCCGCCGGCCAACTTCGCGGCCGCCTACGGCGCCGAGCTCGCCGCCGCCGAGCGGCTCGACCTGCTGCTGAACGCCAGCCTCGTCGACTGCCGCCTCGACGGCGAGCGCGGCATCGTCACCGGCTTCGTCTTCCGCGCGCCCGGCGATCCGACCCTGCACAGCGCGGAGGCGGAGCGCTACGTGCTGGCCGCCGGCGGCCTCGAGAACCCGCGCCTGCTGCTGATCTTCAACCGCCGCCTGGCCGCGGCCGGCGACAGCGGCAGGCAACTGGGCGACGGCGGCGGCTGGCTCGGCCGCGGCTACATGCAGCACATGCACGGCAGCGTCGGCACGCTGCTGCGGCTGGAGGCGGCGAGCGACGCGTCGCCGCCGCCGGACCTGCTGTGGGGCGCCAGCGGCGCGCCGCGCTTCTTCGCCACCACGCCGGCGCTGCTCGAGCCGGAGCAGAGCGGCAATGTCCGCCTCTATGCCCGGCCCGAGCCCTGCCCGCACGGCGGCGCGGTACCGGCGCCCTGGGACCTGCTGGCCGCCATCGGCTGCCGGCTGCGGCCGCTGGGCAGCCTGCGCGCGACCGGCGAGCAGCTGCCGGACCCCGGCAGCCGCGTGCTGCTCGACGACGCGCTCGATGCCATCGGCCTGCCGCGGCTGCGTCTGGACTGGCGCCCGCGCGCCGCCGACAAGCGCTCCCTGCGGCTTGCCGCCGCGGCCTTCGGCGCGATGCTCGGGCGCCTCGGCCCGCTGCGCCTGCAGCCGGCGGATTGGCTGCTGACGGACGACGACCACTTCCCCACCCCCACCGCCGGCCACGACGGCGACCTCGGCGCCGCCTCGCACCACATGGGGGCGACGCGCATGGCCGCCAGCGACCGCCAGGGCGTGGCCGACGCCGACGCCCGCGTGTTCGGCACGCGCAATCTCTACCTCGCCGGCAGCAGCCTCTTCCCGACCGGCGGCCACGCCAATCCGACGCTGCCGCTGCTGCAGCTCACCCTCCGCCTGGCCGGGCATCTCGCCTCGGCCGCCTGAGCGCCAAGGGGCAGGAGACAGGCGGCGGCAGAGCGCCTATCCTGTTATGCGGTTCTCGGCGAAACCCGGTCATTGCGAGGCGGAGCAATGGCGATCGTGGCAGAGCAGTTGGCGGCGCTGGTCGCGCAGACGCGCGCGGCCTTGCTATGGCTGACCGACGCGGTCGATCCGCAGGAGCCGGTCAGCTTCGTGCCGAACCCCGGCAATGTCGGCGACGCGGCGATCAACCTGGCCTGCTGGCGCCACCTCGCCGCCCGCTTCGCCACGGTCGAGATCTGCCCGACGACGCGCCGGCCCGCCCATCGGCAGGTTTTCGTCGGCGGCGGCGGCAACCTCGTGCAGCCGCTGTGGCACGACCTGCAGCAGCTGCTCGAGGCCCTCTCGCCGGCGCGCCACCGCGTCGCCCTCTTCCCGGCCACGCTCTATGGCTATGGCGGCCTGCTGCGCCGCTGGCGCGGCCGGCTGCGGGTGGTGTGCCGCGAGGCGGTCTCCCTCGACTACGCGCGCGGCCTGCTCGATGGCGACAGCGTCCGCCTGGGCCACGACAGCGCCTTCATGCTGGCCGATGCGCTGCCCGGCCGGCCGCGGGAGGCCGCGCCGCCGGCGTCCCGGCCGGCGCGCTTCCTGCGCGGCGACAAGGAGGGCGTGGTCTGCCTGGCGGGGGGCGACGGCGACCTCACCGGCCGGCAGGTCGACCGCTGGCTGGATCCGGCGCGGGCGGCCGATGCCGTCGGCGGCGCGGTGGCGCGGATCGCCGCCTGCGACAGCGTCACCACCGACCGGCTGCACGTCGCCATCCTCGCTGCGCTGCTCGGCAAGGACACCACGCTGCACCAGAACTCCTATTTCAAGAATCGCGCGGTCTACGAGCAGTCGCTGCGCCAGCTCTCCTGGGTCCGCTTCGCCGAGGACGCGGCCCGCCGCCCCTCCACCAGCGGCAACGACCCGCTGCTCTACCAGGCCGCCCGGGCGCGGCACGGCGCGACCCGCCGCCTCGGGCAGAGCCTGGGCCAATCGCTCGGCCGCAGGCTGCGCGCCCTGCGCATTCTCCCGCGGCAGCCGGTGGCGGCGGCCGGCCCCTTGATCCAGCGCAAGGAATAGGCTGCCCTATGCTGTAATGAAGGGAAGGGCGCGCGCCAGACGCGCCGGCCGGAGCGCTGGGAGGCATCGATGGGATCCTACGACGAGCTGCATCGCCGCACGCTGGAAGACCCGGAGGGCTTCTGGAGCGAGCAGGCGATGGGCATCCACTGGTACGAGCGCTGGGAGCGGGTGCTCGACATGAGCGAGGCGCCGACCAGCCGCTGGTTCAAGGGCGGCGTCCTCAACACGGCCTACAACTGTCTCGACCGCCACCTCGAGGCCGGGCGCGGCGAGCAGCTGGCGCTGATCTACGACTCGCCGATGACCGGCCAGGTGAAGCGCTTCACCTATGACGAACTGACCGAGCGCGTCGCCCGCTTCGCCGGCGTGCTGGCGGCCCAGGGCGTCGGCAAGGGCGACCGCGTCATCGTCTACATGCCGATGGTGCCGGAGGCGGCCATCGCCATGCTGGCCTGCGCCCGCCTGGGCGCCGTCCACTCGGTGGTGTTCGGCGGCTTCGCCGCCAACGAGCTGGCGACCCGCATCGACGACGCGCGGCCGAAGGCGGTGGTCGCCGCCTCCTGCGGGCTGGAGCCCGGCCGCGTCATCGCCTACAAGCCGCTGCTCGACGCCGCCATCCAGATGGCGGTGCACAAGCCCGAGTGCTGCATCGTCCTGCAGCGGCCGGAGCACGCCGCGGAGCTGCAGGACGGCGACCTCGACTGGGCCACGGCCGAGGCCGAGGCGGCGCCGCACCCCTGCGTTCCCGTGCTGGCGACCGACCCGCTCTATATCCTCTACACCAGCGGCACCACCGGGCAGCCGAAGGGCATCGTGCGCGACAACGGCGGCCATGCCGTGGCGCTGAAGTGGAGCATGAAGGGGCTCTACGGCCTCGACCCGGGCGAGGCCTTCTGGGCCGCCAGCGACGTCGGCTGGGTGGTCGGCCACAGCTACATCGTCTATGCGCCGCTGCTGAACGGCAACACCTCCGTCCTCTACGAGGGCAAGCCGGTCGGCACGCCCGACGCCGGCGCCTTCTGGCGGGTGATCGCCGACCACAGGGTGGCGGCAATGTTCACCGCCCCCACCGCCTTCCGCGCGATCCGCCAGCAGGACCCCGAGGGCCGGCTGATCGCCGACTACGATCTCTCGCAGTTCCGCACGCTCTTCCTGGCCGGCGAGCGCTGCGACCCCGAGACGCTCTCCTGGGCCGAGCAGAAGCTGAAGGTGCCGGTGATCGACCACTGGTGGCAGACCGAGACCGGCTGGTCGATCGCCGGCAACTACATGGGCGTCGAGCAGCTGCCGGTGAAGCCGGGCTCGCCGACCCGCGCCGGACCGGGCTGGAACCTCAAGGTGCTGAACGCCGAGGGACGGCCGGTGCCGGCCGGCAAGATCGGCGCGCTGGTGGCCGAGCTGCCGCTGCCGCCGGGCACCTTCCCGACCCTGTGGAACGCGCGCGAGCGCTACGTGAAGGCCTACTTCACCGCCTTCCCTGGGCACTACGAGACCGGCGACGCCGGCATGATCGACGAGGAGGGCTACGTCTTCGTCATGGCGCGCACCGACGACATCATCAACGTCGCCGGCCACCGCCTCTCGACCGGCGCGATGGAGGAGGTGCTGGCCGCCCATCCCGACGTCGCCGAGTGCGCCGTGGTCGGCGTCTCCGACGCGCTGAAGGGCCAGGTGCCGGTCGGCTTCGTCATCCTGAAGCGCGGCGCCGACAGCGACCCGGCGACGCTGACGCGCGAGCTGGTGCAGATGGTGCG
>CALOEA010000011.1:0-37867 GCA_942492185.1 uncultured Alphaproteobacteria bacterium
GGGCCTCGCCCTTGGCGTGCTCCAGGATGTGCTGGGCCTCCGAGAGCGCCTCGCGCTGGCGCTTCTTGTAGTCGGCCAGCGTCTTCTCGGCCTCGTCGCGGAGCTGCTCGGCCTCCTGGATGGCGCTGCGGATGCGGTCGGCGCGCTTGTCCAGCGCCGCCAGCATCGGCCTCAGCCCCTTCCACAGCAGCAGCGCCAGGAAGATGACCAGCGCGACGGCGAGCCAGAACTCCGAACTCTTGAAGATCTCCATCAGTCGCGTGCCTCCTCGGCGGTGCCCTGGCTCCGCAGCGCCGCGGTCACGGCCGCCTCGGTGGCCGCCTGGTCGGGCGTCACGCCCAACAGCTTGGCGGTCGCCAGGCCGGCAGCCTCGACGGCGATGGACGTCAGGTTGTCGCGCGCGGTCCGCTCGGCCGTGGCGATCCTCGCCTCGGCCGCCTTGACCTTCTCCGCCAGCGTGGCGCTGAAGGCCTCGACCCGCTTGTCCGCTTCGGCGGCAGCGCGGTCGCCCGCCTGCTTCATCGCCTCGCCGGCCCGGGCGCGGGCCTCGGAGAGCGCGCGCTCGTAGTCGGCGAGGACCGTCTCGGCCTCGCTTTTCAGGCGCTCGGCGCGCGCCAGATCATCGTCGATCTTCTTCTGCCGCGTCTCCATGACGGAGCTCATGCGCGGCAAGACCAGCCGCCACATGACGAGGAACATCGTGACGAAGACCACCACTAGCCAGAAGATCTGGCCCGGTGCGGTGGAAAGGTCGAATTGAGGCATGGCTGCCCTCTCCGGCCGCGCGGTTGGTGCTCGAGGTCGTTCGTCTCACGCCGGGCCGGCCGGATTCTCTGGCGCGGCGATGGTGAGGGAGTCCCCGTCCGATCAGACGACGAAGAGCAGCATGATGGCGACGAGCAGGGAGAAGAGCGCGATGGCTTCCGTCACGGCGAAGCCGATCCAGATGTTCGCGCCGATCTCGTCCTTCGCCGCCGGATTGCGGGCGATGGCCCCGAAGTAGGAGGACCACACGTTGCCCACGCCGACGCCGGCACCGATCATGCCGAGGGTGGCCAGGCCGGCACCGATGAGCTTTGCCGCTTCCGCTTCCATCTCGCTAACTCCTTTACTGGAAGGCTGCCGCTAAAAACGAACCCGCCCGCAGGCGCGATCAATGCATGTGGATCGCGTCGTGCAGGTAGATGCAGGTGAGGATCGTAAAGACATAGGCCTGCAGCACGGCGACCAGGAACTCCAGCGCCGTGATGCCGACCAGGAAGATGAGCGGCACGACGCCGGCGATGCCCATCAGGATCACGAAGCCGGCGATGATCTTCAGCAGCACGTGGCCGACGGTCATGTTGGCGAAGAGACGCACCGAGAGGCTGATCGGCCGGGAGAGGTAGCTGACCAGCTCGATCGGGATCAGGATTGCCGCGGTCCAGCCGGGCGCCCCATGCGGGAAGAAGAGCCGCAGGAAGCCGGCGCCGTGCAGCACGAAACCGAGGATCGTCACCGCGACGAAGATCACCATCGCCATCGTGAAGGTGACGACGATGTGCGCTGGTGAAGGTGAGTGAGCCGGGGATCAGGCTCAGCAGGTTGCCGAACAGCACGAACATGAAGAGCGTGAAGATGAAGGGGAAATAGCGCCGCCCCTCCTGCCCGACATTGTCGCGCACCATGTTGGCGATCATTTCGTAGAACACCTCGGCGACCGACTGCAGGCGGCCCGGCACGAGGCTGCGGCGGCTCATCGCGATGGTGAGGAAGAGCGTCACCGAGACGGCGGCGATCACCATCCAGAGCGCCGAATTGGTGAAGGACACGTCCATGCCCGCGAGCTCCAGCCGACCACCGATCGGGTAGATCTCGAACTGGTGCATGGGATCAATGTTGAACCCGCCCTCGGCGTGGGCTCCTGCGCCCTGCGACTCGCTAGCCACGTGTCCAGTCCCCTTGACCTGACGCTGCCCTAAGGCCCACTCACTTGCGCACAGCCGGATCGTCTGTCGACCCCGCCGCCTTCCTTGCCTTCTCCCGCAACCGCGCCGCGTCGAGTTCCTTCGCGGTACGCACCACGTTGCGGAAAGCCGCCCCGGATCCCAGGCAGAAGCCCAGGATCATCAGCCAGGGCTTGCTGCCCAGCCAGCCGTCGAGCAGGACACCGAGTCCCGTTCCGACCACCAGGGCCGCCAGCATCTCGACGGCGATACGGAAGCCGGCCCCCATGCCCTCGCTGGACACGGCATTACGCCTCGGCGCGCGTGCGGTCTCATGCCGTTGACGCGCGTCTGCGAGACGCTGACCGAACTCCTGCAATGACTCCGGCTCGTGGGGATCCTTCACGACTCGCCTCCCCTTCTCCACAGGGTCCACAGGCCAAGCCCAGAACGCCCCCTTGGACCGGCGTCGCCGCCACCCCGAAAGGCGGCGGCACCATATGAAGGGGCCCTACCCCTGTCAAGGCGCGTACTGCCCGCAGCGGCGCCGCCGCTGCGGCCATTTGGCGCTCGCCGGGCTGCCACGGGCGCCGACGCCGCGCAAAGCCCCTAGCCGGGCGGGAATCGCTCGTGCCAGTGCCGTGCGATCGCCTCGCGCGTGGCGATCCAGACCGCTTCGTGCCCGAGGGCGTAGTCGAGGAACCGCGCCACCGCCTGCGCCCGCCCGGAACGGCCGGAAATGCGGCAGTGCAGGCCGACCGAGAGCATCTTCGGCTGGCCGGCGGCGCCCTCGGCATAGAGGCCGTCGAAGCTGTCCTTCAGGTAGGCGAAGAACTGTTCGCCGCTGTTGAAGCCCTGCGGCGTGGCGAAGCGCATGTCGTTGCTGTCCAGCGCATAGGGCACGATCAGGTGCCGTCCGCCACCCGGCCTCGCGACCCAGTAGGGCAGGTCGTCGGCATAGGAGTCGCTGCTGTAGAGGAGATCGCCGGCCTCCAGCGCCAGCCGCAGCGTGTTCTCGGAGAGGCGGCCGGTGTACCAGCCACGCGGCGGCTGGCCGGTCGCCTCGCTATGGATGCGGATGGCCTCGGCGATCTGCCGCCGCTCCTCGGCCTCGTCCATGTCGCGGTACTCGATCCACTTCAGGCTGTGGCTGGCGATCTCCCAGCCGGCCTCCAGCATGGCCGCCACCTGCTCCGGCCCGCGCTGCAGCGCCTGCGCGACCCCGAAGACCGTGACCGGCACCTGCCGCTGGGTGAAGAGCCGCCAGAGCCGCCAGAAGCCGGCGCGCGCGCCGTACTCGTAGAGCGATTCCATGTTGAGGTTGCGCTGGCCCGGCCAAGGCTCGGCACCGACGATCTCCGAGAGGAAGGCCTCGGAGGCCGGATCGCCGTGCAGGATGCAGTTCTCGGCGCCTTCCTCGTAGTTGATGACGAACTGCAGCGCCAGCCGGGCGCCGCCTGGCCACTGGGGATCGGGCGGCGTCCGGCCGTAGCCACGCAGATCGCGTGCATAGTCGCTCATCTCGCTTCCCTCCCGAGCGGACCGGCCGTCGCCCGAGCTTAGGCGGAGGGGGAGGCAGCCAAAAGCCCCCGCAGCCGCGGGTGGCCGGTGATGTCCTCGACGGCTTCGAAGAGGCAGGCGTCCCAGCCCGCCCGGCGCGCGGCCGCCACCACGGCCTCGCTGTCGTCGAAGAAGAGCGGACGCTCCTCCGGCACGCGGCCAACTTCGCGGTCGACGGCGCTGTAGAAGCGCGGGTCGTCCTTCAAGAAGCCCACGCGGGCGGTATAGAAGATCGAGCGAAAGCGGCGGCGGAACCCGAGGACGCGCCACAGGTAGTCGGCACGCCGGTGCTCCTGCGCGGTCGCCACATGGAGCTCGACCGCCGGAACCTCGGCCAGGCGCTCCACCACCGCCATCACCTCCTCGTTGATCGCCGAGTCCTTGGTGAACCAGTAGTCGAGGAAGCGGCTCACCGGCTGGTGGAAGCCAATCGCCGGCAACAGCTCCGCCAGGACGGCGGCCAGGTCGGCCTCGCCGCGCGCGCAGAGCTCGATCGGTGCCGGCCGCGCGGGGTCCTGCCGCGCGAAGAGGGCGGCCTGCAGGGCCTCGCGGGCGATGCCGAGATCCTGCTCCAGGTCGACGTCCCAGGGCCGGCGCCGCTCGGGGCGCGCGTGCCAGCCGTCGATCAGCACGCCGTCGACGTCGAAGAAGAGCTTCATGCGCTTTCGCGCAGGGCCTCGGCCTTCTGCAGGTCGACCGAGACCAGCTGCGAGATGCCGCGCTCGCCCATCGTCACGCCGTAGAGGCGGTCCACCCGCGCCATCGTCAGGCGGTGATGGGTGATGATGAGGAAGCGCGTGGCGGTCTCGCTGGCCAGCTCGTCGACCAGCGAGCAGAAGCGGTCGACGTTGGAGTCGTCGAGCGGCGCGTCCACCTCGTCCAGCACGCAGATCGGCGCCGGGTTGGTCAGGAAGACGCCGAACAGCAGCGCCAGCGCGGTCAGCGCCTGCTCGCCGCCGGAGAGCAGCGAGAGCACCGTCATGCGCTTGCCCGGCGGGCTGGCCATGATCTCCAGGCCGGCCTCCAAGGGGTCTTCGGCCTCGGTCAGCGCCAGATGCGCCCGGCCGCCGCCGAACAGCCGCACGAAGAGCTCGCTGAAATGCTTGTTGACGATCTCGAAGGCGGCCAGCAGGCGCTCGCGGCCCTCGCGGTTCAGGCTGTTGATCCCCTGGCGCAGGCGGGCGATGGCGGCCACCAGGTCGCTGCGCTCGTTCTGCATGCCGGCGATCTGGGTCTCCAGTTCCTGCGCCTCGTGGTCGGCCCGCAGGTTGACCGGCCCGATGGTTTCGCGCTCCCGCAGCAGCCGCTGCAGCTTGGAGTCGAGCTCGTCGCGCGGCGGCAGGGCGGCTTCGGGATCGATGCCGGCGGTCTCCAGCAGCTCCTCCGGCCGGCAGCCCAGTTTCTCGGCGATGCGGGCGGTCACGTTGACCTTGCTCTGCTCGGCTTGCTCGCTGGCACCCTCGGCCCGCACCCGGGCCTCGCGAGCCTCGCCCAGCCGCTGCTCGGAGACCTTCAGCGCGCGCTGCGATTCGCCTTGCAGGCGCTCGGCCTCGGCCAGGCGGTCGGCGGCATCGCGCCGCGCCAGCGTCGCCTGCTCGATCAGCTCGGCCAGCACCGCCTGCTTCTCGGCGATCTCGCCAGGCAGCGCGGCCAGCGCGCCCTGCTCCTGCTCCAGCTTGGCCTGGCGCTCGGCCAGTTCGGACAGGAAGCGCTGGCCTCCTCGGCGCGGCGGCGCCAGGAGCCACGCTCCTGCTCGATGGCGGCGAGCCGGCTGCGCGCGACCTCGGCCTCGCGGCGCAGCCGCTCCAGCGTCGAGCGGCAGGCGGTCAGATGGCCGCGGCTCTCCGCCAGCTTGGCGCGCGTCTCGGTCACCTCGGAGCGCTGGCGGGCCAGATCCGGCAGCGCCGCCTGCTGCTCGGCAGCCGCCCGCGTCGCCTCCAGCAACTCGGCCTCTTCGGCCGCCTGGCGCGACAGCGCCTCGCCGATCGCCGCCAGACGGCTTTCGATCTGCGCCAGCTTGCGGGTCAGGGCATCCTGCGCCTCGCGCGCCTTGGCGACCCGCTGGAAAGCCTCGTTCATCTGCTGGCGGGCGGCCTTCTCGGCGGCGGCGCTCTCGTTCAGGGCAGCCTCGGCGGCAGCGAGGCGGGCAGCGGCCGCCTCGACCGCCGGGGTCGCCTCGGCGTAGGCCGCCCGCAGGTCGGCCAGGCGGTTGCGCTGCTGCAGCCGCTGCGCCGCGGCGGTCGGCGCATCGGCCTTCAGGGTATAGCCGTCCCAGCGCCAGAGGTCGCCCTCGCGGGTGACCAGGCGCTGCCCCGGCTGCAACGCCCCCTGCAGGCGGCGGCCGCTCTCCAGGTCCGCCACCAGGCCGATCTGCGACAGGATCCGGGCCAGCGCCGCCGGTCCGCTGACATAGAGCGCCAGCGCGGCGATGCCGTCGGGCAGGGCTGGCGGGCGCTCGAAGGGCGGCAGGGCGGCCCAGTGGGCCGGTGCGGCGGTATCGGTCGGCGCAGTCAGCTCGTCGCCCAGCGCGGAGCCCAGCGCGGCCTCGAAGCCCGGCGCCACCGTCACGGCGTCGACCACGGCCGGCCAGAGGGCCTGCTCCTTCGGCTCGACCACCGCCGCCAGCCCGGCAATCTCGGCGGCCTGGCGCTGGTGATCGCGCTCCAGTTCGGCACGGTCCTTGCGCGCCCCGCCTTCGGCCTCGCGGGCCTGGGCCAGGGCCTGCTCCGCCGTCTCCAGCGCCTCGCGGCGCTCGGCCAGCGCGCTGTTGGCGGCGCGGAGCTCCTCCTCGGCCGCCTCGGTGGCCCCGTCCTGCGCCCGCGCCGCCTCTTGGCGCTGCTGCTCGGCCTCGCTTTCGGCGCGCTGGCGGCGTACCCGCTCCAGGCGGCCGGCCAGCTCCTGTTGGCGGCGGCGCAAGGCCTCGGCGCGGGCCTCGTCGGCGGCAAGCTGGCCGGTCAGGCGCTCCAGCGTCGCCTCCTCCTCGGCCACCCGCTCCTCGGCGGCGGCGAGCTCGGCACGGGCACTGGCCTCGGCGGCCTCGGCCTCCGGCCGGTGCGCCTGGATCGCCTCGGCTTCGCGCAGCAGCTCGGCCTCGGCCGCGGCCGCATCCTCCGCCTGCGCGCCGGCGCGGGCGCGATCCTGGCCCATCTGCCGCAGCCGCTCGGCGGTCGAGGCGGCATCGCTCTCCACCTTCGCCAGGTCGCGCGCCAGCGCCTCGCGGTCCAGCGTCATGCGCTGCAGCTTTGCGGCCGCCTCGGCCTCGGCCTGACGCAAGGGCGGCAGGGCCTCGACGGCGGCTGCCTCGGCGGTGGTCGCGTGCGCCACCGCCTCGGTGCCCTCGCCGACCGCGCGCTCGGCCGCCACCAGGGCGGCCTCCGCCTCGGCCAGCGCGACATCGGCGCGCGTGGCGTCGATATGCAGGATCATCGCCTCCTGGCGGCGGATCTGCTCCGCGACGTTGCGATAGCGGGTCGCCTGGCGCGACTGCTTCTTCAGCGCGCCGAGTTGGCTCTCCAGCGTCTTGATGACGTCGTCGAGGCGGGCGAGATTGGTCTCCGCCGCCTTCAGCCTCAGCTCCGCCTCGTGTCGGCGGCTATGCAGGCCGGTGATGCCGGCGGCCTCCTCGAGCAGCGAGCGGCGGTCGGTCGGGCGGGCGTTGATGATCGCGCCGATGCGGCCCTGGCTCACCAGTGCGGTCGAGTGGGCGCCGGTCGCAGCGTCGGCGAAGAGCAGCTGGACGTCGCGGGCCCGCACATCCTTGCCGTTGATCGAGTAGGCCGAGCCGTGGCCGCGCTCGATGCGGCGGATCACCTCCAGATCGTCCTCGTCGTTGAACTGCGGCGCCGCGCGGCGGTCGCTGTTGTCCATCCCGAGACCGACCTCGGCGACGTTGCGCGAGGGCCGGCTCGCGGTGCCGGCGAAGATCACGTCCTCCATCTCGCCGCCGCGCATCCGCTTGGCCGAGGTCTCGCCCATCACCCAGCGCAGCGCCTCGACCAGGTTGGACTTGCCGCAGCCATTGGGCCCGACGATGCCGGTGGTGCCGCGGTCGATCTGCAGCTCCGTCGGGTCGACGAAGGACTTGAACCCAGTCAGACGCAGGCGCGTGAATTGCACCACTTGTAGAAAACCCCCTCACACGAGCCCACCGACACGGCAGCGCCCCCCAATCCTCCGGAACGCGCCCCGGCACGGCAGCTAACGGGCCGGTGGGCGCAGGGCCCACCGGCGGGACGGCCTCAGCCGCCCAGGTCCGCGATCATCTCCGAGAGCTCCTCATAGCTCGCCGGCTGCACCTTCTCGCCATTGAGAATCACCGTCGGCGTGCCGGAGATGTCGTAGGTCTGCTGCGCATACTCGATGCGCGAGATAATGCGGTTCAACTCGCTCTCGTCGTTGACGCACTCGTCGAAGCGTTCGCGGCTGAAGCCCGCCAGCTTCGCGTATTCGAAGAGCGCCTCGACGGTGTCGTCGGCGTTCAGCCAGGACCCCTGGTTCGCATAGAGCTGCCGGATGAAGGCGAAGTAGCGCTCGCCCTCCAGGCAGTTGGCGGCCATCGCCGCCCAGAGCGCCGGGGCGTTCAGCGGGAAGTCGCGATAGACGTAGAAGAGCTTGCCGGTCTCGATCCAGTCGGCCTTCAGGCCCGGCAGCACCGTCGCGTGGAACTGCGCGCAGTGCGGGCAGGACAGCGAGGCATACTCGATCAGCGTCACCGGAGCCGCCGGGTCGCCCAGCGTGCGGTCGTCGGGGAAGAAGCCGTCAGCATCCGGCGCGGCCGCGGCCGCGTCCTCGGCCCGCAGACCGCGCACGGTGAGCGGCGTGAGCGCCGCGACCAGCCCGAAACCGAGGCCGCCTAACAGGATCTGCCGTCTTTTCATTGTTCCACCCACTAGATGTTGCGCATCCTAGGACGACGCTTTTGGACTCCTCAAGCCTCGAGTTGTCCACAAGCAGGCGTCCGGCGGGGCCGTCCCGAACCGCCGGGCCCTGTTCCTACTCGATTTGTCTTACGAGCGCATCTTGGCTGTCGTGTGTCGGCCGACAAGTCGCAGGCCATCACTTTCCCGCGGGTCGCCGGCGGCTGGCCACCGCCGCCCCAAGCCCGGCCAGCGCCCGGTCGAGCCGCTCGTCGCCGCTCGACGCGCCCGCCGGGGCCGGCGTGGCGGGCGCCGCAGCGGGCGCTGCCGGGCGCCGCGGGCCGAGCTGCGCCGCCGGCCCGCTCAGGACCTGCTTCAGGCCGAGGCGCGCGATCGCCGGATAGCCGAGGAAGGCGTTCACCCGCTGGATCAGCTGCGGGCTGGCGTGCTGCAGTTCCAGCGCGGCCGGGCCGCTGCAGGCCAGCTCCAGCACGCCGTCGCGCCGCTCGCCGCGCCGGGCGAAACGCACCTTCAGCGGCCGGCAGAGAGCGGCGAAGTGCTCGCCGACGATCTCCGGCCAGTCGAGCAGCAGCTGCGCTTCGGCCAGCGGCCGATCCTTCAGCAGCGGCCGCACCACCGGCTGCAGGGCCTGCGCCAGCGTCCGCACCCGGCCGCGCCTCGGCGTACCCTCGCCGCCGGCGCCCCCCGCTGTCCTGTCGTCGCCGCGCCTCGCCATGATCGCTCCGCTGTCACCCTGGCAATCGTCCGTCGGGCTCCTACTATAGGGCGCTTCGGCCAGAGTCTCCCCCACCCCGTCTTCCCGGTGCCCCTTGGACAGCCGACGACTGCAGGACGACCTCCTCGCCTGGTACGACCGCGCACGTCGCGTGCTGCCGTGGCGCGCGCCGCCGGGCGAGCGGGCGGACCCCTACCGCGTCTGGCTCAGCGAGATCATGCTGCAGCAGACCACCGTGACGGCAGTGCAGCCCTACTACGCCCGCTTCCTCGCCCGCTTCCCGACCGTCGAAGCGCTGGCCGCGGCGCCGCAGGACAGCGTGATGAGCCTCTGGGCCGGACTCGGCTACTACGCCCGCGCCCGCAACCTGCACGCCTGCGCCCAGGCGGTGGTGGCACGCTTCGGCGGCCGCTTCCCCGACGAGGAGGCCGCGCTGAGGACGCTGCCGGGCATCGGCGACTATACCGCCGCCGCCGTCGCCGCCATCGCCTTCGACCGCCCCGCCGCGCCGCTCGACGGCAACTGGGAGCGCGTGGTGGCCCGTCTCTTCGCGGTCGAGACGCCGCTGCCCGCCGCCAAGCCGGAGCTGAAGCGGCTGGCCGGCCGCCTGGTCCCGCAGCGGCGGCCCGGCGACTTCGCCCAGGCGATGATGGACCTCGGCGCCACGGTCTGCACGCCGCAGAAGCCGCGCTGCCTGCTGTGCCCGCTGCAGGCCCACTGCGCGGCGGCGGCGGCCGGCGTGGCGGAGGACCTGCCCCGCCGCCTGCCCAAGGCGGCGCGGCCGACCCGCCGCGGCTGGGTGTTCCACCTGACGCGGCCGGACGGCGCCCTGCTGCTGCAGCGCCGTCCCCCGAAAGGCCTGCTGGGCGGCATGATGGAGCTGCCGGGCACGCCCTGGCGCCCGGCGCCCTGGGGCGAAGCGGAGGCGCTGGCGCATGCGCCGCCGCTGGCCGGGGGTGCCTGGCGGCAGCTGCCCGGCCAGGTGAGCCACACCTTCACCCATTTCCACCTGGAGCTCCTGGTCAGCGTCGGGCGCGGGGCGGCACCGGCATCGGCGCCGGCCCGGTGGGTCGCCGCCGATGCCCTGGACACCGCCGCCCTGCCGAGCCTGATGCGCAAGGTGCTGCGCAAGGCGGCGGCCGGCTAGGCTTCCTCCTGCTCCGGCGTCGCCGTCGCCGCGTCGATCTCGTCCGGCAGCGGCTCGAGCGAGGCCGGCTTGGCGGTATCGGAGGGGTAGAGCCGCACCACCTGCGTCTCCTCCTCGTGCCCCTGCAGGCGGCAGGCCCCGAGCGGTTCGACCCGCGCCAACCCCGGCGGCAGCGCCGCGGCGATCTCCTCGCTGGTCAGGATGACGCAGTCCTCGCCCTCTCCGAGATGGCTCTTGCCCAGCGATTCCAGGCGCTGCGCCCGGTTCACCGTGTCGCCGATCAAGGTGTAGTTGATGCGCCCCGGGGCCCCGACGTTGCCCACCACCACCGGCCCCGAGGTCAGACCGATGCGCAGGCGCAGCGGCGCCGCGCCCCTGGCCCGCCGCGCGGCATTGTCGTGCGCCAGCGCGGCGGCAATGCCGACCGCGGCGCAGGCCGCCCGCCGGCGATGATCCGGCTGCCGCTCCGGCGCCCCCCAATAGGCCATCACGCAGTCGCCGATGTACTTGTCGAGCGTGCCGCCGGTCGCCTCCAGTTCGCGCGCCACCAGGGTGAAGTGGCGGTTGAGGAAGCTTGCCAGGATGGCAGGCTTCATCCGCTCCGCCATGGAGGTAAAGCCAACGATGTCGGTGAAGAGGACCGAGACCTCGCGCTCCTGCGACAGGACCGGGCCGCGCCGCATCAGGCCGCGCACCAGTTCGCGCGGCACGTAGGTGGTGAAGCCGCGCAGCCCCTGCAGCATGCCGTTGAAGGCCTCCGCGGCGGCGGCGGTTTCGCGGAAGAGGCCCGCTTTCAGGATCGGCGCCTCCTCCAGCTCCAGCGTCTCGACACTGCGCGCCGCCACCGCCAGGTCGCGCACCGGGCGCGCCACCGCGCGTCCCAGCAGCGCCGCGCCGATCAAGGTCAGCAGCAGCACCACGCCGGCGGCGATGGCGGCATTGATCAGGCGCTGCATCACGCCGCCGGTGATCGACAGCGGGAAGTGCGCGCCGACGTAGAGCGGCGCATCGCCATAGCCTTCCAGACGCTGGAAAAGCACGACCTCCTCGCGGCCATCGGCCAGTTCGACGTAGCGCCCATCCAATCCGCTGTCCTCGCCCAGGAGGTCGGACAGCGTTTCGGTTTCCGGCCGCCACAGCTGGCTCAGCACCGGGTCGTTGAGCTCGCCCAGCAGCGCGAAGGGCTTCTCCTCGGAGGTGCCGCGCGCGCCGCCGGCCAGCGAGGGATGCGCCATCACCGCATCGTCGCCATAGAGAATGAAGGCGGTCACGCCCTGCAGCGAATCGAGCTCGTCGAAGGAGGCCGAGAGGCGGTCCACCGGCACCACGGCGACGACGATGCCGAGCAGCTCCTCGTCGCGGCGCACCGGCAGGGCCACCATCATGCCGCCGGTGTTGAGGTCCTGGATCCAGGCGGACCAGTACCAGGGCTGGTCGCCCAGGTCCTTCGCCCGCTCGAAAAGCTCGTGGATCTGCGGCCGGTCGCTCCAATCGTCCACCAGCATGCGGTCGTCGGCAGTGCTGCGGCCGGTCGCCACCACGGTGAAATCGGGGCGCACGAAGGCGACCCCCTGGATCTGCGGAGCCGCGCCGCGGCTGAGGTCGAGCAGCGTGAAGATGCCGGCCGTGTCGTCGAGGGCATATTCGCCCGCCGCCAGCCTCGCGGCGACCGAGCGGTCGAGGGCCTCGGCACCGACCAGCAGCCCCTCCAGTTCCAGGCGGATCGAGCGGACGATGCCGTCGGCCTGCAGGCGCAGCAGGTCCTGGGTATTGCGCTGTGCCGTGCCGAAGCCGAGAAACAGGACCAGGCCCAGCGACAGCAACACCCCGACGGTGAGGCCGCCGCCGAGCACGACGGAGACCGACGGCCGCCAGCGCGGACGGCGCCGCGGCGGCTTCATTCCAGCACCTCGATCTGCTCCGGATGAGTGACCGCGATCATCGGCCCGTTGTAGTCCTCGACCCAGCCCCGCACACGCACAAGATGCCCCTCGTAGTCTGCCAGCTCGATGCCGGCGTCGCGGAAAAGCGCCAGCGAGTCGCCGGGGATCGAGGCGGTGACGTCGCGCCGCCAGTCGCCCCCGAAGTTGAGATAGCCCCGCCCCCGCACGATGGCGCTCGACTGGACGCGGCCCTCGACCAACTGGAAGGAGTCGACCAGCTCCGCCAGGCGGCGCTCCAGCTGGGCGGTCGAGAGGATCGCATAGAAGGGATCGGCCCAGAGGCCGCGGCGCGCCGTCCGCGCACTGCGCTCCAGCGCGTAGAGCTCGGCCAGCAGGGCGCGGTTGTCCTCGAAGCCATAGACCCGGGCGAGGCCCGCTTCCACCATCGCGCCCTGCAGCCAGAGGCCGTCGGCCCGGAAGAGATGCGCCAGCAGCCGCCCGTGGCGGTCGCTGCGACGCCCGCCGAAGGCCAGCTCGACCTCCTGGCGCAACGCGAGCGCCTCCAGCGCGGCCTTGGCCTCCGGGGCCAAGGGCCAGATCGCGAAACCGTCGCGCCCCAGTGGCAGCTTCGGGGCCTGGATGCCGACCAGGCGCACCTCCGCGCCGTCGGAGAGCACCAGCGTATCGCCGTCCACCACCTCGACCACCCGGGCCCGGCCACCGTCGGCCAGCTGCTCCCGGAGGGGGCCGTTCGCGATGGGGTCGGCGGGGTCGAGCGGGTCGGCCATGGGTTCTCCCGGCAGCAGGGCGAGGAACAGCGACAGGAGCGCGGGCAGGCGGCCAGCCGGCCGCCGGCAGCCCGCCAGGCGGCGGTTCGGCATGGCGCGACAATAGCAGCCATGGGCCGGCGTGCCAGCGGGCATGGTGTGGCACTCCCCCCCGGGTTGCGCTATAGGGGCTGAGCCCCCAGTTCGTTGGCGGAAGATGGAACCCATGCCCGACCACGCCCCCCTGGACCGCGATCTCTATCCACCGCTCGCCCCCTTCGCGACCGGGACCCTGGCGGTCGACCCGCCGCACCTGCTCTACTGGGAGCAATCGGGCAATCCGAAGGGGCAGCCGGCGGTCTTCCTGCATGGCGGGCCAGGCGCCGGAGCCTCGGCCGATCATCGCCGCTTCTTCGATCCGGCGCGCTACCGCACGGTGATCTTCGACCAGCGTGGCAGCGGCCGCTCGCGCCCGCTGGGCGAGACCAAGGACAACACGACGCAGGCGCTGATCGCCGACATCGAGGCGCTGCGCCGACATCTCGACATCGAGCGCTGGGTGGTCTTCGGCGGCTCCTGGGGCTCCACCCTGGCGCTGGCCTATGCGCAGGCCCATCCGGACCGCACCAAGGCGCTGGTGCTGCGCGGCATCTTCCTCGGCCGCCCGCTGGAGCTCGACTGGTTCTTTCAAGGCATGGGCTTCGTCTTCCCCGAGGAGTGGCAGCGGCTGCGCGGCTTCCTGCCGGCCGAGGAGCGCGACGACCTGCTGACCAACTACCACCGCCGCCTGATCGACCCCGACCCCGCGGTGCATCTGCCGGCGGCCCGCATGTGGGCGCGCTACGAGGGCGCCTGCTCGACCCTGATGCCGAGCCCGCAGACCCTCACCGCCTATGCCCAGGACGCCATGGCGCTGTCACTGGCCCGCATGGAGGCGCACTACTTCGTCAACCGCCTCTTCCTGCGCGACAACCAGCTGCTGGAGGAGATCGACCGCATCCGCCACATCCCCGGCGCCATCGTGCAGGGACGCTACGACATGGTCTGCCCGCCGATCACCGCCGAGGCGCTGCACCAGGCCTGGCCGGAGGCGAGCTACCACATCGTCCCCGACGCCGGCCATTCGGCCATGGAGCCCGGCACCCGCCGCCGCCTGGTGGCGGCCTGCGATTCCTTCGCCGCCCTCGACTAGGCTCCGCCCGGACGACGACCGGCCGGGGCGCCACCGCACCCCGGCCGCATCGCCGCGCCGTCGCGACGGAGCGGACACTACATCGCCGGCAGCACCGCAATGTCGGTAAGGCTGCCGGGCAGACCCTCGATGGCCCCCTTGGCGGTCGCCTTGCCGGTGGCGAGATCGACCCAGTAAAGCGTGCCACCGGCGGCCAGCCAGGCGGTGTTGCTGCCGTCGGCGCCGCTCTCGACGTCGAAGGCGTAGTCGTCGGCCGCCGCGATGCCGAGCTTGCCGATCGCCGCCAGCACGCCGTCGTTCGGCGAGACCTGCTGGATCAGCGCCACGATGGTGGCGTCGATATCGTACATCGCGGTCTTCTCCGGCTTGCCGTAGGAGTTGATGTAGGCGGCGGCGACGATGGCCGGCGCCTCGCCGGCGTGCATGTCCTTGCCCTCGAAGGCGAGGCTGCCGTCGACCGTCACCTTGCCGCTGTCCACGTCGGCCCGCAGGTTGGTGCCGTCGGTGCCCATGAAGCGCAGCTTGTCGGCCGCCGGGTTGAAGTCGACGATGGCGCCGACGCCCGCCGGCAGGTTCTGCTCCAGCGTCACGCCGGGCGTCGCCTTGCCGCTGGCCGCGTCCAGCGTGACGACCGTGGCGTCGGGCGTGACGCCGTAGAGCGTCTTGTTGCTCGGCCGCACGTCGATGCCGACCAGGCTGTCGGCGCCCGAGAGCTCGGCGACGCTGGTGACGGTCAGGGTCTCGCTGTCGAAGACGACCAGCGTCTTGCCGTCCACCAGGCCGACGAGCGTTGCCGCCTGCGCGGCGGCGGAGCTGGCGAGGAGCGCACTGGCGGCGAGGAGCATGGGCTTGAACAGGGACATGGATGATCTCCCGATAGGTTGCTGAGGCGAGGGCTCCGCACCATCGCGGCGCCTGTAGGGAGAACCCCCGGAACCTCCGGCCGGATGCGAGAAATCGTCCGCCAGGGAATCTTTTTCGCGCGCCCCTGCATCCAGCGTCCGCGCTCGCGGTTACTAGGGAACAGGAGCCCTGTGCCGGCCGCGCTGCGGGCGGGGCAACGGGCCGCCCTGCATCGCCTTGGTGCAGTCGGCGTGGCAGAGTGACCGCGGGACGGAGACGTGCGGAGAGACGGGAGCAGGATGTTCGATCACGCCATGGCGCTACAGGCCTGCGCCCGCGGCGACGCCGCGGCGCTCAGGGCGCTGTTCGAGGAGGAGGCCGGCCGGCTGATTGCCGTCGCGCGGCGCATCCTGCTGCGCCAGGAGCTGGCGGAGGAAGCTGTGCAGGACGCCTTCATCCAGATCTGGCGACAGGCGGGACGCTTCGACCCCGCCCTCGGCTCGGCCCGCGGCTGGATCTATACCGTGGTGCGCAATCGCGCGCTCAACCTGCGGCGCGACGGTGCCCGCGAGGACCTGCCCGGTCAGGACGCGCTCGAGCGGCTGCAGGATGCCGGCGTGACGGTCGAGGATGCCGTCGTGCGCCTGGCCGAGGACAGCCGCCTGCGCCGCTGCCTGCAAGGGCTCGAACCGCCGAAGCGCTCCTGCCTGCTGCTCTCCTATGTCGCCGGCTTCACCCACGGCGAGATCGCCGGGCGGCTGGGCGTGCCGCTCGGCACCGCCAAGGCATGGGTGCGCCGTGGGCTGGCCGCGCTGAAGGACTGCATGGCATGAGCCGCACACCGCCCCCCCTCCCTGCCGCCGACCCCGCCGCCGAGGCCGGGGAGTATGTCCTCGGCCTGCTGGACGCCGGCGCGGCAGCGGACCTCGAGGCACGGCTGGCGACCGACGCAGCGCTGCGCCAGGAGCTGCACGCCGCCCAGGCGCGCTTTCTCGAACTCGACCTCGGCGCCGAGCCGCTGCCGGTTCCGGCCAATCTCTGGCCGCGGATCGAGGGCGGCCTGGCCGCCGCTCCGCCGCCGGCCGGCCGTGCCACCAGCGCCAGCCAGCGCCACCGGCCGTCCCGCCGCGGCTTCTGGAGCGGCGCGCTGGCCGGCGCCGCCGTGGCCGCCGCCGTCGCGCTGGTCGCGATCCTCCTGCCGCTCTGGCCGGGCGCGGCGCCGCCCTCGCCGCAGGTCGTGGCCGTGCTGCTCGACGCCGAGGCACGGCCCGGCGCCATCGTCGAGGCCTTCGCCGACGACAGCGTCCGCATCACGCCGCTGCAGGCGGTGGCGGTGACGGCGGAGCAGAGCCTGCAGGTCTGGACGCTCTACGACCCGGCCGTCGGCCCGGTCTCGCTCGGCCTGCTGCCGGCGCTCCAGCGCAGCACCCTGCAGGGCCCCGACCTGCCGCTGCCGCAGGCCAGCCAGCTCTACGAGATCACGCTGGAGCCGGCGGGCGGTTCGCCCACCGGCCGGCCGACCGGCGCGGTGCTCTTCAAGGGCTACGCCGAGCGGCCGCTGTGACCGGCGCGCCAGGGAGTGGCCGCCCGCCGGAGTTTCTGCTATGTCGGCTCGCCCCTGGCGAAGGTCCCGTAGCTCAGCAGGATAGAGCGGCGGTTTCCTAAACCGTAGGTCACAGGTTCGAATCCTGTCGGGACCACCAGGGATCTCGGGGCCGCCCGCAGCCCTGCCGCTTCCCGGACAGTCCTGTTCGCTTCCGCGCGCTGCGCCCCCGCCGGGGCGGGACTAGCGTCATGCGAGCAAGGCCCCCAGGGAGACGTCGCGCGATGAGCCATGATCTGGATGCCAACAAGCGGGTGGTGCGGCGCTACATCGACGAGATCCAGAACGCACATCGCCTGGAGCGCATGGGCGAGATCTTCGCCGACGACGTGGTCGATCACATGAACCTCTGGGGCAGCGCCTGGCAGGGTCTGGCCGCCTATCGCATCTCCTATCCCAGGCTGCTGGCCGGCCTGCCCGACCTCTCCAGCGTGCTGCACTTCCAGATCGCCGAGGAGGACCGCGTGGTCAGCTTCAAGACCGCGAGCGGGACGCACCGTGGTCATTTCCTCGGCCAGCCGGCGACCGGGCGGCGCCTGACCTTCACGATCATCGACATCTTCCGCATCCGCGACGGCAAGATCAGCGAGTTCTGGGGCCTGATCGACGAAGCGACCTGCCTGCGGCAGATGGGCCTTGTCGGCGAGGGCACCCTGGCGCCGCCGGAGCCGGTCGCGATCGCCGCCCAGGCCGAGCAGGCCGAAGGGCCGCGCGGGGCCGCCCCCGGACCGGCCGGCGAGTAGGCACCCCGGGGCCGCGAAGGCCGCCGGCCCGGTCGCCAAACGCGTCAAGCTGTTGCAATCTGCGATGGGACCGGGGACAAGGACCGGCAAGCCATGACGGCCGGCTGCGAGTCCGGCCCCAACCCGCGCGCCGCGGCAGCCGGCCACCGCCGGCCGACCGCGGCCGCACCAGCAGAACGACGGAGATCAGACAGCAATGAACCAGACCGAAGCCGTGCGCGTGCAGCTTTACCTCCGCGAGCTTTTCGGCAACGACCGCATCATCGTGAAACTGCGTCCGCGCGACGGATCGGCCGAGATCCTCCTCGGGCAGGAGTTCATCGGCGTGCTGTTCCGCGACGATGAGGACGGCGACGTCTCCTACGCCCTCAACATGGCGATCCTGGAGGAAGACCTGCCGCCGGCGCCGCGCGGGCTCAGCTGACGCCCGGAGCGACGCGGCAGCGGCGGCGGAGCGGCTTGCGGACGGCCCGGCTTGCGGACGGCTTGGCGCTGCCCCAACTAAGAGCCGTTAGATCGCCCTTCGTAGGAGAGAGGTCGGCGAGCGGTGAAGGTCCAGGCTTACGACGAACCCTCCGATGAGAGCGCCGCCGAAGAGATTGCCAATGCCATAACGCACGGCATCGCCTTCCTGCTGGCGATCGCCGCGCTGGTGCTGATGATCGTCCGGGCCGCACAGACCGATGCCGACTGGGCGCTCTTCAGCGCCATCGTCTACGGCATCTCCCTGGTCCTGCTGTTCCTCTCCTCGATGCTCTATCACGCGCTGAAGCATGACGGCATCCGGCGCTTTTTCCTGACCTTCGACCACGTCGCGATCTTCCTGGTGATCGCCGGCACCTACACGCCGCTGACCCTGCTGCGTCTGCCGCCCGACAGCGGCCCGCTGCTCTTCGCCCTGATCTGGGGTCTGGCGATCACCGGCATCGTGCTGCGCTTCGTCTGGATGAACGGCTTCCAGATCATCTCGCTGCTGCTCTATCTCGCGATGGGATGGATCGCGATGGTCTGGGCCAATTCCCTCTTCGAGAACCTGGGCAACGGCACCTACCTGATCATCGCCGGCGGTGCCGCCTACACGCTGGGGGTCGCCTTCTATCTGCTGCGGCGCCTGCCCTTCAACCACGCCATCTGGCATCTCTTCGTCCTCGGCGGAGCGGTCTGCCACTTCCTGGCGGTGCAGCTCTACGCCCTGCCCGAAGGCTGAGGCCGGTCAAGGCCGCTTGGCTCGGCCGCCGTCCGGTGCTTCAATCCCGCGCCGATCACAGCGGGGGAGCCGCATGGAGATCAAGACGGGCAGGCGGGCACCGCGGCGGCGGCAGTCCCTGCTGTGTGCCCTCCTGCTGCTGGCCTTCGCCGGGCCGGCCGCTGCGGAGGAGAAGGCCGAGAAACTGGCGCCGCCGATAGAAGACGTCTGGAGCTACGCCGACGAGACCTCGACGGCGGAGAGCCCGGGCGCCCGCCAGGCCCGTGCCTCGATCTATCGCGGCGACCACCTCGTCGCGCTGCGCTGCCATGCCGAGGCCGAGCGGCGCTGGGAGAGCCTGGTGTTCGGCGCCACCTGGTTCCTGCACCCCAAGAGCCACCTGACCTTCGAACTGCGGGTCGACGAGCAGCCGGCCGTCATGGTCGAGTTCCAACGCGAGACCGACTACCGCTTCGCTGCCGACAACCCGCCACGCCAGCTGATCGCGGCCCTGGGCGAGGGCAGCGAGCTCTCGGTCGGCGGGCCCGATTTCGCCGGCGCGGCCGGTGGTCGTGCCGCTGAAGGGCTCGCGCGCCGCGCTCGACGGCGCCTTCGCGCTCTGCGGCTACGATCCCGTGCCAAACTAGGGCGGGCGCCGCGCCATGTTGCAGTTCAGGCGGGCCACGGCCGGCGATGCGGCCAGGATGCGCGCCCTCACCCGCGCCGCCTACGCCAAGTGGGTCCCGCTCATCGGCCGCGAGCCCCTGCCGATGACGGCGGATGCCGCGCTGGCGATCGCGGCGCACCTGGTCGATCTCTGCGAGGCGGAGGGCCGGCTGCTCGGCCTGGTCGAGACGATCCCCTATCCGGACCATCTCCTGATCGAGAACCTGGCCGTTGCGCCGGAGGAGCAGGGCCGGGGCCTCGGCGGCAGGCTGCTGCGCCACGCCGAAGCCCTGGCCGGCCAGCTCGGCTTGGCCGAGGTCCGGCTCTACACCAACGCCGCCTTCGCCGCGAACCTGGCCTTCTATGCGCACCGCGGCTACCGCGAGTTCCGCCGCGAGGTCATGGTGGCCGGAAGCCTTGCCGTCCATATGCGCAAGACGCTCGCCACCGAGGCCCCGAGCGGGCCGCTCGCCTAGGTCGGCGGGACGTAGTTCGCCTCGCCGGTCACCAGCGTCCACTCGACCAGGCGCTTCATCACGCTCCCCAGCGCATCGTCGAGCGCCTGCACCACGACCGGCAGGCTGTCCTGCAGGACCGGCTCCTTGGCGATGAAGGTGCTCTGGCCGACGATCGAGCGTTCGGCGGAGCGCACCAGCTTGGCGTTCATGGCGACGTGCGCCTCGATCTTGCCGCTGAAGTACTCCGCCTGGAACTCGCGCAGCTCGGTGCGAAGCTCGAAATCGGCCCGCAGGCCGATGGCGCGGCGCCCGACGGCAACGATCTTGCCGGAGTTCTCGAAGGACTCCAGCACCAGCGCCTGCAGCATCAACGGCATGCGGTCGGTCCAGCCGGCATCGGCATAGTACTCGATGCGGGTGGCACTGGGCGCCAGGGCGATGCGGGTGGTGTCGATGGCGCCCTGCGCGGCCGGCGGCGAGATCACGAGCTGCCAGTCGACGGCGGGCACGGTGATGTCGAAGGTGCTCTTGGGCGTCAGGCGATAGAGCTTCGGCGGTGGGCCCCTGAGCCGGGAATGAGGCTGCTGCAACCGGCGAGCAGGCCCAGCGGCAGCAGGCCCAGCGGCAGGCCGGCGGCCAGCCGCAGGAAGCCGCGGCGGCCGTCCGGCGGCGCTGTATTATCGGCATCGTCCGGTTCATAGCCTTCCTGCTGATCGCCGAAGAAGAAGCGCGCGGGATCGCGCTCGACGTCGGTGGTGATGGTTCTTCAGGTTGCCGATCAGCTCGCGTGCCTCGGTGAGGAAGCTCACGAACTCGAAGAGCCCCTGCGAGGTGAAGTCCAGGATCGGCTCGCGGTTCTCTTCGATGATGAGCGCCACCTGATCGGCAGCCTTCACGAAGGAGGCAGTGCCGCGCTGCGCCTGCTCGGTGATGCGGCGCAGGTCGCGGGCGAAGTCGTTGGCGGTGGTGTTCAGCGTGTCGGCCAGCTGATCGACCTTCGCCATGGTTGTCTCCGCCTGGTCGATCAGCCGCTGCCCGTCCTGTTCCAGCAGTGAGGCCAGCCGCTCCACCGTCGCGGCCGTGGCGTCGATGCTCTCCAGGGCCTGATTGGTGCGCGTGATGATGCTGTCGATCTGGTCGCGGTTGTCGGCCAGGGCGTGGGACAGCGCGGCAGGTTCGGCGATGACCTTGGCGATGTTCGCCAGGTTCTCGTCCGACAGCAGCCGGTTGCCGCGCACCAGCAGGTCGTTGATGTTGGCCAGGACGGTAGGCGCGTCCTGCAGCACCTGGTCGAAGGCGGAGGGCGTGGAGGCGATGATCGGGAACGGCTCGCCGGGCGTCTTCTGCAGCGGCGGGCTGGTCGGCGTGCCGCCGGTCAGCAGCACGTAGCGTCCGCCGGTCAGCCCCTCCAGCTCGAGGCTGGCGAGGGTGTCGGTCTTGATCGGCGATGGCGGCCAGGATCTCGATCTCGATCCTGACCCTGCCGAGCTGCTTGAAGTCCAGGCTGACTGAGGCGACGGTGCCGACCTTCACGCCTTCCAGTCGGACCGAGGAACCCTCGCGCAGCCCGGTGACCGAGCTCTCGTAGAAGATGAGGTAGCGGGATGTGGGTCCGCTCTGCTGGGCGCCGATCAGCCAGACCAGGAAGCCCAGGTGCCGGCGACCAGCACCATCACGAAGACCCCGACCAGCAGATAGTGCGCGCGGGTTTCCATGGATCAGGCCGATCCCTCCGCCGCCGCGTGGCGCCGCAGGTCGGCGGCTTCCGCCGCGCGCGGCCGCGCGGACCCAGGAAGTACTCCTGGATCCAAGGATCCTCGACCTGCATCAGTTCTGGAATGGTGCCCACGGTCACCGTCTTGTTCGAGCAGGGCGGAGACCCGGTCGCAGATGCCGTGCAGGGTGTCGAGGTCGTGGGTGACCAGCACCACGCTGAGGTGCAGGGTCGCCTGCAGGGTGCGGATCAACTCGTCGAAGGCCGAGGCGCTGATCGGGTCGAGGCCGGCGGTCGGCTCGTCGAGGAAGAGGATCTCGGCATCCAGCGCCAGGGCGCGGGCGAGGCCGACGCGCTTGCGCATGCCGCCGGAGATCTCGGAGGGGAACTTGAAGGCCGCCTCGGCCGGCAGGCCGACCAGCGCCAGCTTCAGCGCCACCAGCTCGCGGCGCAGCGACGCCGACATGCCGGTGTGCTCGATCAGCGGCACCTCGATGTTCTGCCCGACCGTCAGCGAGGAGAAGAGGGCGCCGTCCTGGAACAGCACGCCCCAGCGGCGCTGCAGCCGTCGTCGCGCGCCCTCGGCGATCCGGGTGACGTCCTGCCCGAAGACCTCAATGGAGCCGGCGGTCGGCCGATTGAGCCCGATGATCGTGCGCATCAGCACCGACTTGCCGGTGCCCGAACCGCCGACCAGGCCCATCACCTCGCCGCGGCGCACCGCGAACTCGAGATCGTCGTGGACCACCTGCGAACCGAAGCGGTTCACCAGGCCGGTGACGTGGATCACGAGCTCCTCGGTCATGGCCCTAGATACCGATGATCTGGAAGAAGATCGACAGCGTGGCGTCGAGGACGATGACCAGGAAGATGCCCTCCACCACGGAGCGGGTGGTGGCGTGCCCCACCGATTCGGCGCTGCGGGTCACGCGGAACCCCTCGAAGCAGCCGACGGTGGAGATGATGAAGGCGAAGATCGGCGCCTTCACCAGGCCGACGAAGAGGTCCCAACCGTCGACCGCGTCGCGCAGCTGCAGGACGAACTGGCCCAGCGAGATGTCGAGCGTGAGCGACGCCATCACCGCGCCGCCGAGCACGCCCATGATGTCGGCGTAGAAAGCCAGCAGCGGCAGCACCAGCGAGAGCGCGATGACCCGCGGCATCACCAGCACCTCCATCGGGTCGAGCCCGAGGGTCTTCAGTGCGTCGACCTCCTCGTTCACCTGCATGGCACCGATCTGTGCGGTGTAGGCGCTGCCGGAGCGGCCGGCGACGATGATCGCGGTCAGCAGGATCGCCATCTCGCGCAGCACGCCGACGCCGACGATGTTGACGGTGAAGATCTGCGCGCCGAAGCGGGCGAGCTGCGCCGAGCCCTGATAGGCCAGCACGATGCCGATCAGGAAGGAGATCAGGCCGACGATGGGCAGGGCATTGACGCCGGAGGATTCCATGTGCGCCACCACGGCGCGCCAGCGAATGCGCCAGGGCGACGCCAGGGAGCGCAGCAGGACGATGACGGTATGGCCGAGGAAAGCGACCAGTTCCAGGCCGTTGCCGAGCAGCCCGATGACGGCCGCGCCGACCGCCGAGACGAGCCGGACCAGGGGCGTCGCCCGCTTCGGCGGCGCCACCGGCGCGCGGTGCTCTTCGGCCAGCGTCCGCAGCAGCCGGTGCTGGTCCTCGGTGCCGCCGGCGACCGACACCGTCAGGCCGGCCGCCGTGAGGCCGCGCCGCGTGCGGTCGATCAACCAGGCCCCGGCGGTATCGAGCGCGGTGAGGCCGCTGAGATCGAGCTCGGCGCGGCTGCCGGAAGGCCTGAGCTTGGCCAGCCCCTTCTCCACCGTCTCGACGCGGCGGGTCACCCAGGCACCGCGGAAGGCGATGCAACGCCAGTCCGCCCCTGGCGGGCGATCAGACCAGCCGCACCTCGCCGTCCCGGAAGACGACCAGCGCCCGGATCTGCCTGGAGATCGCGCGCTGCTAGCGCAAAGGCCCTTCATGGCACGAAGCTGCCCGGCCGCGCGGGCAACGGCGCATCGCCAGCCACGCGGAGGCCGTCGACATCGGGCCCCTTCACAAGCCGGCGGCCGGCGGCGCGCCCCGACCGTTCCTCACCGGGAGGACTGGCGAAGTGAGTGCGGACAACCATCGTCCCGCGTTAGCGAGCAGAGCTTGAGCGTGCAGCCGCTGATCGAGATCGCGTCGCTGTCCAAGCGCTTCGGGCTTCTGAGGCGGTCCGCGACATCAGCTTCAGCCTGGCCGCCGGCGAGGTGCTGGGCTTCCTCGGCCCCAACGGCGCCGGCAAGTCCACCACGATGAAGATGGTCACCGGCTTCCTGCCGCCGAGCGACGGCAGCGCCAAGGTCGCCGGCGCCGACGTCGTCGCGCACCCGATGGCCGCGCGGCGGCACATGGGCTACCTGCCCGAGGGTGCGCCGCTCTATGGCGACATGACGCCGGCGGCGTTGCTCGCACTTCGTCGCCCGGCATGCGCGGCCTGCGCGGCGCGCGCGGCGCAAGCGGCGCGACTGGGTGGTCGAGCGCCTCGGCCTGGCGCGAGGTCTGGCACCAGCCGATCGAGACGCTGTCCAAGGGCTTCAAGCGCCGCGTCGGCCTGGCGCAGGCGATCCTGCACGACCCCGCCGTGCTGATCCTGGACGAGCCGACCGACGGCCTCGACCCCAACCAGAAGCACGAGGTGCGCCAGCTGCTGCGGGACCTGGCCGCGCGACACGGCGATCATCATCTCGACCCACATCCTCGAGGAGGTCGAGGCGGTCTGCACGCGGGCCATCATCATCGCGCGCGGCCGCATGCTCGCCGACGACACCCCAGGCGCTGTTCGCGCGGCGAGCCAGCCCGGACGAGGTCTTCCGCCGCTGACCCTGGCGTGCGAGGCGGAGCGGCATGACCGCGACCATGAACCGCGTCGCGATCATCTCCAAGCGCGAGCTGCTGGCCTACTTCGCCAGCCCGCTGGCCTATGTCTTCATCGTCATCTTCCTGGCGCTGGCCGGGGCGCTGACCTTCTACGTCGGCGGCTTCTTCGAGCGCGGCCAGGCCGACCTCGACGCCTTCTTCGCCTTCCATCCCTGGCTCTATCTCTTCCTGATCCCGGCGCTCTCCATGCGGCTCTGGGCCGAGGAGCGCAAGAGCGGGACCATGGAGTTCCTGATGACCCTGCCGATCACCACCGCCCAGGCGGTGGTCGGCAAGTTCCTCGCCGCCTGTCTATTCGCCGCCATAGCGCTGCTGCTCACCATCCCCATCTGGGTGACGGTGGCCTGGCTGGGCGACCCGGACCACGGCGTGATCGTCGCCGCCTACTTGGGCTCCTGGTTGATGGCCGGCGCCTACCTGGCGATCGGCAGCGCGCTCTCGGCCCTGACCCGCAACCAGGTGATCGCCTTCGTGCTGGCCTCCAGCGCCTGCTTCCTGTTCCTGATGGCCGGCGCCGAGATCGTGCAGTCGCTGCTGAAGTCCTTCCTGCCCGACCAGATCGCCTCGGCCATCGCCGGGCTCTCGTTCCAGGCGCATTTCGACGCGCTCGCGAAAGGCGCGATCGAGGCGCCGGACCTGATCTACTTCCTGTCGCTGATCGCCGGCGCGCTGATCGTGAACACCTGCATCGTCGAGCTGAAGAAGGCCGGCTAGGGATGCGCATGCCCTTCGCCCGCTCCAGCCGCCGCCGGCTCGCGCTCCTCGCCATCCCGCTGGCGATCGTGCTGTTCGTCGCGGTCAATCTCTTCGCCGGCGGCGCGCTCTACCGCGCCCGCCTGGACCTGACGGAGGACGGCCGCTTCACCCTGTCGGAGACCACCCTCGCCCTGGCCGAGGGCCTGCCGGAGCCGATCACGCTGCGGCTCTATCTCTCCAGTCTGCTGACCGACCTCAATCCGGCCTACGCGGCGCATGCCGGGCGGGTCCGCGACATGCTGGAGACCCTGGCGCTCCGCTCCGGCGGCAAGCTGCAGCTCGAGGTCTACAATCCGAAGCCCTTCTCCCCGGAGGAGGATCTGGCGGTTGCCGACGGCATCCAGGGCCTGTCGCTCGGCGACGACAGCGGCGACCTCGTCTACTTCGGACTGGTCGGCCGCAATGCCACCGACGACCGCGAATCGATCCCCTTCTTCTCGCTCGATCGCACCTCCTATCTGGAGTACGACGTCGCCCGCCTGCTGGAGGGCCTGACCTCGCCCGAGAAGGGCAAGATCGGCTACATGGGCACGCTCAACCTCTCCGGCGACCAGAGCACGCAGTACCGGCCGCAGGTGGTCTTCACCCTGATGCAGCAGGTCTACGAGCTCTCGTCCCTCGACGGCCTGCAGGGCAGCATCCCCGAGGATATCGGCGTGTTGCTGCTGGTGCAGCCGGACGGGCTGAACGACGCGCAGCTCTATGCGCTGGACCAGTTCGTCATGCGCGGCGGCCGGCTGCTGCTGTTCGCCGACCCCTTCTCCGAGCGGCAGGCTGCGATGGCGCAGCAGCAGATGATGCCGCCCACCATGGGCGACCTGGCGACCGTGGCGCCGCTCTTCGCCGCCTGGGGCTTCGCGCTGCCGCAGGGCAGCATCGCCGTCGACCGGCTCTCGGCGCGGCGCGTGGTCGCCAGTTCCGGCGGGCGGCAGGTGGTGACCGACTACATCGCCTGGCTCGGCCTGACGCCGGACCGCTTCGCCGCCGACCAGCCGCTGCTGAGCGAGCTAACGCAGCTCAATCTCAACTCGCCCGGCAGCCTCAGCCCGCTGCAGGATGCCAGCACGACCTTCGTGCCGCTGGTCGCCACCAGCGACGAGGGCTCGCTGATCGCCGTCGAGCAGATCGCCCAGGCACCGGACCCCGTCGGGCTGATCGCGGACTACCAGCCGCAGGGCGTCCAGACCCTGATCGCCCGGATCACCGGCCCGGCGACGAGTGCCTTCCCCGATGGTCCCCCGGCCACGCTCGGCGCAACCGCCGGCGTCGATATGGCGGCGCTGCAGGCGGCACACCTCGCCGCCTCGCAGCGCGACCTCGACCTGCTGGTGGTGGCCGACAGCGACCTGCTGTTCGACGAGACCTGGCTGCGCCCCGACCAGTCGGGCGGCGGCCAGATCGTGCCGATCGCCAACAACGGCGACCTGCTGCTGAACGCGCTCGACGACTTGAGCGGGCGCAGCGGCCTCCAGGCCCTGCGCGGCCGCGGCCTGGTCGACCGCCCCTTCACGGTGATCGAGGAGATGCAGCGCCAGGCGGAGCTGAGCTATCGCCAGCGCGAGCAGGAGCTGATGGAGAGCATCCGCGCCGCCGAGGCGGAGATCGGCGATATCGAGGAGTCGGCCGAGGGCGGCCTGCTGCTCACAGCGGAGCAGGAAGCCTCGATCGAGACGCTGCGCCTGCAACTCATCCAGTCGCGCCAGGAACTGCGGCTGGTACAGCGCGGCCTGCGCGACGACCTGGAGCAGCTCGTCGGCCGCCTGCAGGTCGCCAACATCGCCGCGATGCCGGCGCTGATCCTGCTGCTCGGCCTCGGCGTCGCCCTGCTGCGCCGCCGCCGCGCCGCCGCCAGCGCGGCCTTGCGGGAGTAACGCGATGCGGGCCGGAAGCTTCCTCACCCTGCTCCTGGCGACGCTGTTGGCCGTCGCCGCCGCCGCCGTCGTCCTGACGAGCGGGCCGGACCGCAGCGTCGATACGGCCACCGGCGCACCGGCCTTCCCGGCCCTGATCGAGGCACCGGAGGCGGTGCACGAGATCGAGGTCACGGCCGCCGGCGAGAGCTTCACGCTTGCCCGCAACGAGAACAACCGCTGGGTCCTGCCGGCGCACGGCGGCTTCCCGGCGGACCAGTCGCAGGTCCGCCTGCTGCTGCAGGGGCTGTCCAAGCTCACGCTCTACCAGCCGAAGACGGCCCTGGAGGAGCGCCTGCCGCGGCTCTGGCTCGAGGATCCGGCCGCGCCGGACAGCAAGGGTGCCCGCGTGACCCTGCGCGACGGCGAGGGCGCGGTGCTCGCCGACGCGGTACTCGGACGCACCAGCAACGACCTCCTGGGGACCGTCGAGGGCGGCATCTACATCCGCTTCGGCACGCAGACGCAGGCCTGGCTCGCCGCCGGCAAGCTGCCGGTCCCGGGCAAGTTGCTGGACATGCTGGACCGCTCCATCGTCTCGCTGCCGGACGACACCATCCGCAGCGTCGCGGTCACCCATCCGGACGGCAATGTCATCCTGGCCGAGCGCGACAGCGCGGACCTGCCGATGACGCTGCAGTCGGGACTGGCCGAGGGGCAATCGCCTGACCCCAAGGCCGTCGCCCGCTTGGCCGCCCTGGTCGAGACACTGCTGTTCGAGGACGTGCAGCCTTCGGACAGCGTCAGCTTCCCGGCCGAAACGGTGCTGACCACCGTCACCTCCTTCGACGGCATCGAGCTCACCTTCGAACTGGCCCGCGTCGACGGCCAGCCCTGGCTGCGGCTGGAGCCGGCGCTGGCCGCGCGGCACAGCGACAATCCGGACCATCTGGCCGGCGCCAAGGGCTTCATCGAGAAGCTCCGGGGCAAGGTCGGCGGCTGGAGCTACCGGATCGGCGAGGGCCTGTGGAAGCGCCTCGCGGTGACGCCGGACTCGCTGCTGCCGAAAGGCTGAGCCCGGCGGCCGCGAAGCGGCGCACCGGGTGCGCCGGCTTGTTGCGATGACGGAACGACGCCCGGCGATGCCGTCTAAGGCTGGCGGCGGCCCCGCGCTTTGGCCATACTCCGCGAAATTGCCGGCCACCGCCGGCGTGCATGCCCCGGCATGCGTCGACCGGGCGAAGGACGAGGGGGACCCCGACAGTGCGACCGCAGGACTTCAAGCGCTGGCGCAAGAGCCTGTCGCTTTCGCAGAAGGAAGCCGCCGAGGCGCTCGGCCTGAAACGCCGCGTCGTGCAGTACTACGAGAAGGGCGAGCGCGACGGCGAGAAGGTGAAGATCCCGAAGACCGTGCGCCTCGCCTGCGCGGCGCTGGCCGGCGGCCTCGGCAGCTATCAGGGCCCGCCGAAGATCGCCCTGCAGAAGGCTGCTGGCCCGAAGGCCGCCGCCACAAAGGCGGCCCCCGGGAAGGCGGCCGCTGGAAAGGCTGCCGCCGGGAAGGCGGCGTCCGAGAAGGCGAGCTCCGGAAAGGCAGGGGCGGCGAAGGCGCCGCCACCGACGACCGCCAAGGCGAAGGCCACCCCCAAGAAGGCCGCTCCGAAGAAGGCGTCGGCCGCCAGGAACAAGCCGGCAGGCAAGCGGACCGACACCAAGACGGCCGCCGCCAAGCCCGCTGCCGCTCCGCGCAGGACTGCAGCTGGCAAGCGGCCGGCAAAGGCCGCGGTGGGCGCGACCAAGACCGCGCGCCGGCCGCGAAGCGCGCGGCGGGGGAGGGCCAGGACCGCCGGCTAGGAGCGACCGGCCGCCGGGAGGATCGCTCCGGCGGCCTTTAGGGACTGCCGCCGGCGACCGGTGCGCTCTGCGGCTCGATCTTCGGGGCCGGCGTGGGCACCAGGCGGCGCAGCACGACATAGAAGACCGGCGTCAGGAACAGCCCGAAGAAGGTGACGCCCAGCATGCCGGCGAAGACCGCGGTGCCCAGCGCCTGGCGCATCTCCGCCGCCGGGCCGGCGGCGATCACCAGCGGCACCACGCCCAGGATGAAGGCGAACGCGGTCATCAGGATCGGGCGCAGCCGCAGCCGGCAGGCCTCGACAGCGGCGTCGATGGCGCTCTTCCCCTCCGCCTCCGCCTGGCGTGCGAACTCGACGATCAGGATCGCGTTCTTGGCGGCCAGGCCGACCAGCACCACGAAGCCGATCTGCGTCAGGATGTTGTTGTCCATGCCGCGCAGCGAGACGCCGATCAGGGCGGCCAGCACCGCCAGCGGCACGATCAGGATGATTGCCAGCGGCAACAGCCAGCTCTCGTAGAGCGCGGCCAGCACCAGGAAGACGAAGATCACCGAGAGCGCGAAGATGTAGAGCGTGGTGTCGGTCGTCTGCTTTTCCTGGAAGGCCAGTTCCGTCCACTCGAAGCCGACGCCGGCCGGCAGGTATAGCGCCGCCAGCTCCTCCATGGCCTCCAGCGCTTCGCCCGAGGAGATGCCGGGGGCGGCATTGCCCTGCAGCGGCACCGAGGTCTGCATGTTGTAGCGCTGCACCAGGTCGGGGCCGGCCTCCAGCCGTACCTCGGCGAGGGTGCCGAGCGGCACCAGGTGGCCGTCGGCCGAGCGGACCTTCAGGCGCAGGATGTCGTCCTCGGTCAGGCGGAACTGCTGGTCGGCCTGCACGCGGACCTGGTAGATGCGGCCGAAGGCGTTGAAGTCGTTGGCGTAGGCCGTTCCCAGGTTGATCGAGAGGGTCTCGAAGATAGCGCTGACGGCGACGTTCAGGATGCGCGCCTTGACCCGGTCGATCTCCAGGTAGAGCTGCGGGCTGCTGGCGGTAAAGGTGGTGAAGACCCCCGTCAGGCGCGGGTCCTTCCCGGCCGCGCCCATCATCTGATAGGCCGAGGCCAGGACACGGTCGATCTCGCTGCCGTCGCGCTCCTGCAGCTGCAGCTTGAAGCCGCCGGCATTGCCGATGCCGCGCACCGGCGGCGGCGGGATGGCGATGACGAAGGCCTCCTTGATCGCCTGCAGCCCGCCATAGAGGCGGCCGATGATGACGTCGGCGCCCAGCCCCTGCGGCAGGCGGGCCTCGAAGTCGTCGAAGGCGGCAAAGATGACACCGGCGTTGGTCGCGTTGGTGAAGGTGGCGCCGTTGAATCCGGCGAAGCCGACGGCGTTCTTCACGCCGGGGGTCTGGCGGATGATCTCGGTGGCCTTCAGCACCACGGCGTCGGTGCGCTCCAGCGAAGCGCCGTCGGGCAGCTGCATGACGACGATGGCGTAGCCCTGGTCGAGCACCGGGATGAAGCCCAGCGGCACCCGCTGGGCCAGCGCGACCGTGCCGTAGAGCAGACCGCCGAAGACCAGCAGCGCGGCAAGGCGGCGCAGGCGGCCGCCGACCAGCAACCGGACGGCACCGGCATAGCCGCTGCTGGTCCGCTCGAAGCCGCGGTTGAAGCCACCGCCGAGCCAGCGCCCGAAACGCGCCAGGAAGAAGCGCGACTTCGGCGCATCGTGCGGTCGCAGCAGCAACGCCGCCAGCGCCGGCGAGAGCGTCAGCGAGTTCAAGGCCGAGATCAGCGTCGAGGCGGCGATGGTGAGCGCGAACTGCTTGTAGAACTGCCCGGCGATGCCAGGCATGAAGGCGGTCGGCACGAAGACCGCCGAGAGCACCAGGGAGATGCCGACGACCGCGCCGCCGACCTCGTCCATGGTGCGGTGCGCCGCCGCGCGCGGCGGCAGGCCGAGGGCGATGTTGCGCTCGACGTTCTCCACCACGACGATGGCATCGTCGACCACGATGCCGATCGCCAGCACCAGGCCGAAGAGCGTCAGCATGTTCAGCGAGAAGCCGAAGCCGGAGAGCACCGCGAAGGTGCCGATCAGCGAGACCGGGATGGCAATGATCGGAATGATCGCGGTGCGCCAGGACTGCAGGAAGACGATGATGACCACGATGACCAGCAGCACCGCTTCGAGCAGCGTCTTGTAGACCTCGTCGATGGAATCGGCGATGAACTCGGTCGGGTCGTAGACGATGTCGTAGCCGAGGCCCGGCGGGAAATCCTTGGCCAGATCCGCCATCATCGCGCGGATCTCGGCCGAGCTTTCCAGCGCGTTGCTGCCCGGACGCTGGAAGATCGCCAGGGCCACGGCGGGCTTGCCGTTGAGATAGGAGTTGGTGACGTACTGCCGCGCGCCGAGTTCGACGCGCGCGACGTCGCGCAGCCGGATGACCTGCCCGTCGTCGCCGCGCTTCACCACGATCTCGCGGAACTCGCGCGCCTCGCTGAAGCGGCCCTGTGTCGTCACGCTGTACTGGAAGGCGGTCCCGCCGGGCGCCGGCGGTGCGCCGATGGAGCCCCCGGATACCTGCACATTCTCCTCGCGCAGCGCCTGCACCACGTCCGCCGCGGAGAGGCTGTAGGCGGCGAGCTTGTCGGGGTCGACCCAGACCCGCATGGCGAACTCGCGCTCGCCGAAGATGATGAGGTCGCCGACGCCGCTCAGGCGGATCAGCTGGTCGCGCACCCGCGAACGCGCGTAGTTCGAGACGTAGAGCTGGTCGTAGGTCTCGTCCGGCGAGAGCATGTGTACGACCATCATCAGGTCGGGGGAGCTCTTCGCCGTGGTGACTCCGAGGCGCTGCACCTCCTCCGGCAGCCGGGGCAGGCCTATCGCGACGCGGTTCTGCACCAGCACCTGCGCCTGGTCGAGGTCGGTGCCCAGCGCGAAGGTGATGGTCAGCGACATCGAGCCGTCGCTGGTCGCGTAGGAGGACATGTAGAGCATGTCCTCGACGCCGTTGATCTCCTGCTCCAGGGGCGTCGCCACCGTCGCCGCCACCGTCTCGGCATTGGCCCCGGGATACTGCGCCCGTACCACGATGGTCGGCGGGGCGATCTCCGGATACTGCACCACCGGCAGGTTCACGTAGGCGATGGCACCGACCAGCACCAGCAGGATCGAGACGACGCTGGCGAAGATCGGCCGATCGACGAAGAAGTGGGCGAAGCGCATGGCGGCGCGACCTATTCCCGCACGGGCGGCAGCTCGACCAGCTGCGGCGCCACCGTCACGCCCGGCCTGACCCGCATCAGGCCGTTCACCACGATCAGCTCGTCGCCGGTCAGGCCCTCGCGGATCACGCGGTAGCCGTCGATCCGCGGGCCGGGCCGCACGACGCGGGCGGTCACGGCGCCGCTGTCGTCGACCAGGTAGACGATGCGGCGCTCCTGATCGGCGGCGATGGCCTCGTCGGGTATCAGCACGCCCTCATAGGGCAGCGAGCCGGGAATGTTGATCCGGCCGAACAGGCCCGGCTGCAGGATGCCGGCGGGGTTGGCGAAGATGGCGCGCACCCGCATCGTGCCGGTGCCCTGGTCGAGCTCGTTCTGCGCGAAATCGAGGACACCGTCGAAGGGATCCTCGCGGCGGTCGCCGAGATGCACCACGACCGGCAGCGACCCTGCGCCCTGCTGCAGCGTGCTGCCGGTGGTGCGGGCATCGCGCGCATAGGCGAGGAAGGAGCGCTCGTCGATGTCGAAGTAGAAGTAGACCGGGTCCTGCGAGACGATGGTGGTGAGCAGCGTGTCGTTCGCCTTCACGAGGTTGCCGATCGACACGAAGCGCTCGTCGATCCGGCCATCGACCGGCGCCTTGATCTCGGTGTAGGCGAGGTCGAGTTGCGCCACCTCCAGGGCGGCCTGGGTGGAAGCGAGCTGCGCCTGGGCGACCTTGTACTGCTGCCGCCGCTCGTCGAGCGACTGCTGCGAGAGGTTGCCGCGCCCGGCGAGCTGCTCGGCGCGCGCCAGGTCGTCCCGGGTGAACTCCAGCACGGCCTGCGCACTCTCCAGCTCGGCCTGCGCCTGCGCCAGGCGCGCCTCGAAGGGGCGCCGGTCGATGGTGAAGAGCAGGTCGCCCGTCGCCACCAGCGCCCCGTCGGTGAAGTGGACCTCGGCGAGATAGCCATCGACCCTCGCGCGCAGCTGCACGCGGTCGACAGCCTCGAAGCGGCCGATGAACTCGTCGTCCTCGACGATCTGCTTCACCACCGGCCGGGCGACGTCGACCGCCGGCGGCGGCGGCGGCGCGGCCTGCTGCTGCTCCTCCTCGGAGCAGGCGCCGGTGAGGGCGAGCAGGAGCAGGGAGAGGGCGAAGCGACGGGGAGCAGAAAGACGCGACCTTGTGACCATGGGCAGACCTTGGTTCCCAAACCGCAGCAAGACGGCGTGGAGCCTCCGCCATCCAAAGCCTCTTCGCAAGTGCAACATGACCCCTGAAATCCTATGGGAATGGCGCGCGACGGCGGCGTCGCAGCCCTTGCCGAGCGCCGCCGCCTGCTGTCTCCTGCCCCTCCCGCCGCCGAAGCCATTGAAGAGAGGGATCACGCCTGTGATGTGGCAAGCGAACCTGAGTTTCCCGCCGCGCCATGACTTTCCCCTGCTGGCCGAGGTCGACGTCGTGGTCGTCGGCGGCGGCGCCGCCGGGGTCGCGGCCGCGACCGTGCTGGGCGAGCGCGGCCACAGGGTGCTGCTGATCGAGCGCTACGGCTTCTGCGGCGGCGGCGCGGTGGCCGGGCTCTCCGGCACGGTCTGCGGCCTCTTTACCGCCACCGAGCGCGAAGCCAACCGGCCGGAGCAGGTGGTCTGGGGCTTCACCGAGCGCTTCCGTGCCCGCCTGGAGGAGATCGGCGGTCTGACGCCGCCGCAGCGCTATGGCAAGACCTGGACCGTGACGCACGACCCGATGCTGTGGCGCGCCAACGGCGATGCCTTCCTGCAGGCGGCCGGGGTGCGCGTGCTCTACCACACCCAGGTGGTGGCGGTGATCCAGGAGGGCCAGTCGCTGCAGGGCGTGGTGGTCAACTCGAAGTCCGGCATGGCCGCGATCCATGCCCGGCGGGTGATCGACGCCTCGGGCGACGGCGACGTGGCGTTACGCGCCGGCCGCGCCACCACCAAGGGCAAGGACGGCACGATCCAGAACCCGACGATGATCTTCCGCATGAACAACGTCGAGGTGCCGCGCTTCCTCGATTTCTGGGGCCCCGACACCATCAGCCCGCAGCACGTGATCGACCTGCTGGTCGCCGCCGAGGGCAGCGGCCTGTCGCTGCCGCGCAAGAAGATCTGGATCTTCCCGACGCCGCGACCGCACCAGCTGCTGTGCAACGCCACCCGCGTGCTGGGCCGCGATGGCCGCGATCTCGACGTGACCGACCCGGCCGACCACACCGAGGCGGAGATGGTCGGGCGCGAGCAGGCCGCCGACTACGCCGCCTTCCTGCGCCGCCACGTCCCGGGTTGCGAGGCGGCCTACCTGTCCGACACCGGCGTCGAGGTCGGCATCCGCCAGACCCGCACGGTGACCGGCCTGCAGTGCCTCTCGAACGAGGACGTGCTGGGGGCGCGCAAGCGCGCCGACGGCATCGCCCGCAGCCCCTGGCCGATCGAGCTGCACTATGGTGCCAAGCCGCGGGTGGAGTGGCTGATCGACGACTGGTACGAGGTCCCCTATGGGGCGCTGGTGCCGGCCAGCGGCGAGAACCTCATCGTGGCTGGCCGCTGCCTCTCGGCCGAGCACGAGGCGCTGGCCTCGGCGCGGGTGACGGCGCAGTGCTTCGCCTACGGCCAGGCGGCGGCGCTGGCGACCGAGCTGTCCCTGGCGAGCGGGCGGGATTTCCGCGCGATCGAGGGCGCCGAGGTGCGGGCCCTGCTCAATGCCGAGGGTGCGCGACTCGACGGCTAGCTTCGGTCCCCGAGCTCTCCCAGGGCGCTCTGCACGGCCTCGGCCAGGGTCGGGTGGATGTGCAGCGAATCGGCGATGACGCGGAAGCTGGCGCCCGCCGCCATCACCGCGCCGTAGATGTGGACCAGCTCGGCGCCCTCGGCAGCGAGAACCGCGGCTCCCAGGATGCGGTCATCCTCGCCCACGACCACCTTGATCATGCCTTCGGCTCTCCCGATCTCCCGGGCCTTGCCGTTCGAGGACATCTCGAAGCGGGCGACGCGAACGCCGTGCCCCTGCTCGCGCGCCTGGGTTTCGGTCAGGCCAACCCGGCCGAGTTGCGGCTCGGTGAAGACCGCATAGGGTACGATGCGCGCCAGGGTGCGCTTGCCGTCCCCCAGCAGCTGCGATTCCAGGATCCTGTAGTCGTCCCAGGCCGTCTGGGTGAACATCGGCCCGCCGCGCAGATCGCCGGCCGCCCAGAGACCGGGGCAGCTCGTCGCCAGGCGCTGGTCGACCACGAGGTAGCCGTCCTCGTCCAGTTCGACGTCCAGAGTCTCCAGCCCCAGGCCATCGCTGTTGGGCGTTCGCCCGGTCGCCACGAAGAGATCGCTCGCCTCCAGCCGCTCCGCCGCCTCGCCGTCGAGATCGATGCGCAGCCCGCCGTCGGCGGCCTCGACGCGCCGCGCCCGCGTGCCGAGCCGGAAGGCGATTCCCTCCCCTTCGAGCAATGCCTGCAGACAGGCGGCGACGTCCTCATCCTCCTGGCCGGCGATCGAGCCGCTCGACTCGATGACGGTGACCGCGGCACCCATCCGCCGATAGAACTGCGCCATCTCCAGTCCGATGTAGCCGCCACCGATGATCGCCAGGTGCCGCGGCAGCGCGCGCCCATCGAGCCAGGTCTCCGCCGTCAGCGGCTCGAGCCGATCGAGCCCCTCGATCGGCGGCAGGGAGGACCGCGTGCCGCAGTCGAGCACCACCTCCTGCGCCCGGACCGACTGCTCCCCGACCTCGGCGAGGAACCCGGCCGGGCCCTTTTCCAGGAGGCGGGCGTGTCCGCGCAGCAACCGCGGGTTCTCGCGCTTGTCGAACGCCTCCTGCAAGGCCTGGCGCCCCTTCTCGGCGAAGGAGCGGGCGCGCCGGAGCACCTCGGGAAAGTCGACCTCGACCTGGGGGATGCGCACGCCCAGGGCGGCGGCGGTACGGGCCCGCTGGACGAGGGCGGCCGAAGCGAAGGCAGCCTTGCTGGGCGTGCAGCCGAAGTTCACGCAGGAACCGCCGAGATGCCGGCTTTCGGCGACGCAGACGCTGCGTCCCGCCGCCGCCAGCGCCATCGCCAAGGGCGTTGCCGCCTGGCCGGCGCCGATGATCAGCACATCGCAGTCCATCGCCCTATCCTCCCGCCTGCGCTGTCCGCCGCGGCGGCACCTCGTCCGCGAACGCGGGCTTCACGGTCTTCCCGCCCGCGGCCTTCCAGGCGCCCATGGAGCCCAGGAAGACGTCGACGCGGCGAAAGTCGGCACGCCGCAGGATGGAGGCCGCGATGGTGGCGCGCGCGCCGCTGGCGCACATCACGGTGTAGCGGCCCTCGCGGTCGAGCTCTTCCAGCTGTCCGGGCAGTTCGCCGACATAGAGCCGGCGGGCGCCATCGATCACCCCCTCCTCGGTCTCCGAGGGGCTGCGCACGTCGAGCAGCGTCCAGTCCTCCGCGGGCCGTGCGACACGGGCGGCCACCGTTTCGTGGTCGACCGCCTCGAGGGCGCGGAAGGGCCGCCCGGCGGCGGCCCAGCCGGTCAGCGCGGGCTTCAGGAACCCGGCGACACGGTCATAGCCGATCCGCGCGAGGTGGCGCGCCGCGCAGGCCGCCTGACCGTCGTCCTGCGCCACCAGCGCGACCGCCCGGTCGGGATCGAGCAGCCAGCCGGCGAATGCGGGCAGCATGTCGGTGGGGATCGCCAGGCTGCCCGGGAGGTGCGCGCCAAGGAAAGCGGCGATGCCGCGAACGTCGACCAGGACCGCATCCTCGGCCACCTCGCAGAAGGTCGCCATCTCCAGCGGCGGCGGGGTCAGCAGCCGGGCGGCGGGCGCGCCGCCCTGCAGGTTCAACTGCTCCATCAGGCGGAAGTAGGGCGGCTGCTCGTGCCGTTCGGCGAGCTTCCTGGCGATGAAGTCGTCGCGCCGGGCGATCTGCAGCATGGGGTTGTTCCGGCGCTCGTAGCCGATGGTGGAGAACTCGCGGTCCGCCATGCTGTTGCCGCAGACGGAGCCGGCGCCGTGCGCCGGATGCAGGATCGTCTGGTCGCCCAGCGCGCAGAGTTTCCGCAGGCTGTCGAACAGCAGCCCGGCCACCTCCGCAGCGCGCTCGGGATAGAAGTCGGTGCGGCCGACATCGCCGACGAAGAGGGCGTCGCCGGTAAAGACGGCCACCGCCTCGTCGCCGAATTCATCGTCGTAGAGGACGAAGGAAAGGCTGTCGTCGGTGTGCCCCGGCGTCTCCAGCACCACGATGCGCAGAGCGCCGAGGTCGAAGCGCGCGCCCTCGCGCACCGTCCGGGCGTAGGCGACCCTCCCGGCGGCGTTCGGTCCGTGATGGACCGGCGCGCCGGTGAGCTGCGCCAGGGTCGGGGCGCCGGAGACCAGGTCCTCGTTGCGGTGGGTTTCGAAGATGTGGCTGATGCGGCAGCCGCGCGCGGCTGCCCGCTGCGCATAGATCTCGCAATCGCGGCGCGGATCGATGACCGCCGCTTGCCCCGCATTGCCGATCAGATAGGAGAGATGGGCCAGGCCGTCCGATTTGATTGTCTCGACGAACATCGCTCCTCGCTCGCGGTTGCCAGGGCCGGGGCCGCGCCGGCTCTCCCTCATGAAAGGGCAACGCCCGGACGGCCGGGGGGTTCCCTTGGGCATCGACAAGCAGGCCGCCGTGGGCCCAGGATTTGCCGGCGGCAGAGGGCCGTCTCCATGAGGCCACCATCATGTTCTTGCCCCCGCAGGTCGCCGCACCGGCCGACGTGCCTTCCTGGCCGGCGGCTGCGCTCGCCGCCGCGGTCCTGCTGCCGGGCCGGCCGGCCGGCGCGACGCCGGCAGCCGCCTTTCGCCTGCGGCCGGCGCCGGGGCGCGTGCGCCTGGTGCCGGAGCCCTACGCCGAGACCGACGTCTGGTGCTACGGCGGCAGCGTGCCGGGACCCGAGTTGCGCCTGCGGCAGGGCGAGGCGGTGGCGATCATGGTGGAGAACGGCCTCGCCGAGGAGACCAC
>CALOEA010000012.1:0-68040 GCA_942492185.1 uncultured Alphaproteobacteria bacterium
AGATGTCCAGCCTAAGCTCCCCGGACCTGCCCTACGTACTCCTCAACCCCGACCTGGCCGCACCATGGAGCCTGGATGTCCTGCCATTCCGGCAGATTCTGCCATCCAGCACGCCGCAGCCGTGTTCCAACCACCTTAGCCGGAATAGCATAAGCCCCGAAACTAGACCAGAAATGTGAGGCACATGAGGCCTCTGGACGAAACTCTGTGGCAAAAAAGCCGCAGCGGCTTTGCTGGACTAGCGCGGATCGCGCGGCAGCGGCGGCGGGGGACCTCCCAGGGTTGCGGGCTGGTCGACCTGCAGCCGGCGCGCCAGCAGAACGCGACGGTAGAGCGGTTTGGTCAGCGCCGGCAGCACGTACATCGGGATCTGCGCCAGGCCGAAGAACAGCAGGATATCGTACTCGACGGCGCTGGGCAGTGCCGCCAGCAGCAGGCCCATGTTGCGGTTCCCGGTCATCAGGCCGACCGTGAGGGCGCGCTGCCGGCCCAGCCGCCAGAAGGCCGCCGCCCCCAGGACCTGCAGCAGCGGGTTGACCAGACAGGCGGCGCCCAGCCAGACCAGCGCGATGTCCGGACGCTCCAGCGCGCGCCGGGTGACGCCGTCCATGATGGCCACCACGAAGACCAGCATGATGAGCACCACGACGCCGTCGATCGGCCGCGCCAGGCGGACCAGGCGCGCCGGTCCGGCGATCATGCGCAGGCCGAGGGCGAAGGCCAGCGCCAACCCGATCAGCAGGCCGAGCCGGAGCATGAAGGCGCCCAGCCCGATCTCCAGGTCCAGGCCGAGCAGCCCGAGGGCCAGCGGCGGCAGCACCAGCGGTGTCAGCAGGGTGGCGAGGAGCGAGCCCACCAGGGCGAGGGGACCGGCGAGGCCGAGCAGCGTGGCCAGCGCGGCCGAACTGATGATCGGTGGTGCCAGCGCCATCAGCACCAGCGCGGTGGTCAGGCTGTCGGGAATCGGCAGCGCGCGGCACAGCCCCCAGACCGCCAGCGGCAGCAGCACCTGCTGCCAGGGGAAGAGGACGAGTTGCAGCCCGGGATGGCGCAGTTCGCGGCCGATCGCCGGCCAGTCGAGGCGCAGCAGCGTGGCGGTCAGCAGCAGCACCACCGCCGGCGGCAGCAGCGGGCGGGCCAGGGCGGCGAGTTCGGGCAGCGCCAGGCCGATGAAGACGCCGAGGAACAGGGCGCTGGTGGCGTGGCGCCCGAGGAAGTCAAGCGGTGCCAGGAACAACGCGGGCGTCGGAGCGGCGGACGGCATGCCTGCGGACGCTAGCGCCTTTCCCGGCAAGGCGCCACGGCGCTAAGGTCGGGCCTGGACAACGCGAGGAGGAGGGCTCCGGCTTGAAGTGGTGCGAACTGGAAGACGGTCGCGTCGAGGTGCTGGGCGGCCGCGTGCTGCCGGAGTGGATCGACTTCAACGGTCATATGAACGTCGCCTACTACGTGCTCGCCTTCGACCAGGTCGTCGACATGCTGTTCGACCGCGTCGGCCTCGATCATGCCTATCGCACGCGCACCGGCCGCTCGATGTTCGCTGCCGAGGCCCATATCACCTGGCAACGCGAACTGCACCGCGACGACCCGCTACGCTACGAGCTGCATTTCCTGGCCTTCGATGACAAGCGGCTGCACAGCCTCTATCGCATGTTCCACGCCGAAAGCGGCGTGCAGGCGGCGACGATGGAGTGGATGCAGCTCTCGGTCGATCTCGAGTCGCGCCGGGTGGTGCCGTGGGACGAGGTGGTGCGGCCGCAGGTCCAGGCGCTCTGCCGGCTGCAGGCGCAGCGGCCGCCGCCGCCGGAGGTCGGACGGGTGATGACGGTTTCCAAGCCGGCATGACGGCAGGCCCGCAATGACCGCCGGCCCGCGCCGGCGCGGCGGTCTCGATCCGCTGGCGGGAACGGCGCCGCTGACACTGCTCGGCCTGGCGGTCCTGGCCGGGCTGTGCGGCGGCGCGGCGGCCATCGCGCTGCGCGAGAGCTTCGGCGCCATCAGCCGGCTGCTATACGGATTCGAGGTCGAGTCGATGGCCAGCGAGGCCGGCGCCCTGGAATGGTGGCGGCCCTGCCTGATCCTCGGCCTCGGCGGCCTCGGCATCGGCCTCTTCGTGCGCTGGTGCCTGCCGGAGCGCCGCGCCTACGGCGTCGCCGACGTCATCGAGTCGGCGGTCTTCCGCGGCGCCACCATGAGTCTCTCCACCGGCCTGAAGACAGCGCTCGGCGCCATCGCCACGCTGGGGTTCGGCGCCTCGGTCGGCCGCGAGGGACCTGTGGTCCATCTCGGGGCGACGCTGGGCGGCTGGTTCGCCGCGCGCGCCGGACTGACGGTTGCCGGCCGCCGCCTGCTGCTCGGCGCCGGTGTCGCCGCCGCCGTCGCCGCCTCGTTCAACGCGCCGCTCGCCGGGACCTTCTTCGCCCTCGAGGTGGTGGTGGCGCGCTACGCCTTCTCCGCCTTTGCCCCGGTGGCCCTGGCCGCCGTCGCCGGCAACCTGCTGAGCCACGTGGTCTATGGCGCCGATCCGGCCTTTGTGGTGCCGAACGACTGGGCCATCGCCTCGCTGTGGGAACTGCCGGCCTTCATGCTTCTCGGGCTGGTCGCGGCGGCCCTGGCACTGGCGCTGGTGCAGGCGATCTACCTGGTCGAGGGCGGGATGCGCCGGGCGCGCCTGCCGCTGTGGCTGCGGCCGGCCCTGGCCGGCCTCTGCGTCGCCGGCCTGGCATTGCTCGACAGCCGCATTCTCGGCGTCGGCTACGAGGCGACCTCGGCCGCCCTGGCCGGAGACTATTCCCTGCACCTTCTGCTGGTCCTGATGGTCCTGAAGCTGGTGGCGACCGCGCTCTGCCTGGGCAGCGGCTTCATCGGCGGCATCTTCTCGCCGTCCCTGGTGCTGGGTGCCCTGGGCGGCGGCGCCTTTGGCCTGGCGCTCTCGGTCCTGGCGCCCGACTACGTCTCCGCCAGCGGCGCCTACTCGCTGGCCGGCATGGGCGCGGTGGCCGGCGCCGTGCTGGGCGCGCCGGTCTCCACCGCGGTGATGATCGTCGAGCTGACCGGCGATTTCGCCTTCACGCTGGCGGTGCTGGCGGCGGTGGTGGTCGCCAGCCTGGTGACTCGCCGCCTCGGGCTGCGCTCGGCCTTTCACAGCATGATCGACTGGCGCCGCCGGCAGGTGACGCCGAAGGCCCGTTCGTCGCCTCAGTCGGCCAGCAGGTAGACGCTGTCGCTGGGCAGCGGCGTCTTGCCGACGATCTTGCAGACGGTCTGGCCGGCGCAGACGAACTTGCTGTAGCGGCGCGACAGGACAATGCCGTCGGTCGCCGCCAGCATCTGCCGCCGCGCGGCGCCTGGCGCGGCTGCCGGATCGATCAGCTCGGCGATCAGCTGACCCTTCGTCACCCGCTCTCCCAGCGCCGCCTTGTAGGCCAGGATGCCGTAGCCCGGGGACTTGATCCACTGGGTGGCGGAGAGGTCGGTGCCCTCGCAGAGCGCCTTCGGCGTCGCGCCGGGGTCCTCGGCGATGAAGCCGCGGTGCGCCAGGATGCGATAGAGCGCCCGGCCGTCGACCTCGCCCAGCTCGTCGGAGACGTCGCCCTGGCCGCGGAACTCGACCGTGCCGGCCAGGCAGGCGGCGGGCAGGGGATGCTGCGGCAGGCGCCTGGCCAATCGCACCCAGAGGGTCGAGCAGAACTCGTCGAAGGAGCCGCCGCCGGAGTCCTCGCAGAGCAGCACGGCGTGAACGCCGAGTTCGGCCGCCAGCGGCGCCGCCTCCGGCCAATGCTGCGGAATGACGAAGAGATGCATCAGCGAATCGTCGTCGCAGTGCAGGTCGAGGGCAAGGTCGGCAGTCAGCGCCTCGTGCGCCAGGGCCAGGCGCAGGCTGTCGAGCTCCTTGCGCGGCTTGATCTGCGCCAGGACGCCGGGGATCGCAGCCCTGACCGCGGTCACATTGGCTGCTGCATCGCTGCCGAGCCTGCCTTCCAGCGCTGCCGCCAGCGGCTCCGTCAGGTCGGGCCAGCCGCGGTTGAAGTTGCCGCCGCCGCGCAGCTCGAAGCGGCCGAGCTGCGTTTCGTTCACCCACTGGGCCAGGCCGATCGGGTTGGCGTAGGGGACCACCACGATCTCGCCCCGGACGAGGCCCCTGGCGTCGGCCTCCTCGAGCAGCCGCAGCAGGTGATGCGCCGCCATCATCGCCGGCGTCTCGTCGGCATGGAGGGAGGCCTGGAGGTAGGCCTTTGGCCCGGCGCCGCGGGTACCATAGCGGTGCAGCACCAGCTCCTGGCGGGTGCCGGGGCCCGGCGGTTCCAGGGGGAGCGTTTCGGTCTGACGGGCCATGGGAGTCTCCTGCTGCCGGCGAGCGCGGAGCTTCGGGGAGAGCGGGGGCGGCGGTCAAGGCGCAGCGACGCGGCCGCTTGGAGCTTTACCGGCGCCGCCCGCCGCGCTACGCCAGGAGCATGCAGCCGCGCATCGTCTCCCTCATCCCCTCCGGCACCGAGATCGTGAACGCACTCGGCTATGCCGGCCATCTGGTCGCCCGCTCGCACGAATGCGACTTCCCGCTCGGCGTTGAGCGCCTGCCGGTGTTGACCCGCCCGAAGATGGACCCTTCGCGGCCCTCGGCGGAGATCGATCGCGACGTGAAGGCGCTGCTGACCTCGGCCCTGGCGGTCTACGACGTCGATGCCGAGCGGTTGCGGGCGCTTGCCCCCGACGTCGTGGTGACCCAGAGCCAGTGCGAGGTCTGCGCCGTCAGCCTGGGCGACGTCGAGCGCGCGCTGGCCGACTGGACCGAAGGGCAGCCGAAGCTGGTGGCCCTGCAGCCCAACACCCTGGCCGACGTCTGGGCCGACATTCGCGGCACCGCCCAGGCGATCGGCGACGCGCCGGCCGGCGAGCGCCTGCTGGCCTCGCTGCAGGCGCGCGTCGATGCCATTGCCGAGACGGCCGCCGGTGCCGCACGGCGCCCTACCGTCGGCACGCTGGAGTGGCTGGCGCCGCTGATGGGCGGCGGCAACTGGGTGCCGGAGCTGGTGGCGCTGGCGGGCGCCCAACCCTGCCTGGGCGAGCCTGGCCAGCATTCGCGCTGGCTGGAGTGGGAGGAACTGCTGGCCGCCGATCCCGAGCATCTGGTCGTGCTGCCTTGCGGCTTCGACATCGCCCGCTCGCTGGCCGAGCTGCCGACGGTGACCGGCGACCCGCGCTGGCAGCGCCTCTCGGCGGTCAGGAGCGGCAAGGTCTGGGTGACCGACGGCAATGCCTTCTTCAACCGCCCGGGTCCGCGCCTCGTCGAGTCGCTGGAGATCCTGGCGGAGATCCTGCACCCGGACCTCTTCGCCTTCGGGCACCGCGGAACGGGATGGGTGCCGCTGGATTAGGCCGCCGCGAGGCGCGGGGCAGGGAGGGCTAAGCCCCCTTCGCCACCCGCCGCGCCAGCTGGGTGATCCGTCCGACCGCGACGATCGAGAGCGCGACGGCGGCGGTGAAGAGATAGATGCCGGGGTGGATCTCGACGTCGGAGACCAGCGAGATCTGGATCGCCACCACCGAGAGGGCGACCACGAAGACATCGAGCATCGACCAGCGGCCGAGCGACTCGATCCAGGCCAGCGAGCGCAGGAATCCGGGGCGCTCCAGGTCGGCGAACCACCAGAGATAGAGCGCCACCGCCAGCTTGATCAGCGGGAAGAGGATCGAGAAGACCAGGATGATGGCGAAGAGGAACCACTCGCCGCTCTGCAGCAGCTGCCAGCAACTGCCCAGCAGCGAGATGTCCTCGCTCAGCACCACCAGGGTCTCGACCGTCATGATCGGCAGCGTCCAGCCGAAAGCCAGCAGCACGGCGGCCAGCAGCAGCAGCGCCGGGATCAGCCAGCGCTGGGTGCGGCCGACCCGGTGCGCCAGGGAGCGTCCGGCCGCCGGCCGCGCCGGGGCCGGCGCCGCCGGCAGGGCGGCCTCGGGCGTCGGAGAGAGGGCATCCCGGCTCGGCTCGTGCATCGTCATCGGACCCTAGGAGTCCCCCCACCCTGCGGCAAGGCCCCGCGGCAGGCCTCCGCGGAAGGCGTTGCCGCTGCGGTGCAAAGCCGCTATCAACGGCCACCGTGTGCAGCGCGTCGCGGGCCGGTCGGCCTCGGACGGCGCTGCGAGACGTCACGGTTCCAGCAGAAGACTTTGGCCGCTTCATGACTTCCTCGGGCGATAGTTCCCAAGGCGACGGCTCCCGGGGCGACCGCTCCCAGGGCGACCGCGCCTTGCTTCCGGCCGGTCTCGCCGACCTTCTGGCGCCGGCCGCCAGACGCGAGGCACGCTGCGTCGAGCAGCTGATCGCCTCGTTCCAGCAGCAGGGCTACGAGCGGGTGAAGCCGCCGCTGCTGGAGTTCGAGACCGCGCTCCTGGCCGGTGTCGGCGCCGCCGTGGCCGAGCAGACCTTCCGCCTGATGGACCCGATCTCGCAGCGCATGATGGGCCTGCGCGCCGACATGACGCCACAGGTGGCGCGTATCGCCGCGCACCGCCTGGCCCGCGCGCCGCGGCCGCTGCGTCTCAGCTATGCGGGCGACGTGCTGCGCGTGCGCGGCACCCAGCTCACGCCCGAGCGCCAGCTGGGCCAGGTCGGCGCCGAACTGATCGGCGCCGACGCGCGTGACGGCCGATGCCGAGGTGGTCCTGCTGGCGGTCGAGGCGCTGCGCGCTGCCGGGGTCGCAGGATCTGAGCATCGACCTGACCGTGCCGTCGCTGGCACCCGCCGTCCTGACCGGCCAGGGACATGAGGGGGCAACGGCGGATGCCGCGCGGGAGGCGCTGGACGGCAAGGATGCGGGTGAACTGCGCGGGATCGTCGGTGACGATCCGATGATCTTCGGCCTGCTGGGCGCGGTCGGGCCCCGGCCGAGGACGGCCCTGGCGCGGCTGAAGGCCCTGGGCATCAGCGGCCGCCGGTCAGCGAGATGGCCCGCCTGGCGGTGACCATCGCGGGTGGCCGCGCCGTCGAGCCGGACCTGAGCCTGACCGTCGATCCCGGCGAGTATCGCGGCTTCGAGTATCAGACCGGCGTTGCCTTCACGTGTCTTCGCCCGCGGGGTGCGCGGCGAGATCGGGCGCGGTGGCCGCTATGTCGAGCGCGAGACGGCGGCGAGCCGGCGGTCGGGCCACCGGGTCCACGCTCTAGATGGACTCGGTGCTGGCGGGCACTGCCGGCAGCGGCCAGCGCGCGCCGGGTCTTCCTGCCGTTCGGCACGGGCCGCGATGACGCGCGGCTGCTGCCGCGAGGGCTGGGTCACCGGGTGTTGCCGGCCTTCCGCCGACGCCGACCCCGTGGCCGAGGCGCGGCGCCTCGGCTGCACCGCGATCTGGCACAAGATCGAGGTCAAGGACATCTGAGGCGGGTTACGGCCCGAAACCGCATCAGGAGCAGGACGACAACATGAGCAATGTCGTGGTGGTCGGCGCCCAGTGGGGCGACGAGGGCAAGGGCAAGATCGTCGACTGGCTGTCGGAGCGCGCCGACGTGGTGGTGCGCTTCCAGGGCGGTCACAATGCCGGCCACACGCTGGTGGTCGACGGCAAGACCTACAAGCTGAGCCTGCTGCCCTCGGGCGTGGTGCGGGCCGGCACGCTCTCGATCATCGGCAACGGCGTGGTCATCGACCCCTGGGCGCTGATCGCCGAGATCGCGCGCCTGCGCGAACAGGGGGTCGAGATCAGCCCCAAGCGGCTGCGCGTCGCCGAGAACGCCGCGCTGATCCTGCCGCTGCACCGCGACCTCGACGCGATCCGCGAGGAGGCGCGCCGGCGGCGCCAAGATCGGCACCACCGGGCGCGGCATCGGCCCGGCCTACGAGGACAAGGTGGCGCGGCGGGCGATCCGGGTCTGCGACCTGGGCGATCCGGTAACGCTGGACGGCAAGATCGAGCGGCTGCTGGTGCATCACAATGCGCTGCGTCGCGGCCTGTCGCAGCCGGAGATCGTCAAGGAGGACATCCTGGCGGAACTGAACGCGGTCAGCGACGACGTCCTGCGCTTTGCCGCGCATGTCTGGCGCACGCTGGACGAGGTCAATCGCCAGGGAAAGCGCATCCTGTTCGAGGGCGCGCAGGGTGCCATGCTCGACATCGACCACGGCACCTATCCCTTCGTCACCTCCTCCAACACCGTGGCCGGGCAGGCCTGGGCCGGCGCCGGCTTCCCGCTGACCAGCGCGACCTTCGTCCTGGGCATCGCCAAGGCCTACACCACCCGCGTCGGCTCGGGCCCCTTCCCGAGCGAACTGACCGACGCGATCGGCGAACGCCTGGGGCAGCGCGGCCACGAGTTCGGCACGGTGACGGCGCGCAAGCGGCGCTGCGGCTGGTTCGACGCGGTGCTGGTGCGCCAGGCGGTGACGGTCGGCGGCATCGACGGCATCGCCCTGACCAAGCTCGACGTGCTCGACGGACTGGAGGAGCTGAAGGTCTGCGTCGGCTACCAGGTGGATGGCGAGCGGCTGGACTACCTGCCGGCGCTCTCGGCGCTGCAGGCCAAGGCGACGCCGATCTACGAGACCATGGAGGGCTGGCAGGACTCGACCCAGGGGGCGCGCTCCTGGGCGCAGCTGCCGGCCACCTGCGTCAAGTACATCCGCCGCATCGAGGAGCTGATCGGCGCACCGGTGGCGCTGCTCTCCACCTCGCCGGAGCGCGACGATACGATCCTGGTGAAGGATCCCTTCCTGGTCTGATGCGGCGTCAGGCGGCGGCCAGCAGCCGCCGCCGCAGCACGATCAGATAGATCAGGACGAAGGCGTAGAAGAAGCACTCCTGCACCTCGGCCGGCCGGATGAAGAGGGCCCGGTGCGGGGAGATGTAGCTGTCGAGCACGCCGTTCAGACCGCACAGCAGACCCAGCGCCGCGCAGGGCAGGCAGATGAAGGGCGGGAAAATGATGCCGAAGCGGCTCTGGCGGATCTCCGGCCGATAGAGCGCGACCACCGGAATGATCAGGCCGCCGACGATGGTGCCGGCCGACAGCAGGTGACGCGGCTTCTGGTCGAGCCAGGAGCTGGTGTTGTGCAGGTTGGTCTCGTTCTGGTCGTTGACGCTGCTCCAGCCCTCCGGCGTCAGCCAGCCGAAGAGATGCTGGCCCCAGGAGATCTCCTCGCCGGCAACGTAGAACGAGCAGAGCGCCGCCAGCACGACCCACCAGAAGAGCCAGCGCGGGCCGCGCCTCCAGGCAACGGGCAGGATCGTCAGGGCGACCAGGAAGGCGGCCACCATGATGATGCACTCGAAGTACTCCATGATGCCGTCGTGTTCGTTGTTGAACCAGGTGTCGTAGAAATCGCGACCCTGTTCGGAGGCCCAGAAGAGCAGCAGGCCCCAGGCGATCGGCAGCCAGAGCCAGAAGACCGCCGACATGCGGTCGCTGGGCGGGGCATCGGCCAGGGGCCGTGATTGCAGGGCGAGTGCCATGGGCAGCCTTTCGTGACGAGCAGGCTGCAAATTAGGAACGGTTTCATGACAAGGCAATGCGGCCGCCGCAGGGGTCTGCGGCGGCCGCACAAGAAAGTTGTCGTCAGTGGCCTCTATGCAACGTTGGCCGGAAGATCCGGCCGCGGCGTCGGATCAGGCCTCCACCAGCCGCTGCTCGATCGCCTTGTTGCGCATCGCGCGCTGCAGCTTCTCGAAGGCCCGGACCTCGATCTGGCGCACCCGCTCGCGGCTGATGCCGTACTGCTGCGAGAGATCCTCCAGGGTCGTGGGCTCGTCCTTCAGCCGCCGCTCCTCCAGGATGTGGCGCTCGCGGTCGGTGAGGTCCGCCATGGCGTCGGCCAGGAGCTGGCGCCGCTGGCCGAGCTCCTCGCTCTCCGCCACGGTGGTCTCCTGGTCCATCGTGTCGTCGACCAGCCAGTCCTGCCACTCGCCATCGGAATCCTGCCGCAGCGGGGCGTTCAGCGAATGGTCGGGGGCGGCAAGGCGCCGGTTCATCTGCACCACGTCGTCCTCGGGCACCTTCAGCGTCGTGGCGATCTTTTTCACCTGCTCGGGATGCAGGTCGCCTTCCTCGATCGCCTGCATCTGGCCCTTGAGGCGCCGCAGGTTGAAGAAGAGCTTCTTCTGCGCCGCGGTGGTGCCCATCTTCACCAGCGACCAGGAGTGCAGGATGTACTCCTGGATCGCGGCGCGGATCCACCACATGGCGTAGGTCGCGAGGCGGAAGCCGCGCTCGGGATCGAAGCGCTTCACCGCCTGCATCATGCCGACGTTGCCCTCCGAGATCAGTTCGGACAGCGGCAGGCCATAGCCGCGATAGCCCATCGCGATCTTGGCGACCAGGCGCAGGTGGCTGGTCACCAGCTTGTGCGCGGCCTCGCTGTCGTCCTTCTCGCGCCAGCGCTTGGCGAGCATGTATTCCTCATCCTGCTCCAGCATGGGGAACTTGCGGATCTCCTGCAGGTAGCGGGAGAGGTTGCCTTCACCGGACAGGGCTGGAAGCGCGTTGGCCATCTTCGGTCTCCTAACACTGGGGCTGCCGAAACGGGGGGGAGGCAGCGCCCTTAAAGCAGTATCCGACCGGATATCCGACCGGACCAGTCAAGATTAGATTACAAACTCTCTAAGGTTTCCATCAAGAATTGATGATCCTGAGGCACGAGTGATTGGAAATTCAGCCATTCCTTGGACACAGGATGGTGAAATCCCAGGGTGGCGGCGTGGAGGGCCTGCCGTTTGAAGGCGGCGACGACCGCGCGGGCGTTCTCCGGCAGGTCCTTCAGGCGCCGGGCCGTGGTCCGGCCGTAGAGCGGATCGCCGATGAGCGGATGCCCCTGGGCCGTCAGGTGAACGCGGATCTGGTGCGTGCGTCCGGTCATCAAGCGACACTCCAGTAAGCTGGCCTTGCCCTGCGCCAGAACCTCGAGGACGCGGTAGTGCGTCTCTGCCGTTTTTCCTCCCTTGGCAACGACCGCCATGCGCTGGCGGTTCCGGGGATCGCGGCCGATGTTCCCGGTGATGACGCCGGCAACCGGATTGGGCACGCCCCAGACCAGAGCCAGATAGCGGCGTTCGATCTCCCGGGTCTGGAACGCCTGGCTCAGCGCCTGGTGGGCGCGGTCGGTCTTGGCGGCGACCAGCAGGCCGCTGGTGTCCTTGTCGAGGCGATGCACGATGCCGGGCCGGCGCACGCCGCCGATACCGGACAGCGAGCGGCCGCAATGGGCGATGAGGGCATTCACCAGGGTGCGATCCGGATTGCCCGGTGCTGGGTGGACGACCAGCCCGGCTGGCTTGTCGATGACGATCAGTTCCCCATCCTCGTAGACGACGGCCAGGTCCATTGCCTGGCCTTGTGGTTCTGCAGCCTCAGGATCGGGGATCTTGATGGCGAAAGTTTGTCCCGGTTTGACCCTCATCGAGGGCTCGTCTAAGGTCCCGCCGCCCAGGCCGACGGCACCTGCCTCGATCAGGCTCTTGAGCCGCGTGCGCGAGAGTCCGGGGACGCGCCCCGCCAGTGCCTCGGCGAGGAAGCGGTCGGCGCGCTGGCCGGCGGCCTCGGGCGGCACCGCCACCTCCAGCACCGCCGCCGCGCCGAGTCCGGCCTGCGTCCGCCGGTTCTGGTCTTGGCTGTCGTCCATGCCGTCTTCTAGCATGTCGGAACAATGCTGCCGTCGCTTTGTCGCGCCGCCGCCCGGCGCCGCGACCGTGGCGCAGGGCCGGGGACGGGCCGAGGGGGAGGTTGGCGTGCAGGCGAGGGGCATCAAGGCGGCCGTCGTTGCCATGGGCATCGTCATCGTTATCGGTTTCGTGGTGGTCGTCGTCACCATCGTCGGCCGCCTGTCCGGCACCGACGAGGCTGGCTTGGCCGCCGATATCGCCGTGCCGCTGCCGCCCGGCTGCACCCTGGCGGACGCCTGGAGCGACGCCGGGCGCCTCTTTCTTCGCCTCGCGGGGGCCGGCGACTGCCAGCAGGTTCTGATCGTCGACCTGGAGAGCGGTGCCGCCGCCGGCCGCGTCACCCTCGCGCCCCTCCCCTAGCCCTGCCGTTCCGAACCGCGAAAGGCTTCAGCCGATGGATTTCCGTTCCGACAATGTCTGTGGCGCCCACCCGAAGATCCTCGAAGCGCTGGTCGCCGCCAATCGTGGGTCGGTCGGCTCCTACGGCGACGACCCCTGGAGCGCGCGGGTCGAGGCGCGCCTGGCGGAGATCTTCGAGCGCGACCTGAAGGTCTTCCCGGTGGCGACGGGGACCGCCGCGAACGTCGTCGGGCTGTCCTGCTTCGTGCCGCCGTGGGGGGCGGTCTACTGCCATCCCGAGGCGCACATCAACGTCGACGAATGCGGTGCGCCGGAGTTCTTCACCGGCGGCGCCAAGCTGGTGACCGTACCCGGGCCGGCCGGCAAGATCGACGCCGCCGGAGTCGAGGCGGCGATCCACGGCGAGGGCTTCGTGCATTCGGTGCAGCCGGCGGCGATCTCGATCACCCAGGCGAGCGAATGCGGCACGCTCTACGACCTGGCGGAGATCGAAGCCCTGGCCGCCAGTGCCCGCCGTCATCGCATGGCGTTGCACATGGACGGCGCGCGCTTCGCCAACGCGCTGGTGGCGCTCGGCTGCACGCCGGCGGAGATGACCTGGAAGGCCGGCGTCGACGTGCTCTCCTTCGGCGCCACCAAGAACGGCTGCCTCGCGGCCGAGGCGATCGTGCTGTTCCAGCCGGAGAAGGCCGAGGAACTGGCCTTTCGCCGCAAGCGCGGCGGCCATCTCTTCTCCAAGATGCGATTGATCTCGGCGCAGCTCGAGGCCTATCTCGCCGACGACCTCTGGCTGGCCAACGCGCGGCAGGCCAATGGCATGGCAGCGCGGCTGGCCGCCGGTCTGACCGCCCGCGGCGCCGAACTGCTGCATCCGGTGCAGGCCAACGAGCTCTTCGTGCGTCTGCCGACGGCGGCCGCGGAACGTCTGCTCGGCCAAGGCTATGCGTTCTACGATTGGGAGGCGCTCGGCCCCGGCGCCTATCGCCTCGTGACCGCCTTCGCCACCAGCGCTGAGCAGGTTGACGGTTTCCTCACGGCGCTCGACGCCGCCGAGGCGGCCTGACCCGATGGCGGCCCGGCTCCAGGCCCTCTGGCCGAGCCTGCTGCTGTCGGCCGTCGTCCTGCTGACCTACTGGCCGGTCAGCGGCTACGACTTCGTCTGGGACGACCTCTACGTCCATCTCCATGCGAACCCGCTGGTCACCGGGTTCGGCTGGTCGGCGGCGCGGCGGCTCTTCGTCGAGCCCTGGCTCGGGCTCTACGTGCCCTTCAGCTATCTGATCTGGGGCACGGCCTGGCAGGCGGTGCCGGCCGAGCAGCTCGCCGGCGCCCTGCATCTGCTGAACCTCGCGCTGCATCTGCTCAATGCCCTGCTGGTCCTGGCCATCGCCCGCCGTGTGGTGCCGAGCTACGCGGCGGTGCCGGCCCTGGCCGCGGCGCTGCTCTTCGCCCTGCACCCGGTCCAGGTCGAAACGGTCGCCTGGATCTCCGAACTGCGGGCCCTGGGCGCGGCCGCCTTCGGCCTGCTGGCGGTCTGGCTCGGCCTCCGCCACGCGGCCACGACGCGACCCTGGCGCCTGGCCGCGCTGCTGGCGCTGCTGACCCTTGCCGCAGGCCTCTTCAAGCCCTCGGCCGTGGTGGTGCCGCCGGCGACGTTCCTGCTGCTCTGGGGCTTCGGCTTTGCCGGCTGGCGCCGCGCCGCGCTGCTGCTGCTGCCGGCGCTGCTGGCGGCGGTGGCCTTGGCGGTGCTGACCGGGCTGGTGCAGACCGGCGTCGGCGAGACCATCGAGGCCGGGCTGCTGGAGCGCCTGCGCATCGCCGCCTTCACCCTGCTGCACTACCTGAGCAGCCTGTTCTGGCCCTTCGGTCTGTCGCCGCTCTATGCCGTCAACCAGGCGACCGCGAGCGACTACTGGCTCTATCGCAATGCCCTGCTGCTGGTCGTCCTGCTGGCGGTCGCGGTCGTCCTGCTCTGCCGCCGTTCGCGCGCCGGCTGGGCGCTGGTGGCGCTCTTCCTGCTGGGCATCGCGCCGGTGTCCGGCCTCGTGCCCTTCGCCTTCCAGGTGCTCTCCTACGTCGCCGACCGCTATCTCTACTGGTCGATGCTGGCGGTCGCCCTGGCCGCGGCGCTGGGGATGGCCGGCCTGCTGCGGCTGGCCGGCGGCGTACGCCTGCGTCTGCTGCCGGTCGGGCTGCTGCTCCTTGCGCTGGCCTTCGTCGCGCGCTTCGAGCAGCTGCCGGTCTGGCGCGACGAGCCGACCCTCTGGCGCGCCGTGCTGGAGCGTCAGGGGCCGCTGGTGCCGGCCAGCAACAACCTGGGGCGTGCCTTGCGCCGGACGGGCCAGCCGGCGGAGGCCATTGCCGCCTATCGCCAGAGCCTCGCCCTGGAGCCGCAGAACGGCGTCGCTCTCTATGGCACGGCGCTGTCCGCCCTCGACCTGGGAGACTACGACACAGCCCAGGCGGCACTGCGCTCGCTGCTCGAGGCGACGCCGGGCCATCCGACCGCGCCGCTCTACCTGGCCCGCATCGAGATCCGGCGCGGCAACTACGTCAAGGCGCTGGAGTGGCTGAACAAGGCGGTGCCGGCGCTGCGCGCCTCGCCCGATCCGCGGCATCGAACCAGCCTGGCCGAGGCCTACTACCTGCGGGTCCTGGCGCTGGTGAACCTGAAGGAGGATGCGGTGGCGCTGCAGGAGGCGGCGAAGGCGCTGGCGCTGGTGCCGGACTACGGCGAGGTGCTGATCCTGCGCGCCGTCGCCTATGCACGCCTGGGGCAGGAGGCCGAGGCACTGGCCGACCTGAAGCGCGCCCTCGCGCTGGGCCTGTCACTCGATCCCATTCGCCACATCGCGGTGATGCAGCCGCTGATCGCCGCCGCCGAGGCGGGCTAGCGGCAGCCGGCTAGTTGGCCAGCAGGACGGCCGCGTCCGAGGGCCAGCCGACGGCGATCTCGGCGCCCTGGCGCAGGGCGGCGTCGTTCGGCGAGGTCACGAGGATCGGCTTCTCGACGCCCGGCGCGCGCAGATGCACGTGGCAGCGATCGCCGAGATAGGCCACGGCCTCGATCTTCGCGGTAGCGCGGTTCTCCAGGCCGGTGGCGGCCTCGCCCAGGCGCAGCTTCTCCGGCCGCAGCGCGACCACCAGCTCGCTGCCGAGCTGCGGCGAACGGCCGTTGGCCTGGGCGCGCGAGGCGCCGAAGAGCGCGACCTCGAGCCCGAGCTCGTCGCCCTGCTGGGCGGTCACCGTGGCCGGCAGGAAGTTCATCTGGCCGATGAAGCCGGCGACCGTCATGCAGTTCGGGCGCTCGTAGAGTTCGCTGGGGGACGCGATCTGCAGCACCTTGCCCTGGCTCATGACCGCGACGCGGTCGGACATGGTGAGCGCTTCCTCCTGGTCGTGCGTGACGAAGACGAAGGTGATGCCGACCGACTGCTGCAGCAGGCGCAGCTCGATCTGCATCTCCTCGCGCAGCTTCTTGTCCAGCGCCGAGAGCGGCTCGTCGAGCAGCAGCACCTTCGGCTGCTTGATCAGCGCGCGGGCCAGCGCCACGCGCTGCTTCTGCCCGCCGGAGAGCTCGGTGGCCTGGCGGCCGCCGAGGCCCGACAGCTTCACCAGATCGAGCGCACGCTCCACCCGGTCGCGCAGCACCTCGCGCGACGGGCGGTCCTTGCGCAGGCCATAGGCGATGTTGGCGCGCACGTTCAGGTGCGGAAAGATGGCGTAGCTCTGGAACACCATGTTGGTCGGGCGGTTGTGCGGCGGGACGCCCGAGAGCGCGGCGCCTTCGAGGTAGATTTCGCCGTGCGTGCAGCCCTCGAAGCCCGCCAGCATGCGCAGCAGCGTGGTCTTGCCGCAGCCGGAGGGCCCCAGCAGCGAGAAGAATTCGCCCTGCCGGATGTCGATCGAGACGTCATCGACCGCGGCAACCGGGCCGAAGTGCTTGCTGACGCCCTGGATCGAGATGTAGTCGGCTCGGCTCATGCTCAGCTTTCCTTAAGCGCGGGCCGGCGCATCGAGGCCGCGCCGGCGGTACCATTCGGCGAAGGCGATCACAATAAAGGAGACCGCCAGGATGCAGGAGCCCAGTGCCAGCACCTCGGGCAGCTTCTGCGGGAAGCGCAGCTGGCCCCAGATGTAGAGCGGCAGGGTCGGCTCGGAGGAGGAGAGGAAGAAGGCCAGGACGAACTCGTCGAACGAGGTCGTGAAGGAGATCAGCATGGAGGAGACGACGCCGGGCAGCGCCAGCGGCAGGGTCACGCGCAGGAAGGTCTGCAGCCGGTTCTCGCCGAGATCGAGCGAGGCCTCCTCCAGGCTCTTGTCGAAGCCTTCCAGCCGGGCGATGAGCACCAGCATCGAGAAGGGCGTGCAGAGCAGCACGTGGCCGGCGCCGACGGTCCAGAGCGAGAGCGGCGCGTCGAGGAACTGGCGCAGGATCACCAGCAGCGAGATGCCGAGGATGATCGAGGGGATGACCAGCGGCAGCAGGATGAAGCCGTTGAGGGCGGTGCGGGCGCGCAGCTTGTAGCGGGTGAAGGAGAGCGCGGCCAGCATGCCGAGCAGGGTGGAGACCACGGCCACCGCGGCGCCGACCTTGACCGAATTCATCAGCGCGCGCTGCAACTGCTCCGCGGCGAACATCTGCTCGTACCAGCGGAAGGTCAGCTTGGTGATGGGGAAGGCGACGTACTGGCTCTCGGAGAAGGAGAAGAGCGGCAGCAACAGCACCGGCACGTAGACGAAGACGAGGAACCCGACGGCGTAGAGGGTGAGCAGGTCGAAGCGTCGTTTCTGCATGACCGATCTAGACCCTTTGCGCCATTCGGCGAATCATCGCCGTGCCGCCGAGGAAGAGACACACCAGGAGCGTCACGATCACCATCGTCATCAGCGAGACGGCGGCCCCCAGCGGCGCGTTGTTCACCTTGCCGAAGAGCGTCTGGATGATGTTGCCGATCATGATGCCGTCGGTGCCGCCGACCAGCGAGGGCGTGACGTAGTCGCCCACGGTCGGGATGAAGACCAGCAGGCCGGCGGAGATCAGGCCGGGCAGCGACAGCGGGAAGGTGATGCGCCAGAAGCGGCGCATCGGTCCGTCGCCCAGGTCGGCCGCGGCCTCGAGGTAGGCGCGGTCGATCTTCTCCAGCGAGACGTAGATCGGCAGGATCGCGAAGGCGACCCAGGCGTGCGCCAGCGTCACGGTGACGGCAAACTTGTTGTAGAGCAGGAACTCCAGCGGCTGGTCGAGCAGGCCGAGCGATTTCAGGCCGGAGTTGATGACGCCGTCGTAGCCGAGGATCAGCTTCCAGGAGAAGACCCGCAGCAGGTAGCTGGTCCAGAAGGGCACCGTGATCAGGATCAGCCAGAGGATCTTCCGGCGCTTCACGCGGAAAGCCAGGAAGTAGGCCATCGGGTAGGCGATCACCAGCACGGTCACCGTCGCCGTCAGGCTCATGAGGAGCGAGCGCTGCAGCAGCGTCAGGTAGATCGGCTTTTCGCTGTAGTTGAAGAAGGTGATGTAGTTGTCGAGGGTGAAGCTCGTGTCGATCTCGAAGCCCTTCTGGGTCCAGAAGGACAACATCAGCAGGGCGGCGACCGGCAGCGCCAGCATCGCGGCCACGACGATCAGGGTCGGCGACAGCAGGGCATAGCCCCGCGCGTTGTCCGAGCGCCGGACGCGGCGGAACCAGCCGACCCTCTGCGCTCCGGTTTCTGTTCCCTCGATTGCTGCCGCCATCCCCAAGAAGCTTCAATTGTTGTTGAACGAATGTTAAACAAGGCGTGCGACGGCTGGCAAGGGCACAGACGCCATGATCTTGCCCATTATGCTCCACTCTTTGGCCAACTGGACAAGGGGGCATGTGCTTTGCCAGTCTTTGCGCTATCAGGCGGCTTCCGGCACCTCCGAGCCGGCGTGGCGCGAGGCCGTGCGGTCCACGAATGGGAGGCTGAAGCAAGATGAAATACAATAAGATACGCGACGATATCGCGCTGGGGCGGGTGTCCCGTCGCGATCTCGGCAAGATGATGGCCGCCGCCGGTCTGGCGATGGTCGCCATGCCGATGGGGCGGTCCGCCCGCGCGGCGGCCGCCGACATGACCTACTTCACCTGGTCCGGCTACGACCTGCCGGAGTTCTTCCCGGCCTATGTCGCCGAGCACGGCGGTTCGCCGGGCACGGCGCTCTTCGCCGACGAGGAGGAGGCCCTGCAGAAGCTGCGGGCCGGCTTCCAGGCCGACGTGATCCATCCCTGTTCGGCGCGCACCCGGCGGTGGCGCGAGGCCGGCGTCATCCAGTCCTTCGATACCAGCCGCCTGACCAACTGGGCTGACGTCTTCGAGCCGCTGAAGTCGATCAACGGAGCGAACGACGAGGGCAAGCAGTGGTTCGCGCCGGTCGACTGGGGCAACACCTCGGTGATCTATCGCACCGACATCGTCGACCTGCAGGGCCAGCCGGAATCCTGGACCATGCTGTGGGACGAGCGCTATGCCGGCCGCCTGTCGATCGGCGAGGACATCACCGATACCGGCGTGATCTGCGGCCTGCTGATCGGGGCGGAGAATCCCTACGACCTCTCCGACGCCCAGCTCGAGGAGGTTCGCGCGCTGCTGCAGGAGCAGAAGCCGCTGCTGCGCTTCTACTGGAACGACACCACGGTGCTGGAACAGGCCATGGCGTCGGGCGAGGTGGTCGCGGCCTCGGCCTGGAACTCCTCGGTGGTGGCGCTGCGCAACGCCGGCATCCCGGTGGCCTACGCCAACCCGAAGGAGGGCATCCTGGCCTGGTGCTGCGGCCCGGTGCTCTCGGCCAACGCCACGCAGGTCGACCTCGCGCACGACCTGATCGACGCGATGATCGCGCCGGAGGCCGGCGAGTGGCTGATCACCGAGTACGGCTATGGCCACTCCAACAAGAAGGCCTTCGACCTGGTCGATGCCGCCGTGCTGGAGGAGATCGGCCTGCCGAAGGATCCCTCGGACATGTTCGCCAAGGCGGTGTTCTCCCGCGAGAACACCCGCCTCGACGAGCTGCAGGCGATCTTCGAGGAGGTGAAGGCGGGTCTCTGACCCCACCTTCCTTTCCTGGTGCCAAGCCGAAGGGCGCGGACCGCGGGGTCCGCGCCCTTTTTCTTTGCCGGCCACGCCGCCCGGGAGGGCGCCGGGAAGCCAGCGTCGCGTCAGGTCTCCGCCCACATGCGCAGCAGGTTGGAATAGACCTTGTAGGCGAGGTTGGTCTCGTCGGCATCGGGCTGGCGGCGATGCATGAAGAGGCGGATGCGGTCCAGCTCGGCCAGCAGCTCGCGTTGCGCCGGATCGCGCACGAAGCTCTCGATCCAGGTCACGGCGCAGACCCGCTCGCCTTCGATGACGGGGTTCACGCGGTGCAGCGTGGAGGCGGGGTAGATCACCGCCGACCCGGCCGGCAGCTTCACCTCCTGTGCGCCCCAGGGGCTCTCGAAGTAGAGCTCGCCGCCGAGATAGCTGCCCGGCGCGCTGAGGAACAGCGTCATGGCCAGGTCGCTGCGGTTGCTCTTCTCCTTGCCCATCAGCGGGTCGTCGACGTGCAGCCCGTACTGCATCCCGGGCTTGTAGCGGCTGATCAGGATCGGGCGGATCGCTCGCGCCAGCGTAGCGCCGCGGAAGCCGGGGTGGGCGCGGATCGCCTTCACCAGCCGCTCGCGGATCTCCATCATGCCCGGCGCGGCCTGCTTCATCTGCTGGTTATCCTTGACCATCTTGGCGCGGTAGCCGGCCGTGGTCTTGCCGTCCTCGAAGAGCTCGTCGTTCAGCTGCGCCAGGATCTCCTGCACCTGCTGACCGTCGAGCACGTTGTCCAGTATCGAGAGCATGGGTCCTCGCTCGCTCCTTCCGCGGGTCTTCCGCTGGCGGCGCGGGATCGTCGGCCGGGCGGCTCGACCGCTCTCCAGCGCCTCTCGGTCCTGCTTCGGCCTGCGGTCGGGCCGCAGGCCTCGGCCAAACCGCCGCACATTACCGCGTCTTCATCGCCGCGACACCACTGTCCCGCTGCCGCGCCCGACGGATTCCGCGTCCGCGCCGTCGCAGCCGCGGGCCACGGCAGCGGCCGCCCCGGGCGGCGGCGGGCACAGCGTCGCTGCGTCGGCGCAGGCAGACCCGGGCGTCGGCCCGGCGCATCGGCCCGGCGCATCGACCGCGCATCGACCGCGCATCGACCGGGGGCCGGCGATGGCCCCGTGGGCGCCGGGCGCCAATTGGCGCCGATCCGGCGGCCGGAGGGGGCGCCGCGGGGACGGAGGGACCGGCGGCTGCGGAGAGGCTTGCGTTCTGTCGGGCCTTTGGCTATCTAGGCGGCCCGGCGCACACCTCGCGGTGCCGCCGACGTCCCGGGGTCCCCTTCGTCTAGAGGCCTAGGACACCGCCCTCTCACGGCGGCAACAGGGGTTCGAATCCCCTAGGGGACGCCACACCATCTAAGTCATTGGTTTACCTCGGCACCGCTTGCGGCGGCCGGGGCCAAACGGGGGCGTGCAGCAATCGGTCTGGCAGGCTTCCGTGACCGCCGGCCGACCTCCGGGGGCGGTGGATTCAATCAGACCATAGGTGGGGGTGGGTATGCGAATTGCGTTCGCCCGCGGCTCCGCTTCTAACAGCCTGCCGTAATCGTCGTTGACCGAGCGCCGCCCATATCCTCGTCAGGGCTTGCCGCAAAGGGCTCGTCGCGACTCGCTACCTGGCCGACAAAACCGCGGCGAGATGCAGGAGCAGGACGGTTGTGGGTGAGATTTCTGAGCCGAGGGAGGCAGCGCCGGCCGATAGAGCGGGGCTAAGCTGGCAGGCTCCAATCGCTCCGACGCGCGAGCGATGGGAAAGGCAGCGTCATTGCGGCGGTGTGTCGGCAGAAGACCGTTCATTTGCGGTTGCCGAAGAAGGGGCGATGCCCTTGCGTCCAGAACGCACGAATACATCCCCTTCGAGCAAGCGACGATAGAGTTCCAGCACGCCCTCCATGTTTCCATCCAGGATCTTGCCGACATACATCTGCGAGAAGTAGGCGCGCATCCCGATAAGGAAGTGGGCAAGGGTTGGAATGTCGTCGTCAGCGACTTCGAGGTAGCCCTTCGCCTTCTGGATGCGCAGAGAATCGCAATAGTTGTCGATGACCAGCGCGAAATGCTTCTTGTAGGCTTTGGGAGCGTAGACGTAGGCCTCCGAGAAAATCCGGTAGAACTCCGGATTCTCGTGCAGGAAGATGGCATAGGCCTCAAAGCTTCGGATCTCCCTCTCGATGCCCCAGATATCCCCGTCCAGGTAGCTGGAGATGTAGGCGATCATCTTTTCGCCGATCCAGGGCAGGAGCTCAGAGAAGAGGTCCTCGCGCGTCTTGAAGTAGTAATAGAACCCGCCAGACGCCAATTTCGCCGCGCTGGTTATCCTGGCAATTGAAGCCTTGTGATAGCCAACCTTGGCCACGACTTTCGCAGCGGCAAGCAGAAGTCGCTGGCGGGTCTGCTCAGATTTGGAAGCGGTCGACTTTGCCATTAGAAGCTACCGGTCTCTTGCAGAATTTGCGTTCTTGGCCCTGGGCAGCCCAATTGCTAGCGGAGAATTGCCCGGGAACCCACCAAAAATCGGCATCGCAGGGCCGTCGGCGCGCACTTTTCGAATCCCCAATCACCGCGGACCGTTGCGAGCATCGGCCAGGCGGAACACGGGATAGAGCCGATCGGCGGTCGCCGGCCGGTCAAGTACCACAGGCGCATCAGCTGCGGGCGTGGCGTCCGGAGGCTCCAGCCTGCCATAGACCCGCCCGCCTCCTTCCAGAGCAACCAACACCACCATGTAGGGCGTCTCGCCGGCCAGTTCTTCGCGGAAAGGATGGTGGTTCACGACCCAGGAGAAAATCCGTCCCTCGCCATCGTGCAGATGGACCTCGATGTCGGTGGATCCGCAACTGAAGCAGCTCTCGCTCGGCAGCGTCTGGGACGAGCCGCACTGGCGGCAATGGGCGACCGCGAGGCGGCCCTGTGCGAGGGCTTGGCGATAGTCTTCGATGGAGGAGAGTCTCATCGCGCCTGACTTTGCGCGTCGGCAACAAGGACGACGGCAGAGCCCGAGAGGGCGCCCCCGGAGCAGGCGAGGGCGGCGCGACAATTCTCGACCTGAGTCGGGCCGGCGGCACCCTGAACCTGCCAGACCGCCTCGGCCAGGAGGTTCATGCCGTGCAGATAGCCCTCCGCCAACAGCCCGCCAGAGGGGTTGACGACGGGCAGGGTGGGGTCGGCGGCCTGGCGGCGCAGATAGTCACCGCCACCGCCGATCTCCGCGAGGCCGAAGCCTTCGACATTCTGCAGCAGGACACCGGTGAAACAGTCGTAGAGGCAGGCAACCTGGATGTCGGCCGGCGATAGCCCGGCCTGCGACCAGAGGCGGTCGCGCAGGTGGTAGGCATAGCTGCGCGAGAAGTCGTCATAGGTCAGGAAGCTCGCCATATCGAGATCGAAGCGGTGGCTCTGCCAGCCGCCGGCCTGGATGATGGCAGGCGGGAGCGCAAGGTCGCGAGCCCGCGCGAGGCTGGTGACGAGTATGGCGCAGGCGCCGTCGACTTCGACGGTGCAGTCGGCGACGCGGTAGGGCTCGGCCACGTAGGGGCTCTCGAAGTACTGCGCTTCGCTCAGGGGGGTGCGGCGCAGGGCTCGTGGATTGCGCGCGCCGCGCGCCCGCGCGTTGATCGCCGCCGCCGCCAGATCGCGCTCATCGGCGCCGGTCTCGATCATGTAGCGGCGGGTCCAGAGGGCCTGAACCTGCGGATAGGCGACCAGCCCGAGCGGGTAGCGGAGTTCGGTTCCCTCGCCGCTTGCCGGTGCGCGGCCGACCCGCGTGCCGGAGCGGCCGTTCAGCGCCCGATAGATCAGGACGGCGTCGGCCTGGCCGGCACGATTGCCATCGCCGCATTGGTCACCAGGAAGACGGCCGACTGGCCGCCCTGGTTGAAGTCCATGCAGTAGCGGAGGTCGTGGATGCCGAGGGCGCCTGCGACGGCTTCCGAGGGGACCGAGTCGCCATACATGCTGAAGGAGGAGAGGCCGTCGACCGCCGGTGCCTCGAGCCCGGCCGCGGCCAAAGCCTTGCTGCAGGCCTCGGTCGCCAGGGCCAGGACCGAGCGGCCCGAGTCGCGGGTCAGTGTCGTCATGGCGGCGGCCGCGACCGCCGTGTTGCCCTGGAACCCGCTCATGGTGGCAGGTCGGTCAGTATGACCTCGGCATGCCGAGGTCATGCTGGGCGATGAAGTTCAGGATCATCTCCTGCGGAATGGGAGCGAATTGGGAGAGGCGCGAATCGCGCCACAGCCGCTCCACGTGGCTTTCACGCGCGAACCCCATGCCGCCCATCGCATGCATCGAACGCTCGGTAGCCTTGGCGAGTGCTTCGGCGGCGATGTACTTCGCCGTGTTCGCCTCGCTGCCGTAAGGCTTCTTCTGGTCGCAAAGCCAAGCCGCCTTGAAGTTCATCTCGCGCGCGCACGACAGCATGGCGTGGGCCTCGGCAAAGGGAAACTGTACCGATTGGTAGGCGGCGACCGGCGTCGAGCCGAAGACCTTGCGCTGCGAGGTGTACTCGACGCCAAGCCTGAGCGCGAGGCGGGCCGATCCGATGGCCGCGGCGGTGGTCACCAGGCGCTCGGTATTCAGCACGTCGAGCAACTCGATCCAGGCCATGTGCTCCGTACCCACCAGTTCGTCCGGGCGCACCTGCACGTCGTCGAAGTAGACGTTGCTCGAGGAAAGGGTATGGGTGCCCAGCTTCTCGATGGGGAAGTGGGTGAGGCCCTCGCGGTCGATGTCGATCATGAAGAGCGACAAGCCCTGGGTCCGCCGCGGCACGTCCTCCTGGCGCTGGGTGCGGGCGATCACCAGCATCTTGTGGGCCTGCGGCACGGCGGTCGTCCAGATCTTGCGGCCGTTCAGGCGCCAGCCCTCATTGTCGCGGGTCGCGAAGGTCTTGATGGCGAGCGTGTTCACGCCGGCGTCCGGCTCTGTGAGTGCCATGCAGAAGGTGATCTCGCCGCTGCAGAGCTTCGGCAGCAGAGTCTGCTTCATTTCGTCGGAGCCGTGCGCGGCAATGGCGACGCCACCAAAGATCGGATTGAGGATGAAGAGCTGCCCCACGGTCGAACCGGCGCCGGTGGCCGCCAGTTCCTCGACCGCCAGCACCACCTCGAGCATGCCGAGGGAGGAACCACCGTACTGGTCGCTGAGCGCGATGCCGCACAGTCCGGCCTCGCAGACGGCCTGCCAGAGTTCGGCGGGATAGGCGTGGTTGCGGTCCTTGTCCAGCCAGTAGTCGAGCCCGAAGCGCTCGCCCACGCGGTGAGCGGTATCCTGAACCGCGCGCTGATCCTCATTCAGTTCAAAATTCATGAGCGGGCCTCGTTCACTTTCCTGCCAGGAGCAGAAGGGGTTCAGTCAGCACGTCTTCCAGGGCACCCAGGAAGGCCAGCGCGCTGACGCCGGTGTGGATCCGGTGATCCGCGGATAGCGTGACGCCCAGTTCCCGCTTGGCGACCGGCTCGCCATTCGCTCCCGGCCTGAACAGCTCCTGCAGGGAACCGACACCGAGGATGGCGCTTTGGCCGGGCACGACGATGGACGTCATGTAGTGCAGGCGGTGCATTCCGGCGTTGGAGAGGGTGATCGCGCCGCCACCGAAATCCTCTTGGCGCAGTTTGGCGTTGCGCGCCCGGCCGACCAGCGCGTCGAACTTGCGGGCAATCCCGTAGAGCGAGTCGCCGGCCAGGTCGCGCAACACTGGATTCACCAGGCCGCGATCGGTATCGACCGCGATTCCGATGTCGATGGCCTCGTGCGTCAGGATGCCGTCGTCTGTCCAGGTTCGGTTCAGGTCCGGGCAGCGGCGCAGTCCATCCACGATGGCCGCGACGAGGAGATGGCTGATGCTGATCCGCGGCCGATCCGGCAAGGCGTTGAGTTGAACGCGCAGCGCCAGCAGCGCACTGACCTCCATGTCGGTGGACAGATAGAAGTGGGGGATCTCGCGCTTCGCCTGGAGCATGCGGCTGGCCATGGTTCGCTGCATCCCGCTGGGCGCCGTCAAGGGCTTCGCGGCCGGTGTGGCGGCTGCGGCGGCGACCATCGCTTCGATGTCGCGGGCTTGGACGCGGTTCTTTGGGCCGCTGCCCGGGACGCTGCTCACCTCGATCCCAGCCTCTCGCGCCAGGCGCCGCGCCAGGGGCGTGGCGAGAGTGCGCCCGACTGTCGGCTGCGGCGGCACCCCTGCGGGCGGATCGGACGCGGGAACAGGGGCCGGGTCTGGCGCAGCAGGCCTGGATTTTGCAGCCGCCGGTGCGGCGCTGCCGTCTGCGGCTGGCTTGCCGTCGCTTGCGGCAGTCGCTCCGCCGGCCTCCACCGCCCGCCAACGCGCAATCGGCGCGCCGACCGCGACAGTCTCGGACTCCTGGACAACGATCTCCTCCAGGGTACCGGCCGCCGGCGCCTCGACCTCGTATGAGGCCTTCTCGCTCTCCACGACGACCAGCACCGTGCCCGTCTCGAACGCCTGCCCCGGCGCAACCTCCCAGGAGGCGACCATCCCCTCGGTCATCGTAAGGCCGAGCTTCGGCATCACCAGAGTGCGGTCGTCGGCCATCCTGCTACCGGCCCTTGAAATCGGCGGGTCGCTTCTCGAGGAATGCGCGGCAGCCTTCGTGCATGTCCTCGCTCTCGAAGGCGAGGGAGATCAAGGCCTGCTCGTAGCTGAGCGCTGCGCTGAGTGGCATGTCGCCGCCATGCAGGATCGCCCGCTTTATCAGTTTCACGGCGAAGGGCGACTTGGTCGCCGCCTTCTCAGCCGTCGCCAGGGCCTGCTCCATCAGCTCGCCGCGCGGGACAACCCGGTTGGCAAGGCCGAGCGATACGGCTTCCTTGGCGTCGATCCACTCGCCCAGCAGCATCATTTCCGCCGCCCGGCAGGCCGGTACCTGGCGGATCAGCCGCTGTGTGCCTCCGGCACCCGGGAACATGCCGAGGTTGATCTCCGGCAGGCCGAGGCGCGCGTGGTCGGCAAGGAGCCTCAAGTCGGTGCAGAGAATGATTTCGGTGCCGCCACCGAGCGCGAGCCCGTTCACCGCCGCGATCGTCACCTTCGGAAAGGTCTCGAAGCGTCGGAAGACGCGGTGGATCACCTCGCTCATGTCGTTGTAGTGGGCAATGCCGCGGCGCGATTCGAGGTCGGCGATATCGCCGCCGGCGATGAAGGCTTTCTCGCCGGCGCCGGTCAGGATCACGGCGTGGACCCGCTCGTCCGCCTCGAACTCGCCGAGCGCGGCCTCGACCCGCAGCAGCATGTCGCGGTCCCAGGCATTGTGCACCTGCGGGCGGTTGATCGTGATGACGCCCGCAGCACCTCTGACCTCAACCAGGACCCAGCTATCTTCCATCGTTCATTCCTCAAGACCAAGTGTGGTGCGAATCGCCGCCCCGATTCTCTCGGCATCGGGCAGGGCACGCTTCTCGAGCGCCGGCGCAAAGGGGATCGGCATGAACTCGGCGCCGACGCGGACCACGGGGCCGTCCAACTCGTCGAAGCCTTCGTGCGCCAGGGTGGCGGCGATCTCGGCGCCGATGCCGAAGGCCGTCACGGCCTCGTGCGCGATGACCGCGTGGTGAGTCCTGGCAAGGGAGGCCAGGGCTGCCTCCTTGTCCCAGGGCTGCAGCGTGCGCAGGTCGATCACCTCGACATCGATGCCTGCCGTGGCCGCGATCTCGGCAGCCTCCAGCGCGCGGTAGACCATCGCTCCGTAGGTCACCACGGTGACGTCGCCGCCCGGGCGGGCGACGCGCGCCTTGCCGAGCGGCGTCGGCTGGGGATCGTCGGGAAACTCGCCCTTCAGCCCGTAGAGCGTCTTGTTCTCGATGAAGACGACCGGGTTGGGGTCGTCGATGGCGGCGCGTAGCAGGCCGTAGTGGTCGGCCACCGACGAGGGGCAGACGACCTTGAGGCCGGGGACGTGGGCGAGCCAGGCCTCAAGGCATTGCGAGTGCTGCGGGCCGGCGCTCTGGCCGCCGCCATGCTGGGTGCGAAGGACCAGCGGCACATCGACTTGCCCGCCGAACATGAAGTGCGCCTTGGCCGCCTGGTTCACAAGCTGGTCCATCGTCAGCGTGATGAAGTCCATGAACATGATTTCGAGCACCGGCCTGAGGCCGCTGATCGCGGCCCCGAGCGCGGCACCGGTCATGGTCGGCTCGGAGATCGGCGTATCGAGTACGCGCTCGGGAAAGCGCTCCTGCAGGCCGCGGGTGACGTTGAAGGCACCGCCGGCCCGTGCCAGGTCCTCGCCCAGGAGAATGACGCGCGGGTCGGCATCCAGCGCATCGGAAAGCGCGCGGTTCAGTGCCTTGACGACTCGCAGTTCGCTCACGATCAGGCCCGGCCGTAGACGTCGTTGCGTGCCAGCTCGAAATCCGGCTGCTGCCCGGCGGCGGCCTCGGCGGCAGCAAGCGCGACCGCTTCGTCGACCCGCCTCGAGGTCGCATCCAGTCGATCGCGGGCGCATCCCGATTTCTCCAAGCGCTCGCGCAGCCGCTCGATCGGATCCTGCCGGCCCGGCTCGTCGACGCCCTTGCGGTAGGCTTGCGGGTCGCCCTCGTAGTGGCCCTTGGTGCGGCTGGTGACGCACTCCAGCAGGACGGGACCCTCGCCCTGCCGCAGGCGCCCGACGGCCGTGCGAGCGGCCTTCATCACTGCCTCCACGTCGTTGCCATCGAGCTGCTCGAACACGATGTCGAAGGCCTTGGCCAGCTGGCGTAGGTCGCCGACGTATTGCAGGCTGGTCGGGGTGAACTCGGACCAGCCGTTGTTCTCGCAGACCAGCAGGAGCGGCAGCTTCCAGAGCTTGGCCAGGTTCAGGCTCTCGTAGAGCAGGCCCTGGGCGAGGGCGCCGTCGCCGAAGAAGGCCACGGCCACGCGGTCGCTGGCCTGAATGCGGTGCGCCAGAGCGCTGCCCAGCGCGATCGGGATGCCGGCGCCGACGATGCCGTTGGCGCCCAGCATGCCGACAGAGAAGTCGGCCACGTGCAGCGAGCCGCCGCGCCCCTGGCAAGGCCCCTCGACCATGCCGAGGATCTCCTGGATCAGCGCCTTCGAGGTCATCCCCTTGGCCAGCGCGTGACCGTGCCCACGATGGGTGGAGGCAAGGGTGTCGTCCGTGCGCAAGGCCGCAGCGACGCCGACGGCGGTGGCCTCCTGGCCGATGCTGGTGTGGATGAATCCAGGGATGCGCCCCTCGCCGAAGAGACGGCTGAGGCAGCTCTCGGTGGCCCGGACCGTCAGCATTCGTTCGTAGGCCTCCAGAAGAGGCTCAAGTTCTGCTCTTTCCTTCGCCATCCTGTCCTCGACCAATACGCTCTCGCTACCCCATGCCAATGCTGGCGTACCGCGATGCCCCGACCGCTTCCCGAAGCAACGCCCAAGGGCAGATCCCCGGGCAAGAGCCCCGACGCCGGATCGCGATCCCGCACCGCTAGCGGCACGAAGCTGGATCATATCGGCTGAGTTTCCGTGGGGCCACAGAAATAGTATATCGACTCGGAATTCGAAAATTACAAGATAATTGAGAAGCCGGAAGTAGACGAGATTAACTCATTGCGCTTCAGCCTGCGGCGTGAAATCCATCGCACTCTTGGCCCGCCAGACAGCCGACCTGTCCCTTGAGGAGATGAGACGGCTCGACGATGAGGCCGCTCGAACGCCGCGGGTCCCCGAAAGCCTAAGCCGGTCTGGCACGACGACTGAGGCATCCAGCCTTGCCCTACCGGCAAGGGCAGATCAGCGGACCAGAACGATGCCGGCGCGTTCGCGGTCCCAGATCTGCTCCAACCGCTCCTCGGCGGCGGCGCGCAGTCGGTACTTCTCCACCTTCTCAGACATGTTGCGCGGCAGTGCCGCGACGAACTCCACGAAGCGCGGGACCATGAAGTAGGGCATGTTGCCCTGGCAATGAGCGACGAGGTCTTCGGCGGAAAGGCTGCTTCCTGCCTTGCGCACGACGGCGATCATGATCTCCTCCTCGCCATCCGCCGACGCGACGCCGAAGGCGGCGACCTCCTGCACCGGGTCGAGGGCGGCGACGATGTGCTCGACTTCGGCGGCGGAGATGTTCTCGCCGCGCCGGCGGATCGCGTCCTTCTTGCGATCGACGAAGTAGAGATAGCCGTCGTCGTCGAGATAGCCGCGGTCGCCGGTGTGCAGCCAGAGGTTCCGCCAGGTCGCCGCCGTGGCCTCCGGCATGCCGTAGTAGCCCTGTGCCAGGGCCCAGGGCTCCCGCCCGCGCAGCAGGATCTCGCCCACGCTGCCAGACGGCAGCGCGAAGTCGTCATCGTCGGCAATGCGGATTTCCACATAGTCGCACGGCCGACCGGCGGCGCGGCGCTTCTCCGGCGGGTCGCCGCGCCGCTTGATCGCGCTGATGCCGCCGTCGGTGAGGCCATAGAGCGAGCGCAGTTCGAGACCATAGCGGCGTTCGAAGGCCTCGTAGTCGCCGGTCGGCACCGGTACCACGGTGGCCATGCGGACCTTGTGGTTTCTGTCATCGGGACTCTCCGGCAGCTTCCAGAGGAAGGAGGCCATCGCGCCGAGGAGGTTGAACTGAGTGACGCCGCCCTCCCGCACCTCCTGCCAGAAGCGGCTGGCAGAGAAGCGGCGGGAGAGCAGTACTTCGGCGTCGGACAGCAGTGCCGGGATCACCGTGCACCACCAGGCATTGGCGTGGAACAGCGGCAGACAGGTATAGAGCACGTCGTCCGGCCGGTACTCCCCGGCATCGGCGATGGCGCGAGCCTGGCAGAGAATTGAGTGTTGGCTGATCACCACGCCCTTCGAGCGGCCTGTCGTGCCGGACGTGAACATGATGACGCAGGGCGCCGTGGCGTCGTTTGCTTCCGGCAAAGGCTCCGTGGCGGGCGGCAGCGCTGCGAGTTCCAGCAGAGGAGGCCGGGATCTCCAGACAGGCGGCGCCTCGACGCCGTCCGGGGCAAGGAAGACGGCGCGCAGGCTGTCGTGCCCCCCGATGGCGGCGGCCAGCCGCTCAAGATAGGCGGCCTCGGCCACGACGTACTCGACGTCCGCCTGGGTCAGGAAGTAGCGCAGCATCTCGCCCTTGGCGGCAGTGTTCAGCGGCACGGCGATGGCGCCAAGCCTCGCCAGCGCGACATAGAGCAGGACCACCCAAGGGCTGTTGTCCATGAGCAGTGCGACGTGACTCTGCGGCCCGACACCCTGCCGCTGCAGCGCGCCAGCCAGCGCGCAGGCGCGGTCGTCCAACGCGCGATAGCTGAGCGACTGGCCCTCGAATCGCAGGAAAGCCCTGTCGCCGTGCTTCGCCGCCTTCTCCGCCACGATGCCGGCGAGCGTGGGGCGGGGACCGGGCTGTGCCATAGGCGGGTGCTCCCGAAACGAGCGCTTCCAACTGCGTTGCCAGAGCTAGCAATTTTTCGAATCATGAGTCAATATTCTGTTGTGGAATGCTGGAGTGGCGATGACCTTCGAACGGATGTTCTCGCCGGCCGCGCTGAGGGAGTTCGAGAAGCCTCCTTCTGAGTTGGCCGAAGAGGCTGTGCGGCGGGACGACTGGGATGCGGCGGACGGCTATCTCGCGGAGATGGCCGCCGGGTCGAAGCCCTTGCACGTCCTGGGTCTCCATACGCTGGTACGGATGTGGGGGCGTCTGCGCAACGAGCGCGGGGAGGCGGCCACGGCGGCGGCGCTGGAGCGGATCGCCGAGCGGCTGGTCGAGGAGCAGGCGAAGGCTTTTGCGGCGGGCGACGAGCGCGGCGCGATCGAGGCCCTGGTCGCTGTCTACCGCAACCAGCCCTCAGCGGTGCTGGAGGCCGATGAGACCGAGGAAGCGGTGGAGATTGTCCTGCGCCCCTGCGGCTCCGGCGGTGTTCTGATCCGGCAGCAGTGGGCAGAGCGCGAGCCCGACTTCTATGCTCCCTTCGATGATGGCGTGCCCGTCATGTGCCGCGGCTGCAAGGCGCTGCAGGCGGCCTTCAACCGGCAATGCGGCCCTGGCGCCTGGACGACCGAGCCGGCGTCCGACGGCAGCGGCGCCTGCAGCATGCGCTTCCGCAAGAGCAGCGGTGCCGGCCGCCGCCTGTTCGCCGACAGTACCGTCCTTACGCACCGGCGTCTCGACCTCGCCCGCGAGCAGGTCGCCCGGCGCGACCCGGCGGTGACCGAGACGATCCACGAGCACCATCTCGAGTGGCGGCCCTGGCACGATTTCATGCTCTGCTGGCTGGAGTACACCTTCGCGCTGTTTCACGAATCGGGCGGCTATGCCGAGCTGGGTGACGCCTTCCTCGATTGCTACGAGTCGGTCTTCTACCCGCGCTATGCGGTGCTGGAGAGTTGGAGCGACGAGGAGCGGTTGCGGCGCACAGCCTGGAGCTGGCACTACCACCAGGGACGCATCCGGATCGCCGAGGAAGAGCACCGCTTCGTCATTGTCCTGGATCCCTGCGGCAGCGGTGCGCGGCTTTTCCGCGGCGACGTCACGAAGCCGGCGTTCCGCTACGATTCCGAACTGGCGCCGCTGACTGAAGAGAAGACGACGCTCAGCTTCAACCGCAGCGGCTTTCCGCTCTACTGCTCGCACTGCGCGGCGACCAACCAGACGCAGATCGACGGCCTGCCGCTCATTTTCCTGATCGACGGCCATGCGCAAATGCGGCCTGGCATGGCCTGCCGCCAGTTTCTCTACAAGAAGGGGGCACCGCGCGTCGTGGAGGAGGCGATCCTGGCGCAGATCGACCGTACGCACGTCGCGCCGCTCGACATGCGAGATCCTTCCAAGAAGGGGCGGGAGGGCCGCGGCGAGTGAACGATGACCTGAGGCCGAGAGGTAACCCATGTCGCTAGCGGGTCGGGTGATCCTGGTCACGGGCGCGGCGAGCGGCATCGGCGCCGCCACGGCCCGGCGCATGGCCGAGCTGGGGGGCCGGGTCGCGGTCACCGACAGAACTCTGGCTGCCGCGGAGCGGGTCGCTGGCAGCATCGGCTCGACGTCCGCTGCCTGGGCGCTCGACGTCGCGGACCCGCGGGGCACGCGCGAGGCCGTTGCGGCGATTGGCGAACGGCTCGGCCCGATCGACGTCGCTGTGAACTGCGCCGGTGTGCTGCTGAACAAGCCTTTCCTCGAACTGGAGCCAGAGGACTTCGAGCGAGTCGTGGCCGTCAACCTGGCCGGGACCTTCCACGTCGGCCAGGCCGTGGCGCGCACCATGCTCGGCCGGGGCGGGCGGATCATAAACATCGCGTCGGTCGCCGGCCTGCTGGCCTATCCCGGCCGCGCCGCCTATGCCGCATCGAAAGGCGGCGTGGCCTCGCTGACCCGCGTGATGGCGCTGGAGTTGGCCGGCCAGGGCATCCTGGTCAACGCGATCGCGCCCGGTCCGGTCGACACGCCGATGACGGCGCAGGCCTACGACCCCGCCTTCCGCGCGAAAGCCGCCGGGCAGGTGCCGCTGGGCCGCTTCGCTGCCTCCGAAGAGATCGCCGAGGTGGCGGTGTTCCTGGCATCGCCCGCCGCCGGGTTCGTGACCGGCCAGGTGATTGTCGCCGACGGTGGCATGTCGTCCTCCGGCATGGCGATGGGCAGCGGCGGTTAGGCCGGCGATGACGCGCAAGGTTCGGCAGGGCACGGAGGGTCGGTGGTCCGGCGAGGTGGACGCCGGCTCCTATCGACGACGCGTTCTCGGCCGCCTCCTCGCGGAGAAGGCCGCCGAACTGGGCGACAAGCCCTTCCTGCTGTTCGAGGACAGGCGCTACAGCTACAGGCAGGTCGATCAGCTATCGAACCAAGTCGCCAACGGCCTGCGCGCCCTGGGCGTCGGCTTCGGCAGCCACGTCGCGCTGCTGATCGACAACCGGCCGGAACTGCTGCTGAGCTATTTCGCGCTGGCCAGGCTCGGCGCCGTCGCCGTGCCGCTCAACACCGCGGCGAAGGGGGAGATGCTCGCCTACTTCCTCCGCCAGTCGGACTCGACCCACCTGATCGCCGAGCATGGCTATCTCCGGCGCGTGGCGGAGGTGCTGCCCGGCGTACCGGCGATCAGGCAGATCGTGGCGCTCGACGAGGGGGCCGCCGGCCCGAAGAGGGCGCCGGCATTGGATTGCCCGATCGAGCCCTTCGAGTCCCTGCTGCGGGCGCCTTCGACCGAGATCGACGTTGCGGTCAAGGCGTCGGACCTCTGCCTCTTGATGTACTCCTCGGGAACGACCGGCCGTTCGAAGGCCTCGATGGCTTCCCACTGCTGCGCCCTGTCGCATGGATACTCCATCGCCGAGGCCTTCGGGTACGACGCCAGCGACGTGATCTACGTCACGCTGCCGCTCTTCCACGGCAACGCCTGGTACTGCAGTACGTTGCCAGCGCTGGTGGCCGGCGGCACGGTTGCGCTGGCACGGCGCTTCTCAGTCTCGCAGTTCTGGGAAGAGGTGAAGCGCTTCGGAGTGACGCAATTCAACCTCCTTGGGGCGATGTCGAATTTTCTCTTGAGCCGGCCACACGATCCGCTGGAGCGGAGTCACTCCGTGCGGCAAGCGATGGTGATCCCCCGGCCGGCGGACGAGCGGGCGTTCGAAGAGCGCTTCAAGGTCAAGGTCACCTCGCTCTATGGCCTGACCGATGCCGGCATCGTCTCCACCACCGAGCTGGGGGATGCCAGCGACCGTGAGGGCTCCGCTGGGCGGCCCTGCCCCGACGTGGAGGTGAGGGTGGTCGACGACGCCGACTTCGACGTGCCGAGAGGTACGCCCGGTGAGATCGTCCTGCGCGGCCGCGGTCCCTGGATCTTCCCCACCGGCTACTACCGCATGCCGGAGGCGACGGTCGCCGCGTGGCGCAACCTCTGGTTCCACACCGGAGACCGCGGCTTCTTCGACGCCGAAGGACGCCTGCACTTCGCCGACCGCAAGAAGGATGCGATCCGCCGGCGCGGCGAGAACATCTCCTGCTTCGAGGTCGAGCAGATCCTTTCGAAGATGCCCGGCGTCCTGCTGACCGCCGCCTATCCGGTGACGGCCGAGTATGCCGAGGACGAAGTCATGGTCTCGGTCGTGCCGCAGGAAGGGGCGCGGCTCACACCCGAGCAGGTGGTGCACTTCTGCCAGGAGAACATGGCCTACTTCATGGTGCCACGCTTCGTCGACCTCGTCGGCGAACTGCCCATGACGATGAATGGCAAGGTGGAGAAGTACAAGTTGCGGGAGCGTGCTCAAGCCGGTCTCGATCGCATCTGGGACCGCGAGAAGGCCGGCATCCGCGTGGCGCGATGACGGCCGCCATGGGTGTCGGCGACCGTCGGCGGCACGTCAGGCAGCTTTACCGACAGCAGGGGAGGAGGCCGAGATGACTGAGAGCCGCTACGATCGAGGGTTGGCCAATCTGGCAGCAATCGACGGCGAGGCGGGGGAGCGGGTGATCGAGAGCCTGCGGGGCATTGCGCCGGACTTCGCCCGTTACCTCGTTGAGTTCCCGTTCGGCGACATCTACAACCGGCCGGAGCTCGACCTCAGGTCGCGCGAGATCGCAAGCGTGGCCGCCCTGACCGTTCTGGGCAATGCCGGGCCGCAGCTTCGCGTGCACATCAGCGCGGCCCTCAATGTCGGCTGCAGCCGGCAGGAGATTGTCGAAATCATGATGCAGATGGCCGTCTATGCGGGCTTTCCTGCCGCGCTCAACGGTCTCTTTGCCGCGAAGGAGGTTTTCGCGTCGCTGGATGAGCCTGAGGACGCGGGCTGAGCCTGGCCCTCCTTGCGGTCAGCTGCGGTCAGTCCGTCTCGCCGCACAGCTGCGCGCGCAGCTTGCGCTTGAGGATCTTGCCGGTGGCGTTGCGCGGCAGGTCGGGGACGAGATGGAGTGCTGTCGGCACCTTGAAGCCGCCCAGCTTGCTCCGGCAGTGACTTTGCAACTGCCGCAGATCGAGCGTCGTCCCGGGTGCCAGAGCGACGAAGGCGACGGGGCGCTCGCCCCACTCCTCGTCCGCCATGCCCACCACCGCCGCCTCGCTCACCTGCGGCAGCTCGTAGATCACGCGCTCGACCTCGGAGGAGGCGATGTTCTCGCCACCCGACCTGATCATGTCCTTGAGCCGGTCGGTCAGATAGAGGAAGCCGTCATCGTCGAGATGGCCGACGTCGCCGCTGCGGAACCAGTCGCCGTGGAAGGAGGCGGCGGTCTTCTCCGCGTCGTTCCAGTAGCCGCGCGTTATCTTGGGGCCGCGCAGGCAGATCTCGCCGGTCTCGCCGCTCGGCAGCGGGCGTCCGTCGTTGTCGCAGATCCGCAGCCCGACGTGCAGAGTCGCCCGCCCGGCCGAGCCGATCTTCTCGATCTCGCGCCCGGCCTGCATGAAGGTGTCGCCGCTGCAGCTCTCCGTGAGGCCATAGGCATCGACGTAGCGCCCGTTGGCGAAGTAGGCCTGGAAGGCGCGGATCCGCGACTCAGGCGTCTTTTCACCGCCGCCGACGATCCAGCGGAGCGAGGAGACGTCGTAGCGTTCGCGATCGGGGCAGGCCAGCAGCCGGCCGGTCAGGACCGGCACCATCGTACTGCCCGTGATGCGCTCCCGGGCGATCGTGTCGAGTGCCGTTTCGGCGTCGAAGTCCCGATAGAGGAAGAGCGTGCCGCCGCACCAGAGCACCGCGAGGCCGGGCAGGTCGAAGGCGCCAACGTGGTAGAGCGGCTGCACCACGAGGAGGCGGGTGTCTTGCGAGAGCCCCAGCTCCACCGCGTGTGCCGCCGACTTCCAATAGAAGTTCTCATAGCTGTGCATCACGCCTTTCGGGCGGTCGGTGGTGCCCGAGGTATACATCAGGCGCAGCAGGTCGCCGCTGTGCCGTGCCGTGGCGACGACCGGCCGTGCTTCGCCGATCGCGTCGGCCAGGTCCTCCTGCGCGGCGGCGTCGAGGGGGACGATGTGCGCGCCGCCGGCGGCTTGGGGCAACAGCTCGTCGTCGACGAAGAGCAGGCCGGCACCGGCGTTGTCGACGATGTAGCCCACCTCTTCGCGGGACAGGCGGTAGTTGATCGGCAGCAGGACCGCGCCGACGTGGCTGACGGCGAAGGCGAGCTCCAGGAAAGCGGTGCTGTTCTTCATTAGCAGGGCGACGACGTCGCCGGCACCTACTCCTTGCGCTGCCAGCCAGCCGGCGGTGCGCTCGATCCGCGCAAGAAGGTCTCCGTAGGAGAGGCGGCGTTCGCGGTACACCAAGGCCGTGCGGCGTGGATCGCGCTCGGCGTGGAACTGGATGAAGCTCGAGAGATTGATCATGTCCGCCCTGGCTATCGGCGTTTGCGATCAGGAAGCCGCTGCGCCCGGCCGGCCGGCCAGCGCGGCGACGGCCGCGGTAAGGTCCGATACGCTGTTGCGGCCGGAGGTGTCCAGCAGTGCGAGCAGGCTGGACAGGTCGTCCGTGCCGAGCGCCGCCGTCGCCGCGTGTTGCAGTTCCCGGCGGAGCGGGCGGCCGACGTCCGCCAACGAGCCCTGGAGCAGGCGCGGTGATTGGCCGTGCTCGTCGATCTCCACCTCGTACTCGCCAAGCGACAGGCGTTCGTCGGCCACCACCGAGAGGCGGGCGAGGTGGTCGTCGGTGAGGCCCACGGGAGTCTCCAGCAGGTCCGACACCTCGAAGCTCTTCTTGTGGAGCAGCACGGCAGCGCAGTACGGCAGGCTCATCAGCCGGGCGCTCCAACTTGCCAATCCCGACTGGCGGACAACCCCCGGGTAGCCAGCCTCCGGCGGCGAGAGTTTGAGGCGGACGGTGGCCGTCGCGTCGAGCGGCGCGGCGCTTGTCGCTTGCTGCAGCAGGACGAGCGGGACTTGGTTGATGGCGCAGGCGGGAAAGCGCTTCACATTCGCCCGCGTCACGGCCGTGGCATGGTCCAGGTCGATCGGCTGCGTCCCCCGCTCCAGGCCCAGGCAGGGGAAGAGTCCGGCCTTGCCCCACAAGGGGTTGCTGGCGCTCTGCCAGTCCTTGGCTGCCGTGCGCGCCGCGGAGAGCGCGATGAGGCCGGCCGCGGAGATCTCGAAGAGCCACTCGTGAGAACCCTCCACCCACGCCTGCGTGGTGCCGAAAGACACCGTTGCGGCGCGTCCGACCGCCCGCCGGGTCCGCGCCTCGTCCCAGCGCTGCATGCGTGCGACGGCGACGACGGCGGCAATTGGCCCGATTACCGGTGTTGGGCGAATGCCCTTGCGCGAAAGCGGCGCTGCCGTCGGCAGGCCGAGACTCTCGGCAGCGCCATAGGCGGCGGCCAAACCCGCGAGCAGGTCGTCCAGAGAGGTGGGCTGGGCCTCGCCCAAGGCCAGCAGGAGAGGAATGGAGGTCGCGCCAACATGCGTCATGGCCGGCAGATGCGTGTCGTCCTGCGTCAAGGCATGCATCAGCTGCCCGTTGCGCGAGACAGCCGTCGGCAGGTCGATCTGCCGGCCGGTCGCAAGGTCCGTGGCGCCTGTCTCGCCATAGGGATCCTCCAGCAGGTGGGCGACCAGCGGGCGCGCGCTCAGCGCGATGGCGATGTCATGCAGCAAGATGGTCTTGGCGCCCTCGATGGCCTCGTCCGGATAGGCCTCGCGCTCGCTCAACTCGACGAGATACTCGAGCTCATGCATTCCTGACGATCCTCCTCAATCACGGTCTTGTTGCCGTGCCGCCCGGCTTTGTGAACTACAACGTGCGGCGGCCGGCGCCGCGGGGCTAAACGAGCGCGACGTCGGCAGTGATCTCCGAACTGGGAATAAAGCAGGCCTGGATCGCAATGCGCTCGCGCGGTGCGGAGCGCGACCCGGCCGTCGGGCCCGAGATGCCGCAGGCGCCAGCTGGGGCGCAGTCGTAGAAATTGGCGAGTTCGCCGTAGACGGCTCCCGCCTCGTCGGCGGTGGGCGCCGCAGCGGCGACCCGGAGCATCACTTCCTGATAGGTCGCGGGATCGGACGCCGCGGTGGGGGTCAGCGCGCCCGCGCCAAGGAGGTCGATGCGAAAGTCTTGCAGCCCATGCTTTTCACGCAGGCGCCATTCCAGTGCATCGCGCGCCCGCTGCGCCTTGAGGGCCGCATCGGGCCAGGTGAACGTGGCAAGCCCCTCGGCGATGAAACCGGCTCTCTTGCTCAAGAGGACCTTGAGCGTATCAGGCGCCGGCGCACCGGCGACGCCTTCTACCCGGACGACGTCGGGCGCCACCTGGCGAAGGCCGGTGTTGCTGAGATCGACCACCACATCGGGCAAGACGTAGCGCGAAGGATCGCCGATCTCGTAGAGAAGCTGCTGCGTGACGGTGTGGCGCGTGCTGATGCCGGAAGACTTCCGGTGCTTGGTGACTTCCAACCGGCCGTCATGCCAGAGGTCGGCGATGCCGTGGCCGATGTTGCGGTAGTCTATGGTCTTCCAGCCGGGTCCCCAGTAGTTGCCGCCGAGCAAATGGCCGGCGCACTCGAGCAGATGGCCCGCAACACTCCCGGCGGCCAGGCGGTCGACCTCCGTCTCGGTCCAGCCGAACTCGTGGATCGCCGGGCCGAGGTAAAGCGCCGAGTCCACGACCCTGCCAGTGATGACGATGTCGGCGCCCAGCGCCAGGCCCTCCGCAATCGGCCGACCGCCGAGATAGGCGCTGGCCGCAAAGACACCGTCCAGGTCCTGTCGGACCAGGGGATCGCCATTGCCCCATCTCAGACAGCGGCGCGCGACCAGGTCGTCGAGACGGTCGGTCAGGTTGTCGCCTTGGATCGCGGCGACCTTCGTCTTCGGCTTGCCCTTGCCATGGAGCGCCGACTGCAGGGCGTGCGCGCCGGCAACGGGATTGGCGCCGCCGACGCTGGTGGCGATCCGTGTGCTTTTCGCGCCGATCGCTTCGATCAGGGCGGCGACGGACTGGATGCCGCGGACGTGGTAGCCGGCTTTGGGGTCCGCCTCCAAGGCCCGTTGAAGCACGCTGAGCGACGCTTCGTTCAGCGCTTCCAGGCCAAGGTAGTCGCAGCCACCGCTCCGTGCCAGCAAGAGCCCGGGCTCGAGCCGCCCCTCCAGGTAGCCGCCCGCACAGCCGAACCGGATCTTTCGTCTACTCATCGCCGACCTCCAGCGCCAGGATGCGCGAGCCGAGGTAGTGGCCGAAGACGTCGAACGAGAGTGAATAGGGCGGCGCGCCTCCGAGGACATCGGGCAGGAGCACATTGAACGCCCTGAGCCTGGGAAGCGCGTAGACCTCGACCGGCTGCTTGCGCTCGAGATTCAAGACACGGCGGATACGAGCCGGCGTGAGCGCGCGACCGACCCGAGCCACATCGCGTTGACGGACGACAATGACGGCGATGTTTGCCGAGCCTGATTTGTCTCCGGAGCGTGCATGCGCCAACTCGGCGAGCAGCATTTGTGCTCTCCTTCCTTCCGGCCTCGATACTGCGAGACTGACCCCACCGTGGGGCGGCTTCAAAGCGACTTCGCGATCGGCTCTTGGGTGCCAGCGGCCTCGAGCAGAGGCCAACTACAGCCATTAATGATTTCCGAGTCAATAATCGAAACGGTGGCTGGATGCCAATCTCAAAAGGCGCCCGGAGGCTATTTTCGACTGGGAATTCGAAAAACCTTGACTGGCCGCGAAGATTTGCGTGCGATCCAGCAACGGGCTCGCGCCCGGCAAGATGACCCCCTGCTCCTGCGTAACCGGCGCCCCGACCTATTCCAGCATCGGCTGCGAAGCACAAGGCTATCAGAACATGAAGATCGACCGCATCGACGTCTACCACACCGCACACCCCATGCAGGAGGCGTGGAGTACCGCCTATGGGTCCGATGAGACCGTTAACGGGGTCTTGGTGAGGATGTGCTCCGGCGACCGCGAGGGCTGGAGCGAATCGAACCCACTGGAGTTTCCAACCTACACGCCGGAGTACGCAGCCGGCGTCTTCCGCCTGTTGACCGAAGTGATGGCGCCGCTCGTCGTGGGGCGGGAGATGGAAACTGCCGACGATATTCTTGCGGCCCTGCAAGAGTTCAAGGGCAACAACTTTGCCAAGGCGGCGCTCGAGATAGCCTGGTGGCAGCTGCAATCAAGCCTGACCGAGAAGCCGCTCTACGCGTTGCTCGGTGGCCGCATGCGGGACATCCAGGTCGGCGAGGCGCTCGGCATTTCGTCTGACTTGGACGAGCTGCTGGAGCGGATCGGCACGGCCTTCGCGCAGGGGTTCAGCAGGGTCAAGCTGAAGGTTCGCCCGGACCGCGACTTGGAAGTCCTGCAGGAGGTGCGCCGCGCCTTTCCCGACGGCCAGTTCCATATCGATGGCAACTGCGGCTATTCGTTCGACGATCTGGCGATGTTCCACGCGCTGGACGAGCTGCAGCTGATGATGATCGAGCAGCCCTTGGGCTATGGTGATCTGCACGAACACGCCAAGCTGCAGCGCGCCATCAGGACACCGATCTGCCTCGACGAAAGCTGCACGTCGGTGGCCGCGACCCGGGCCGCCATCGACCTTGGGGCCTGCAAGATCGTCAACATCAAGCCGGCGCGCGTGGGCGGGCTGGGCAACGCCATGCGCATTCTGTCGCTCTGCCGGGAGGCCGGCATCCCCTGTTGGGTGGGGTCGATGCTGGAGACCTCCGTCGGTGCCGCCGCCAACCTGGCGTTCGCTTCCCTGCCCGGCATTACGTTGCCCTGCGACGCATTCCCCAGCCGCCGCTTCTATCAGCAGGAGATTACAGCGGCCGAGTTGGTGCTCTCCGGCCCCGGCACCATGCGTCCTCTCGATGTGCCCAGCGACGGCCACCTGCCGCTGGAGGCACGATTGCAAGGGCGAACGATCGAACGGCGCAGTCTGACGGCCTGACACCGGCCCGCAAGCGATCTGCACGCACGGCGCATATTTTTGGTTATTGACTCAGAAACCCAAAAAAAGTTGAATGTTTATGCTGTCATGGGAGCGTCCGGGCGGCGAACCGGAGCTCCGGAATAAGAATCGAATCTGGCGACCGGCCGCGAGCACTTCGCGACCCAGGTGGTCGAAAGGGGAGGAACCCATGAAGAAGAGTGTTCGTTCAATCGCGGTCCGGCTGCTGCCGGCTATCGCGCTCCTGGCTGTCACGGCACCGGCCGTTGCTGACGAGGGGCCGATAGCGGTGGCCGGGACCTTTGACCTCAGCGGCGCGGCGGCCGATGTCGGCCGCGACGTGCTCGATGGTGTCGAGTTTGCAATCGAGACCCTCAACAGCCAGGGCGGCGTCCTGGGCCGCCAAGTCGAACTGACCTACCAGGACAACGGCACCAACCCGCAGAAGGCCGTCGATCAGGCGACACTGCTGGTGCGCGACGGCGCGAAATTTCTGCTCTCGCCGCAGTCGTCGGCCAGCGCGATCGCGGTCAACAAGGCCGTCGTTGCCGAACTCAAGATCCCAACCTGCACCAGTTCTTCGAACTCTGACGACATCACCATCAAGGCGTTCGCGCAGCACGTCTTTGCGATGAGTCCAAACTCCTACATGGAGATGAAGGCCGTCGCCACGCTGCTTTCGCAGCAGCCCTACAAGCGCTACGCCGTGGTTTCGGCCGACTATGCGGGCGGGCGGGCGAACGCGGAGCGCTTCAAGCAGTTCATCACCGAGATGAACCCTGAAGCAGAGATTGTCGTCGAAGAGTACCCCAAGTTCGGCGCCACCGACTACACCGCCTCGATCAACAAGATCCTCGCTGCCGAGCCCGACTACGTTTGGACCGTCCTGTTCGGCGGCGACCTCATTACCTTCTCCAAGCAGGCCAAGGCTCTGGGATTCTTTGACCTGATCGACAACCGCTTCATGGCGCTCTATGACGGCAACACTCTCAAGGCACTCTCGGGTGCTGCGGCGGAAGGCACAGAGGGTTGGCAGCGCGCGCCCTTCAACGTGCTGGCCGCCGGATCGCCGGAGGGCCAGGCCTTCGTCGCCAACTTCAACGAGAATGTCGGGCGCTACCCTTCCGATTGGGCAACGCTGGCCTATGACTGCGTGATGACCTGGGCGCAGGCTGTCGAGACAGCCGGCACGCTGGAGGCCGACGCCGTGATCGGCGCGATCGAGAGCGAGGAGTTCCAATCGATTCGCGGTCCCTTCCGGTTCGGCGCTTACGACCACCAGGCCGAGGTGCCGATCTACATCGGCCAGGTCGTGATCGACGAAACCTACGAGCAACCCCTGCTGACGATCACGGATACCATTCCGGGGGCCGACGTGCGGCCCTCCGAAGAGACCGTGCTCGAGTTGCGGAGCGCCAACTAACAACGGGAACTTCGAGGTACGATGCTGAGGTGCGTGCGAGGCACGCACCTCAGCACGATCGCCGTAGGCTGATTCCAAGCGAGGTCCCCGGATGAGTTTGCAGTTACTCCTCGCGCAGGTCGTTGCGGGTATCGCAACCGGCGCCCTCTATTTCCTCGTTGCCTCAGGATTGACCCTGGTATGGGGCGCGCTTGGCATCGTGAACCTGGCTCATGGTTCCTTCTTCATGATTGCCGCCTTCGCGACGACCTCCCTGGTCCAGGAATTCGGCAGTGGCGCGGGATTCTTCGCATCGATGATCGTTGTCCCGATCGCCATCCTGCTGCTTGCGGTCGTGCTGGAGATCGGCCTCTTCCGGCGGGTCTATCGCGGCGGCATCTGGGGCCAGCTCCTGCTCTCCTTCGGACTGCTGCTGATTCTGAACGACGTTGTCAGGACCATCTTCGGCTCGGTCCCCCTCTCCATCATGGCTCCCGACTTTCTCCTCGGCTTCGTGCAGGTGGGCGGCATCCGGCTTGCCAAGTACCAGCTCATGGTCCTCGTCGTGACTGGACTTGTGGCGGTGTTCCTCTGGTACCTGCTTTCGCGGAGCAGGACCGGCAGGCTGATCCGTGCCGCGGTGGATGATCCTTCGATGCTCGGCGCCGTGGGCGTCGATGTGAAGCGACTGCGAACGACGGTAATGGGCATCGCCGCGTTGCTGGCGGGGATCGCCGGTGTCGTGGCTGCGCCGCGGGGCGCGATCAATCCCACCCTCGATGTGCAGATCGTGATCATCGCCTTCGCCGTGATCGTGATCGGTGGCCTTGGCTCGGTGTGGGGCGCGCTCGTCGCTGCCTTGCTGGTCGGCGTTGCGGAGGCCGTGTCGACCCTGTTCATCGATCAGGGCAGCGAGGTCGTCATCTTCGCCTTGATGGTTTGCGTCCTTTTCCTGCGGCCGACCGGGTTCCGTTCGATTGCCGGTCGCGAGCACGGGGGCCATTAAGCCATGGACATCCTGTCTTCCAGGAGGATCGCGATCCTCCTAGCGATCGCGATAGCGGCGGCCCTCTTGGCGGCGATTGTGCCAGAGGCTCGCCTGCCACCGATCACTCGGACCGTGGTCTTCGCGGGCGCCGCGATGGCATTGAACCTCTTGATCGGAAATGCCGGCCTCATCTCGATTGGGCAGGGCCTCTTCCTGGGGCTCGGAGCCTACGTCGTGGCGGTTGCCAACATCAAACATGGCGTTCCGCTCTATTGGTGCATCCCCGGCGCGCTCGTCGGGTCCCTGGTCGTTGGTGCCATCGCCGCGGGGATCGCTCTGCGGGCCCGCGCGCTCTTCTTTGCATTGTTGACGCTCGCGCTCAGCCAGGTCGGCTTCGTCTTTGTTGCCCGCAACTACGACCTGACGGGCGGCGACGATGGACTGGTCGGCGTCCAGGTGCCCGGTTGGCTCAGCGGCGACGTGCCGGAGCACCTTCTGGCTGTCACGGCAACGACCGCAGTCTGCCTTCTGCTGATGGTGCTTCTCGCATCCCCCTTCGGGGCGACGCTGCGTGCGGTCCGTGACAATTCGGAGCGCGTTGCCTCGCTGGGCGGCAACCCCAAGGTCTACGAGTTCGCAGCCTTCGTCATCGCCGGATTCCTCGGGGCGATGATGGGTATCGTAGCGGCGGTTACCGATCGTGCGGTAGAGCCCGGGATCATCTCCTGGGTCACCGGCGCCACGCTTCTGGTCATGGTCGCGCTCGGTGGGCGCTTCACCTTCTTCGGACCGATGATTGGGGCCGTCATCCTGGAGCTGACGCGCACCTATGTGCAGGCACACTCGACGCACGCCGATCTCGTGGTCGGCATCATTGTCGTCCTCTGTGCATTGAGCTTTCCCGAGGGGATCGTTCCGCGGGTCCATGCTTGGGTCGTGGGTCTGCAAACGAGAAGGGCAGGTGCAGATGTCTTGGCCGCATCGGCTTCACATGCGGATCGGAGTCGGAACTCATGACGGTGGGTGAGCCGGTTCTGGCCGCGAGCAATCTCTGGAAATCGTTTGGCGCCTTCACTGCCGTGCGTGACGTGTCGCTGTTCGTCAATCCTGGCGAGGCGGTGGCGATCATCGGACCGAACGGTGCGGGGAAGACGACGCTGTTCGACCTGTTGACCGGCCGCAAGCGCCCCGACCGCGGCACGGTCACCCTGTTCGGTGAAGACGTCACAAAGCTCCCGCCGTGGCAGCGCGTTCGCCGCGGCCTCGGCCGCTCGTTCCAAGTCAGTAGCGTGTTCCCGTCATTCTCGGCCCTGGAGAATGTCCAGATGGGGTTCCTCCTGGCACGGCGGCGCGCCCTGAAAATGATCGGGCGGGCAGCTTTGGCCTACCGGGAGGAGGCGACTGCGCTGTTGGAACAGGTTGGCCTTGGGAGCCGGACCGCGAGTCTGGCTGGGCAGCTTTCCTATGGCGATCAGCGGGCGCTGGAGCTTGCCGTCGCGCTGTCGTCCCAGCCGAGGTTGCTGCTTCTGGACGAGCCAACGGCGGGAATGGGTGTGGCGGAAACCGAGGAATGCCTCGGTCGCGTGCGCGCCATTGCCGCCGCGCAGGAGATTCCCGTGCTGTTCATCGAGCACGATATGAACGTCGTCTTCTCTTTCGCCACCCGCGTGATCGTGCTGGCCGCGGGCGAGGTGCTTGTCGATGGACCGCCCCAGTCGGTGAGGGCAGACGAACGTGTACGGGAGGCCTATTTTGGCGAATCGCTCTGATCCCGTGCTGCAGGTTCGCCAGCTGACAGCGGGCTACGGCCCGGTGCTGGTGGTGCGCGATGCGCACCTCGAGATTCGCGCCGGCGAAACCGTCGGGCTGCTCGGCCGCAACGGTGCTGGCAAGACGACCTTCATCTCGGCCATCGCCGGGCTGCTGTCGGGGACCAGCGGGACGGTGGAGGTCAATGGCACCGACATCTCGCGTCTCCCCGCCAATGCGCGCGTAGGTGCGGGGATCGCGCTCTGCCCGAGCGGAGGCCGCCTGTTCAAGAGCCTGACGGTGGAGGAGAACCTGCTGATCGGCCTGAAGAAGCCAGCGGAGGGAGATCTCGATCCGGTTCTGGAGCTCTTTCCCGAGCTCTCGAAGCTGCGCGATCGCCATGCCGGGAAGCTCTCCGGCGGCGAGCGCCAGATGGTCGCCATCGGTCGAGCCATGCTGCTGCAGCCCCGTCTGCTCCTGCTTGACGAGCCGAGCGAGGGACTGGCACCTATCGTCGTCATGCGGCTGGTCGAGGCGCTGCGCACCCTGCAGGCACAGGGCACGGCCGCACTGGTCGCCGAGCAGAACACCAAGTTCACCGATTTAACCTGCCAACGCCGCTACGTGATCGAAAAGGGCAGCGTCACGGAAGCCCCCGCCGCGGCCTAGCGGCCGAACCTGCCCGTTCCGGTCCAGAGGTGATGAATCCATGAAGCAGGTCGCTCTCGTTTCCACGGCGCGGACACCGATCGGCCGTGCCTATCGCGGAGCCTTCAACGACACCCAGGCACAGACGCTGGCCGGCCATGCCGTCGCCGAGGCCGTCCGTCGTGCTGGCGTCGACGGGCAGGAGATCGAAGACGTGATCCTCGGCGCCGCCCTGCAGCAGGGCTCAACGGGCATCAACGTCGCCCGGCAAGCGGCACTGCGGGCAGGCCTCCCGACCGCAGTGGCCGGCATGTCGCTCGACCGCCAGTGCGCTTCTGGTCTGATGGCGATCGCAGTTGCTGCCGGACAGATCGCTAGCGGGGCGATGACCGTGGCGGTCGCCGGTGGTGTGGAGTCGATCTCCCTGGTGCAGAACGAGCACCAGAACGTAGAGCGGGCGCAGGATCCCTGGCTCGTCAGCCATCGGCCGGACATCTATATGTCGATGCTTGAGACGGCCGAGATCGTGGCCGAGCGCTACGGCGTGACGCGCGACGCACAGGACAACTATGCGCTGGAGTCGCAGCGCAGAACTGCAGCGGCGCAAACGGCGGGCTGCTTTGATCTCGAGCTCTCGCCCTTGGCGTCGGTGAAGAGGGTGGTGGACAAGGAGAGCGGCGAGGTCGACTTCGTGCCGGTCACCCTCGAGCAGGACGAAGGCAATCGTCCTTCGACGACACTCGAGGGGTTGGTGTCGCTCCAGCCGGTCTTCAAGAACGGATTGCGGATCCAGCAGGGCCGCAGCGTCACCGCGGGCAATGCCTCGCAACTGTCCGACGGAGCTTCTGCCACGGTCCTGATGGAGGCCAAGGAAGCAGAGCGCCGCGGGATCGATCCAATCGGACTCTTTCGAGGCGTGGCCGTCGCCGGCTGCGACCCCGACGAGATGGGCATTGGCCCGGTCTTCGCGGTGCCCAAGTTGCTCGCGAAGCACGGCCTGAAAGTGGAGGACATCGACCTCTGGGAGCTGAACGAAGCCTTCGCCGTGCAAGCCCTCTATTGCCGCGACCGACTTGGGATCGACCCCGCGCGCTTCAACGTGAATGGCGGGGCCATTTCCATCGGCCATCCCTACGGCATGTCCGGCGCGCGCATGGTCGGTCACGCCCTGATCGAGGGTAGGCGGCGCGGCGCCAAGTACGTCGTCGCGACCATGTGCGTCGGCGGCGGGATGGGGGCAGCGGGGCTGTTCGAAGTGGCTTGATCGACGCTGGGATGCAGTGTCACCAGGCCTGATCGAGCAAGCGAGCAACCTCCTCGAAGGACTCGATGTGGCGCGGGTTCGTGGCAACAAGCGGATCGGCGATGCTGGCTTTGGCGATCCTCTCCAGATCGCCGCGCTGCACACCGACATCGCGCAGGCGCCACGGCAGGCCGAGATCGTCGCGGATCAGCTTCAAGATCGTAGCCTGCAGCGCTGCGGCCTGCTGTTCGTCGCCTCCTGCCGCCTCCAGGCCGATCCGTGCTGCCAGGAAGGCCTGCCGCGCCGCCGTTGCCGGCCGGTTGAAACCGAGGACGTGAGGCAGGATCACACAGGAGGTGTAGCCGTGCGGCACGCCGGCAATGGCGCCGAGCTGGTGGCCGATGCCGTGGCTCAGGCCGAGGCTGACGTTGCCCAGGCCAGAAACCGAGAGCCAGGCTGCCACCTGTGCCCTGCCGCGCGCAGCGACGTCGCCTGGGTTCCGCTTCACCGCGGGAAGAGCCTCGACCAGCATGGCCAAGGCGTGCAGGGCAAGGGCGTCGGTCATGGGCTGGGCACTGCTGGACAACAGGGCCTCAACGCAGTGGTCGAGGGCCTTGACGCCCGAGGAAAGCCAGAGCCATTCCGGCGTGGAAAGGGTCAGTTCGGGGTCCAGGAACACTGAGCGGAAGGCGACGCCGTCGTCCTGGTAGATGTCCTTGTGGCGCCGCGCTTCGTCGGTGATGCCGATGATGTTGGTGAACTCGCTCGCCGACAGCGTGGTCGGGATGGCGAGCAGCGGAATCGGCGTGCCGGGCATCGATGGCACTATCCGTCGGTGCGGGTAGTCGAAGCGGACGGCATAGCGGTCGAACTCCTCCGGCCGCCGGATGTCCGCGGCGAGAGCCCAACAGACCGCCTTTGCCGTGTCGTGCGCCGAGCTGCCCCCGAAGCTGAGCAGCGCGGTTGCTCGATTCTCGCGAGCGAAGGCTGCGGCCTTTAGCACGACCCGTCTTGGAACGTGGGGCTCAAGATCGCAGAAGACCCCAACGCAACAGTCGCCCAGATGGCTGCGAACGCGGTCGAGTTGCTTTTCACTTCGTCCCAGCGAACCGCTGGCGATCATCACCAACCTGGGTTCGGGCAGCGTTCGCAACGCCTGGGTCGCATGCCTTACGCTGCCCGGGCCGAAATGAACCTCCTTCACCGGGACGCTGGAGAAGCGTCCTTGGGGGGCCGGATCGCCATCACGATCTCTCACTTGGAAGGCCGCCCCACTGAAGGAAGGCCGATGCCGGTCGGGCGCGGCCTCCCCATCCTGCATGTGAATTCACGACCGACGGTTCCACTGGACACGCGTCTTTTCGGGCTCCTGCTGGCCAGACCCTGCGTTGGCGATCGCAAGGTGGTCCGTCAATCCAAGGTCCAGCCTACAACCAAGCCATCCCGATTCGATGCGGGATTCGTTTTTTCCGGCGGCGTCTCAGAGGACGCCAATCCAGCCGCCCGGCATCCACCGGATCTCAGATGGCCGGGCCATGGCGCCCTGGCGATCCGGCAACTCAGGGCATGCCGTGCTCATCGCAGTAGTCCGGGCTGCACCATCCGGAAGACGACAGCACCTCGGCCGTCACGGAGCAGGCGTTGATCGCCGTATCGTGGACCGATCCGACGGGATCATTGTCCCAGCGGGCGAACAGGACGTAGTCACAGTCGGCAAGGCCATCGTCGATCACCACCGACGCCACGATGCCGGGCGGGATCGGGCCACCGTTTGGGCCCAGCAGCTCCGGCCCCCAACCCTGCTGCCCTGCGGCGCTGACATAGACTTCGGTGACGGCCGACTCCGAGTCATTCCTAAAGGAAATATACTTAACGTCGGCGTTAGCGCTGGACAGGCCGACGAGCGAGAACGCAAATGCAAGGATGAGATAGTCGAGTTTCATTGTCTTATGCCCTTTGTTTCGATGATCGGGTGAAATTCAACTGGACGCTTCTAGCCCGGCAGGCTGCCGATGCTGGTCCGTGAATCCCCAGTATTGCACTGGAGACGCCTTCTACCAAACCACGTGGCCCGGGCCGGGGCGGCTACCGCGCCCAGGTCTTCCCGGCCGGCGGCGACGCAGTGCTATTCGAGTCCCCGCCGCCGGCTGGCGCAAAGGGCGTCGGGTCGAGGAAGCGGCGCAGCAGGTTGCCGGTGATCCGCGCGACGTTGTTGTCGAAGCCGTTGCAGGGCAGGGCGGCCGACCAGGAGATCGAGCTGGCGGCGAAGACCGCGCCGCCGGACGGCGTCTCGAAGAACAGCATGTCGGCGCGCACCAGCGGGTTGTCGCTGCCGCCGATGAGCCAGTTGCTCGCCGGCATGTCCTCCTTCACCACCACCATGTTGTCGGTGAAGCCGGTGGCCTCGGCGACGACGAGCGCGTGCGGCGGCGTGCCCAGCAGGCGGTCGGCCCGGTCGATCTCATAGCCCGCGGCGCCGCCCAGCAGCAGGCCGAAGTCGCCGATCACCTCGTCGCGGCCGATGCCTTCGAAGATGAAGGCAGCGCGCGGGTCGTCCGAGTCCGGCCGGCGGCGGAAAGGCTTGCCGATGTCCAGGCCGGAGGCGGCGAAGCCACTCCCCAGCAGCTCGTTCGGCGTGCGGCCGCAGCGCCGCCACATGCCGCCGTACTCGCCACCCCAGGCCATGTGGTACTCGCCGGGTTCGGACTCCCAGGGACGCGAGCCGTCCTCCGCCCGCCGCAGCTCGATCACCGGCAGGGTCGGGTGCCAGGCGACGCGCCAGAAGAAGCCGTTGCCGCCGAGATAGAGCAGCCGCCCGCCGCCCCCGAGGAAGCCCTGGACGGCGTCCCACATCGCGGTCGAGACATACTCCGGATGGTTGCCGGTCAGCAGCACGCGATAGCCCTCGAGCGCCGCCGCGCCCTCGCGATGCAGGTCCTCGTCGGTCACCACGTCGACCGCCTGGCCGATGGCGTCCAGCCAGCCCAGCAGGAATCCATCGTCATTGAAGGCCGAGAGGGTGGTGTTGGGCCGCATGTTGACGATCGGCCGCAGGCGCGTGGAGAGGGCGTTGCCGCTGCCGTCGCCGTGCAGCGAATAGAGCGAATCGCCATAGTGCGGCCGCTCGTTCAGGAACAGGTCGCTCGGCACCAGCTCCGGCAGCACGCCGAGATAGAGCTCGTAGAGCCGCGAGCGGTTCATGACCCGGTAGTTGCCGTAGGCCATGTAGGTGGCGGTCGAGGCGAGGAAGACCGCGTCCGAACCGCGCCGGCCCCGCGGCGGGCGGACATAGAAGACGATGTGCTCGGCCTCGGCGCCGTTCTCCAGCCGGGCGGCGTAGAGGCCGCTCGCCAGGTCGTCCGGAACGCGGTAGGTGAAGTCGGTCTCCCAGCCGGCATCCGCCAGGTCGTCGTCATGGAAGTGGATGGCGCCGTAGTGCGCCGGCCGGGCGCGCCAGTCCTGCCACTCCCCGGTCCAGGCCATCCCCTTCATGGCGCGCAGCGGCAGGTTCACGGTCCGGCCGTGCCAGTCCTCTCCGGAGCGGTCGACGATCGTCTCGGTCTCGATGCCGTGGGAGAAGTCCCAGGCGCCGAGCAGCCTGCGGCCGGCGAGCCGCGGCGCCTCCAGCTTGCCGTTGTAGTGGTCGCCCATGGCAGCGGGGCCGTCGCCCGCCCTGGCGCGGCGGGCGGCGAAGGTCAGGGGGCCATCCCCGCCGGTGGCGAGTCCGGCCGGCGCCCGCAGGCCTATCTCTGCCGTGCTGTCGGCGCCCGGATAGCGACGGCGTGGGCGCTGCCAGAGCCGCAGGGCGCCACTGGCGGCGTCGTAGCTGGCCCCGACCAGAGCCCACTCGCGCTCCAGCAGGGCCCGGCCGCTGTCTGCTGTCCAGGCGCCGTTCGCCGTGCCCAAGGTCAGCGCGAGCCTGCCGGCGGGATCGAGCGCGAGGAGGAAGCCGCTGGTCGCGTCCGGCGACAGGGTCGAGACCAGCGCCTGGACCCTGCCGGCTGCGGGCGTGGTCGGCCAGATCGCGACCTCGACGCTGAAGTCGGCGAGATCGTCCAGCAGCGGACGCCTCTCCGCCACGCCGTAGGAGCCGTTGGGAATGGGCTGCAGTCGGCCTTCGCGCAGACCCTCGAAGGGCGCCGGCAGGGGGCGTTCCTGCAGTCCGGGGCCGTCGCGATGGTCGTCGACGTTGAAGAGGCGCACGAGGCTGGCGCGATAGGGGCTCGGGCCGCTCTCGACCGAGACCTTGAAGGCGATGGTCTCGCCGGGGCGGACGGAGATGCGGTCGCTGTAGCCGGCCAGAGTCTTCATGGCTCCAGCCGCCCCATCAGGTCGGCGTCCTCGAAGCTGAGGGGGCGGCCGATGTGGCGGCGCCAGCGGAGCTGGAACACCGCCCACTCGGCGGCGCGCCAGTCGGTGAAGACCAGGCGGGGATGCAGCTTCAGCGGCTGGCCCTTGACGCCGCTGAACTGCACCACGGTCCATTCGCGTTCGTGGCGGGTGCGCAGCAGGGCGAACTTTCCCGCCACCGGCTCGCCGCGGAAGCGGCGCAGCAGCGCCTGCAGGTTGGGCGAGTGATGACCCAGCGGGTCGGCCTGGAACTCACGCGCCAGAGCTTCGGCAGGTTCGGGAACAGCGGACACCTGTGACTCCTTCGCGGCGGACCCGGGCGGCAGTAGAGCACGTCTCCCTTGCGCGCTCAGCAGCTTCAGGCCTGGCCGGCTGGGCGGGCGCTTGCGGAATCCGCTCGCTCCTCCAGCCTGACCGCACGCAGCCGCAGCGCGTTGGTGATCACCGAGACCGACGAGAGGCTCATCGCCGCCGCGGCGAACATCGGCGAGATCAGCAGGCCGAAGAAGGGGTAGAGGATGCCGGCCGCCACCGGCACGCCGGCGGCGTTGTAGACCAGCGCGAAGAAGAGGTTCTGCTTGATGTTGCGCATCGTCGCCAGGGCCAGGCGGCGAGCCCGCACCACGCCCATCAGGTCACCCTTCAAGAGGGTGATCCCGGCGCTTTCGATCGCCACATCGGCGCCGGTGCCCATGGCGATGCCGACATCGGCCTGCGCCAGGGCCGGGGCGTCGTTCACGCCGTCGCCGGCCATCGCCACCTTGCGGCCCTCGCCCTGCAAGTCGGCGACGATCCTCGCCTTGTCCTGCGGCAGCACCTCGGCGCGGATCTCGTCGATGCCGAGCCTGGCCGCCACCGCCTTGGCGGTGCGCGCGTTGTCGCCGGTCGCCATGACGATGCGGAAGCCCAGGGCGTGCAGGGCGGCAAGCGCTGCCGGGGTGGTCTCCTTCACCGGATCGGCGACGGCGATCGAGCCGGCGACGGTGCCCTCGACGACGACGAACATGACGGTCTCGCCCTGGTCGCGGCGGACGTCGGTCTGCGAGCCCAGCGGCCCGGCGTCGAGCCCCAGGTCGGCCATCAGGCGGGCATTGCCCAGCGCCACCGCCTGGCCGTCGACCGTGCCCTTCACGCCCTTGCCGGTGACCGCCTCGAAGTCCGAAGCTTCGAGCCTTCCGGCCCCCCGGCTTTCTGCCCCCTTCAGGATCGCCTCGGCCAGCGGATGCTCGGAGCCGCGTCTCTAGGCTTGCCGCCAGCGACAGCACCTTCGCCTCTTCGAAGCCGTCTGCCGCCACCACGTCGGTCAGCACCGGCTTGCCCTCGGTCAGCGTGCCGGTCTTGTCGACGATCAGGGTATCGACCTTGGCGAAGCGCTCCAGCGCCTCGGCGTTCTTGATCAGCACGCCGGCCTGCGCGCCGCGGCCGGTGGCGGTCATGATCGACATCGGTGTGGCCAGCCCCAGCGCGCAGGGACAGGCGATGATCAGCACCGAAACGGCGGCGACCAGGGCATAGGCGAGCGCCGGTGCCGGCCCCCAGATCGCCCAGGCGGCGAAGGCCAGCAGGGAGACGGCGATGACCGCCGGCACGAAGATCCCGGCGACCGAATCGGCCACCTTCTGGATCGGCGCGCGCGAGCGCTGCGCGGAGGCCACCATCTCGACGATCTGCGCCAGCGTGGTGTCCTTGCCCACCCTCTTCGCCTCGATGACCAGGCTGCCGGTGCCGTTGATCGTGGCCCCGGTGACCGCGTCGCCGATGGTCTTCTCCACCGGCAGGGGCTCGCCCGAGATCATCGATTCATCGATCGAGGAGCGACCCTCGACCACCTCGCCGTCGACCGGCACCTTGTCGCCGGGCCTGACCCGCAGGCGATCGCCGATCCGGACCTCCTCCAGCGGGACCTCGCGCTCGCCGCCGTCGGCGTCGACCAGGCGCGCGGTCTTCGCCGCCAGGTCGAGCAGCGCCCGGATCGCGGTGCCGGTGCGGGCGCGCGCGCCGAGCTCGAGAACCTGGCCCAGCAACACCAGAACGACGATGACGGCGCCGGCCTCGAAATAGACGCCGACGTTGCCCTCGGCATCGCGGAAGCCCGCGGGGAAGAGCTGCGGCAGCAGCACGGCGGTGAGACTGAAGAGATAGGCCGCGGAGACGCCCAGCGCGATCAGGCTGAACATGTTCAGTTTCAGGGTGCGGAAGGAGCGCCAGCCGCGCAGCAAAAAGGGCCAGCCGGACCAGAGGATGACCGGCGAGGCGAGCACCAGCTCGATCCATTGCGCTGGTGCGCTCCCCCAGCGCGTGGCGCAGCGGGATGCCGACCATGGGTCCCATGGTCAGGAGCAGCAGCGGTACGCAGAGCAGCGCGCCGACCAGGAAGCGCCGCCGGAAATCGACCAGTTCGGGATTGGGCCCGGCATCGGCCGGCGGCACCCCCTTGGGTTCCAGCGCCATGCCGCAGATCGGGCAGTCGCCGGGCCCTTCCTGCTCGATCTCCGGGTGCATCGGGCAGGTATAGATCGTGCCCGCCGGCATCGCCTGCGGCGGTGTGCGCTCACCCAGGAAGCTCTCGGGCGCCGCCTCGAAACGGGTCTGACAGCGCTCGGAGCAGAAGTAGAAGCGCTCGCCGCCGTGCTTGGCGAAATGGCGCGCCGTGGCGCGGGAGACCCGCATGCCGCAGACCGGATCGACCGCCTCCAGATAGCTCTCCGGCGCTGCCGCGAAGGTCTCCCGGCAGCGGTTTGAGCAGAAGTGGAAGCGCTGGCCGCCATGCTGGTGGCTCGGCTTGCCGGCCGCTGGATCGACCGTCATGCCGCAGACGGGATCGCGGGTAATGTCGTCCGAGGCTGCTGCGCAAGCGTCGTGGGGGTGGCTCATCGTGGTCTCCTGATCCTGACGCTGCCCAACATGGGGCTTCCAGTCACTGGAAGGTCAAGGGTCTGCCTGGACGACGGCATTCTCTTGACCTTCCAGTTGCTGGAAGCCACATCGTGAGGCGCTGGAAGGGAGGATCCATGAACATCAAGGAAGCCGCCGCGCGCAGCGGCCTGCCGGCGAAGACCATCCGCTACTACGAGGAAATCGGGCTGCTGACCCCCGGTCGCGGCAGCAACGGCTATCGCGCCTTCAGCGACCGTGACGCGCACAATCTGGTGTTCCTTGCCCGTGCGCGCTCTCTCGGATTCACGATCGAGGACTGCCGCGCGCTGCTGGCGCTCTATCAGGATCGGCAGCGCGCCAGCGGCGACGTGAAGCGGGTCGCCAGCGAGCATCTGCTGCGCATCGACGGCAAGCTGGCAGAGCTGCAGGCGATGCGCGAGACCCTGGCGGATCTGATCGACCACTGCGACGGCGACCACCGTCCCGACTGTCCGATCCTCGACGATCTGGCGGGGCCAACACCCTAGCCGCCGCGGGACGCCTCGCCGGCTGGTGCGGCGGAGAGGGAAGTCTTGACTCCGTACCATGCTACGGACCGCAAGCTCGACGGTGAAAGGAGGCGCCATGAAACTTCTCACGATCGGCAAGGTCGCCGAGCAGACCGGGCTGGGCATCGAGACCATCCGCTTCTATGAACGGAAGGGCCTGATTGCCACGCCGCCGCGACCGTCCACCGGCTACCGCCATTATCCGGAGGAAATCGTCGAGCGGCTTCATTTCATCAAGCGCGCGAAGAAGCTCGGCTTTTCCCTGAAGGAGATCGGCGAACTCATTGCGCTGCGCATCGATCCCGGGAGCACCTGCGCCCAGGTCAAGCTGCGCACCGAGGAGAAGATCGCCGCCATCGAGGACAGAATTGTGGGGCTGGAGCGCATGCGCCGCGCGCTGCAGCTCCTGGCGAACTCCTGCGCCGAAGCCGGCCCGAACGATGACTGCCCGGTGCTGGAGTCCCTGGACGGGGAGACCGAGAGATGACGGTGGAGCTCATTTACGATCTCGCGTGCCCGAACGTCTCGCAGACCCGGTCCAACCTGCTGCAGGCCCTTGTCGCCAGCGGCGGGGACCGGCACTGGAGGGAATGGGACCGCATGGCCGCCGGCAGCCCTCGCTATGCCCGCCGCTACGGCTCGCCGACCATTCTCGTCGACGGCCTCGATATCGCGGCGGAGGCCGCTGGCGAAGGCGCGGCCTGCTGCCGCCTCTACGGCGGCGCCGGAGAGCGGCGAAGCGGCGTTCCCTCCGTCGCCCTGATCCTCAGTGCGCTGGAGCGCCGCAGGACGCCTTCCCGCTAGGGCCGACCTCTGTCGCTTGACCTTCCGGTAGGGGGAAGGCGTACCTCACCGCCATGACGCGCATCCTCGGTGCCCTGCTGGTCGTGATCTTGGTCTGCGCCAACGTGGCGGCGGCGACCGCCGAACTGCGGCCGGCACCGGCGGGCCATGCGGCCATGCACCACGGCCCGGATGACCGGGCGGGCGCCTGCCCCGGCGACAGCTGCGAGGGCTTGGGCGTCGCCGGGACCTGCTGTCCGGCAGCTTCGAGCGCCTGCTCCTCGCCGATGGCCCGCGCCGACGAGGGCGAGCCGCTGGTTTTCCTGCCGGTCGCCGATGCCTTCTTCCAACAGCGCGCTCCTCTCCTGCTCGGAGCGGGGCCCGAGGCCGAAGTCCCACCTCCTCGAGTGTGAAGGGACGACACAGCGCGAAGCGCGATCCTGCCCAGTTGGCGGGTCCGCGGCTGCTCGTGCTTGCCCCCTTTCTAGACATTCAAGGATGGACCATGACTTTCAAGATCACGCTCCGCGCGATGGCGATTGCTGCCGTCGCCCTGGGAACCGCCGCCCATGCCGATCCGGTCGTCGCCGACGCCGGCCACGGGAAGCCCGCCATCGGCGCGCCCGGGAACGCCTCGGCGGCCGACCGCACCATCGAGATCGTCCTGCGCGATAACTACTTCGAACCAGAAGCGATCGCGGTCGCGGCCGATGAAACGATCCGCTTCGTCGTCCGCAACGACGGCGCGTTCGTTCACGAGTTCAACATCGGCACCGCCGCGATGCACGAGGCGCATCAGGCTGAAATGATGATGATGCTCGACCACGGCGTGCTGCAGGCCGACCACATCGACTGGGAGGCCGCCAAGGCGATGCAGGCCTCGATGGGTCACGGCATGCACGACGATCCGAACTCGGTCCTCCTGGAGCCTGGCAAGTCCGCGGAAATCGTCTGGACCTTCCCGCAAGAAGGGGCGCTGCAGTTCGCCTGCAACGTTCCCGGTCACTACGCCGCCGGCATGCAGGGCGAGTTCGAACTGCTTCGCTGAGGATGCGCCGCGGCGCCCGATCCGGCGCCGCGGCCACACAGCCTTGTTACCGAAAGGATTACGGACATGCGACCTTCACCGTTGCTCGGCGCGGCCTTGCTCGCCGCCAGCGTCATTCTCGGCCAAGCCGGCGGCGCGGCCGCCGGCGAGTATCGCCTGACTGTCGACCGCGTCACCGTCGATACCGGCGATTTCTCCCGCAGCGGCATCGGCTTCAACGGCGCCTCGCCGGGGCCGGTGCTGCGCTTCACAGAGGGCGAGGAGGTGACCATCCGGGTCACCAACAACCTCGCCGAATCGACCTCCGTGCACTGGCACGGCCTCATCCTGCCCTTCGAGCAGGATGGTGTCCCGGGGATCAGCTATCCGGGCATCGCGCCCGGCGAGACCTTCACCTACCGCTTCGCGATCCGGCAAAGCGGCACCTTCTGGTTCCACAGCCACAGCGGCTTCCAGGAGCCGGACGGCGCCTATGGCGCGATCGTGATCGCACCAGAACAGCGGGAGCCCTATCGCTACGATCGCGACTACGTCGTGCAATTCACCGATGCGCACCCGCACGCCGGCAGCCGCATCTTCCGCAATCTCAAGATGATGCCGGACTACTACAACCGCACCCAGCGCACCCTCTTCGATTTCCTGGACGATGCCGGGGAAGAGGGTCCGGGCGCCGCGCTCGCCGACCGGGGCGATTGGGGCGCCATGCGGATGATGCCGACCGACGTCGAGGACCTGCAGGGCTTCGTCCCGCTGATCAACGGCAAAGGTCCGGCGCAGAACTGGACCGGTCTCTTCGAGCCGGGCGAACGGGTCCGGCTGCGCTTCATCAACTCGTCGGCCATGACCTACTTTGACGTGCGCATCCCCGGACTCCGCATGACGGTGGTGCAGGCCGATGGCAACAACGTGCAGCCGGTCACGGTGGACGAGCTCCGCATCGCCGTGGCCGAGACCTATGACGTCATCGTCCAGCCGGAGGACGAGGCCTACACGATCTTCGCGGAATCGATGGGCCGCACCGCCTTTGCGCGCGGCACGCTGGCCCGCGGGACGGCATGACGGCCGCGGTCCCCGCCATGGGCCAGCCTCCGCTGCTGACGATGGCCGACATGGGCATGGCACATGAGGGCATGGCCGGCATGGACCACGGGGCGATGGGTGGCATGGAGGAGGGCGCCATGGGTGGCGGCGGCCACACCATGCCGGACGGGACCGTGATGGAAGGCTCGATGATGAGCGGCATGGACCATGGCGCGATGGCCGGCGGCGGCGACCCCTTCTACGCCGCGGGCAGCGGCCTGACGCCAGAGGCGACGGACGGCGGGACGTTCCTCTCCTACAGCGATCTCAAGGCCCAGAAGCCGCTCTATCCGGATCGCGAGGCGACCCGCGAGATCGAGCTGCGGCTGACCGGCAACATGGAGCGCTACATCTGGTCGATCAACGGGGTGAAGTACGAGGACGCCGAACCGATCCGCCTGACCTACGGCGAGCGGGTGCGCTTCAAGTTCGTCAACGAGACCATGATGACCCACCCGATGCACCTGCACGGCATGTGGTCGATCCTCGACAACGGCAACGGCCAGTGGGACCCGGCGAAGCACACCGTCAGCGTCGCGCCGGGCACCACGCTCTATACCGAAACCGAGGTCGATGCGCCGGGCGAGTGGGCCTTCCACTGCCATCTCTCCTATCACATGGATGCCGGCATGTTCCGCAAGGTCGTCGAAGGCGGCCCCGGGAAAGTGCCGCCAACACAGCGCCAGGGAGGGTGGCGTTGGCCGAACCGCTGCTGTGGGGGATCCAGGTCGAGCAGGCCGAGTACCGCCTCGGCAGCGCCTCCGACGTCGCCGCCTGGGATCTCGACGCCTTCGTCGGCACCGACGAGCTTCGCCTCGTCTGGCGCAGCGAAGGCGAGTACGCCATTGCCGACGGCGACTTCGAGACACTGGAGAACCAGGTGCGGCTGCAGGTCCCGATCTCCGATTTCTTCGACGCCGTCGCCGGCGTGCGCGTCGACACGCCCACCGGACCGGATCGGATCTACGGCGTTCTCGGCGTCCACGGCCTGACGAAGCAGTGGTTCGAGATCGATGCCGATCTCTTCGTCTCGGACCATCCCATCTTCCGCTTCGAGGCTGAGTACGAGGGCCTGATCACCAACCGGCTCATCCTGACGCCGAGCCTGCAGTTCGATCTGCCGTTCACCGACGACGAGGCGATCGGCGCCGCCGCCTTCGGCCCGAAGCTCGAGGTCGGGGCCCGCTTGAGCTACGACCTGGTGGATCGCGCGATCGCGCCCTACATCGGCGTCCACTACGAGCGGGTTTTCGGCGGCAGCGCCGATCTCGCACGGGACGAGGGTGACGACGCCGGCGCGGTCTACGTCGTCGTCGGGTCGCGGTTCCTGTTCTAGCCGGCGTGCGGTGGAAACCCTTTGCGGCCGTCGAGGGCCCGGCCTCCGGCGGCCGCGAAGGGAACTGCGCGGCCGATCGGGAGTTCCTTTCTGCAGGGCGTCATCGGCGGCCGACCGACAGATGAAGGGACCGACTCATGAGCTATATGCGTTTCGGCGCCATGATCGCCGTATCGACCCTGGTCATGTTCGGGCTGATGTACCTGAACAGCTACGCGCTCGACCACGTCTGGTTCAGCCAGACGCGGGCCTGGATGGCGCTGGTGATGGGCGCCACGATGGCGGTGGTGATGCTGGGCTTCATGCTCGGCATGTACCGCAGCAGGGGCACCAACATCGCCATCGTCCTCTGCAGTGTCCTGGTTTTCGCCGGCTCGCTGTGGCTGGTGCGCAGCCAGGAGACCGTCGACGACATCGCCTACATGAAGGCGATGATCCCGCATCACTCGATCGCCATCCTGACCAGCGAGCGCGCGCACATCCGCGATCCGCGCGTGCGCGAGCTGGCAGACGGCATCATCGAGGCGCAGGTGCGCGAGATCGCGGAGATGGAGCGGCTGATCGCCGAGCTGGAGCGTGACGGCGTCCCTGCCGGCGCCCCGGACCTGCCGCCGGTGAGCGTACCTCCAGCCTCCGACTAGCGACTCGCACGTTGGCCGGCGTGCGGTGGTGGACGCCGGGCGGCGTACGTGCGATGGCTGGAGCGCTCCGCCGCGGCGCCGCCGCACCGGGGAGCGGTGACGGACGGACGGCCCTTGGAGACCTCACGACTGCCGGCAGCGCCTGTCGATGGCCCGCGCAGCGTCCGCCTGCTGGTGCTGGCGGCCTGCCTGCCCCTGGCGGCGGCTCTGGGGTCGATCCATGCCTTCTCGATCTTTGTCGCGCCGCTGGAGGCACGATTCGCGGCCTCCCGCTCCACCATCAGCCTGACCTATTCCCTGGCCCTGATTGTGCTGACGCTGGGCGTCCTCGCCGGGCACCGGCTCTATGGCGTGCCGGCGGCGCGGCTGCTCCTGGCCATCGGGCTGCTGGCCGCCGCCGGGGTCGCGCTGGCGGCGCGGGCCACCGCGCTGCCTCAGGTCTGGATCGGCTACAGCCTGCTGTTCGGCCTGGCGAACGGGCTCGGGTACGGCTATGCGCTGCACGCCGCCGGCCAGACCATGCCCGGGCGCGAGGGCCGGGCGATGGGCCTGGTGACCGCCTGCTACGCCCTGGGGGCGGCGCTGGCACCGCCGCTCCTGGCCCTGGCGCTGCAGCGGGCGGCGAATCGGCAACTAGCCCTGCTGCTCGCCAGCAGGCGGCCCCGGCCGCAGATGGCGGTGGTGGGCGCCGCCTGCTTGCAGGCGGGCCGGGTTCCGCTTCCGGGCACCGCCTGCCGATGCCGAGCGCTGCTGGACCGCAGGCGGCACCGGGACTGAGGCCTCCTCTGGGCGACCTTCGGCCTCGCGGTCGCCGCCGGGCTGATGGCGATCGGCCATGCCACGGGAATTGCCCGCGATGCGGGGCTGCCGGAAGAGGCCGCGCTGGCGGCACCGACGATCATCGCCGGCGCCAACATGCTGGGCGGGCTGCTGGGCGGGCTGCTGCTCGACGCGGCCGGGGTCCTGCTGGTGCTCGCGGCCCTGCCGCTCCTGGCGGCCGCGGCGCTCCTGCTGCTCGCGCTGGCGCCGGCCGGGGAGGCGGTGATCGCCGGTCTTGGCCTGACCGGCCTGGCCTACGGAGCCACGATCGCCGCTCTATCCGGTGGCGATCGTGCGTCTCTACGGCGCGGTCGCGGCGGTCCGGCTCTACGGCCGGGTCTTCACCGCCTGGGGCTGCTTTCGGCTTCCTGGCCCTGGATCGCCGGCCTGCTGTTCGACCGCCTGGGCGGCTATCGCGTTGCTGCTGCTGGCCGCCTCCCTGGCGCTCGCCTCGGTCCTGGCACTGCGCGCCGGACGCGGGCGCTTCCGGCGGCCGGCCTGACGGCGGTGACCGTCGGCTTCTCCTTCGGGAAGGTCAGCACGACGTCCTCGTGGCTTTCACCCAGCGGCCCTTGGCGGCCTTCTGCGCCGGATCGGTGGCGTCCTTGGTGCAGTTGGCGTTGATGATGCCCTTGCATGACTTTGCATTCCATTTGGAAAGGTGATTCTTTGACCCTTTTTGGGGTAATGGATTCCGAATCTATAGGGGTCAAGCCGCTTTTAATGAACTCTGTCAACTCCACGTGGATATTCGGCTGAGGCAAGGCTTGACTGTTGAACCAGGGCATAAGGTACACATTGAACGACACACTCAGGGACTTCTTGCAGATTCCTCAACGTGTCTTTAAGGTTTACTATCGCGCCCACGTAAGGTGGGAGAAAACCCAATGACTGGAGGATTTATTCCAAAAGCGTTGAAGAAGGAAAAGGGTGAAAGGTTAGGCATGCCATCCTTTGAAAGGGTTGAAACCAAGGCTATGGGGCGTGGGCTTACCCCTGCGGACAGCAACTTGTAGTTTTCTTGTACGATGCTTTGCCGGTCAATGGTCACAAAACCGGTGTTCTCATGGTTCAAAGTGAATTCTCCCTTGACCTGATTTTTTCTTGGCCAGATGGAAGAAACTCTGGAAATAAGAACGTCTTCGGGTTACTCAGGGTGCCGAGGCCGTCAATCCGTAGCTCAATGTGATCAGCATCCTGGAGCCAGACCGGATGGTGGGTTTCACCGTTCCTTGGCTTACCCAGTGCCCAAGTTCCATTTAACTCCAGAAAACATCCGGTTCCAACAGCTCCCGATCCAATTACATCGCCAGGATCAAGCTCCACTCCGTACGATGCCCTTTCAATTATCTCAGCGAAGGACCAGTTCAGATCCTTCATATTCCCGAAAGAAACTCGAGACTCTGCCGTGAGAGCCTGCATAGGTAGGTCGTATTTTGTTCCTGAAGGGCTCCTGATACATACTCACTCAAGTTCACCGTAACCAGCCATGGTCCGAGCACGGTAGCGAAGTCTTTTACCTCTTGCTGGATCTACATTCAAGTTCCATTTCCTCCATTTGAAGTTGCCGGGCCGACAGATCGTTCATAATCGTGAATCCCGCAATATAGGAATCAGCGTCCCTTGCGACAATATGTTCTTACCCCGTTTTCCAATCACTGTAGCTACTTCCAATTCGAAATCCAGCATTTGAAGGAAATGATCCTTCTCCAGGGGAATATGTCCGTCCAAAAACAGCATGGCATGATTGGTGAAATAGAAGACAAGGAAATTGATCAATTCCTAGATCATTTCCAGTCCCCTCGATTCTCGCGGGCGGTTGATACATGCTGACGAAAGGCATATGCATCACGGCACGAAGGTGGATTGGGAACCGGCGCGAAGTTGTGCAACACTTCGATGGCAAGGTCTCCTATCTTTCCATCCAGGATATTTTCAAAGACACGACGTGCGGTTTGCATTCTATGCTCCTCCAGTTGAAGGAGCTCTCAGCATAGTGGATGGCAAAGTGAAGGCCAGAAGACTAGGCGGTCTGTGCCAAATCATAGACCTTACCTTCATGCCATATTCCTACCCGTTGAGTGTCACTTTGATAAGAAACGAGTTTCATGTGTTCCCTTTATTTAAACGTCCAGATTTGATCTAACCACAAGTGAAATTGTTTCGTAACAGGATAACAGGATTTTTAGGACCACGGAATACGTTTCGGATTGAATTAGTAAACAGGGCCACTGGTAGAGTATCTTTTTTGACGGTTCGAAAACACAATAGAGTATATCTAAAAAGTTCTCTTGGTTGCTAAGAGTCAGGAGCTCAGTACGACTCACTCCGATTAACGGAAATGGGTCGTTTTTAGAGACCAAATCGAGTAGGCTTCACCCATTACCTCAATTGCAGACAGCAGTTTCGTCCAAAGTTCCTGTAATTAATCCGAACTCCGTTGGGGACTCCAAATGCTTTGACATGTCGTAGAATAAGTTTGCCACGGTTCAAACATTCCTCAGTGAATTCAGCCGCAATGGATTCAGTTGGAAGCAGGACTAGGATGAAATTGGCAGCGGATTCAATCTGCTTGACGCAAATCCCAGTCTTACAAGGTCTTTTTGAGCATATCCAGGGATTGACTATTTAGCTCAACCGTTTCCTGCAAGAAATTGGTCATCATCAAGTGCTGCTGTTGCAGCCTGCTGTGCCAAGAAAGTTGGGTTCAAATGGAGTTTTACCTTGTAAAGAGATTCAATCACTTTAGTCTGGACCTACCAGCAAAACCGACTCGAATACCTCCGAGTCCGTAAGCCTTTGAAAAGTTCTGGTTACGACCATACTTTCATAATCATAGCGTACACCATTGGGGTAATTGGGGTTTGAATCTGCATAGGTGGTGTAGGCCTCGTCAAGAATAACCATGATATGGTTTGGTACTTTTTCCATGAAGGCTTCAAATCGCTTTTTTTTCAAACATGGTACCTGTTGGGTTGTTGGGGATGGCATAGGTAAATCTTCACTGTTTTGTCGGTAATCGCCTTTGCAATCGCGTCAAGATCAATGCGTAGTTGTTTTGGGGGATCGTGATTCAACTTCCGACCAAACTTGCGAATGGACACATAAATCCCGATAAAGGTACCTTCTGAAGTTAAAATTTCATCTTCTTCATTGAGAATGCACTTACTATATATGCGAGTAATGAGTCGGTCCCATGGCCACAGATAACGTGGTTGGCTTGAACTTGGTATTTTGGTGGCAATCGCATGGACTAATTCATGGGAGAGTGGGTCCGTGTATATGTGCATCTGAGCTATAGAACGGCTAATGGCTTTCATGGCCAGAGGTGAGGGGCCGAGGGGGAGGGGTTCTCGTTGGAAGCTAATTTGACGATCCTGGACAGGTTTCTTTCTCGAGCCAGCTCCTGGATGGGTTTTCCGGCCTTATAAGGGACTAGGTTTTGTACGAATTCAGGTATTTTGATCATGTGGCGTTCCTTATTCAATTCTTTAATAAAATTCAGTCAATTATTCTTTTTTTCATTCAACATATGGGTGTACCAAAAATGAACCTGATCGTAAAGGGCTTTTTTTCAGCAATTTGGATTCAGTGCCTCTTTCCTAATGTTTCAAGCCAGGATTGGGGTGGGTTTATCGACATTCTCTGGCATGGCCTGTAGGGAAAAGCGGGAGAACGTGTCAATCATGACTGCGCATTCATCTGTAAAGGTGGCCCCAACTGAATCCTCGGTTCTTCCAGGCTGGGGACCGTGCGGAATTCCTCCAGGGTCAAGAGGATCGATCCTTCGCTGACGCCCTTTCTGGACATGAAGTTGCCCTTAACATAATAAAGCACCTCATCGGAGTCGATGTTGGAATGGAAATAGGGGAGCCGGAACAGCAGCTTCATGGAAATCATAGGGGCGGGGTACAAAGTTGCAGATGATAAATCTCCCGGTTTTAAAAGCCAGAGGTGAGCAGGAGGGGGAAGGTGAATTCTTCCCACTTTTTGGCATGATAGTTATAATGTTAAAACAATAGGGATATAATTATCCATCCCAACCCACCACATCAAAAGGATGGCTGGGTGTAACATGCTCAAAAAACGGTCCGCGCTATGACAATGATCGAATGTTCCCGTTTCAAGATTAGGAGGCATGTATTTGGGTGGACGAATATCCCGTTCGCAGTACGGAGCGTGTTCTGCCATCTGGCCGTATTCGTTGCGGAAATGGTTGGGAATATCAAAGGGTGTGTTTGATTCAGCGATCAAGATTTTGGTGTCGTCATAAGACTCAAATTTGAGTTGGTAGGTCGTAGCCTTGGGAATAATAATCTGTCGCCAGGTCCAAAAGCATTGCTTCCGTATTGGCTGAGCAGAACGCCGGTCCCTCGATGGATAAATACATATTCTGCTGCCCATGCGTTGCGGTAGAATTTGTCTGTGTCGCGTGTCACATGGGCACATGAGATTCTGCAATGTGCATTGGCCAGATAGGTTATGCGACTTTCAATAAAATACCCCTCCTTTTTTGTTGCTCGTGGAGAAGTGGAGATTGGAAAGGGGTGCTCCTTCCCACTTCCGACTGGGTGGATCTCTGATTTCCTTCAAGGATTCTAATGCAGTAGGAAGAACGTGGTGATGATAGACATTGGAGTAAACGCCTGAGAAACCAATACTCATACTAATTCCTCACGGTAAAGAGACTTTACCATCAGGTTGTAAAAGGTCGTATGTTTAACTTTGGGGATTTCTCGTTTAGGTAAAACGGCATAGGGTGTCCTCTTTGAAATGTTGGGGCCTATTGTTAAGGTTTCTAAGCTTTTGGTGAGTTTAACATCTTTTTATAGGTATTCAAGTTCCTGTTGAAGGAAACCATCTACTTGGAGGAATATTTCCTGCCGGGCAACATGAAACCATGAGTCCCATGGACCCGGGCTTTCTAAAACGTTCCTTATACTAAATTTCCCCGGATGGCTTGATCAAGTTCGATGGATTCAAACAGGGATTGGAAAAATTTCCTTTGCCAAACCCGCTGGCTCCTCCTTTGCGTTGAATAAACTCAAAGAAAAAAGTAGGACGATCCCCGATGGGCTTGGTGAACAGTTGCAACAGGTAACCTGTAGATTCCTGATCACAAAGAATTTGTTCGGCCTGTAAGTCATCGATGTTTTCTTCGATCTTGAGATCTTTTCTGTTTCGGAGCATGTCGTAGTACGTGTCTGGAATATTTAGAAACTCGACACCATTTTTCCTCAGCGCTGCGATGGTTTTGACTATGTTTTGGTTTGGATCGCGATGTGCTGAATACCTGACCCATAGTAGTGCTCGAGGTATTCCTCAATCTGAGATTTCCTGAGACCTTTATAGGGCTCGTTGATTGATTCTTTATTTTGAAGTCTTCCGATCTGACAACTTTTGAAAGAAGCGCAGAATACTTGGTGCCGATATCTCCGGGCTTGAAATCTACGAAAGTTCTGAAACCCATGGTTTTATTAAAATACTCTGCTCACACGTCCATTTCGTTTTCACGAACGTTTCCCACAATGTGATCGATACCATAGATGCCAGTCTCTTCACTTTCAATATTTATTTTCTGAAAGGGTTTATCGAAACCAGGTCTGAAGATATGATTATAATGGTCACGGTTCACAAAGACGATTTCAGAGTCGTCGAAAATGCGGATGGCCGCTTCCTTCGACGGAGTCGAAGCGGTTCTCGTATTTTGTGACCTCTTTTACCTTGACTGCGCCATTGGAAACCGTATAGTCAAAAGCGGCCTGAACGTTCTCCACCTCAATCGACCAGCGTTTGACGCCATCCCCATGCTTTTGAATAAACTCATACACGTCAAAACAGTTGGGCTGGACGGGGGAAGTGATAACAAACTTGAGATCTCCTGGATGTGAGATAGTAAGAGACGCGATCTCTTACGCCTGTTTCCGGACCCAGATAACCCGTGATCTCCAGGCCCAATGCTTTGGCGTACCAAAAGGCAACCATTTTGGCAGAGCCGACATAAAATTCAACATAGTCGTATTTCCTGATTCCAAGTGCTTGTGACATTCTTATCTCCTTCCCAATTTGACAGGTTTGACCCTTTTCGTCATGTAACAAATGGCGATTATAAAGGCGAAAGACACGGTTCGCAACATTTTTTGTAAGAAAAATAAGATCCTGTCTTTTATTATTAGCTTTTTCTCAAGAAAAAGAAAATAAACGGAGTAATCATTCACTTTGCTTGGCGGTGTGCATGTGAAATCAGTGAATGGATGGTTTTATCTTACAAATTTTAACATTGAATATTTTTGTTTTTTTCCGTAAGAGTTCCTTTAATAAAAAACGGGTCTGAAGATTTTTGTTTTCAATAAGAGGTTTCCAGATAAAATTGTGGTATATTTTGTTTTCCCCAATGTAACTAGAGCAAGTTATGAAAGTTTTGGTGGTTGAAAGTAACCCCATGTTGTGCTCTGTTATTGCAAACATGTTGATACAAAACGGTTTTATGGTTGAGACCTGTTCCGGGGGAAAAGAAGCAGTCCAGAATTTTCATCACCAGGCTCCGTCTGCAGTGATATTGGCGTTAGATCTGTCGGATGTAAATGGTTATCATGTTCTGACCAAGATGCGTCAGTTAAACGAGAATGTTCCCGTTATCGTGATTAGTAAGGATGAAACGATCGCTTCTGCAGTGAAATTAGTTAAGGCCGGGGCCTATGATCATATTCCCAAATCCAATATGGCTCCTTTGGTTTCAGTCGTTCGTGATGCGATCCAGATCGGCGAGTCACCTGAGGTCGTTCATGCTCAGCTTCAAACTGAAGGGGAAGCCAAAGGTTCGATGATCCATCGAGAATACGACTGGATCAATTTCAAACAAGAAGTTAAAATAGATGATAAATACATAGGCAAGTCCATTAACTTGAGTGTGGGGGGCATGTATATTTATACGGGTCGGCCTCATAAGGTGTGAAGCCGATGCAACCTCAAGTTCTTTTTGTTTGATCGAGTCATCCAAATTGAAGGGTTGATCCGGCAATCCGAATTTTCTGTCGGAATGGGGGTAGAGTTCTTAAACTTGCATCCCCAGATACGAAAAGCCCTAGAAGTTCTGATTACAAAATCTTTAAATGAACAAAAAGAGAATGAATCAAGCAAGACCTGGATTTTAATGATCAGAGAGGATCGTTCGGCATTGCGAATGTACAAAAGCCAGTTTATGTTAAAAGGTTATTCTATTCTTGAGACTCAGTCACTTGACAAAGCTGCTGAGTATTTGAGGTCTAAGGATGCTTCTACAATCATTTTGGATATCGATATGCAGGGCGTGGATGCGGTTAAAACGATTCACTCCATCAAGTCGGTAGAAGCGTTGGCCAAAATCCCAATTATTGCGTTTACTTCCCTCTTATAAAAGTGAAGTAGCCGATCCCTTGAAAGCTGCAGGCGCTGTTTATTTTGCTTCACGTATGACCACTCCTCCTAAAAAGATGAGTGAGATCTTTGATAAACTCCATTCAAAAAAACAGTAAACTTCAGCTTGATTGGGTCTTAGAATGACCAGGTTCCCTGAGAAACCTGTCACATACTAACTCTGTTTTGATGCTGGCTTGTAACCTGGGCCAGGAAATGATACAATATGAGCCCCCAAAGGTGTGA
>CALOEA010000013.1:0-14701 GCA_942492185.1 uncultured Alphaproteobacteria bacterium
CAGGCAGAGCAGCGCGAGAGGTCGGGACAAGCGGACGCATGGCACCTCCAAGGCGGCGATCCCGGCCATCTTCGCCTAGCCTGCGACACGCGCGGAAGGCAAAAGACGGCGGGAACTTCGCCTTCGTGCCGGCGCCTGCCTTGCCCCTCCCCGGTGCAGGCCGGATCATGGCGGCGGGACTTCGGGAGAGATGGGTGCCGCAGGAACGCGCCGAGGCAGGCGAGAGCGAGATCGTCCGCTGGATGGGGCTGCTGCCGTTGCTGGGGCTGTTCGCTCTCGGCCTGCTGCAGGCCTGGCCGGCGCTGGCGGCGGCGCTGCAGCCGGGGGCGATCCCGATCGACCACCGCATCTACTACTGTTCCGCACTCGCATGGACCCAGGGGCTCGACCCCTATGGCGGCGTCTATCCCCCGGGCTGCGGAGATCTGCGGTTCCGTTTCGTCTACCCGCCGGCGATCCTCGATCTCTTCGCCGTCCTGCGGCCCGACGGCCTGGCGCCGGCCAGCCGGCTCCTCCTGGCGATCTCCGCCAGCGCGGTGCTGACCATCGCCCTGATCGCCCGCCGGCTGTTCCTGCCGGCGCTGCGTCCGGCGGCGGCGCTGCCGCTCTATCTGCTGTGCGCCCCGGCGGCGCTCTGCAACTGGGCGATCTTCGGCAATGTCGCGGTCGTCCTCTATGCCCTCTTGCTGCTGGGGGCCGCGCTGCTGCTGGCGCCGACGCCGCGCGTCTGGCCCTTCGTCCTGGCGCTGGCGGTGGCGGCCAGCTTCAAGTGGATCCTGCTCAGCCTCCTGCTGCTGCTGCCGCTGACCGTCGGCCGCCGCGGCCTGCTGTGGGCGGGCGGGACGGTCGCGGCGCTGCTGCTGCTCTACGGGCTGGACTGGTGGCGCGCGCCCGTGCCCTTCGCCGCCTATGTCGCGAACTTCGATATCCACCGGCAGCTGGTCGACCTCGGCGGCGGCATCGCGACCCTGGGCTTCGATCTCCTCGAGGCCCTCACCGGCGCGCGCGACCTGTCGCCGGCGGCGGAGTGGTTCGGGCGCGGCCTCTGGCTGGTCGCCCTGCTGCTGCTCTCGGCCCTGGCCTGGCTGGCGGTGCGGGCGCGCCATGCCGGCGAGGGTGGCTTCGACCGCCGGGTGCGCCTGGCACTGGGGCTGCTGCTGGGCATCCTGCTGTTGCCCCGGGTGAAGGACTACGACCTCTACCTGCTGCTGCCGCCTCTGCTCTACCTCATCGCCGCGGCGACGCCGGCCTGGCCGACGCCGGCCGCCTTGCGCTGGCCGCTGAAGGCGGCGCTGCTCGGCTGTTGGGCGGTGTTGCCCTATCACACCGCCGTCGCGGTCCTGGCCGTGGCCTCGCCGCTGTGGCTCCTCGCCGTCTGGCGCGGCTGGCTGGTGCTGGCGCCACCCGATCCCGTCGCGGTGCTACCGCGGCCGCTGGCTCGGCTCCTGCTACGGCCTACTGAGCTGCGCAGTCGCTGAGCGGGCGGTACTCGACCTCGCCTTCGCCGTCGTCGTTGGGCACGGCCAGGCAGAGGTGCCGCTTGAAGCGCCCGACCTCGGTGAAGCGGATCTCGGCCAGCTGGTAGGGGCCATCGGGCCGCGGCAGGGGGAACTGCGAGGCCATGGGGTTCTGGTCGCGTGCCAGGTCGCGCATCATCTTGTCGAGGTCCGGCGGAACCGTCATGTCGGGAGGGTAGCTGGCCTTCTGCAGCAACACGGCCGTTTCGGGGTCGAAGATGTTGAAGGGCTGGTCCCAGGGCGGGGCCTGCCCGATGAAGCGCACCCAGAGTTCCGCCGGCTCGGCGCGGTTCTGCGCCGCCGCCGCCGGATTCCACATGAAGATGATGCGTATCAGCTTCTCGCCGCCGATCCAGTCATAGCGCTCCCAGTCGGCGACCAGCGGCCGATCGTAGGCCTCCATGACGCCGTCCGGAAACTGCCGCATGTAGCCGGAGAGCTGCTGGCGGATCGCTTCGACGCGGATCTGGTCGAGGTAGTAGGCGGCGAGGCTGCCGTCGGCGAGCCCGCGCTGCACCTCGTTCATATAGGTCAGCGCCAGCTTGCGCAGCCCGAAGGAGAACTCCTTGTAGGGCATCGCCATCAGGCCCTCGACCGTCAGCCAGAGTTCCGGCGGGTAGGGGTCGAGCGTGCTTTCCAGCCGCCGCGCCGCGGCCATCGGCGTCTCGCCGCCGGCCGCCAGGCGGGCGAAGGTCAGCAGCCGCGGGTTCACCGCGTCCGGCAGCACCTCTTCCAGAGCCGCGGCGGCGCCGCTCTCGCCGTACTTGGCCTTCAGCAGGGTGACCAGGTCGAGGACGGGGTCGGCGTAGGGCAGGTCGAAGGTGAAGAGTTGCCGGTAGTTCTCCAGCGCCCGGTCGCTCTCGCCCCGCTGCGCCAGCAGGCGTGCGTTATGGTAGAACTCGGCCGGCGTCTTCGGGTCGGCCACGAGGCCGCCGATGTTGGCCAAGGCCTTCAGACCCGCGGCCATCTCCTCCACCGTCGCGTTGGTCTTCTCGGTGGTTTCGGCGATGCGGTCGGTGGTCTCCTTGGTGCCCAGGCCCAGCCAGAGGCCGCCGCCGGCCAGCAATGCCACCAGCAGGACACCGCCGGCGACCAGCAGGAGCTTGCGATTGGCGGCGCGCGTGCCGCCCTCGATGCGGGCGCTGGCGGCCTTGATCTCTCCGGTGTCGGCCTTGATCTCGCCGGTGTCGGCGTCGATCCGGTCCAGCCGGCCGGTAAGTTCGGCGCGCAGCTCGCCAATGTCGTCGCGCACCTGCTGCATGTCGTCGGAGAGACGGCTGAAATAGCCTTCCAGTTCCTCGGCATCGACGTCGAGATAGAGGTCCGGGTTGACCGTCGTGCTGCCGCGATCGAAGGCCTCCTGCAAGGGCTCCACCAGCTCCTCGTAGTAGAGCGAGAGCAGCTGTACCGTGAGCGGCGTCACCCGCTTGTTGTGCGCCAGCAGATTGCGGACGCGGCGGACGTCGTCGAGGTAGTTGCGGATGGTCTGCCGCTTCTCGCGCAGGAGCGAGAGAAAGGGCGTCTCGCGGTACAGCGGCTCGTAGCTGGCAAACTCCTGCTGGCTGACGAAGAGGCTCGCGAGCTCGCTGAAAGAGGTGCCGGAGAGCACGTCGCCGCGGTCGGCCGCCGCGAGCCACTGCTGCACTACCTTTTCCGACAGCAGTTCCTTTAGCCGCTCGATCAGCTTCGGCTGTTCCTCGTAGTGCGCGGTGATGAGGCTGCGCAGGATCAGCTCCAGCGCGCGGACCTGCTTGCGGCCGATCTCCTCGTTGCTCTGGTCCGGCAGGGTCAGGACCAGCCGGTAGTCCGGCGCGCGCTGGGCGACGGTCTCGAGCCAGGAGAGCAGGCGCAGCGCGGCGATGATGGCGTTCCGCGTCTCGAAGCCCGGGGCGTCCGGCGGCAGCCGCTCCAGGCGGCGGGTGGCTTCGCGCAGCGCGGTGTCGAAGACGCCGAGTTCCGCTTCCTGCAGGCCCATGCGGGTCGCCACCGCCGCCCGCCCCGCGCGGCTCTTGATTTCGCCGTAGCGGCGCGCGAGGTCCTCCAGCCCTGCCGTGGCGCCCTGCGAGGCCGGCGGCCGTCCATCGAGCCAATCGAGAAAGCCGGCCAGGGCCGGCTGCACCTGCGGCAGGATATCGGCAAGACGCATCGTTGGTGATTCCCCCTCGGCCGGCGCGTCGGCGCGCACCGGTCGGAGCCTAGCAACCCCGACGCCGGGGTCGCAGCCTTTTCGCGACAAAAGCCGGTCGATGGCTTTGCGCTGGCCACAGGGCGGTTGGGGAGAGGGCCTGGCCAAAGCAACAGGGCCGATCGTGGGGGACGATCGGCCCTGTCTCGCTTAGGCTTGCACCGGTCAGTCGGCGGTCCGACCGGAGCGGGTATCGACGAGCTCGTCGTACCGGAAAATAATTGATCGCAGGTGGCGAATTTTCAAGAGCAAAATCCTCACGGTTGGCGAATTTCTCGCCTCTCTACGCAAAGCGGCCATGCGATTCGCGCGCCCCGGTTGCCGTTCGTGAAGCTGGTTCGAAGCGGCGCGTCGTCTCAGGCCGATGCGGCCTGCGGCGTTTTCTGTCGCGCGGTGGCGAGGATCGCGTCGTCGTCCAGCATGTCCAGCCGTTTGAAGAGGCGGGAGCAGACGTACTCCGGGCGCGGGTTCTCCACCGGCAGCGCCTTGTTGCTCAGGCTGTTGTACACGAAATACATGTGCCAGCGGTGGTAGCGGGACATGTTGTGGCCCGAGCCATGCAGGATGTTGGGGTGGAACAGCACGGCGGTCCCCGGCCCGCCGACGATCGGCACGGGGTCGCCCAGCTCCTCCATCAGCTCGATCATCCGGGGGGTCGGCACCTTCCACAGCTTGTAGGAGGTCGAGGTCTCGTCCAGCACCGGGTCGATGCGACCCTTGCGATGCGACCCCGGCAGGAAATAGAGGCAGCCGCTCATCTCCGTGGCGGCGTTCAGCATCACCAGGAAGGTGGTCATGCGCGGTTCCTGCACGCCGTCGATGCGCCAGTAGCCAAAATCCTGGTGCCACTGCCAGATCGCGCCGTCGATCGCCTGCTTCAGGTTGAGCTTGGAATGGTGGATGTAGAGGTCGTCGTCGCGCAGGACGCCCCGGGCCGGGCCGAGCAGGCGCGGCAGGCGCGCCATGGCGTGGAAGGGCGGGGAGACGGTGGGGCTATCCTCGTCGTGCATGCGGAAGACGGTGCGCAACGCGCCGTTCTTCTCGCGGACGATGGCGTCGTCGGACAGGGTGGCCACCCGGTCGAGGTCGCCGCGCGCCAGGGCGATTTCGGATTCGGTGAGATGATTGGGAAAGACGAGGAACCCACGGTCCTCGTACTCGTCCCGCTGCGAGGCGGTGAGCTGCATGACGTCCTCCGGGCTTGCCGTTCGTTGCGGCGTTGTAGTATACTACGTGGTACATTAGTTCTCGGTCAAGCGGCCGCCGGGTAACCTGCCGGGCGCGACGCTTGCCTGCGGCCGGCCCGGCCGTCCGGCGGGTGCCGGAAGAACAGCCAACGAGATGGCCAGGAACGCGGCGGGCGAATGACCGCAGTCTGGCAGTGCTCCGGAAATCGGGGCAGGGGAAACGACGAGGAGATGCGGGTGCGGCGGGACAGTCAGGTCTTTCGCAAGGAGTGTGTCGCGGGTCGTCGGACATGATGACGATTCCGCGCGCGGCGACCTACGACGCCGTCTACGGCGCTTTCCGCTGGCAGATCCCCGAGCGCTTCAACATCGCCACGCTGGTCTGCGACCGCCATGCCGGGGACGCCACCCGGGTCGCGCTGATCCACCAGCAGGCCGACGGCAGCGTGCGGCGCTATTCCTTCCTGGAGATGGCCAGGGCCTCGAATCGCATCGCCAACCTGCTGCAGGCCAGCGGCCTGCAGCCCGGCGAGCGCGTGGCGCTGCTGCTCGGCCAGGACCCGGAGGTGCCGATGGTGCACCTCGGCGCCTGGAAGGCCGGGATGATCTCGCTGCCGCTATCGCGCCTGTTCGGCGACGAGGCGCTGGTGTCGCGACTGGGCGACAGCGGCGCCGCCGTCCTGGTCACCGATCGCGACGGCTACGCCAAGGTCGCGCCGCTGCGCGACCGCCTGCCGGCGCTCCGGCACATCTGGCTGGTAGATGGCGAGGAGAGCGGCGCCGCGTCGTTGCCGCGCACGCTGGAAGCCGCCGCCGACAGCTTCGCCGCCCTGCAGATGGCGCCCGATACGCCGGCCTACATGAACTACACCTCGGGGACCACCGGCCAGCCCAAGGGCGTGCTGAAGGGCCATGCGTCGATTCTCGGCCTCTTGCCCGCCGTCGAGTTCGCCAACGAGTTCTTTCCGCAGCCCGGCGACCTCGCCTGGTCGCCGGCCGACTGGTCCTGGATGGCCGGCATGACCAACGTGCTCTTCGCGTCCTGGTACCACGCGGTGCCGGTCCTCGCCTTCCGCTCGCGCGGCTTCGATGGCGAGGAGGTGCTGACGGCGCTGGCCCGGCACGAGGTGCGCAATGCCCTGTTGACGCCGACCATGCTGAAGATGCTGCGACAGCTGCCGGATCCGACCCGCTTCGGCGCGCGGCTCCGGTCGATCACCAGCGGCAGCGAGGCGGTCGGGGCGGAGCTGATGGACTGGTCGCGGCGCAATCTCGGCGTCGGCATCAACGTCGTCTTCGGCCAGACCGAGTGCAACATGGTGCTGGTGAACAACCAGCAGGTCATGACGGTGAAGCCCGGCTCGCTGGGGCGGCCGGCGCCCGGTCACCGGGTCGCCATCGTCGACGATGACGGCCGGGAGCTGCCGCCGGGCGAGCAGGGGCAGATCGCCATCCGCCGGCCCGATCCGCTGATGATGCTGGGCTACTGGAATGACCCCGCGGCCACGGCGCGGAAGTTCGCCGGCGACTGGATGCTGACCGGCGACATCGGCTCGATGGACGAGGAGGGCTACTTCTGGTTCCACAGCCGCGGCGACGACCTCATTCTCTCGGCCGGCTACCGCATCGGGCCGAGCGAGGTCGAGGAGGTGCTGCTGCGCCATCCCGCCGTCGCGCTGGTGGCGGTGATCGGCGTGCCCGACCCGCAGCGGCAGGAGGCGGTGAAGGCCTTCGTCGTCCCGGCCGCCGGGGCACGCGCCGACGCGGCCCTGGCCGCCGAGCTGCAGGAGCACGTCAAGCGGCGCCTGGCGCGCCACGAGTATCCGCGCGAGGTCGAGTTCGTCGAATCGCTGCCGATGACCGCGACCGGCAAGATCATGCGCGCCGAGCTGCGCCGGCTCGATGCGCTGCGCCGCGCCGAACGCGCCCCGGCGGGCTGAGGAGGGCACGATGGCGCTCGACTTCGACTGGATCGCGCTCTCGCCGAAGCTGGCCGCCCTGCGCGACGAGGTGCGGGTCTTCCTGGCGGCGGAGCGCACCGCCGGCCGGTTCGAGCCGCGGCCGAATTCCTGGATCGCCTTCGATCGGGGCTTCAGCCGCAAGTGTGCCGAACGGGGCTGGATCGGCATGACCTGGCCGAAGGCCTTCGGCGGCGGCGAGCGCTCGGTCCTCGAGCAGTATGTGGTGAGCGAGGAGTTGCTCGCCGGCGGCGCCCCGGTGTCGGCGCACTGGATGGCCGACCGCCAGGTCGGCCCGCAGATCCTGAAGTTCGGCAGCGAGACGGTGAAGCAGGCCGTGCTGCCGGGCATCGCGCGCGGCGAGATCTGCTTCGCGCTGGGCATGAGCGAGCCCAACTCCGGCTCCGATCTCGGGTCGGTCCGGACGGCGGCGAGCCGGGTGGAGGGCGGCTGGCGGATCGAGGGCGCCAAGATCTGGACCACCAATGCCCATCAGGCGGAGTTCATGAACGTCCTGGCACGCACCGCGCCGGTGGCGCAGGACCGCCGTGCCGGGCTGACCCAGTTCATCGTCAAGCTGCCCGACCCGGCGGTATCCATCACGCCGATCCGCAACATGGCGGACAAGCACGAGTTCAACGAGGTTCATTTCGACGGCTGCTTCGTCGCCGACGACTGGGTGATCGGCGAGGTGGGCCGCGGCTGGCAGGTGGTGACCGACGAACTGGCGCTTGAGCGCAGCGGCCCCGACCGCCTGATGAGTTGCTATGACCTGCTGCGCCGCCTGGTCGACGCGGTGGGCCCGGAGCCCGACCGCCATGCCGCCGTCGCGCTCGGGCGCCTGGCGTCGCACCTCTCGGCGCTGCGCCATCTCTCGCGCTCGGTCGCCGGCATGATCGCTGCCGGCCGTTCGCCGGCTGCGGAGGCGGCGCTGGTGAAGGACCTCGGCACCGCGCACGAGCAGTCGGTGCCGGAGATCGCGCGCGCCGTCGTCGTCGCCATGCCCTCGCTGGCCTCCGACGAGGCCTTCGAGCGGGTGCTGGCCGACGCCATCCTGCATGCGCCTTCCTTCACCATTCGTGGCGGGACGACGGAGATCCTGCGCGGCTTGGCGGCGAGGGCCCTGCAGTGAGCGAGATGCGCGATCTCCTGGGCGAGAGCCTGCGCCGCCTGCTGGAGCAGCAGTGCGCGCTGGAGACGGTGCAGGCCTGGGACGGCGGCGCGCCGCCGCCGGCGCTTTGGGCGGCGCTCGAGGAGTTGGGGCTGCCGTTGCTGCTGGTTCCGGAAGCGGCCGGCGGTGCCGGCGGCGACCTGGCCGACGCCGTGGAGGTGCTGCGGTTGTGCGGCGCCGCCTTCGCGCCGCTGCCGCTGGGCGAAACCCTGCTGGCCGGCGCGCTGCTGGCCGTCGCCGGGGTGACGCCGCCGGCCGGCAGCCTGGCGCTGTCCTTCGAATCGCTGCCGCGCGGCCCCTGGCTCGGCCGCACCGATCATATCGTCGCGCTGCGCGAGGATGGCTTCCGCCTCCTCCCGGGCGACGCGGCAGAGGCGGCGGCGGCGACGCTCGCCGACGAGCCGCGGGGAGTCCTGTCGGCGGGGGCGGCGGCGCTCGCGGAGGGGGCGCTACCGGCCGGCCGCTCGGCGGAGGAGGTCTTTGCGCTCGCCGCACTGCTGCGCGCCGCCCAGCTTAGCGGCGCGATGGAGCGGGTGGTTGCCATGGCCGCCGCTCACGTCGCCGAGCGCGAGCAGTTCGGTCGGCCGCTGAACCGCTTCCAGGCGGTACAGCATGCGTTGGTGCGCGCGGCGGGCGAATGCGCGGCGGCGGGGATCGCCGTCGAGGCCGCGGCCGCAGCCGGCAGCGGCGACAGCGTTCCGCTCTTCGAGATCGCACTCGCCAAGGCCCGCGCAAGCGAGGCCGCGGGCATCGTCGCCGCCGTGGTACACCAGTTGCATGGCGCCATCGGCTTCACCCGCGACCTGCCGCTCAATCTCGGCACCCGCCGGCTGTGGGCCTGGCGCGAGGACTACGGCAACGAGACCTTCTGGCAGCAGTGGCTGGGCCGGCGGATCGCCGCCCGGGGCGGCGACGCCCTCTGGCCGGCACTGACGCGCAACACCTAGGGAGTTCAGCGGTGGGCAACAAGATTCTCTACCAGCGCGACGAGGCCATCGTCACCTTGACGCTGAACGAGCCGGACAGCCGCAACGCCATCGCCGACGAGATGATCGCCGAGCTGGTCGCGGCGGTGGGCGGCATCAACGAGGATCCCTCGGTCGCCTGCGTCATCGTCACCGGCGCCGGCGATGGCTTCTCCTCCGGCGGCAACCTGAAGGAGATGCAGCGCCGCGAGGGTCATTTCGACGAGACCGGCTGGCGGGCCCGGCGCAAGTATCGCCACGGCATCCAGAAGATCCCGCTGGCGCTCTACGACATCGAGTGCCCGACCATCGCCGCGGTCAACGGGGCGGCGGTCGGCGCCGGCTGCGACCTGGCCTTGATGTGCGATATCCGCATCGCCTCGCAGAAGGCCAGCTTCGCCGAGAGCTTCCTGCGCGTCGGGCTGGTCTCCGGCGACGGCGGCGCCTGGTTCCTGCCCCGCGTGGTCGGCCTGTCGCGCGCCTACGAGATGACCTTCACTGGCGATTTCCTGAACGCCGAGGAGGCGCTCGCCCAGGGTCTCGTCAGCCGCGTCGTGCCGCACGACGCGCTGCTGTCGGAGGCGCGGGCGCTGGCCGGCCGCATCGCCCGCCACCCGCCCCATGCCCTGCGCATGACCAAGCGTCTGATCCGCAAGGCCGACCAGATGAGCCTGGACGACAGCCTCGAGATGGCGGCCGCGATGCAGGCCCTGGTATTGCAGACCGACGATCACAAAGAGGCCTATCAGGCGATGCTGGCGAAGCGGAAGCCGGTCTATCGCGGCTCCTGAGCCGGCCCGTTTCAGAAGGAGGAATGCCATGCTGATGCAGGATGTCTTGAAGCACCCGCCGCGGGTCATGAGCCCGGCGCAGCGGGAGCAGTTCTTCGAGGAGGGCTGGGGCGTCGTCGAGGGAATCGCCGACGCGACATGGCTGAAGCGGCTGCACGACGCGATGGACGAGATGGTCGATTCCAGTCGCCGGCTGACGGCGGACGACGGCCGCTTCGTCCTGGAAGAGGGCCATTCGCCACAGACACCGCGGTTGCGCCGCCTCTCCAGCCCGGTCTCGCACCACGAGACCTTCTGGGCCTTTGCCTCGGAGTCGCGCTCCGCTGACTTGGCTGCCGACCTCTGCGGGCCGGACGTGAAGTTCTTCCACTCGAAGCTGAACTTCAAGTGGCCCAAGGGCGGGCACAAGTTCGACTGGCATCAGGATATCCCGGCGTGGCCCCACACCGACTACAGCCCGGTGACCGTTGGCCTGCTGCTGGAGGACTGCGACGAGGAGCAGGGGCCGCTGCTCGCCATCCGCGGCAGCCACAAGCCGCCGATGCACTCGATGTACGACAAGGACGGCAAGTGGACGCTGAAGATTCCGGAGGACGAGCTGCCCGCCGGCTGGAAGGAGAATGTCGTGTCGCTGACCGGTCCGGCCGGCGCCGCGGTGCTGATCAACTGCCGCGTGATCCACGGCTCCTCGGCGAACAGGACCGACCGCATGCGGCCTCTGCTGCTGAACGTCTACAGCTCGGCCGATTCGATGCCCTATACCGCGAATCCGATCCCGAGCGACTATCAGGGCCGGATCGTACGCGGCAAGGCGGCGCGCTTCTCCTGCCACGATCCGAGAGGCTGCGAGCTGCCGCCCGACTGGTCGGGCGGCTATGAGGGGCCTTGGAGCCATCAGATCCATGGCCTGAAGAAGGCTGCCGCCGGTGGCTACTAGTCGGCGCTACGCAGAGGCGGGGTGACACGCTAGACTCCCGGGACTCGCGGATGGCGGCCGTGGGCACCCGGGTTGCAAAAGGGAATGAGCCGTGAGCAGAGCGAAGAGGGAGACGACACAGGCGCCCCCCAGTCTTGCCGAGCAGGCCTATCGCCGGCTCGAAGAGATGATCGTGACGCTGGAGCTGCCGCCGAACCTGCTGCTGTCGGAGGAGGAACTGGGCCGCCAGCTCGGGATCGGGCGGACACCGGTGCGCGAAGCGGTCAAGCGGCTGGCCCTCGACGGCCTGGTCAAGGTCGTGCCGCGGCGCGGCCTGCAGGTCACCGAGATCGACGTCGAGCAGGAGCTGATGCTGCTGGAGGTGAGGCGCGAGCTTGAGCGGCTGGTCGCCCGGCGCGCGGCGCAGCACGCCAGCGAAACGCAGCGCGCGCTGTTCCGCCAGTATGCCGATGAGATGGAGCGGGCAGCCGCCGCCGGCGACGAGGCGTCTTACGTGCGCTTCGACAAGGCCTTCAACGACCTGATCATCGAGGCGGCGCACAATCCCATCGCCGCGCAGGCCCTGGCGCCGCTGCATTCGCTCTCGCGCCGCTTCTGGTACAGCCACTACCTCTATGTCAGCAAACGCATGCCGCTGGGCGGCAAGTACCACGCCGCGATCATGCGGGCGGTGGCGGCGAGCGACGTCGAGGCCGCGGCCGAGGCGGTCGACCGGCTGATGGACTTCGTCGAGGAATTGACTCGCTCGATGCTGCGGCCGAACGGTCACGCCCTGCAGCGGTCGCTTGCAAGTTGACTGGGCAGCCGGGGACGTGACATCCGAAGTGCCCTGCGGAGCCGGAAAGCGCTGGCAAGTGAGTGCTGGCCTAGTATACTAGTTAAGATACCAATCAGCGACAAACGGCGGACCTAAACCGTCACACCCGGGAGATGGAGAAACGCACATGCAGATGACGAAGATTCTACGCGCCGGCGCCATTGCGTCGGTGATCGCCCTGGCGCCGGCGGCGTCCAAGGCGGCGGAAACCTGGACGATCCAGGCGCTGTGGGGCGCCGGCTCGATCAACTACCAGGTGTTCGAGCGCTTTGCCGACAATGTCACCACCGCCAGCGGCGGCGAGCTGACGATCGAGCCGCTGCCCGCCGGTGCCGTGGTGGCCTACAACGAGACGCTGGAGGCGGTCGGCGCCGACATCCTTCAGGGCCAGCATTCGGCCTCGGTCTACTTCACCGGCCGCGACGCCGCCTTCGGTCTCCTGGGCGATCTGAACGCCGCCTACGAGAGCCCGGAGCAGATGCAGCAGTGGTTCTACTACCGCGGCGGCCTGGAGCTGGCGCGTGAGCTCTACGCCCAGCACAACCTCTTCTACGTCGGCCCGGTCTTCTGGGGCGTCGAGTCGATCCCCGTCAGCAAGCCGGTCCACTCGGTCGCCGAGTTCGCCGGTGTCAAGCTGCGCATGCCGGAGGGGCCCTCGGCGGACCTCTTCCGCAACATCGGCGCCGCTCCCGTCACCCTGCCGGGCTCCGAGGTCTTCTCGGCGCTCGAGCGCGGCGTGATCGACGGCACCGACTGGGGCACGCTCTCGATGAACCAGGACCTGGGCTACCACAAGATCGCGCCCTACCCGATCTACCCGGGCATCCACTCGATGCCGGCCGGCGAGGTCTCGGTGAACATGGACCGCTGGAATGCGCTGTCCGACTCCCAGAAGGCGCTGCTGGAGATGGCGGTGCGTGACTTCAACGACGACATGATCAACACCGTCGCCGTCGCCGATGTCACCGCCGTCGGCGCTGCCGAGGCCGAGGGAGCCGAGATCATCGACTGGAACGCCGAGGAGCGGAAGAAGTTCCGCACCGAGGCCTCCAAGGTCTGGGCGCAGTACGCCGAGAAGAGCGATATGGCCAAGAAGATCTACGAGTCGCAGGTTGCCTGGCTCAAGGAACTGAAGCTGCTCGACTAGTTGCCGACTGGATCCGCCCGGCGCTCTCCCTTCCCGGGGCGCGCCGGGCGGTTCGCTTTTTTGCTACCAGCGCCATGCCGGAGTAGCGTCCTGACCATGCCGAATGACACCTTCGTGGATCGCCTCTCGACCTTTCTCGGCGAGAAGGTCAGCTACCTCTACCTTGTCGCGGTCCTGGTGATCGGCTTCGAGGTCTGCGCGCGATACCTCTTCAACCAACCGACCGTCTGGGCGCATGAGAGCTCCGTAGCGCTCTGTGCCCTCGGCTTCGTGTTCGGCGGAACCTATGCCATGCGCCGCGGCGCCCATGTGCGCATCGACGTGCTGGTGCGCCTGCTCTCGCCGCGCTGGCGCCGACGTTTGGAATTGGTCAACCACGTGATCATCATCTCCTACCTCCTCATCTTCATCTACGCCTGCTGGCTGATCGCCTCGCGCTCCTGGTCGCAGATGGAGACCTCGGGCTCGGCCTGGAACCAGCCGACGCCCGTGCTGCTGAAGACCGGCCTTGGCCTCGGCGCCATCGCCATGCTGCTGCAGGCGATCAACCACATCATCAAGCTCTGGCGCGGCATCGACCTGCCCGGCGACGAGGATGTCGAGCTGGCGCACGAAGCGCCGCCGCAAGTGCTCGACTGACCATGGACATTCAATCCGCAACGTTCCTCATGGTCGGGGCGATCCTCGTCCTTCTGGTCATGGGACTGCCGCTGGCCTTCGTCACCGCCAGCGTCGCGGTGGCGACCGCCCTGCTGCACTTCGGCCCGAACAGCCTGCTGCTGATCGGCAGCCGCACCTACTCGCTGATCTCCGAGTTCGCCTTCGTCGCCGTGCCGATGTTCATCCTCATGGCCTCGCTGCTGGAGCGCTCGGGGGTGGCGCGCGACCTCTTCCGCGCAATGTATCTCTTCTCCGGGCGCATGGCCGGCGGCTTGGCCATCCAGACCATGATGGTCGCGGTTCTGATGGCGGCGATGACCGGCATCATCGGTGGCGAGATCGTGCTGCTCGGCCTGCTGGCGCTGCCGCAGATGCTGTCGCGCGGCTACAACAGCAAGCTCGCCATCGGCACGATCTGCGCCGGCGGCTCGCTCGGCACGATGATTCCACCCTCCATCGTGCTCATCATGTACGGCCTGACCGCCAACGTCTCGATCGGCGATCTCTTTCTGGCGACCATCATGCCCGGCCTGCTGTTGGCCGGCCTCTACACGGTCTACATCGTGGTGGTCTGTCTGGTGCGGCCGGACTACGGACCGCCGCCCTCGGCCGAGGAGCGCAGCCTGCCGCTCAGCGAGAAGCTGGCGCTGCTCCGCGGCCTGATCCTGCCGATCTTCGTGGCGCTCTCGGTGATGGGCTCGATCTACGCCGGCATCGCCTCGGTCAGCGAGGCCGCCGGCATGGGGGTGATCGGCTCGCTGCTGGCCGCCTGGGCGCGGCGCGAGCTGAACTGGCCGATGGTGCGCGGCGCGCTGCACCAGACCATGGTGGCCTGCGGCATGCTGCTGTGGCTGACCTTCGGCGCCAACATGCTGATCGGCGTCTACAACCTGATGGGCGGCACCAAGTTCGTGCAGGGTGCCATCGTCGGCCTGGAGGTCGAGCCCTGGGTGATCATCGCCATCATGATGGGCGTCCTGGTGGTCCTCGGCATGTTCATGGACTGGATCGGCATCCTGCTGCTGACCATGCCGATCTTCGTGCCGGCGGTGACCGCGCTGGGCTATGACCCGGTCTGGTTCGGCATCGTCTTCTGCATGAACATGCAGATCTCCTACATGAGCCCGCCCTTCGGACCAGCGGCCTTCTACCTCAAGGGGGTGGCACCACCGGAGATCACCCTGCCGCACATCTTCTCGGCCTTCATCCCCTTCATCCTGCTCCAGATCGTGGGGTTGGCGATGGTGTGCGCCTGGCCGCAGATCGCGCTCTGGCTGCCGAGCCTGGTGAACGCTCCCTAGCGAAGGTGGGCCGCAGGCGACGCGCTGCCGCGCGGCTCGCCGCTGGCCGGTTCCTCGCTGGCCGA